>CANJLF010000001.1 GCA_947475295.1 Fidelibacterota bacterium
CCCCCCCCCCCCCCCCCCCCCTTGGGTTCCCTCCAGGGCGGAGTCTGCGCGAGCCGCGCTGCCGCAGCATACGCACGAACATTGCGTTACCGCCGCATCCGTCAAAAGACTCGGAGTCTCGCGTGCGCCAGCGGATTCCGCATTCAAGTCGTTGCGAATCAACGGCATCCATCGCGCTCATTGCTTCAGCTAAAAACTTGATTGCAGCGCGCGTATAGAAAAATCTGTCAACACATCTTTGGGCTTGTCTCATACGTCTCGCTCGCTACATTGATCCTTGTCGGAAGCGACGTTGAAATGCGCACGCTTAGTAAATAGCGCGCATGGAGAACGGCTTCGGACTTCAACAAGATTTATTCTGAACATTCAGGATCAAAAATAAACGCAAGGGCTGGTTCGAATTCCGTTCAGCTCTCAAGGTTCAATGTTGTTGCCGGTTTCGACCGGAGTGTTTCCAGGGGTGGGCGTCGTTATCGAGAAACGTCTTTAAAGGGCCGCAACCGCGGGCGCAGTGAGGCGTTATCTAAAAGTCTTTTGGGGAATCATCTTTGCGGCCGATAGTCTAGGCGCTGCGTAAGCGAGACGGTCGGTTTGGTGTCGAGGGGATAGCGTCGCTGTGAAAAGTCTCGAGGAATCGGCCGTCGATCAGGCTGAATGGGATCGCGTCAAGTCGCGCCTCAAACAGGAATTCGGCGAGTCGGCATTTAAGAGCTGGGTAACACCCATTACGGTCGCGACTGTCCGCAACGGCGAGGTCGAGTTGGCCGTGCCCACGCGTTTCATGCGCGATTGGATTTCCACCCATTATGCCGAACGGATTCGCGCGCTCTGGAACGGCGAAAACCCCAGTGTTCGCAAGGTTACTTTGAAGGTTGAGGCCGCGCGTAACGCCGCCCTGGCCGAAGCCGCAAGCAAAGAAAAGCTCGCTGAAAAGCAGGGCGAAAAGCCGGCGGCCGCCCGCGCCGCCATGCCCGGATCGCGCGCGGCGGCTTCGGCCCGCGCCGCCGGTCAGCCGGCCTTTGCCACACCAGCCGCACCCGTTCCCTTGGGGGCCGAGCTCTCGGCGCCGCTCGATCCGCGCTATGTGTTCGAGAACTTTGTCGTCGGCAAACCCAACGAGTTCGCTTATGCCGCGGCCAAGCGAGTCGCCGAATCCGATCAGGTCAGCTTCAACCCGCTGTTCCTTTATGGCGGCGTGGGACTCGGCAAGACTCACCTGATGCACGCCATCGCCCACGAGATTCGCAGCCGCGCGCCGTCGCGTAAGGTGGTTTATCTCTCGGCCGAAAAGTTTATGTACAGTTTCGTACGCGCGCTTCGGAACCAGGACATGGTTTCTTTCAAGGAACAGTTCCGCTCCGTCGACGTGTTGATGATCGACGACGTGCAGTTCATTTCGGGCAAAGATTCCACGCAGGAAGAATTTTTCCACACCTTCAACGCGCTGGTCGATCAAGGCCGCCAGATCGTGCTGTCGGCCGACAAGTCGCCCTCCAATCTCGAAGAAATCGGCGACCGCCTGCGCTCGCGCCTGCAGTCGGGCTTGGTGGCTGATTTACATCCCACAACCTTTGAGCTGCGCCTTGGCATCCTCGACGCCAAGGCCGAACAGCTCGGTGTCTTGGTGCCCCAGAAGGTCAAGGAATTCCTCGCCCACAAGATCACCTCCAATGTGCGCGAGCTGGAGGGCGCTCTGACCCGCCTTGTGGCCCACGCCCAGTTGGTCGGCGGCGCGCTGACGCTCGAGACCGCCCAGGACCTGTTACAGGATTTGCTGCGCGCCCATGACCGCCGCCTGACCATGGAAGAGATCCAGAAACGGGTAGCCGAGCATTTCAAGATCCGCGTCTCGGACATGAGCTCGGCGCGCCGTAGCCGCGCCGTCGCCCGCCCGCGCCAGGTGGCGATGTATCTTTCCAAGCAGCTGACTTCGCGGTCCCTGCCGGAAATCGGCCGCGCCTTCGGCGGCCGCGACCACACCACCGTTATGCATGCGGTGCGTAAAGTCGAAGAGCTGGTGAAGCTCGACACCGCCTTCGCCGAGGACGTGGAACTGCTCACCCGCATGCTCGAAAGCTGATCCGGCTGGGGCCTCGGGCGGTTTCGCCCGACCCCTCTCAAAGCCACGGATTCTGCGGCCTTTGGACGCGTCGTGCAGGCTGCGTCCAGGGCGTTTTTCCCTAGGTCCCGTCGCCGCTCTCTGGTTATACTTAGAACCCTTTTCACGGTGCGGGGAACGCCGACCGGCGTATTTCCTCAAGATCAAAAGACGAATTTCAGAACCATGAAACTCATCATCGAGCGGGCGGCTCTCCTCAAATCCCTAGGTCATGTGCAGAGTGTGGTGGAGCGCCGCAACACCATTCCGATTCTCTCCAACGTGCGTTTGGATGCGGCCAAAGGCCACCTATCCCTCAATGCCACGGATATGGATATCGAGATCGCCGAGACCACGGCGGCGGACGTCACCAAGAGCGGCGCCACCACCGTCCCCGCCCATACGCTTTATGACATTGTCCGTAAGCTGCCCGACGGCGCGCAAGTCGAGGTGAGTTCCTCGAGCGACGGCGGCCAGATCGCGCTGGCGGCCGGGCGTTCGCGCTTCAATCTCGCCAGCCTGCCGGTCGAGGATTTTCCGGCCATGTCCGACGGCGACTTGGGCCACACCTTCAAGCTGGCGGCCGCCGATTTGCGCGGCCTCATCGACCGCACGCGTTTTGCGATTTCGACGGAAGAAACCCGCTATTATTTGAACGGCATCTATCTGCATGCCGCGAAAAGCGAGAAAGTCGCGGTCTTGCGCGCTGTCGCCACCGACGGCCACCGCCTCGCCCGCGTTGAATTGCCGCTGCCCGACGGCGCTGCCGGCATGCCCGGCGTTATCGTGCCGCGCAAAGCCGTGATCGAAGTGCGCAAGCTGATCGAGGAAACCGAAGGCGACATCTCGGTCTCGCTGTCGGATTCCAAAATCCGTTTCGGTTTCGACAACGTCACGCTGACCTCCAAGCTCATCGACGGCACCTTCCCGGACTATGAACGCGTGATTCCCACCGGCAACGACAAGGTGCTGGAAGCCGAACGCAAGCCGCTGTTTGATGCCGTCGACCGCGTCTCGGCCATCAGCTCCGAGAAGTCGCGTTCCATCAAAATGAACTGCGAAAAGGGCCTAATCACGCTGTCCGCCTCCAGCCCGGAAGCCGGCAGCGCCGTGGAAGAAGTCGAAGCGCGTTACGCCGCCGGCCATTTGGAAATCGGCTTCAACTCGCGCTACCTCCTGGAAATTCTCGGCCAGATCGAAGGCGAAGCCGCGCGCTTCACCATGGCCGATGCGGCCTCGCCCACGGTCATTCGTGACGTGGCGGACGCCTCGGCCATGTACGTTCTGATGCCGATGCGGGTGTGAGCGCCCGCTTGTCCGCAAACCTTTGAGCGCTACCCTCGGCACGGCCGCCGCCGCCAAGCCCATGGCGGTCGCGCGGCTCACGCTCTCCAACGTGCGCAGCTACGCCGACTTGCGCCTCGAGGTGGATCGCAGGCCCGTGGTCCTCACCGGTCCCAACGGCGCCGGCAAAACCAATCTCTTGGAAGCTCTCTCGTTCCTGGCCCCCGGCCGGGGCTTGCGCGGCGCGCGTTTGGCGGAAGTCGCCCGCCAATCACCGTCGCGCTCTGCGGGCGTCGTATCGCTGGTGCCTTCGCCGTCGGCCTGGGCCGTGGCGGTCACGCTGGCCACGCCCGACGGCCCTCTTGAGATGGGCACGGGCCTCGCCGCCGGAACGTCGGAGCGGCGCACCATCCACATCAACGGCCAGCCCGCCAAGGGCGCGGCCGCCATGGCGCGCCATCTCGGGGTCTTATGGCTGACGCCGGCCATGGACCGTCTGTTCGCCGACGGCCCCGGATCGCGCCGCAAATTCCTTGATCGCCTTGTGACGTCCTTCGATGCCGATCACGCCGGGCGTATGGCGGCCTACGATCATGCTTATCGTCAACGCCTGCGCCTAATGAGAGAGGGCGGCGGCGATGCGCCCTGGTTTGCCGCGCTTGAGGACACCATGGCCCGCCATGGCATCGCCTTAGCGGCGGGGCGTCACGATGTGGTTGCGCGCCTCAATCGTGATCTGGCCGCCGTCACCGGGCCTTTTCCGGCGGCGTCGCTGGCCTTGGTCGGCACGGTTGATAGCTGGCTCGCCGAAATGCCCGCCGTGGATGCCGAAGACGCCCTTCGCCGCAGCCTCTGGGACGAGCGCCGCGGCGTGGTCGGCGCCGGCGCCGGTCCACACCGCTCCGATTTGGGCGTTGCCATGAGCGCGCCGGGACACGCCTCCCATGGACAGCCCGCGGCCTTGTGCTCGACCGGCGAGCAAAAAGCGCTCCTGATCTCCATCGTACTGGCCCAGGCACGCTTGCAGCGCGCCAAACGCGGCCATGCGCCTTTATTGCTGTTGGACGAGGTCGCGGCCCATCTCGACGCCGCTCGCAGGCAGGCCTTGTTCGCCGAGATTTTGGCCCTGGGCGCGCAGGCCTGGATGACCGGTACCGATACCGCGCTTTTCGCGGATTTTGACGAATCGGCCCAGTATTACACGGTCGAAAAAGGCGTCTTAAAACGGCGATAAAGCTGCGAAAAACCGCCCCCGATCCTATATAATAAACACCCGCCGCAACCGTCGAGATTTAGACCTCATGAACGCACCGTCCGAACCCGCCGTAAAGGCCGAAGAGCGCGCCTACGACTCCGATTCCATCAAGGTCCTGAAGGGCCTCGATGCGGTGCGCAAACGCCCGGGTATGTACATCGGCGATACCGACGACGGCTCGGGCCTGCACCACATGGTTTACGAAGTGGTCGACAACGCCATCGACGAATCGCTTGCGGGTTATTGCGATCGCGTTGAAGTCATCCTGCACGGCGACGGCAGCTGCACGGTCTACGATAACGGCCGCGGTATTCCGGTGGACATCCACAAGGAAGAAGGCGTCTCGGCGGCCGAGGTCATCATGACCCAGCTCCATGCCGGGGGAAAATTCGACCAGAATTCCTACAAGGTTTCCGGCGGTTTGCACGGCGTCGGCGTCTCGGTGGTCAATGCGCTGTCCAGCTGGCTGGATTTGCGTATTTGGCGCGACGGCAAAGAGTATTTCATGAAGTTCCGCCACGGCGTGGCCGAAGCGCCGCTGGCTGTTGCCGGCAACGCGCCGAAAATCACTGAAGGCAAACGCGCCGGGCAATTCAAAACTGGCACCGAAGTGCGCTTTCTGCCGTCTACCGAAACCTTCACCAAAACCGAATACGACTACGGCACGCTTGAGCATCGCCTGCGCGAGCTGGCGTTCCTCAATTCCGGCGTGTTCCTCAATCTCACCGATGCCCGCCACTCTGAGAACAAGTCCGTGGACTTGCACTATCAGGGCGGCATCGAAGCCTTCGTGAAGTATCTCGACCGCACCAAACTGGCACTGCACGAGCCGCCTGTCACCATGTCGGCCGAGAAAGACGGCATCACCGTCGAATTGGCCATGGAGTGGAACGACAGCTATCACGAAAATACGCTGTGCTTTACCAACAACATCCCGCAGCGCGACGGCGGCACGCATTTGGCCGGTTTCCGCGGTGCGCTGACGCGCACGATCAATCAATATGCCAACGAAAAGGGCATCAGCAAAAAAGACAAAATCCCGCTGACCGGCGACGACATGCGCGAAGGCCTCACCTGCGTGCTGTCGGTGAAAGTGCCCGACCCCAAATTCTCGTCCCAGACCAAGGACAAGCTGGTGTCCTCGGAAGTGCGCCCGGTGGTCGAGAGCGTGGTTGCGGAAAAACTCGGCGAATGGTTCGAGGAACATCCCTCCGAGGCCCGCAAAATTGTCGGCAAGGTGGTGGAAGCCGCCCTCGCCCGCGAAGCCGCCCGCAAGGCGCGCGAGCTGACGCGCCGCAAAGGTGCGCTTGATCTCGCCTCCTTGCCCGGCAAACTGGCCGACTGCCAGAACCGCGACCCGGCCATGGCGGAACTGTTCATCGTCGAGGGTGATTCGGCCGGCGGCTCGGCCAAACAGGGCCGCGACCGCGGGTTTCAAGCCATTCTCCCCTTGCGCGGCAAGATCCTCAACGTCGAGCGGGCCCGCTTTGACAAGATGCTCGGATCGGCGGAAATCGGCACACTGGTGACCGCGCTTGGCACTGGCATCGGCGCCGAGGAATTCAATATCGCCAAGTTGCGCTACCACAAGATCATCATCATGACGGACGCCGACGTTGATGGCAGCCACATCCGGACACTCTTGCTGACCTTTTTCTATCGACAAATGCCGCAGATCATCGAGAACGGTTATCTGTTGATCGCCCAGCCGCCGCTTTACAAAGCCAAGAAGGGCAACTCGGAAGTCTATTTGAAGAACGACAGCGCCATGGAGGACTACCTCATCAGCGCCGGCTTGAACGGCGCGACGCTGGTGGTTCATGGCGGCGGCCAAGTGGCCGGCGAGGATTTGAAGCGGCTGGTCTACAAGGCGCGCGATACCAAGCACAGTCTGCAGCTGCTCTCGCGCACCCTGCCGTCGCGCATTGTCGAGCAATGCGCCATCGCCGGCGCCTTCAATCCCGAAGTGCTGTCCAACGAGAAGCTGGCGCGCGATGCCGCCAGCTATGTGGCGCGCCGCCTCGATCACCTCGAGACCGAATTTGAGAAGGGCTGGACCGGCGAAGCCGCCGCCGGCGGCGGGTTGAAGTTCGCGCGCACCGTGCGCGGCGTAACCGAAACCTTCATCCTCGACAGCCGCACCCTGCATTCCGCCGAAGCGCGGCATTTGGATAGCTTGGCGCCCGAGCTGCAGGCCACGTACACGCGCGACGCCTTGCTGCGCTACAAGGACGAAGACGTCAAAATCTCCGGCCCGGTGCCGCTTTTGGCCGCCATCATGAGCCGCGGCAAAAAGGGCGTCTCGCTGCAGCGCTACAAGGGTCTCGGCGAAATGAACCCGGGCCAGCTGTGGGAGACGACGCTGGACCCCAACGTGCGCACGCTTCTGCAGGTGAAAGTCAATCACGCCGACGAGGCCAACGAGGTGTTCTCCACCCTCATGGGCGATATCGTCGAGCACCGCCGCGACTTCATCCAGGAACGCGCGCTGGACGTCCAGAATCTGGACGTCTAAGCGCCTCTCGTGCCGCCGGCCGAACGCAAGCCCGAGCCTTTCAAAGAGCTGTTCAACGCTGCGCTGGTCGCCGACCTCGCCACCCATCTCAAGCGCCGCTGGCCGGGCTTTGACGCCAAGGGTTTCAGCGCCGCGGCGGTGAAGGATTTCAAGAAGCTTGAGATGAAACAGCGCGCGCAGCAGATCGCGGCGGCGCTTGGGGCTTATCTTCCGCCCGACGTACCGCGCGCCTTAAAGCTGTTGATATCAGCACTGCGGCCCTTGGACAAAACTGGCGAACCTATCGACGATGCAGCCAAAGGCCTTGCCGGCATGGTGATCTGGCCCATGGGCGAATATGTCGCGCGCTTCGGCCTCGATCACGTTGACGAGTCCCTCGCCGCGTTACGCGAACTCACCATCCGCAGCACGGCGGAATTCGCCATCCGCCCGTTCCTGCAGAAACACCCGCGCCGGGTGCTCGCGCATCTGAAAAAGTGGGCCAAAGATCACAACGAACACGTACGCCGGCTGGTGTCCGAAGGCTCGCGCCCGCGCCTGCCCTGGGGCCTGCGCTTGCAATCCTTTGTCGCCGATCCGAAGCATATCTTGCCGCTGCTGGATGCCTTGAAGGACGATCCATCCGAATATGTGCGCCGCTCCGTCGCCAATAGCCTCAACGACATCGCCAAGGATCACCCCGACCTGGTGGCGGTTTTAGCCAAGCGCTGGATGAAAGGTGCCTCAAAGGACCGCGCGCGCATGGTGCGCCATGCGTGCCGCACGCTGATCAAGGCGGGACATGGCAAAACCCTGGCGGCGCTTGGTTATGCCGACCGGCCGAAAATAAAACTCAGCGGCTTTGCGCTCTCAACGCCGAAGGTGAAATACGGCAGCTTCGCCGTCTTTGCGCTGGAACTGCGAAGCCAGAGCACGAACCCGCAAAACATCGTGCTCGACTACGTCGTGCATCACGTCAAGAAAAACGGCGGCACCTCGCCCAAGGTCTTCAAATGGAGAACGCTTGTTGTTGAGCCAAAGCAATCCCTGCGGCTGGAAAAGCGCCACGCGTTGCGGCCTATTGCCACGCGGGTCTATTACCCCGGCGGCCATCGCATCGAAGTGATGATCAACGGCCGCGTGCTGGACGGCGCGGATTTTGAGCTGGTGCTGTAACACCGCCTCTATTCTTTCGGCGCTACCACCTGCATGCGGTCGTCGCCCTGGTTCAAGGCGGTAACGGTCCGCATATGATCTTCCCAGTTATCGATGAATTCGCTCAAGGCCATGACCAGCACTTTATCCAAGGGTACCGCCATGCGCTCGCCAAGGGCTGTCAGACGCTCTTGCAGGCTTGGATCGAGCTGCACCTTCATCATCCCCGGCGTCACCACGACCCTGGTCTTGACGGGCGACTTTTTGACGATTTTCTTTGCGGCTGTTTTTGCGCGCGCCTTTTTTGCCCGCGGTTTAACGCCGCCTTTCGTCTTGGGCTTTTTCGCCGCTTTTTTCTTCTTGGCCATAGGTACTCCCTGAAACAGAGGCGCGAAATTTACACGCCCTTAAACCGCCGTATTTATTCTGCATAAGCCACCCTAAGGGGCTCCGCAATTTTAATGCTACATCACCACCATGGCTAAAGCGAAGCGGCGCAAGCCGGACTCCGATACCGACAGCAACGACGGCGGTTCCGACGAGAGCCGGAAGGTCCGTGGCGGTTTCCGTGTGTCGTCGGTGGTCTACAACCTGCTCGCGGTGGTGGTGTGGATCGGGCTTGGTGTTGCGGTCATCGTCGGCCTTTTCGGGCTCGACCTGCCGATGGTCGACGTGGCCACGCTCACGCGCCGTCCTAATATAAAGCTCATCGATGCCGGCGGCTGGGAAGTCGCCAACTTCGGCGACATTTACGGCAACACCATTGATCTCAAGGCCTTGCCGCCCTACGTCCCGGCGGCCGTTGTCGCCGTGGAAGACCGGCGCTTTTACAGCCACCCCGGCATCGATGCCCGCGGTCTGTTGCGGGCGCTGGTGACCGATATCCGTGCCGGTGCGCGCGTTCAGGGCGGTTCGACCATCACCCAGCAGGTGGCCAAGAACGTGTTCTTGACGCCGGACCGCACCTTCTCCCGCAAAATCAGGGAGATGCTGCTGGCCATTAAGCTCGAGCGCATGTTCACCAAAGACGAAATCCTCGCGCTCTATATGAACCGGGTCTATTTCGGCAGCGGCATCTACGGCTTCGAAGCCGCCTCCGAGCGTTTTTTCAGCCGCCCGGCCAAGGAACTGACGGTCTTCCAGGCGGCGGTTTTGGCCGGCCTGCTGAAGGCGCCCTCCCATTACAACCCGATCCGCGAGCCCGAACGGGCCAAAAATCGCGCCGGCATTGTACTCACCACAATGGTCGAGACCGGCGCCCTGACGTCGGCCCAATCCGCCGCTGCCTTGAAGAGCGCCAATCAAGCCCTCAAGGCCGTGGTCAACACCGAGAACCACGCCCGCTATTTCGCCGATTGGGTGCTGTCGCAGGTCGATTCCTACGTCGGCGCCGTCAACCGCGACCTGATTGTGCACACCACACTCGACGGCCGGCTCCAGGCCCAGGCGGAAACCGCCCTGGAAAAGCGCCTGGCGGAATCGGGCGCCAAGCTGAAAGTCGAGCAGGGCGCCATTGTTGTGCTCAGTACCGACGGCGCGGTCCGCGCCATGGTCGGCGGCCGCGATTATTCCGACAGCCAGTTCAACCGTGCGACCCAAGCTCTTCGCCAGCCCGGCTCGTCTTTCAAGCCCTTCGTCTACCTGGCGGGCGTCGAGGCCGGTTACGGGCCTGAGGACATGGTAACCGATGCGCCCATCAAGATCGGCAAATGGAAGCCGCAGAATTTCTCGGGCAAATATGAAGGCCCCGTCAGCTATGAGACCGCCTTCGCCAAGTCCCTCAATACCGCCGCCGTGCGCATCGCTCAGCATGTGGGCGCCAAGAATGTGGTGGCCGTTGCCCACCGCCTCGGCATCACCGAGGACTTAAAGCCTGAGCTGTCTTTGGCTTTGGGCTCAAACGAAGTCACGCTTTTGGACCTGACGGGCGCCTATGCGCCCTTTGCCAACGGCGGCTCCGCGGTCCTGCCCTATGCCATTGAATCCATCACCGACCGCGACGGCGCCCCGCTTTACGCCCGCGAGGGCGGCGGCCTCGGCCAAGTCATCACGCCCGACGCGCTGGCGGTCATGAATCACCTGATGACCCAAGTGATCGCCCGTGGCACCGGCACGGCGGCGGCCTTTGGCTATCCGGCGGCCGGCAAAACCGGGACCACCAACGAATTCCGCGATGCCTGGTTTATGGGCTTCACCGCCGATTACGTGACCGGCGTTTGGGTCGGCAACGATTCCGGCGCCGGCATGAAGAACGTCACCGGCGGCGGTTTGCCCGCGAGCATCTGGCGTGATGTCATGATGGCCGCGCACGTCGGACATGCGCCGCGCGATCTGCCGGGCACGGCGCCGCAAGCAGCTCCCGACCTCATCAGCCGCTTCTGGCAGTCCCTCACGGGCAATTGAGCCGCGTCGAAATCGCGCTTTCGGCGGGCGAGTCACAGCCAGCCATGCGCGAATTTGGTTTGTATCCTCCAGACTTTGACTACCGCTGATTGAAAATTACGCATTTTTTTTGGAATATTCTTTCTTATTTTTCTTGAGAAGGCCGTTTCGAGGGACTTAAAGACATATTTAAATTGTGTCTAAATAAGAAACTGAAATCCCATCAAAAATCCCCAGGGATTGGGGTGCTGGGACGGAGGTCTGCCTATGGATTGAACAGGCCTAAGAGTGATCATGAGCCAAACGGCGAAATCTTCGCAATAAAACATCCCGCGAATACCAAACCGGCGCAATTTTATTTTTGTTGCCACTCTAACCCCTCCACACCCAATAATCCGCCCGCCATAAGGGCCTGCCTGCTGGAGACGGCGGTCCACCGCGGGGCGAAGGTAAATCGCCCCATGATCGGAAACGGATTTTTCGGTCATCAAAAAAACCCGGCCGACAAAAAACGGCGAAACGTCCGGGCATCGAGCACAGGGAACTCTCTAGGTAACCAGGCGTTGTGATCCTGGTGGGTGACGTTGTGTCCGGTGAGTTATGGCCAAGGAAACGAGGAAATGACTTTGACCCCATTGTCGATCCTGCCGCGGAGGTTCTCCGCGTTGCTGACACGCCCACTGTGGACACGAGCGGCGTCCATGCTCCTGGGCGCCGCCTTCATGTTGGTCCAAGTGTCCCCCGCCGGGGCCGTCGAGATTCCAGCCGATCTCCATATCGATTTCTCCAGCATTGTCGTCTCCAAGGACGAGTTGGTCTGCCTCGCGCTCAATGATTATTGGGAAGCGCGCTCCGAGACCATGGCTGGGCGCATAGCCGTCGCGCGCGTGGTGCTCAATCGCGCCATGGATCCGCGCTTTCCGTCCAACCTTTGCGACGTTGTGAAGCAAAGCAAAGTGCAGGGCCTCAATCACCGCTGCCAGTTCTCCTGGTATTGCGATGCCAAGAACGACGTGCCCTACGAGGCCGATCAATGGCGCACGTCCCTGAAGATCGCCACGGCGATTCTCCAGGCGGACTCGTCCATTCCCGATCCCACCGGCGGCGCGCTCTGGTATCACGCCGATTTCACGAATCCTGCGTGGGCGTCTGAATACGAGTCCACGACCATCATCGGCAGCCATGTGTTTTATCGTGAGCCCGATAACCAGCGCGGCAAAGCGACGCCCGTGCGCCGGCCGTTCATCTATCGCATGAATGCTTTCGCCGAATACGTTGCCAATAAGAGTGCGCGCAGCAAGGCGACGACCTATGCCGCCGCCGGCGATGCCGTGTCACCCGTAGCGGTGCAACGCGGCCCCGCCCCGACGCAGCCATTCGCGCGCTAAGGTCCAGTCTCCCTCTAACGGCGAGCCTTCCAGAAGTTTCGCGACCGTCCGCCAGAACGCCGGGCCGTGGTTCATGTGCTTGAGATGGGCAACCTCGTGGGCGACCACATAGGTCAGCACCATCTCCGGCGCGAGGATCAGCCGCCACGAGAACGCGATCTTGCCGTCGCGCGTACAGCTTCCCCAGCGTGAGCGCGTATCCCGCACCGTGATGCGGCTGATGTTCACGCCCAAGGCGGCCGCAAACGCATAGGTCAAAGGGGTAAGGGCGCTACGTGCTTGCTCCTTCAGCCAGTCTTGTAAACGCCGCCGCGCGTGTTCGGGACGCCCGGTCACGATGATCTCCTGGCCTTCCCGCCAGACGCCGCCGCGCGCCTCGGGTCTTAAGCGTATGATGTGATCCACCCCGCCATAGGGAAGCGTCGCGCCGTCGACAAAAGCAATGCGCGGCGGCAGCGTTTCCAGATGGCTTTTGATCCAGGCGGCTTTGTCGGCAATGAAGGCCATCACCGTGCGGTCGCTGGCACGCGGTGGGCGCACCAGCACGATGCGGCCATTGATGGGATCGACGCGCAAGCTGATACGGCGTGCGCGCGGATTGAGGTCTACGGCCACGCGGGCCGCCAGATCCTGATTGTCCAATGCCTTGGCCAAAGCGGTTTCAGCCAGCAGCAGGGCAGGGCGGTCTCTCAGTAAAATGTTCACGGCGTGACGTGGTCCTGCAAAGGCCCGGCATCGCGCTCCGAAATACAGCGGCCGCGCATGGAGATTCCCGCGGTGTGGACGCTCAACGGATCGCCCGTGACCAGCGGATGCCAGCCGGGCAGATCTTTGCCGTCTTTCAAAAGCCGGTAGGCGCAAGTCTCCGGCAGCCAGTCAATGGTTGCCAGCGACGCCGGTGTCAGCACCACGCAATCGGGCACCAGAGCTTTGCGGCGCGGATAGTTACCGCAGCGGCAGCTGGTGGTGTCCAGCAGCCGGCACGCCACGTTGGTCAATTTCAGAACGCCCGTGGCTTCCCGGATTTTATGCAGGCAGCATTTTCCACAGCCGTCGCACAAACTTTCCCATTCCGCCGTGCTCATCTCAGCCAGTGGCTTCTCGCGCCAGAAGGCCGGCTCAGCCATGGGGAAGTTGCCGTATGGCCGCGGTGATTTCGTCGGCTTTCGCTTCGCTCGGGAAATGCGCCAGATATTTGCCGTCGCGGTCCATCAAATAAATGTAGCCCGTATGATTCACGGTGTAATCGCCGGTCTCTTTGCCGTCGGCGTCCTTCACGGGGGCCTTGGCGGCATAAACCTTGTAGCTCTTAGCGGCCTCGCGCGCTTGCTCCACTGTGCCTGTCAAAGCCAGGAACCGCGGATGAAAGTTGGCGATATAGCCGGCCAGCGCATCGGCCGTATCGCGCTCCGGATCCACCGAAATGAACACCGGCTGCACGCCGTCGGCGGCCGGGCCCGCGGCCTCAAGGGCTTGCGTCATAGTCTGCAAGGCCAGCGGACAAATGTCGGGGCAATTGGTGAAGCCGAAATAGATCAGGCTATAGCGGCCCTTGAGATTGGCGTCGGTGACGGTCTCGCCTTTGGCATCGACGAGGGTGAAGGGCCCGCCGATGGCCACAGCGCCCGACGCCATGCTGACCGGTGGTTGTGGGCGCATCTCGGGCAGATACAACAGCAGGACCAGAAGTGTGGCGAGCAGCAAAGCAAGGGCAATGGCGAGCCGCTTAACCATGGGCATTCCTTATAGTCCCGTGCGCCGCGATCACCATGTTTTGATCAACGTGTTTCGTCGAGGGTCTGCAGCTGACGATCCACGTAAGCCTTCAAGGGCGAGTCCGCGGGCAGAGTTGCCTTCGCCTGGGTGAAGTAGGTGCGCGCTCCGGCTTTGTCGCCGGCTTTGACGCGGGCCAACCCCGACACATACAAGGCATCGGGTTGCTTCGGATCAAGCTTGAGAACCGCGGCAGCAGCGTCGCTCACATTCTGCGGCAGGGGGCCTTCGGCAGCGGGATCAAGCACGCCCATCAACGATGCCATGTATTGGATGCGGGGTTCGGCATCGCCGGGCTTTAAGGCCGCGGCCTTGTCATAGGCATTCTTGGCGTCGTCGAACTTCTTCAGCACGGTGTAGGAGCGGCCCAGCATCAGCCAGCCGTCGTAATCGTTGGGGCTAGCCTCCAGCCGCGCGGCCAGACCGCCCACCATCCCCTCGATCATCTTGATGGTCTCGGGCGGCATCTGCTCAGGCGCTTTGGGCGCCGCCAGGGCGGCCATGGGACCCCCCATCGGACCCAGGGGCATCAGGGCCGCCGGGGGGGCGGCGGCCTGCACGCGCGCCAGCGCCAGTTCCTCGGTGGGAATCAATTCCAGCGCATGCTTGGGATCGGACGCCATGACCGGGATATTGAGCTCCTTGGCGGCGTCGGCCATGCGGTCCTTCACCATGGCCAGCCACGGCGCATCGCCGGGCGAGGTGTCGACCAACTCGCGCCAGATGGAAAGCGCGTTCTCAAAGGCTCGGTTATCGGCCTGTTCCTGACCCAGATAGAAGCGCGCGCGCGGCTCTTCCCTGTCCAGCGTCAGCGCCTTCACAAAGGCATCGTGGCTTTCCTTGTTGACCTTGCCGTCGTTGGCATAGACCGCGGCTTCGCCGTAGCTGGCGAAGTTGACGGAGCTGGGATCCAGCACCAAGAGGTGCTTAAAGGCATTCACCGCCTCAGGGAACTGCCCAGTCATAGCATAGCTGCGTGCGAGCAAGGCCGCGGAATCAACATCCTTGGGGTCTTTCTCGACCTTGGCGGCCAACTCCGTGATCATCCGGTTGATTTCCGCGTTCTGGGCGGCTTCGCGCGCGGCGTCTTCCGAAACCCCGCCCATCAATCCAGGTGTACCGACTTTCAAATAAATGCCGGCTGCGATCACCGGCACCACCACGGCTACGACGGCGGCTGCGATCATGCGCGTGCGGCGCGAGCCGGCGGCATGAGTCTCCGCGGGCGCTTTGTCTGCCGCCAGGATGCGGCGCTGGATCTCCAGGCGCGCGGCGTCGGCCTCGGTGGGCGTCAGCACGCCGCGCTCGATATCGCGGTCGACTTCCTTCAGCTGATCCTGAAAGATCGTCATGTCGTAAGCTGCGCGGTCTTGAACCGCCGCCGGCGTCTTGAACAAGGGCCACAAGAGAACGCCGATCACGGCGATGGCCAGAACGGCCATTATTACCCAGGTGATCATGGCGCTTTGTCTCCGGAATCGTTGAAGGAGGCGAGAGCCGCTTCCTCTTCAGGTGTAAGGGGCGCGACCTCATGGCCGCCGCGCTTCAGCCGCGACGCAACCGCTAGGCCGCCGAGCATCAAAATAACAAGGGGCGCGAGCCACAGGATGAAAGTGGCGGTCGTGAACCGTGGCTGCAGGAGCACGTAGTCGCCATAACGACTGTGCATATAGTCGAGGATTTGCTGATTGCTGTCGCCGGCGGTCACGCGTTCGCGCACGAGAATACGCATATCATGGGCGATCTCGGCATGAGATTCGTCGATAGTTTCGTTCTGGCAAATGACACAGCGAAGTCCCTTGCTGACTTCGCGGGCCCGCGCCTCCAGCGCCGGATCCCTCAGCATTTCGTCGGGTTCGACGGCCCACGCCGGAACGGCGCAAAACAAAAAATTCGCCGGAAGGGCGCAGAGCAGGGCGAGGGCGAGAATGAGGCGTTTCATGGCTCGGCTTGGAGCGCTTTGATCTTGGGCAAGATATCGTCGCGCCACGCTGCGGCCGTGATCGGGCCCGGCTGCTTGTAGCGGATGATACCCTTCTTATCGACGATAAAGCTCTCAGGCGCCAGGGCTACGCCGAAACCAATGGCGGCCTTGCTGTGCGGGTCTTGGCCGATGCGGGTGAACGGATTGCCGCGCTGGCTGAGAAAGGCCAAACCTTTCTCAGGCGTATCGCGCCAATCGATGCCATACAGCGGCACCTCGCCGTCCTTGGCGATTTGCATCAACACCGGATGCTCATAGACACAGGTCGGACACCACGAGCCCCAGAAATTGACCAGATACACTTGGCCCTTTAGCTCGTCGCTCTTCAGACCCTGATCGCTTCCCGGCAGCGGCGGCAGGTCAAACGCGGGCGCTGGGGTGTTGAGCAACACCGTGGGGATGGCGCTGATCTCGACACCATTTTCCACATCGAACAGACGTTTGGCGAAGACGCCGCCCAGCGCCAGCAGCGCTGCCAGCGGAATCAAATAGGGCCAGCGTTTGCCGCGTGGTGCGGTGGACGAAGGCTGGGGCACAGACTCGGTCATGACTACTCGGCCGCCGCGGGCAGAGCGTCGCTGGCTGTGGCGCGCTGCGTGGCCCGTTGGGGCGCGCCCACGCGATGTCGGCGGTCGCTCAGGGATACCAAGCCGCCGAAGGCCATCAGCACGACTCCGTACCACACGAAGGGCACCAGCGGCTGATAGTAGAAGCGCGTCACATAGGCGCCGTTATCGCCTTGGGCCTCGCCCAGGGCGGAATAGAGGTCGGCGAAGAGCGTGGTGTGGATCGAGGTGTAAGTCGTCTGCTGCGGCGGCTGGACATAGGCGCGCAGCTCCGGATGCATGGTGGCGATCTCGCGCCCGTTCTTCGAGGCAACGATGGTGGCCTGGCCCGCGTCGTAATTTGGGCCTTTGATCATCTGCACGCCCTGGAAGGTCAGAGTGTAGCCGGCGAGCTCCACCGATTGGCCGGGCGTCATGGTTTGGATGCGTTCCTGTTTCCAGGCGGCCGCGCTGGCGACGCCGGCGATCAGCACCGCCATGCCGAAGTGGGCGATGGTCATGCCGTGAGCCGAGCGCGGCAGATTGCTGATGCGCGTCCAAGCCCCGCTGCGCGTGAGCTTCACGCGGTCGGCCCATTCGCTGAAGCTTGCGACGCCAAGCCACGCCGCCATGGCCAGACCGAAGCCGCCGCCGATATCGATCAGGCTCATGCCGTTGAGGAACAGCGAGGCCACGAACATCAGAACGCACGCGCCGGCCGCGATTTTGATGCGCGACAGAGCGCCCGCCAGGTCGCCGCGCTTCCACGCGAGACGCGGACCAATCCCCATAACGATAACCAAGGGCACCATCAGCGGAATGAACACGCCGTTGAAGTAGGGCGGGCCCACGGAGATTTTGTTGGCGCTCAAGACTTCGGTGAACAGCGGGTAGAGCGTGCCCAAGAGCACGGTGGCTGCGGCCGTGGTCAGAAGAAGATTGTTGATTAACAGTCCGCCCTCGCGGCTGATGGGCGCGAACATCCCGCCGCCCTGCATGGCCGGCGCGCGCACGGCGTAAAGCGTCAAGGATCCTCCGATGGCAATGGCCAGCAGCACCAGAATGAACACGCCGCGCGACGGATCGACGGCGAAAGCATGCACCGATGTCAGCACGCCCGAGCGCACCAGGAAGGTGCCCACCAAGGACAGCGAGAAGGTGACGATGGCCAGCAGAACAGTCCAGCTCTTCAGGGCTTCGCGGCGCTCGACCACAATCGCCGAATGCAGCAGGGCCGTGCCCGTCAGCCAGGGAATGAACGAGGCGTTCTCGGTCGGGTCCCAGTACCACCAGCCGCCCCAGCCCAAGGTGTAATAGGCCCACCAGCTGCCAAGGCCGATGCCCATGGTCAGGCAGATCCAGGCCGCCAGGGTCCACGGGCGCACCCAGCGCGCCCAGGCGGCATCGACGCGGCCTTCGATCAGCGCTGCCACGGCGAAAGAGAACGCCATCGAGAAGCCGACATAGCCCATGTAGAGCATGGGCGGATGGATGGCGAGGCCGGGGTCCTGCAGCTGCGGGTTCAGGCTCTGGCCTTCCAGCGGCGCGGGCAGGATGCGTAAGAAGGGATTGGACGTGAACAGAATGAAGGCGATGAAGCCGACGCTGATCATGGCTTGCACGGCCAGCGCGCGCGCGGCCAGCGCCGGCGGCAGATTGCCGCCGAAGACCGCGACACTCGCGCCGAACACGGCGAGGATGCTGACCCACAAGACCAGCGAACCCTCGTGGTTTCCCCAGACGCCGGCGATTTTGTACATCAAGGGCTGCAGGGTGTGAGAATTCTCATAAACCGCGACCACCGAAAAATCCGATGTCACGTAGGCGTGCATAAGTGCTGCGAAGGCGGAGAGGATCAAAACCAGCTGCAACAGCGCCGCCGGCTTGGCCACGGCCATCCAGGCCGCATTACCGCGCTGAGCTCCCATCAGCGGAATGACGGATTGAACCAGCGCCACCACCAGGGCGAGGGCCAGCGCAAAGTGACCGAGTTCGATGAACATCTAGGACCTATGCGGTTAGGGTGCTTCTTTAGGTGCGGTCGAGGCCGGCGTCATGCCTTTCGGCCCCGCTTCGCTTGGTACTGGGCCACCCTCAGCACCTTCGTTCCAGCGCCCGCTCTTTTTCAAGGCGTCGGCGACTTCGCGCGGCATGTAGTTCTCGTCGTGCTTGGCCAATATTTCATTGGCGACAAACACACCGTCCGGTCCCAAGCGGCCTGATGCGACAACGCCCTGGCCTTCGCGGAACAGGTCCGGCAACAGGCCGCGGTATTTCACCTTCATCGAATTGTTCAGGTCGGTCACCGAGAACGAGATGTCCTCGCCGTTTTTCACCAAGCTGCCGTCCTCCACCAGGCCACCGATTTGAAAGCGCTCGGCGGCGACCTTGCCTTCGGCGACGTCGGTGGGGCTGCGGAAGAAAACGATGTTGTCCTGGAAGGCCGTCAGCACTAAGGCCGTGCCGACGCCCAAGCCCAGCATGCCCAGCACGACAAAATAAAGCCGCTGACGTTTGCGTGTCATGACTGTCCTCCGCCACGGCGTGCATTCTTCAACATTTCGAATTCACGTTCGCGGGTTTTGAGTGTCCGCCGGCTCACGAGCAACACGCCGACGACACCGATCGTAGCTAAGCCGTAAGACGGCCAGACCCACGCCGCGTATCCGCCCATCGCCAAGTAATTCATCAGCGTGTCCATGGCGTGCCTATTCTGCCGACGCGCGCGGTAAACGCGCGCTATCTACAAAAAGGCGGCCTTCCGCCGCCGGGTCGATAGCCGCATGCGTCGCTACTTGGCTCATGCGCGCGTTACGGATTTTGGCGGCCAGCAGTTCGCTGCGCAGCCGCAAGACCAGCACCGCGAAGTAATAAAAGGTGAACGCGCCCAGCATGAGGAACAGCGGCAACAGGATCGAGCCGTCGACAGTCGACTTAACGCCGTCTCCACCCAATTTCACGATCGACGGCTGGTGCAGCGTGTTCCACCACTCCACCGAAAAGTGAATGATCGGGATGTTGACCGATCCGACAAGACAAAGGATCGCAGCGGCTTTGTCGCCGCGTTCGGAATCCTCGAAGGCGTCCCCGAGCGCGAGGTAGCCGAGATAGAGGAAAAACAGGATCAGGAAAGATGTCAGGCGCCCATCCCAGACCCAAAACGTGCCCCACATGGGCTGGCCCCAGAGCATACCTGTGATAAGCGCGAGGCCCGTGAACACCGCGCCCATGGGCGCCGAAGCCTTGGCGGCCAAATTCGCCATGGGATGACGCCAAATCAGGAAGGCGGCGCTGCCGCCGGCCATGATGCCGTAGATCATCAAGGCCAACCACGCCGACGGGACATGGACGTACATGATGCGTACGGTCTCGCTTTGCTGATAGTCGGGCGGCGAAGTGATGAGGGCGATCGGCAGCCCGATCAGAAACAGAATCACCGACAGGCCCGCCGCCCACGGATAGATGGCGTTGGCGATCCGCATGAACTGGGTCGGATTGGCGAACCTGTGCACGACGCTTTTTCCTTAATAACTGCGATGGTTTATCGCAGGCGGCCAAGTGCCGCCACACTAAATATAAGTATAAATATAGAGACGGCGCGGGTGGATTCCGACCTGTTCCCCACTGAAATCTAGGTCACGTCTAGAGTACGAATTTGTAACACGAATCCGGCTATTCGACGGCTTGCCGCAGTGCAGCAGCGGTTGCCCAGGGGCTGAGCGTCAAAGCCAGCACCATAAAGCCCGCCAGGACCGTCAACATGGGCCCGGCCGAGACGCCCGTAACGGTGGCTTCGATGGCGGCGGTTCCGAAGATCAGCACCGGGATATAAAGCGGCAGGATCAAGAGCGACAACAGCACGCCGCCACGGCGTGTGCCCAACACCAAAGCAGCACCCACCGCGCCCACCAAACTGACCGTCGGCGTGCCGAGAAGGAGGGCCAGCATCAACGGCCCATAGCCGGCGGCGGGCAGGTGCAACGTCACGGCGAGAACCGGCGATATGATGATCAGCGGCACACCCGTTGTCAGCCAGTGGGCGACGACCTTGGCCAGCACCACCACCGGCAAAGGCGCGCCGGTCAGGACGAGTTGATCCAAGGTGCCATCCTCGTAGTCGACGGTGAAGATTCGGTCCAGCGATAACAGCGCCGCCAACAGGGCCGTCACCCACACCACGCCGCCGGCGATGCGCGCGAGCACGCTGGCCTCGGGGCCGACGCCGAAGGGAAACAGCACGGTGGCGATGGCGAAGAAAGCAACTACGGTGAGGCTGTCGGCGCTCTGGCGCAGGGCAAGCCGCAGGTCGCGTGCAAGAACTGCTGTAAATACGCTCATTTCTCGCCTTCTTCAGCGTCGCTCCAATGCGACACGTCGCTGGGCGTGAAGGCGGCGAGATCCAAGGTTGCGCCGTCGCTGACAAAGGCCGCCCCGTGACTGGCAACCATCACCATGCCGCCCTGCGCGCGGTGATCGGCGATGATGCGCGCGAGCGCCTTCAGCGAACTGTCGTCCAGCGCATTGCCCGGTTCGTCCAAAAGCCACAGCGGCGCCGGCGCCACTATCAGCCGCGCGAGCGCCAGACGATGGCGCTGTCCTGCTGACAACAGACGCGCCGGAAAAGACGCAAGGCGCTTTAGATCCATCGCCTCCATGGCGCGGACGATGCCGGATTCAACGGCTTTGCCCGACCAAACTTCCATCCAGAAGCTCAAGTTCTCGGTCACGGTCAGCGCCGGTTTGACGGCATCCAGATGGCTGATGAATCGCAGCCGCGCCGCATGGGCTTCGGGGTCGTCGATGGGTGCGCCGTTCCAGGCCAGCTGTCCCGCCGTGGCCGGGGTCAGCCCCGCCAAAAGCCGCAGCAAAGTGGTCTTGCCGCTGCCGTTGGGCCCCCGCAACACCAGGGCCCCGCCGGGCGGTAGCGTGAAATTGAGCTGTGAAAAAACCAGCCGGCCGCCCCGCCGGCAGGCCAGGTTGGTCCCCGAGAAGGTCAGCGGCGCAGAGGTGTCCCCGGTCATGGGCCGGACCATAGCAGAGCGAACCGCCGCTACCAGGGGTGCGCCTTGATTTTGCAGGGAATTTTTAGGCCTGGAGGTGCCGCCGCGGCCGCGTCCGCCGGCCTCGTCGTTGTGCTTTGCACAAGTCTAAATATTTAAGTCATACAAGGGGTTGTGCCATTCTTCCACAACGGGACCCCTGGACTTTGGGCGTGGGATGTGGCTGTTTCACCGGCGAAAACCGGATTACAACCGGTCGGGGTCAGGGAACGTATCGCGCTGCAGGCGCCAAGGCCGGTTACAGGGCCGTTCGTTTCGGGTGCCATAATTCCCTTCCTCCGGTCCGGCCGTATCTTTAACGCGCAGCTCGTGAAGGAGCCCCCATGCCGCTCAGTGGTCATGACACCCTCAAAGTCCGCCGCACTCTGACGGTCGGTGCCAAAAGCTATGACTATTTCAGCCTTCCCGTTGCGGCTGAGCAACTCGGCGACATCTCGCGGCTTCCGTTCTCGCTCAAAGTGCTTTTGGAAAACCTGCTGCGCTACGAAGACGGGCGCACGGTCACGGTTGACGACGTCAAAGCCCTGGCGGCCTGGCTGAAGGCCAAAAAATCCGACGCCGAAATCGCTTATCGTCCGGCGCGTGTGCTGATGCAGGACTTCACCGGCGTGCCGGCCGTGGTCGACCTCGCCGCCATGCGCGACGCCATCAAGGCCCTCGGCGGCGATCCGCAGAAAATTAATCCATTGTCGCCGGTCGATCTGGTCATCGATCACTCGGTGATGGTCGACGCCTACGCTGGTCCTGAATCCTTGCAGAAAAATATCGATCTGGAATTCGAGCGCAACGGCGAGCGCTACAAATTCCTGCGCTGGGGCCAAGTGGGCTTCAACAATTTCCGCGTTGTGCCGCCGGGTACCGGCATCTGCCATCAGGTCAATGTCGAGTATCTGGCGCAGGTTGTTTGGACCGGCGAAGAGAACGGCAAGACGCTGGCCTATCCCGACACCCTCGTCGGCACCGACAGCCATACAACGATGGTCAACGGCCTCGCGGTGCTGGGCTGGGGCGTGGGCGGCATCGAAGCCGAAGCCGCCATGCTGGGCCAGCCGACGCCCATGTTGATTCCGGAAGTCGTCGGGTTCAAGCTCACCGGCAAGCTGAAAGAAGGCATGACCGCCACCGATCTCGTGCTGACGGTCACGCAGATGCTGCGCAAGAAAGGCGTGGTCAACAAGTTCGTGGAATTCTACGGCCCCGGCCTCACCGACCTGTCGCTGACCGACCGCGCCACCATCGCCAACATGGCGCCGGAATACGGCGCCACCTGCGGCTTCTTCCCCATCGACAAGGAAGTCATCCGCTATCTCACCTTCACCGGCCGCGATCCGGCGCGCGTGGCGCTGGTCGAGGCCTATGCCAAAGCGCAAGGCATGTGGCACGACGAGAAGACACCCGATCCGGAATTCACCGATACGCTAGCGCTTGATCTCAGCACGGTCGAACCGTCGCTGGCCGGACCGAAACGTCCGCAGGACCGCGTCTCGCTCTCGGCCGCCAGCAAGGAATTCGACAAGGCCCTCAAAGACGGCTTTGCCCACGCCTCGCCGGCATCGTCGCCGATCGCGGGACTTATGGGTGCCGGCGCTAAGGCCACGCTGGAAGACGGCGATGTCGCCATTGCCGCCATCACGTCCTGCACCAATACTTCCAACCCGTCGGTGCTGTTCGCCGCCGGTCTGCTGGCGCGCAAAGCCCGCGCCAAGGGCCTCACGCGCAAGCCTTGGGTGAAAACGTCGCTGGCGCCGGGATCGCAAGTCGTCACCGACTATCTCGATAAGGCCGGCCTCACCGCCGACCTCAACGCGCTCGGTTTCAACACCGTCGGCTATGGCTGCACTACCTGCATCGGCAACTCAGGGCCTCTGGACGACAACGTCACAAAGTCCATTGAGACCGGTGATCTCGTTGTCACCGCCGTGCTGTCGGGCAACCGCAACTTCGAAGGCCGCATCAGCCCGCATATCAAGGCCAACTACCTGGCTTCGCCGCCGCTGGTGGTGGCTTATGCGCTGCTGGGTTCTATGCGGAAGGACATCATGACCGAGCCCTTGGGCACAGGCTCCGACGGCAAACCGGTCTATCTCAAAGACGTCTGGCCGACCGCCAAGGAAGTCGCCGAATTCATCGAGAAGTTCCTGACGCGCGAGATGTTTGCCACGCGTTATTCCGATGTGTTCAAAGGCCCGGCGCCTTGGCAGGCCGTGAAAGCTACCAAGTCTGAGACCTACGCCTGGGATCAGCAATCAACCTATGTTGCCAATCCGCCCTACTTCGTCGGCATGACCGCGAAGCCCAAGGCCTTGGTCGACATCGTCGGCGCGCGTCCCATGGCGATCCTGGGTGATTCCGTCACCACCGATCACATCTCCCCCGCCGGCTCCATCAAGAAGGACAGCCCGGCCGGCAAGTATTTGCTCGAGCACGGCGTGGCGCAGAAAGATTTCAACTCCTACGGCGCGCGCCGCGGGCATCACGAAGTCATGATGCGCGGCACCTTCGCCAATATCCGCATCAAGAATGAAATGGTGCCGGGTATCGAAGGCGGCATCACCAAGCACCAGCCCTCGGGCGAAGTCATGCCAATCTATGACGCCGCCATGAAGTACCAGAAGGACGGCACGCCGTTGGTTGTCATCGGCGGCAAGGAATACGGCACCGGTTCTTCGCGCGATTGGGCGGCCAAGGGCACCAACCTCTTGGGCGTCAAGGCCGTGATTGTCGAAAGCTTCGAGCGCATCCATCGCTCCAATCTCGTCGGCATGGGCGTGCTGCCCTTGCAGTTCAAGGGCGACATGACGCGCAAGACCCTTGCTCTCGACGGCACCGAGACCTTCGACATCAAGAACCTGAGCAGCCTGAAGCCCTTGGGCGACGTGCAGGTCGCGATCAATCGCGCCAACGGCAAGTCGGAAACGATCACGGTCATGTGCCGCATCGATAACTCGGGCGAGCTCGATTACTACAAGAACGGCGGCGTGTTGCAATACGTCCTGCGCAGCCTCGCGGCGTAATCCCAGGAACAAAAAACCCCCGCGTCATTTTTGATGCGGGGGTTTTTCTTTTCGAGTTCTTATTGAACGGCGGCGAAAGACCGTTCGGGCCGGAAGGTCTGCACCAGCTCCGGCAAATCCCACCACGGCACGCTGGGATCGCGCGAATACATGATGCGGTCGACGCGGCCGACCAAATTCTCCACCGGCACGAAGCCAACGCCGTCGTGCTCGGATGGCACCCGGCTATCGAGTGAGTTGTCGCGGTTGTCGCCCATCATGAAATAGTGGTCGGGCGGCACGACATATTCCGATGTTGAGTCGTAAGGGCCGTTGTCCGACAGTTCCAGGGTTTCGTGGGACACGCCGCCGGGCAGGGTCTCAACGTAGCTGTGCAAGTTCCGCTCGCGGCCGTTGTAGGGCGCTTTGTAGTCGCCGTCGTCCTCGCGCGGCACAATCTCGCCGTTGATATAAAGCCGCCCCTCTTTCATCTGAATGCGGTCGCCGGGCAGGCCGATCAGGCGTTTGACATAGTTAATCGAGGTATCGCGCGGCAGGCGGAAGACGATGACGTCGCCGCGTTTGGGCGCGCGGTTCATGACGCGGCCCTTGAAATCCGGAAGTATGTCAAAGGGCGCCGAGAACTTGCTGTACCCGTAGGCGTACTTGCCGGCGATGAGCGTATCGCCCACCAGCAGCGTCGGCACCATGGAGGAACTGGGAACGTTGAAAGGCTCGGCCGCCACAACGCGCACGATCAGCGCGAAGCCGAGCGCGATGGCGACCGTTCCGGCTTCCTTTAAAAGCGATGACACGCGTGATTCCCGGGGTTCCGTCACAGGTTCCGTCACAGGTTCAGTCATAGAGGCCCACCTAAGTTGTTGCCGGCTGCCATCGTAGCGCTACCAAGCCGCGACTGTCGCGGGCTCTTCGCGCCGATAACCCTTTTGTAATCGCCCAAGGGGCACTAGTCCTTAGCGAGGCCCTTTTCAAGGAAAGCCGACAGCCGTTTGGCGAAAGCCGCCGGGTCGGGAACGGCCTCGCCCTCAACAATGCGGGCCTGATCCAGCAGCAGATGTGCGGCATCGTCCAAAGCCGCGCCGCTCACGCCGCCGAGGCGCTTGATCAGCGGATGCTTGGGATTGATCTCCAGCACCTTGCGGATGACGCCCGCGGGATTCTCGCCGTGCTGCTTCAGCATGCGCGCGAGATGCAGGCTCATACCGCCCGTATCGGCCACGAGACACACCGGGCTGCCGGTCAGGCGGTGGGACACTTTTACATCGGCCACGGCCTCGCCGAGACTAGCTTTGAGTTTCTCCACCAGCGCCTTGATCTCATCGGCGGGCGCTTCGTCCTTGGCATCGTCCTTTTTGTCCTGGCCCTTGATGGCTGAAAGATCCGTGCCGGCTTCGGCCACGGACTTGAAGGATTTCTTGTCGTAGGCGCCAACCGTGGGTACCCAGAATTCGTCAATGGGATCTGTGAGCAGAAGCACTTCGATGCCCTTGGCCAGGAAGCCTTCCACCTGCGGGCTGTTTTTCAAAACCGCCGCGCTCTCGCCCGTAATGTAATAGATCGCGTCCTGGCCTTCTTTCATGCGGCCCACGTAATCCTTCAAGCTGACGAGGCCGTCGACGGCCGTCGACGTGAAGCGCGCCAGTTCCAGAAGATCGTCGCGACGCTCGAACTCCTCATAGAGGCCTTCCTTAAAAACCGAACCGAAGGCGTTCCAGAACGCGGCATAGTCCTCAGGTTTCTCGGCGCGCTCCTTCAGATCCTTCAATAGCCGCTTGGCGATGCCGGCCTGGATTTTCTTCAGGGTCGGATTGTTCTGCAGCATCTCGCGGCTGATGTTGAGCGGCAGGTCGGAGGAATCCACCACGCCGCGCACAAAGCGCAGATACCGCGGCATTAAACCTTCTAGCTGATCGGAAATGAACACGCGGTTGACGTAAAGCTTCACATGACCTTTGCGTTCCGGGTGGAACAGGTCGAAGGGCTTCTGCGTCGGAATGAACAACAGCGCCGTGTATTCGATAGCGCCCTCGGCACGGTAGTGCAGCGTATGCCAGGGTTCGTCGAAGGCGTGGCCGACGTGGTGATAGAATTCCTTGTACTGCTCCGGCGTCACGTCGTTCTTCGGGCGCATCCATAAAGCTGAGGCGCTATTGAGGGTTTCCGCCTTGGGTTCGCCATCTTTCTTATTCGGGTCGTCGGCGATGGGGTCAAGGATCACCGGCAGGGCGATATGATCGGAATAGGTCTTGACGATCTGGTGTAGACGCTGCGGCTCCAAAAATTCCTCGGCGTCCTTCTTCATGTGCAGGGTGATGTGCGCCCCGCGCGCGGCGTCCGGCGCCTCGGCGACCGTAAAAGCGCCTTTGCCGTCGCTGCTCCAGGTCCAGCCTTTGGGATCGCCGGCCTTGCGCGATACCACTTCGACACGGTCGGCGACCATGAAGGCCGAATAGAATCCAACGCCGAACTGGCCGATCAGGTTGACGTCTTTCTTGCTGTCGCCAACCGCCTTCAAGAACTCCGCCGTGCCCGACTTGGCAATGGTGCCCAAGTTGGCGATCAGCTCGTCGTGGTTCATGCCGATGCCGTTGTCGCTGATGGTCAACGTCTTGCCGGTTTTGTTGACGGCGATGTGGATGGCGAAGTCGCCGCTCTTATCGTCCAGCAGCTTTGAGTCCGTCAGCGCGGCATAGCGCAGCTTGTCGCAGGCGTCGGAAGCGTTGGAAATCAACTCGCGGAGGAAAATCTCCCGATTCGAATAGAGCGAGTGCACCACCAGATCGAGAAGCTTGGCTACCTCGGCCTGGAATTCCCGGGTTTCAGCTTTGGGGGAGGATGTCTTTTCTGTCATGTCGTCAGGTCCGATTTCTGCTGCATATTCCACCGCCGCCGCTTGCAAAAGGGCCGCGCGCCGCAGATATGAGATGAAGAGCGGCTTCTGGCAAGGGGCATGACCTCTCGCGACTCCGGCTGAGTGGCGGGCGGGCAATTTGTTTCAGCCTTGCCCAGACATTTTTCTGCGTTTGAAGTTGCTCTTGGTGTTGCGCGAGGGGCCCGGTTGGGCTCATGATTACGCCCCGACGGTGAGGTTTTCTACGGTTCAGTTCGCCGTTTATCCTTGCCGGGCGCCCGTTCAACTTTAGCGGAGCCTTACATGCAAATCCCTGTCCAAATCAGCTTTCACGGTATCGACAAGTCCGATGCGGTGGAAACCCGCATCCGCGAGAAAGTCTCCAAACTCGAACACTTCTTCGACCGCATCACCGGCTGCCGCGTGGTGGTGGAGAGGCATCACCGCAGCCCCACCAAATTTGTCACCAAGGATCAGCCCTTCCACGTTTCCATCGTAGTCGAAGTGCCGGGCGAGGAGTTGGTGGTCAAGCGCGACCCCAAGGATCCCACGGCGCTGAAGGATCGCCAGGACGTCAACATTGCCGTGCGCGACGCCTTCGCCACCATGCAGCGACGCTTGAAGGAATATGTCGCGCGGCGTTGGCGTGATCCCCGGCACAGTCCCGTCGTCGCCGGCTGATCGCTGTAACCTAGCGCGACTATTCGCAAAGAGCCGGCGGTCATGACCGCTGAATTCCGCTTCATACCTAAATCAAACGGGGGCCCGCCGCCTACTCGTGCCGCCGATCAGAAGTTCGTGTACGGCGTCCTCGGACACCCGCGTCAGGAACTTCTGATCGAAAGCGGCACTAGATTCAAATATTTGCTAGTGCCCTTTGGTTCCCGAAATGCCTTGCGCGGGCCGCTGCCATGAGTGACGCATTTCGGGAACGGGGCACTAGCGGCGGGCCAACAGTGACCGCCGTGTTGGGTCCCACCAACACCGGCAAGACCTATCTCGCCATGGATCGGATGATGGGTCATGCCTCGGGCATGATCGGCTTTCCCTTGCGCCTGCTCGCGCGCGAGAACTACGACCGCGTCGTGAAAATGCGCGGGTTTGGGGCCGCCGCGCTGATCACCGGCGAAGAAAAAATCATCCCGCCCAATCCGCGCTATTACATCTGCACCGTCGAAAGCATGCCCTTGGACCGGCGCGTGGCTTTTCTCGCGGTCGATGAAATCCAACTGGCCGCCGACGCCGATCGCGGCCATGTCTTCACCCAGCGCCTCTTGCATGCGCGCGGCGACGTCGAGACCATGTTTCTCGGCGCCGAAACCGTCAAACCGCTGATCCGCAAGCTTGTGCCCGGCGTGCACTTTGTCACCCGGCCGCGTTTTTCCAAGCTGCTCTATACCGGCGCCAAGAAACTCACACGATTACCGCGCCGATCCGCTGTGGTGGCGTTCTCGGTGTCCGAGGTCTACGGCATCGCGGAGCTGATCCGCCGTCATCGCGGCGGCGCGGCCGTGGTCATGGGCGCCCTATCTCCGCGCACCCGCAACGCCCAGGTGGCGCTCTATCAAAGCGGCGACGTGGATTACATGGTGGCGACCGACGCCATCGGCATGGGCCTCAATATGGACGTGGACCATGTCGCCTTCGCCTCCATGATGAAGTTCGACGGCCGTGCGCCCCGCGCGCTGGCGGCGTCGGAAGTGGCCCAGATCGCCGGCCGCGCCGGGCGGCATATGAACGACGGCACTTTTGGCGTCACGGCCGATACGGCTGAGATCGATCCCGACATCATCGTCCGCGTCGAGGCCCACGAATTTCCGCCGCTGCAAACCCTGTTCTGGCGCAACACCGATCTCAAGTTTACCTCGCTCGAAGCTTTGCTGGGCTCCTTGAAGTATGCGCCGCCGTCGCCGTCGCTAATTCGGCCGCCGCCGGCCGAGGACCAGCTGGTGCTGGAAGCCATGACCAAAGACGCCGACATCCGAGCGCGTGCCGACGGGCGCACCCGTTTGCGGCTGCTGTGGGATGTGGCACAGGTGCCGGACTTCCGCAAAGTGAAGCCGGAAATGCACGCGCGCTTCATGGCCCAGGTCTTCCAACACCTCAGCCAAGGCGACGAGATGCTGCCGGAAGATTGGGTGGCAGGTCACGTCAAAGCCATCGACCGCACCGACGGCGACATGCACACCATCATGGACCGCATCGCCGCCATCCGCACCTGGACCTATATCGCCCATCGCGGCGATTGGATGAGCGATGGCCTGGCTTGGCAGGAACGCACGCGCGAGGTCGAGGACCGCCTGTCCGACGCGCTGCACGAGAAGCTCACCAAGCAGTTCGTCGACAGCCGGACCTCTCATCTCGTCAAGCGCCTGCGCGGCAACGATCTCATATCGGCTGATGTGGCCGAGGACGGCATTGTCGAAGTCGAAGGCCACCGCCTCGGCCATCTGGAAGGCTTGAGCTTCCAGGCCGACCGCACAGGTCTTCGCACCGCCGACCGCGCGGTGCTGGGCGCTGCTAACGCCGCACTCCGGCCGGTCATGGCCGCGCGGGTGGATGCCATCGCCGCCGATGCCGATGACGCATTTACCCTCGACGACTCCGCGCGCGTGATCTGGCGCGGTGAGCCGGTGGCGTCGCTGATGGCGGGACCTGAACGCCTGAAGCCGCAGATTTTTCTGCCCGTCGACGAGCGCGTCGAAGCGCCCGCCCGCCTGCGTGTGGAAGCCAGGCTGCGCGCCTGGCTCAACGCCCATATCGCCGACGTATGTGCGCCATTGGCGAAAGCGCGTGAAGCTACGGTCACTGCGCCCGTACGCGGCATTGTCTTTCAGCTGGCGGAAAACTTGGGCGCCATTCGCCGTAGCGAAGTCGATGCCCATCTCGCGCTGCTGAAAGACGACGAACGCAAAACCCTTGCCCGCCTCGGCATCCGCTTTGGCCTGGATCACGTGTTCTTTCCAGCACTCCTGAAGGCCGCGCCCATGCGTCTGCGCGGCTTGCTATGGATTGCAGCGCACCGCAATATTCCAGCGCCGACGCTGCCGGTTGCAGGCCGCGTATCGGTGCCCTTGGTGAACGACGTTGACGAGACCTTCTATGTGGCCTGTGGATTCCGCCCTATCGGCACTACGGCCTATCGTATCGACATGCTCGAGCGCTTCGCCGCCGAAGCCCGGCGCCTTGCTCGGGAAAAGGTTGCTGTGTTTCCACCCGCCGCACTCTCGCTGCTGGGGATCAACATGGAGGCCGGTGTGCTGGTGTTGAAGGCGCTGGGCTTCAAGGCGAAACTTGTCGAGGCAGGATTGTCCTTCAGCTTGCGCCGCCGCATACCGCCCCACATCAAGGCCCAGCGTCTGGCCGCGCAAACGCCCACGAACGCAGCGCCTTCGGACTCGCCCTTCGCCAAGCTCAGGGAGCTGATTCCCTCGTGACTGCCGAGAAACCCGCCTCCGAACGCATCGACAAATGGCTGTGGTTCGCGCGTTTCGGCAAAACCCGGGCGCTGGCCCAAAAGCTGGTCGAGCGCGGTCAAGTCACGCTGAACGGCGCTAAGGTCAAAAAGACCAGCGCCCTTGTGCGCGTTGGCGACCGCATCGTCGTCGTTCTTGAAACCGTAAAACGCAGCGTCACTGTGCTGGGGCTGGGCGAACGGCGCGGTCCGGCTGAAGAAGCCCGGCAGCTCTACGATGAGCCCGTGCCGAAAGAAAAACTAAATTCGGAGCAAGCAGCCCTGCCGCTCTATAAACCGATGTTGACTCGTGAACGCGGCGCCGGCCGCCCCACCAAAAAAGACCGCCGCGACATTGCGCGCGAATTTGGTTGGGATGACGAGGGTTAGTTTCTAAAAATCAGAATCAAATTGTTGGCCGGCATGCGATGCGTTTCCTCAAGGCGGAATCCGCAATCGCCCGCTACACGCGCCACGTCTTTGACGTCGCGGATTCCCCAGGCAGGATTGCGAAGGCGCAAGGATTGATCGAAGGCGACATTGCTCTCGGCCAGAAAGTCACCATCGATGGCGTAGGGGCCGTAAGTCACGATCAGGCCGGCTCCCAGTCTTCGCGCGCCTTGAAAGAGTCCCAAGGTCGCCTCCCAGGGCGAGATGTGAATCATATTGATGCACAGCACCGCGTCCGCCGCCGCAACCGGCCAGGTGTCCTCAAGCACATCCAGCGCCAACGGCGGGCGCAGGTTGGCCAGCCCCGCTGCCGCCACATGGGCGGCGATGGACGCCCGGGCGGCGGCTTCGGCATCGGTCGGCTGCCAGGTAAGGGTAGGGAAGGCCCGGGCGAAAATCGGTGCGTGATAGCCCGAGCCGGCGGCGATCTCGATCAGGCTGTGCCCCGTGAAACCCGGCGGCGCCAAAACTTCTTTTAAGACTTCTAAAATGGGTCCGGCATTGCGCACGGCGGCAGGGGGCGCCTGCAGGCTGCTCACCTCAGTCATGACCTCGCGTCCCGTCTGACCTGCGGAACGGCGTCTTGACGCAGAGCCGTTAAATCGAATACCCAGAAGGCCTTCACGGGGGTTGCCCTACTATTGCGGGCGGATGGACGGGAGTTCCAAGGCATGACCTACGTCGTCACCGAAAACTGCATCAAGTGCAAGTACATGGACTGCGTCGAAGTCTGTCCGGTGGACTGCTTCTACGAAGGCGAGAACATGCTGGTCATCCATCCGGACGAATGCATCGACTGCGGCGTCTGCGAACCCGAGTGCCCGGCCGAGGCCATTGTTCCCGATTCGGACGAATCCGCTGCCGCGTGGCAAGATATCAATAAAGAATACGCGGATAAGTGGCCGAACATCACCTCCAAGGGCGAGAGCCCGGCCGACGCCGACGAGTGGAAAGATAAACCCGATAAAAAACAGCTGCTTAGCGAGAAGCCTGGAAGCAACGCTTAAGCTTCATGTGAGGCTTTAAGTTCGACCCTTAAGCCCCTACGGGCGGCTTTCGCCTGTTTTTCGACCCCCATTTATGATATGGTGATCCCAATCCGTCGGCGAACCGGCGGATTATTTTTTCTCCGCCGTATTTCGTCAGATTTTTGCGTTAAGATATTGAAAAGACGCAATTTTCGACTAACGGTCGAGATTGGGTATGTTCGGCTCGCCCCCTAGCCCTTCCTGGGCCGTCGTTTTGGGTTCGGGTCAGCCTGGATCTTGAAGTGGAAGAGCCGGACCGCAAGGCAGCGGAACCGGCCGTTGGGGGATCAGGCCTCACGGACGACCTAACTAACCCTTGGTGTGGAGTGAGAGACCGAACATGCCCAAGACCGCAACAAAATCAAAAGAGATCAAAGCCGTCCTGCCGTTTTCCGCCGGGGATTTCGTGGTTTATCCGGCGCACGGCGTCGGCAAAGTGACCAGCATCGAAGCCCAGACCATCGCAGGCCAGAAGGTCGAGCTGTTTGTCATCAGCTTCGAGCGCGACCGCATGACGCTGCGCGTTCCCATCCGCAAAGTCGAGAATTCCGGTCTGCGCAAGCTTTCCACCCGCAAGGTCATGGAAACCGCTTTGACGACCCTCAAGGGCCGCGCGCGCGTCAAGCGCGCCATGTGGAGCCGCCGCGCCCAGGAATATGAAGCTAAGATCAATTCCGGCGATCCGGTCTCCATCGCCGAAGTGGTGCGCGATCTGCACCGCGGCGCCTCGCAGCCGGAACAGTCCTACAGCGAACGCCAGATCTATGAGCAGGCCCTCGAGCGCCTGGCTCATGAAGTCGCGGCCGTGGAAAAGATCAAACCCGAAGCCGCCACCGCCAAATTGGAAAAGCTTCTGAACGCCGCTTAAGTTCGAAGTCCCTAAAAGGAAACGGCCCCAGGTATTTCTGGGGCCGTTTGCGTTTCAAGAAGACGTAAGATGTATTGGCTCTCCTGCATTGGGACCGCAGCAACATGAAACGCATTCTTCAGGCTTGGATTTTTGTCGCGCTCTGGGCGGGCTTGCCCGCCCTGGCGGCGCCGCCCGATGCTTTATCAGACGGCGGCAGCGGCGCCGTCGCTGCGGTCATGGACGGCGACAGCTTGCGTCTTGCAAATGGTGAGCGCGATGTGCGTCTACTCGCCATCCAGGCGCCGAAGCTGCCCAAGGGCCGCAAGGGTTTCGCAGCTTGGCCCGAAGGCGCCGGTGCGCAAGCGGCGCTGGCGGCTTTGGTGAAAGGGCACAGCGTGACCCTGCGGCTCGGCACAACGCCGCGCGACCGCAATGGCCGCATCCTGGCCCATGCGGTGCGCGACGACGGCTTATGGCTGCAGGAGGAGTTGCTGCGCGAGGGCTGGGTGCGCGTTTATACCTTTCCCGACAATCGCCAGTTCGCGCCCGAACTTCTCAAAGCCGAAGAGGACGCCCGCGCCGCCAAGCGCGGCATCTGGGCCGATGCGGTCTACGCCGTTCGTCCGGCGGACCCCGCGGCTCTTGCCAGGGACATCGGCACCTTTCAGATCGTCGAGGGCCGGGTCGCCGAGGCCGCCAAAGTGCGCGGCCGGGTTTATCTCAATTTCGGCGCCGACTTCCTGACCGACTTCACGGCGACGATCCCGCCCGACGTCTTGCCGCTCTTCACCAAAGCCAAGTTCGATCCCCTCACGCTCAAGGACAAGGTCGTGCGCGTGCGCGGCTACTTAAGGAACTACAACGGGCCGGTCATCGACATAAGCCATCCCGAACAGATCGAAACCCTGCCTTGATCCCGCGCGATGCCTTCGGCTAAGACCACGCTTATGATTCTGACACCCTTAGACCCAGCCGAGCTGCCGCGGATTCTCGACATCTTTGATGCGGGCCTCGCGGACCATGCTGATGCCCGCGCCGTCTTTCGGCGCATTGCCGCGACCCACATATTTTGTCCCGGCTTCAAAGCCGATCTCAACGCCGGGCGCGCCAAGGCCATCGCTCTTGCCGCGCGCATGGGCATCCCGATGCTTGATGAAGACCCGGCGCTCGCGTTTTCTTGGGATGGCCGCGTCATCCGGTCGCGCTCTGAGACTAGTGTGGTCTTTCATGAAATCGCCCACTGGCAGATCGCAACGCCCGCGATGCGCGCACTGTACGATTTTGGCCTCGGTGCCGGGCCCGAGACGGGCCGCATCATTGAGGCCAACGCCGCCGCCTGCGCCGATGCCGCTATGCGGGAAGAAGAGGAAAACCTCGCCTCTTTGTTGGGTATTCTCTGGGAGACCGAACACGACGAGCCCGCGATCCTCGCCTTTGCCGAACAGAACTGGCTTGAGTTGTACGACCGCCCCCATACCCAACGCCATTTCGTGACCTGCCTTGAGAACTTGCGCGGGCGCGGGTTGGTGGACTCTTCGGGAAGGCCCACTTTGAGGACGCATCAGCCTCAGGTAATCTACGCCGCATGAGGGGGCGTTACTTATGAGTGATCTGCAAACCACGGATGTTCAGAACGCGGGCTTCCCATCCTGTGACAGCACGCGGCGCGATCACAAACGCCTGTCATCGGGCGAACGCCGCCAGGCGATTCTTGATGCCGCCAAAGAATTATTTCTGACCAAAGGCTACGCCGCCACATCGCTCGAGGAAATCGTCGCCACCTCCGGCGGCTCACTCTCTACCGTCTATCAGCTGTTTGGCAACAAACAAGGTTTGTGGGAAGCGCTGGTGGGACAGGCCTGCGCGATGGTCACAGCACCTTTGCACGACGCGATGAACCATCAAGGCGATCCGCGCACGGTGCTGAAGGCTTTTGCATCACGGCTCGATGCCCTAGAACGCTCGCGCGATACGGCGGGGGCGCTGCGCCTCATGCTGGCCGAAGGCGGCAAGTATCCCGAGCTGGCCAAGACACTTTTCGCCAACGGTCCCGATTCCGGCAAGCAAGTGGTCAGCGCCTATTTGGACTCCGAAGTCGCGGCCGGACGCCTCGCCATTACCGACACTAATCTCGCCGCCGAGCAATTTAGGGCGCTCGTCTGCGGCGATACCAAGCTGCGCAGTGCCTGCGGCGTCTTGGCTTCGGTCTCGCCCGAGGACATCAGCAAACGCCTCGATGCCGCCGTCGATATGTTCCTGAAAGTCTACGGAACCTGAAAAGGGAACTTGGGCTTGCCATCGTCGGCTAACAGGCCCCATAGCGCGCCTTGCTCTTCCGGCGCTTTCCACGGCTGATCGTAAGCCTCGACAACCGTATAGATGTAGTGCGCTTGCGCCGCGCGGCGCAGGAAGTCCCTCAGGTATTCGGCTTGGGCGGCTGCGGACGGTTGGGCCGCTTGATTCACCCGCCCGGCCCAAGGCCAGCCGGTCTCGGCAATGACGATGGGTTTTGCTGGAAACGCCGCCTGCAATTCCTGAACACGACGATCCAAATACGCCACGGCTTCCGCCACGGGTGGACCGTCGTGATAAGCGTAAATATGCGCGCCGATGAAATTGCTTGCGGCGCCCAGCGCCGGGTTCTTGAGCCAAACATGCCACGGCTCGGCCGTCCCAACAGGAATCTTGCGCCCCGCGAGCGCGTCTTTCATGCGGCCGATATAGGGAATCACTTCTTCCGCCGTCAGCTCGCCGCGCACGATCGCCTCGTTGCCGACATAAACCCGGTCGATAACGTCGGTATTGCCGAGCACAACGTGAATGCCCCGTGCGATTTCCGCATCGTTCTTGTCACGATCCTTGCCAAGCCAAAGTCCCAATGAGACTTTCAAGCCCAGCTCACGCGCTATCGGCGGTATGCGGACCAGGCCGAATTCCGTGGAATAGGTGCGAATGCCCCGCGTATAGGGCACGAGATGCTGCAAATCGGTGCGCAGCGTGGTTTCACTGAAACCCTTCTGCCGTTGCGCGGTGGTTGCCACGCCCGAGGGGTTATAGGCGAGGCTCATAAACTTAAAAGCCGGCGGCGTTGCGGCGGCCGACAGTAGGCAAACACACGCCACCGCCGCGACGGCCCGAAGCATAAATTTCCGCAACGTGTTCATCGTCCCCATTTTTTCAAGCGCGTCTCGCGCGCGCGACAAGAATGGCTTATACCTTTTCGCGTCGTTCATTTTGCACTGAAGCCGAAGATGAAGAAAGACACAAGAGTCGTCCGCGGCGGGCTCAATAAGAAGCGCAATGCCGGTGTGGTCAACACGCCGGTGGTGCGCGCCTCGACGGTGATTTTCGAAAACGTCGCCGCCATGCGCGACGCCGACGAGCGTGTGCTGAAGAAACACGAGAAGATACTGTTCTATGGCCGGCGCGGCACGCCGACCCACTGGACCTTGCAGGAAGCCATCACCGATCTTGCCGGCGGCGCCGATACGGCCCTGGCGCCGTCCGGCCTCGGCGCCTGTACGCTGGCCATACTGAGCTGTGTGAAGGCCGGCGACCACATTCTTGTCACGGACTCGGTCTATGGGCCGACGCGCGCTTTCTGCTCCGGCTTTTTGAAACGCTTCGGCGTTGACGTCGATTATTACGATCCGACCATCGGCGCCGGTATCGCCGCGCTTCTGAAACCCAACACGACGCTGGTGTTTTGTGAATCTCCCGGGTCGCTGACCTTCGAGATCCAAGACATCCCCGCCATCGCCGCCGCCGCCCACGCGCGCGGCGCCAAGGTCGCCGTCGACAACACCTGGTCCAGCCCGCTGTTCTGCAAGCCGCTGACACTCGGCGCCGATCTCTCTATCGAGGCCGGCACCAAATACATCGTCGGCCACTCCGACGTTCTTATCGGCACGGTGACGGGAACGGCCGAGGCCATCCATAGTGTGCACAGCACCGCCGGCGCCCTCGGCCTCGCGGTTTCGCCCGACGACGTTTATCTCGCCACGCGCGGCCTGCGCACCTTGGGTGTACGCTTGCGCCAGCACCAGGCCAGCGCGCTGACGGTCGCCCGCTGGCTTCAAGGCCGGCCTGAAGTGAAACGCGTGCTTTATCCCGCTCTGCCGGAAGACCCCGGCCACGTCCTCTGGAAGCGCGATTTCAGCGGCGCCTCGGGTTTGCTGGGTGTGGTCTTTCGGAACACCTCCCAGGCCGCGGTCGACGCCATGATCGACGGCATGGAGCTGTTTCCCCTGGGGTTCTCCTGGGGCGGTTTTGAAAGCTTGATTGCCCCGGTAACGGCGGCCCGCACCGCCAAACCCTGGACCGAGCCCCAGCCCGGCATCCGCCTCCATATCGGCCTAGAGGATGTGGAAGACCTGATTGAAGACCTGGAAAAGGGCCTCGCCCGCTTCCGCAAGGCCTTGAAGGCCTGAGCAGATCACCCCTTCCACCTGGTGGCAGGCCATAACGGATCAGCCGGAAGATGGTTCGCCTCCGGGTCGTCCTTTAAGGAGAACATCGCTCCGTTGATTTAGATGCATGCAATGATTCAGGGCCTTTTTTGGTTAAAGAAAACCCCTTTATCCGCTAGAGTAACACTTGGGTGAGGGAGTCTTTTGAACACGATTCGCGAAACTTTTCGCGGACCGGCCGGGAGAATTGAGCCTATGAATCTTCAAGCCGATGCACGCGGCAACGGATTGCCCGCGTCCCCTTCTGCGTCTAAGTCCGATCTCGACGCCATTGTCGTGCGCTTCGCCGGCGACTCCGGCGACGGTGTGCAGCTCCTTGGCAGTCAGTTCTCCCAGGAAACCGCCCTAGCTGGAAATTCACTGGCAACCTTCCCGGATTATCCCGCCGAAATTCGCGCCCCTACCGGCACGACTTACGGTGTCTCGGCCTTCCAAATCAACTTCGGGTCGCGCCAGGTCAAAACCGCCGGCGATCAGCCCGATGTTCTCGTGGCACTCAATCCTGCCGCGTTGATGGTCAACTACAAAGGCATCCGCAAAGGCGGCTTGGTGATTCTGGACTCCGGCGCCTTCAAAGAAAAAGACATCAAGCGCGCTGGCTTCACGGTTGATCCGCGCCTCGACGGTACGCTCAAGGAATTCCGCGTTCTCGAAATCGACATCTCGGCGCAGGCGCTGGAAGTCGCCAAGCCCTTCGGCGTCTCGCAGAAAGAAGCCCTGCGCGCCAAGAACCTGTGGACGTTGGGTTTGGTGTCGTGGATGTACGACCGCGAGATGAAGTCGACCATGGAGTATGTCGCGCGCAAATTCGGCTCCGAGGATCCGGTCGGCCTCGCCAACATGGCGGCCTTGAAAGCCGGTCACGCTTACGGCGAGACCCATGAATTAGCCGGCGACATCGCGCCGGTCAGCATGCCGGCGGTCAAAGTCGAGCCCGGCGTCTATCGCCTGGTCTCCGGTGCTGAGTCACTCTCCTGGGGTCTGGCTGCCGGCGCGCAGCTCGCGGGCCTCGAGATGGTGCTAGCGTCCTATCCCATCACACCGTCGTCGCCAATCCTGCATATCCTGGCGAAGCTGAAGCAGTTCGGCATTACCACCTTCCAGGCCGAGGACGAAATCGCCGCCTGCTGTGCTGCCATCGGCGCGTCCTACGGCGGTAAGCTCGGTGTCACGGCATCGTCCGGTCCGGGCATCGCGCTCAAGACTGAAGCGATTGGTTTGGCGATCTCGACTGAATTGCCGCTGGTGATCGTCAATACCCAACGCGGCGGCCCGTCCACGGGTCTGCCCACCAAGACCGAACAATCGGATTTGTACATCGCCGTGTGGGGCCGCAATGCCGATGCGCCAATCCCGGTCATCGCTTCGCATTCACCCGGCGATTGCTTCGAGGTCGCCATCGAAGCCGTGCGCCTCGCTACCAAGTACATGACGCCCGTGATGATCCTGTCCGATGGCTATATCGCCAATGCCGCCGAGCCGTGGAAGATCCCATCGGTCAAGGACTACGCGCCCTTCAAGGTGGAATTCCACACCAAGGCCGAAGGCTTCCATCCTTTCATCCGCGATCCACATACATTGGCGCGCGTCTGGGCCAAGCCCGGCACGCCGGGGCTTATGCACCGCATCGGCGGCATCGAGAAGGACTACAACTCGGGCAACATTTCCTACGATCCGGCCAACCACCAGAAGATGACCGATACGCGCGCGGCCAAGATCAACAATATCGCCAACGATATCCCTGAGCAGGAAGTCGCCATCGGCAATACCAAGGGCAAGCTCGCCGTCGTCGGCTGGGGCTCCACCTTTGGCCCCATCAACCGCGCGGTTCACAATATGCGCGAGAAGGAAGGCCTCGACGTCTCGCACATTCACATCCGCCACATCTGGCCGCTGCCGCGCAATCTCGGCGCGCTCCTGAAGAACTACGAAAAGGTGCTCGTCGCCGAAATGAACAACGGCCAGATGCTGACGCTGCTCAAGAGCCAGTACCTCGTCGACGCCAAGAGCCTGCTCAAGGTTTCCGGCCAGCCGCTTAAAATCGAAGAAGTCAGCAGCGCCATTCGCAGTCTGCTGGGGAGCAATTAGTCATGAACGTTACAGTTCAACCCGACAAACTGACCGCCAAGGACTTCGCCTCCGACCAGGAAGTGCGCTGGTGCCCGGGATGCGGCGACTACGCCATCCTGAAGGCCATGCACAAATCCCTGGCCGACATGGGCGCGCGTCCTGAAAACACCGTGTTCATTTCGGGCATCGGCTGTTCGTCGCGCTTTCCCTACTACATGGCGACCTACGGCTTTCACACCATCCACGGTCGCGCGCCTGCGGTAGCCACGGGGCTCAAGCTCGCGCGCCCAGAGTTGGATGTCTGGGTCGTCACCGGCGACGGCGACGCGCTGTCGATCGGCGGCAACCACCTGTTCCATGCGCTCCGCCGCAACGTCGATTTGAACATCCTGCTGTTCAACAACGAGATCTACGGCCTCACCAAGGGCCAATACTCGCCGGCGTCGCGTGTCGGCACCAAGTCGCCGTCAACCCCGATGGGCAGCGTCGACAGCCCGGCAGAAGCGTGCACCTACGCGCTGGGCTGCGGCGCGCGTTTCATCGCGCGCGGTATCGACGTGCAAGCCAAGGAATTGGACGTGCTGTTCCGCCGCGCGCGCGAACACAAAGGCGCGTCCTTTGTCGAGATCATCCAAAACTGCATCGTCTACAACGACGCGGTCTTCGCCGATTTCACCGAAAAGGCAGTCGCGGCAGAGATGCAAGTGCATGTGAAGCACGGCCAGCCCATGCGCTACGGCAAGGACGGCAACAAGGGGCTGCGCTTCAGTCCCCAAACCTTCAAAATCGAGGCCGTCGTCATCGGCCAGAACGGCGTCACCGAAAATGACATCCTGATTCACGACGAGAAGAACCGCGTGCTGGCCAGCCTGCTCGTCGCCTTGCGTCCGCCCAGCTTCCCGGAAGTCCTCGGCGTGATTTATTGCGATCCGGCGGCGACATCCTATGAAGCAGCCGTCGCCGCCCAGGAAGCTCAAGCCAAAGCCCAAGCCACCGCCAAAGGTGGTGCGCCCGACCTCGACAAGTTGATGCGCGCCGGCAATACCTGGTCGGTGACCTGAACGCCCAGCCCGCCGTGATTTAGCAGCGGGCCGAAACCTCAAGTCGGTGTCGCGCGCGAAGCGTTTCCCCCTTGGTCTTTAGGGACCGTGGAATGCTTTGACTTTGCGCGCAAAAATATCGAAAACTAAAGCCAGCCTTGAACCTCGGCCGGGGGGTGGATGTTCAAAGGCGCGCCGCCGCGGCCAGGGTTCCGACCCGCCGCGAGACCAGCGGCTGCGGGGATAAGGTGGCGTGATGGCGACGGACGACCAATCCATTGAAGTCGGCAATTTCCCGAAAGGGAAAGTCCTGTTCAAGCAGGGCGAGAAGGGCGACGCCGCCTATATCGTCAACTCCGGCGCCGTCGGCATGTACCGCGAGGCCCAAGGGCGCAAGATTCCGCTGGCCACCGTGCGGCGCGGCGAGCTGTTCGGCGAGATGGCCGTCATCGACGACAGCCCCCGCATGGCCACGGCCTTCGCCCTCGAAGACTCCGCCGTCATGGTGGTGCCGATCCGCATCATGCTCGATAAGCTGCGTAAGGCCGATCCGTTTATCCGCTCGCTCATCCGCATGCTCATGACGACGCTCCGCGGCGTACACGACTCCTATATGCCCAAGTCCCGCAGCCTGGCCGATGCGCTCAATATGTTGAACCGCCAGTCCGATATCGTCACACGCTTTCTACAAAGCGATTTGCCGCCGGCCTTCCGCACCGATCTCGAGGGCAAGCTGAAAGTCCTGGATGCGGCGATCAAGGATTTGCGCAAAGTCGCCGCTGCTCATCGCGAGGAAGACAAGCGCGACGACGCCATTCCCGCAGAGTCTGACCTGCCGCAATAGCCTCATCCATACGTCGGAATATCTTTCCAGCCGTAGCCGATTTCCTTGAGCGGTTTTCCGGCGAAGTCGCGCACGGTCTCGGCGACCACCTCGCCGCCGACTTTTTCGTAGAACGTCTTCGCCGGATTGTCGGCCAGCACCCAGACGAACAGTCCCTTAAATCCGCTCTGCGCGAGGCGATTACTCGCCGCCATGAACAAGCGCCGCCCGTGGCTTTCGCGCTGATGGCTGCCAAGCACATAAAGCGACGAGATTTCGGCCTGATAGCGTTTGTCCCGGTGCCGCAAGGGCCCGCCCGCGACAAAACCGATCACCCGCTGGTCATGGTCCTCGCTGACCAGGGTGGTGAAGGCTGGCCCGGCCCGCTCAAGAAGACGCACCCAGACGAAGGTGCGGTTCTGCACGGTCATGCTGTCGAGGTAGGCCTGCGGAATGATGCCGCCGTAGCTCGACCGCCAGGTGTCCACATGGACCCGGGCGATGGCGGGGGCGTCGTCGATCTCGGCGGGGCGGATCGTCAGCATGATGAGTCAATCCTTGCCCCATTTTAACTTCACAATCGCGCGGGTAACAGCGGCAAGGCCGCTTGGGGGATTCAAAAGAGAGGCAATTTGCCGTAATCTGGCACGGCGGATGTGAGGGGGAGGGCGCCGGTTTACCGGTGTCACGTGTCCGCAGCAAAAGGGGAGAGCTTGATGGCGAGGCATGTTGCGGCCTCCAGACTTGGCGCTGGCCGCCAATCTGTTTCCCAGCCCGTTTCTCATTCATTCACATGAGTAGTCCCGCAACAGCTCCGCGCTCCGCGGCCGTGGCGTTCATCCTGTTCACGGTGCTGCTCGACGTTATTGCCATGGGCATCATCATCCCGGTATTTCCGGCTCTGGTGGTGAAGTTCATGGGCGGCGATATGCCCCAGGCGGCCGCCATCTACGGCATCTTCGGCACGGCCTGGGCGCTGATGCAGTTTTTGTTCTCGCCGTTGACCGGCGCGCTATCGGACCGGTTCGGCCGCCGGCCCATCGTGCTTCTCTCCAATTTAGGTCTCGGTCTCGATTATGTGCTGATGGCGCTCTCGCCCAATTTGGCCTGGCTGTTCGTCGGCCGCATCATTGCCGGCATCACCGCCAGCAGTATCTCGGCGTCGACCGCTTATATCGCCGACGTCATGCCGCCGGAAAAACGCGCCGGCGCTTTCGGCCTGATCGGCGTCGCCTTCGGATTGGGCTTTGTGCTGGGCCCGGCTCTTGGCGGGTTGCTCGGCAGCATCGATCTGCACTTGCCGTTTTGGGTTGCGGCAGGCTTAAGTCTCACCAACGCGATCTACGGCATCTTTGTGCTGCCCGAATCCCTCGCGCCCGAAAAACGCCGTCCCTTTTCCTGGCGGCGCGCCAATCCGGTGGGTGCGCTGATCCTCTTGCGCGGTCACCCGGAACTCTCGGGTCTTTCGCTGGTGCATTTTCTTTATGCGCTGGCGCACAACGTCCTTCCCAGCGCCTTTGTGCTCTACACGACATATCGCTACGGCTGGGACGAACGCACCGTCGGTCTGACCATGGGCGCCTACGGCATCATGATGATCCTGGTGCAAGGCGCGCTGGTGAAACCTGTCGTCGCCCGGTTCGGTGAACGCCGCGCTTTGGTCTTTGCGCTCAGCTGCGCCGTCGTGGGCTTTGCGATCTACGGCTTCGCGCCCACGGGTACACTCTTCTTATTGGGCCTTCCTATTATAGCCCTCTGGGGATTTTACGGCCCGTCGTCGCAAGGCCTCATGACGCGGTGCGTCACACCCTCGGAACAGGGCCAGCTTCAGGGCGCGCTCAGCAGCATCAGCGGCATCACCGGCCTGATCGGCCCGGGGCTTTTCACGCTGACGTTCGCCCATTTTATTTCTTCCGAGCACACCGTGACGGTGCCCGGCGCGCCGTTTCTGGTGGCCTCGGCCCTGGTAGCGTCGGCTGCACTTCTAGCCTGGCGCGTGACCCGCCCCGCCGCCGCGGCTTCCGAGGTCCCACTCTCCCAAGATTTGGCGCAGGAAAAGGCCAAAGTTTTCCCCGGCCAATAAGCCTCTGGAATTTCAGTAAAAAATTCTCAGTTCTTTCGGACGCGCGCCCTTGAATTCCAACAGACCACTCCTAGATCAGGGGGGTAACGGATGCCCATTGGGGTCCGTGAGTTGCGGCCTTACGGCGCAGCCCAAAGGGGAGCCATGGTGGTTCACCCTATTAAATGCGCCGCGGTATTGCTCATTGAGGATATCACCATGCGTACATTCGACCTTTCCCCGCTTTTCCGTGCGTCGGTCGGTTTTGACAACCTCGCCCGCGTTTTTGATGCGGCGGGCCGCCTCGACGACACTAGTATTTCCTATCCGCCCTACAACATCGTGAAGGCCGGTGAAGATGCCTATCGCATTACTTTTGCCGTTGCCGGTTTCGGCGAGAACGACCTCGATGTGAATGTGGAAAACAATACGCTCACCGTGCGCGGCAAAGTCGCGCAGGAAGGCGACGCGGCCACCTACCTCTATCGCGGCATTGCCGGGCGGTCCTTCGAGCGTAAGTTCGAACTGGCCAACCATATCCAGGTATCGGGTGCGCGTATCGAGAATGGTTTGCTGCATATCGATCTGAAGCGCGAAGTGCCCGAGGCCCTAAAGCCGCGCAAGGTCAGCATTGCCGCCCCGCCACAGATTAAGAGCCAGCCGGTCGCGCAGGCTGCTGAGTAATGGCCGCGGAATAACAAAAAAAGAGACGGCGGCTGTTTAGGCCTCCGTCTCATTCTTCACTCCGCCGCGCTGCGCCGTCGAGATGGGACCGTTACCCCCAACGGATCCCCGCCCGTCTCCGGCGCGGCGCGGTCTTTTTACGATTTCAATGACCGATAGGTCAGGCGCAGAAAATTGGCCGTCGCCGTTTCGTTGGCGCCGGCCTGTTGCTCCAGGTCCTGAATCGGCTTCGCCTTCACCACGTCATCCTCGCTCTTGCCTTCGCTGATCAGCTTGGCCACACGGTCGCGCGCGGTGACCAGCAGCGTGCGGTATTGCGCCATCTGGGCCTTGGTCATGAGGGCGCCGTGGCCGGGCACGATCTTTGTGTTGTCGTTGGCGAGCTTCAAATAGTTGTCGACGACGGCGATCATGCCCTTGATGTTGCCGCCTACGGCCACATCGATATTGGGATAGCGCCCGCCGACGCTGACGATATCGCCGGTGGCCAGCACATTGGCGTCGGCGAAATAAACCGCGCTGTCGCCGTCGGTGTGGGCGTTGGGTTGGTACGTAACTTGAGCCGTGCGGCCTTTGACCGTCACGCTGGTTGATGTCCCGGTATAGGTCTGTTTCGGCAAAGCATCGCCGGTGGCCGGTGGCGCGGTAACGCCGGTCAGCGCATTGGCAACCGGGGTCGCCAGACGTTTGTTGATATTGGTATGGGCCACGACAACGGCGCCGTCTTTCTGGAAGGCCTCATCGCCGCCGGTGTGATCGCCATGATAGTGCGTGTTGATGACGTACTTGATCGGCTGCGGCGACACTTTGGCGACCGCGGCCTTGATCTTATCGTGCAGCGGCGCGAACTGGGTATCGACCATGATGACGCCGTCGTCACCGACCGCGACAGTGATATTGCCGCCTTGGCCTTCGAGCATATAGGTCTTGTTACCGAGGTCGGTGGTCTTGATCTCGACCTTAGAAAAGTCGGGGGCCTGCTGAGCGTAGGCCCCACTCATGATGAGTGTGCCGAAAGCGACCGCAATGGCGGCTGGTATGATGCGCTGCATGTTGGGTTCCTCCCTGTTGGAGGCGCATTTTGCCCCGGCCCTGCCCCGGAAACAACCAGAACACAACCTGAGCTAGGGCGGCCATGCAGAACTTATTCGACCATCAGGCGTTGTCCTGCCTGGACGCTCGCTTTCCGAGGCGTCGGAACCTTAGGCAAGACAAAGGAATCTCCAATGGCTGATGATGCAAATGGTGGCGGCGGTCTATATTTCGTAGTCGGCGGCTTGGTTGTCGTCGTTATGGGACTGGTTTTGTATTTCGGCGGCTATGTTGGCGGCGCGTCCAGCACCCGTTCCACCACGATCGAACGGACGCTTACCCCCGATTCAAGCTCCACGACCACCACGACCACCACCAAGCCGGCCCCATAATTCTCAAGGGTTTGGCGCCTTTGCCGCCGGCGATGAGGCGGGACTTCGCTTGCCCGATTGGTTAAAATAGCCGCCGGCCGCTTATGCGGCCCGCTGCGGGGGATTTGCAGCGACCGTCTGGTCGGCGAGGGGGGATTCATGAGCACGCAGCAAAACGGCGCGAGCCTGATCGCGCGCATCGCGGTGCGCAGTTGCGCCTGGTCGGAACGCTGGGTTCCCGATCCTTACGCCGTGGTCGTGCTGATGGTCGCGATTGTCGCCCTCGGCGCGCTTGCCCTCGGCGCGGGTCCCGTGGTCGTCGCGCGTAGCTTCGGTGACGGGTTCTGGAGTCTCATCCCCTTCACCATGCAGATGACCTTCATCATCATTGGCGGCTACGTCACCGCCGACTCACTCCCGGTTGCCAAAATCATCCAGCGCGTGGCGGCAATTCCTAAGACCGGGCGCGGGGCCGTGGTCATGGTGGGCCTCTTCAGCATGGGACTGGGGATGATTCACTGGGGCCTGTGTCTGGTGGTCTCAAGCCTGCTCGCGCGCACGATCGCGCAGCGCCGCGATCTCAACATGGACTATCGCGCCGCCGGCGCCGCGGCCTACCTCGGCAACGGTTCGGTCTGGGCTTTGGGGCTGTCGTCTTCCGCCGCGCAGCTGCAGGCCAATCCCGGCAGCATGCCGCCCAATATGTTGGCGGTAACCGGCGTGATCCCCTTCAGCGAGACCATTTTCCTCTGGCAGTCGCTGTTGCTGGCCGCGATCCTGATTGCCGTCAGCACCTGGACCATTTGGGCCACGGTGCCTGATAAGGCGCACACGCGCACGGCTCAGGATATGGGCGTGGATGTCGAGCGTCACAACCGCGCGCCTGCACCCCGCAGCCGTCCCGGCGAATGGCTGGAATACAGCCCGTTGCTAACGATATTTATCATCCTGTTAGCGCTGGCCTGGCTGATCGAACAAATATCGCGCAATGGCGTCATGACGACGATCTCCAGCCTCAACAACTACAACTTCATTTTCCTGATGCTAGCCATCGGCCTGCATTGGAGCCCGCGGCGGTTTCTGGATTCAGCGGCGCGCGCCATGAGCAGCGTCGGCGGCGTGCTGATCCAGTTTCCCATGCTGGGCGCGATCTCGATGATCATGACGGCGGCCAAGAATGACGAGGGTCAGACAGTGGCGGGCGTGCTTGCTAACTTCTTCACGGAATTCGCCGCCGGCCCCGCCTTCGCTTTCGTCGTCACCATCTATTCCGCCGTACTCGGCCTGCTGGTGCCGTCGGGCGGCGGCAAGTGGGTGATCGAGGCGCCCTACGTCATGCAAGCCGCCAAGAACATGGAATATCACCTGGGCTGGGTGGTGCAGATCTATAACGCCGCCGAGGCTCTGCCCAATCTGCTCAATCCCTTCTGGATGCTGCCGGTCATTGGCATCATGGGCGTCAAAGCGCGCGATCTGGTGGGCTTCACCTTTGTGCAGTTCCTGGTGAATTTTCCCATCGTTCTCGTCCTGCTGTGGCTCTTGGGCATGACGCTGACGTACCATCCGCCGGTTATGCCCTAGCTGTTGCTCAAACCGCGCTAGACGTCGTATGAGAGCCCTATGAAGAGTATGTGGTCCGACGTTGAGGCGCAGCGCATGGTCGAACGCTATGCGCAGCAAGGCGTAAACGCCGACATCGCGCTGCGTGTTTATACCTCGCGCCTCTTGGGCCGCGACCCTTCGCTGGTGCTGCATGGCGGCGGCAATACCTCTGTAAAGACCACAGTGCCCGATGCTCTGGGGCGTCCAACATCGGTGCTCTGCGTAAAGGGCTCCGGCTGGGACATGGCCGAGATCGAGCCTGCTGGGTTACCCGCTGTGCGCTTGGCGCCTATCGTTGAGCTGCGCGACCTCGCCAAACTTTCCGACGAGGACATGGTCAACATCCAGCGCTGCAATCTCCTGGATGCATCGGCACCCAATCCGTCGGTGGAGACGCTGCTGCATGCCTTCCTGCCGCACAAATTCATCGACCACACGCACGCCATCGCCGTGCTGGCCGTCAGCGATCAGCCCAACGGCAATGATCTGTGCCGCGAACTTTACGGCAAGCGCATGGGTCACGTGCCCTACATCATGCCGGGCTTCCTCTTGGCCAAACGCGCCGCCGAGGTTTTTGAACAAGACCCCAGCGTCGAGGGCTTGATCCTCGAGAAACATGGCATCTTCACCTTTGGCGAAACCGCGCGCGAGGCCTACGAGCGCATGATCGAAAAGGTTGCCGAGGCGGAAGGTCGTCTGCAGAAAAATCGCAAAGCCGTGTTTGCGCCCGCCGCGCTGCCGAAACAGACCGCAACGGCGGCCGCGATCGCACCGACTTTGCGCGGACTTATCGCGCGCTGCGACAAGGGCAAGGCTTTGCAGCGCATGGTGCTGGATTTCCGCAACGGCCCCGCGATTCTCAACTACGTCAACGGCCGCGAGCTTGAGCGCTATTCGCAAGTCGGCGTCGTCACGCCTGATCATACCATCCGCACCAAGAACTGGCCGTTGGTCGTTCCGGCACCCGATGCCTGCGATGTGGCGGCCTTTCGCACAAACGCCGAAGCCGCTTTTGCCAAATTCACGCAGCGCTATCACGACTACTTTCGCCGCCATAACGCGCGCCAGGATCCGCCCAAGACCGAGCTTGATGCCGCGCCGCGTGTGATTCTCGTGCCCGGTCTCGGGCTGTTCGGCGTCGGTGCGAGCAAAGGTGCGGCCTTGATCGCCGCCGATATCGCCGAGAACACCATCCAGACCATCACCGATGCCGAATCCCTGGGGCGCTACGAATGTTTGAGCGAAGCCGATCTCTTCGACATGGAGTATTGGTCGCTGGAACAAGCCAAGCTCGGCAAAGGCAAGGAAGCAAAGTTCGCGCGCCACATCGTCGTCGTCACCGGCGGCGCATCGGGCATCGGGCGCGCGACCGCCCAAGCCTTCAAGCGCGAGGGCGCCGAAGTCGCCATTCTCGATCTTCCGGGCGACGCGCTCACCACCGCCGCCAAAACCCTGAAGTGTGCCGGCATCCCTTGCGATGTCACCGACGCTAGCGCCGTCAAGGCGGCCTTCGCCAAGGTGGTCGAGACTTTCGGCGGCGTCGATATCGTCGTCGCCAACGCGGGCAAGGCCTGGCAGGGTAAAATCGGCACCGTCGACGAACAGGTTCTGCGCGACAGTTTTGAGCTGAATTTCTATGGCTATCAGCGTGTCGGCCAGGCCGCGGTCGATGTCATGACCCAACAGGGCTTCGGCGGCGTGCTGCTGTTCAACGTCTCCAAGCAGGCGGTCAATCCAGGCCCGAACTTCGGTCCTTACGGCTTACCAAAAGCGGCGGCGCTTGCGCTCATGCGCCAATACGCGGTGGATCACGGCGCCGACGGTATTCGCGCCAACGCCGTCAATGCCGACCGCATCCGCTCAGGGCTTCTCACCGACACCATGATCGCCGAACGCTCCAAGTCACGCGGTGTCTCGCAGGAGGACTATATGGGCGGAAATCTCTTGGCGCGGGAAGTGACCGCCGAGGATGTGGCCCAGGCCTTCATCAGCCTGGCGCTGGCCGATAAAACTACCGGCGCTGTCCTCACGGTGGACGGCGGCAATATCGCTGCTGCACTGCGATAAGCAGGCTGCTTAAAGCCGGCACAGCCATAGAAAAACCCCCGTCATTGGTCTAGTCTTTCGACCGCTAAACGGAACCAAAAAGGGGAGGCTTGTTGTGATCACTGGCACTTTACTACGTCGGTTTGCAGTCGTGTCCGCGGCCGTGCTGCTCATGGCCGCGCGCTTTGCGTCACCGGCTTCCGCCGCCGAAGTCCGCGTCATGATCTCCGGCGCCTTCACCGCCGCTTACGAGGTCCTGAAGCCCGAGTTCGAAAGGCAGACCGGCCACAAACTGATCACTATCAGCGGCCCATCCATGGGCGAGACGCCGCAAGCCATTCCCAACCGCCTTGCGCGCGGCGAAGCCGACGATATCGTCATTGTCGCCCGCAGTTCCGCCGACATGCTGGCCAAGAACGGCGCGGTTGATCCCAAAACCGTGGTTGATCTGGTTCATTCCCAGATCGGTTTCGCCGTCAAGGCCGGCGCGCCCGTTTCTGATATCTCGACCGCCGATAAGCTCAAGGACGTGCTGCTGAAAGCCAAGTCGATTGGTTATTCGGACAGCGCCAGCGGCGTCTACGTCGGCACGCAGCTTTTTAAGAAGCTCGGCATCGAAAGCGAAGTGTCGGGCAAAGCCCACAAGATTCAGGCCACGCCGGTCGGCGAAATGATCGCCAAAGGCGAGATCGAAGTCGGCTTTCAGCAGATCAGCGAGCTAAAGCCGGTCAAGGGCATCACGCTGGTCGGGCCGATCCCCTCGGCGGTGCAGTTGATCACGCCCTTCACGGCGGCGGTCAATTCCAAATCGCAGAACGTCGATGCGGCCAAGCAGCTGATCGCGTTCCTGACGTCGCCCAAGGCCTACGACACCATCAAGGCCACCGGCCTGCAGCCGGCGGCTCTCGCAAAGGATTAGTGCTTTAACGGACTACACAATGGAGAGGCTCGCTATGATCACTCACGCACGTAAAGCCGCTGTCTTGTTTACAGCCGCACTGCTCATGGGCGCCGTGCCCGTTTCTCCGGTCTCGGCCGCGGAAATCACCGTCATGATCTCCGGCGCTATCACGCCTTCGGTCAATGCGCTGAAGGGTGAATTCGAGAAGAAGACCGGCCACAAGGTCGTCACCGTCGGCGGCGGCTCCATGGGCAATGGACCGACCACCATTCCCAATCGTCTCCGCTCCGGCCAGGCCGACGACCTCATCATCATCGCGCGTCCGTCGGTCGACGATCTCGCCAAGGAAGGCCTGATCGATCCGAAAAGCGTCGAAGACCTGGTGATTTCCAAAATCGGCTTTGCCGTTCAGAAGGGCATGCCCGTGCCGGATATCTCCACGCCGGAAAAATTGAAACAGGTTCTGCTGAACGCCAAGTCCATCGCCTATTCCAGCAGCGCCAGCGGCATCTATATCAAAAACGAACTCTTCAAGAAGCTCGGTATTGAGAAAGAAATCGCCACCAAGAAGATCAGCGAAAGCGGCGGCGGCGGCATTGCCAAGGGCGAAGCCGAAGTCGGCTTCCAGCAGGTCAGCGAACTGAAGGCCATCAAGGAAATCACCCTGGTCGGCCCGATTCCGGATGCCGTGCAGTTGGTCACCCCCTGGGCTGTGGGGATTTCAACCAAGGCGAAAAATCCCGAGGTCGCCAAGGAATTCATCGCCTTCATGTTCTCGCCGGAATCCACCAAGGTCATCGCCGAAACCGGTCTCGAACCCGTCAAACGCAAGAAGTAAAACCTCATAAGTATGCAGCGGGCTGGCGCGCATTTCTGCGGGCCAGCCCGTTTTTTTTTGGGGTGTGGCGGCTAACGACACGCCCTCCCGCGCGCCGTGATGCTTTGTCTGGACGTTTGAGCCTTTCGCGTTTAGATTGATGTGGGAGGATGAATGCGACCCGACGTAGGACGTAGGGGAGCAGGTCACGCGATCATAGGAGCGCTAGCCCTCCTTCTATGCACATCCCATATCGCCTTCGCCCAGCGCGCCGGCGATAACGCCGCCGCTGCCGCCGACGATGCTTTTGGCACGCGCGTCGGCAATGAAAGCATCGGCCTCTACGGCGCCTATGACGCCCGCGGTTTCAGTCCGGCCCAGGCCGGCAACGTCCGCATCGAAGGGCTCTACTTTGATCAGCAGAGCCAGCTCAACAATCGTATCTCCGGCGGCAACACCGTACGTGTCGGCATCGGCGCGCAGTCCTATCCCTTTCCAGCGCCCACCGGTATCGCCGACTTCAGCCTGCGGCTGCCCGGCGACCAGACGGTCACCACCGCCTATGCCGGCGTCGATGGTTACACCAGCGTCGAGCTGCAAGCCGACACGCAGATGCCGGTTATCACCGACAAGTTCAGTGTTGGCTTCGGCGCCCGATGGGGCTCTTACGAAAACGACGCCGCTGTCCGCAACAGCGGCTGGGACACCGGCGTCGTTGCCCGCTGGCGCATGGAAGACGCCGAGATCATCGGCTTCTGGGGCCGCTGGCAGGGCAACTGCTGCAAACAGCAGCCGGTGGTTTTTACAGGCGGAAATTATTACGCGCCGCGCACGGCGCGGCGCCAGTACTTCGGCCAAGACTGGACCGGCGCGCGCGGTTTCGAACAGAACTTCGGCGCGCTCGCCCGTGTGCGCACCTGGGGCGATTGGACCCTTCGCGCCGGACTCTTCCGCTCCTCCAGCGGCACAGACTACAGCTTCGGCGATTTTATCGGCAACGTACAGCCCAACGGCGTTGGCGACCACGTCATCGTCGCGTCGCCCGCACAGCTCTTCGGCTCCTATTCCGGCGAGGTCAGGCTCTCGCGCGTGATCACCGAGGGCGACTTCCGCCATACCATCAACATCGCGTTCCGCGGCCGCGACGTCGAACGTTACTACGGCGGCGGCGATGAATTCGATGCCGGGACGGCCCTCGTCGGGCAGCGGGTGGTGATTCCCAAACCGACCTTCACCTTCGGTCCAACCACACGCGATCACACGCGCCAGGGCACCGCCGGCGTCGCTTACGCCGTCACCTGGCTGGGCGTGGGTGATTTCGGCGTGGGCCTGCAGAAAACATTTTATCACCGCGATATCGCGCCGCCCGGCGTGTCCAGGGTTTCATCTGCGTCCAGCCCAATCCTTTACAACGCCACGGCCAGCGTTTTTGTCAGTAAAACCTTAGCCCTCTATGCCGGCTACACCAAAGGCCTGGAGGAGTCCGGCGTCGCGCCGCCAAACGCCGCCAATCGCGGTGAAGCCATGCCCGCCAGCCTCACCACGCAAATCGACGGCGGCTTTCGCTATGTCATTACGCCGAACTTGAAGCTGATCGCGGGTTTGTTTCAGGTGGAAAAGCCCTACTACAATCTCAATGCCACAAATGTCTACGGCGCGCTCGGCGCCGTGCGCCATCGCGGCGCCGAGATTTCGTTGGCCGGCAAGATCAGCGACAGCATCAGCGTCGTCGGCGGCGTGATCTTCATTCAGCCGCGCCTCTCGGGCGAGCCCATCGACCGTGGCTTGGTAGGGCGCATCCCGCCCGGCCCCCGTCCGCGCTTTGGCCTGCTGAGCGTGACGTATCAGCCGCCCTCATGGGGCGGCTTCGCGCTGGATGCGCAGATTTAGAATGCTTCAGGCAAGACCGCCCACGCAGACGATCTGCTTTATACGCGCCCCTGGACCGAAGTGAATCTCGGCGCGCGTTACGGCTTCAAGATTGGGGACGCGCCCGCCAGCTTGCGCGCCGTGGTGCAAAACGTCACCAATCACTTCGGCTGGAATACCGACAGCGGCGGCGCGTTTTTCCCGCGCTCGCCCAGGCGCTTTAACGCCAACATCGCCGTGGATTTTTAGCGGGTCTTTTAAGGCTTCCGCTCGGCGACACCCCGGATATCGGCGGTGATGGATGTGTTGCCGCCCTGTGGCGTAACCTGCGGCGTAAACAGCATCGGCACGTCGTAAGTGTGGCCGCAGCCGCGGATGGTCCACATTTCGTACCAGACTTTTCCCTCTGCCGCCGGCGGTTGATCGACCCGCGTGTCGATGGCCGCGTAATCGCGGCAGACGCCGCCCTTTTGCGCCACCGCCAGAAACGCGTACTGCACGGCGGCGCGCTGCAGGCCGATATCGGTCAGCGTCGTCCCGATCATCCCGGCGGTGAAAGCAATGTTGCTGTCCAGGCCGGGGCTCGCGAAGAAATTCAAAAGCTTGGTTGTGCCGCAGCCGGCGACCGCGTGCTGCTCCTTCCAGGAGCCGCCTGTGGGCACGCCCGCCTTGAACGTCACGGGCTGAACAAAGGTGACGCTTAAGCCTTTATCGCCGACGTCTTTGCATCCCTGAAAGGCCAGAGCCGCCGACTCATCGAAAGCGGCTTTCAAGCGCTCGGTATGCGCCGCCGAGCCGAAATACTTCGCCTGCTCCTCGTTCAACTTGTCGGCGGCGGGGGCGCTGGGCGCCGCGGCGAGTAATACCGCCGCAGTCATGAAGCGAAGCACATGAGCCATGAAAACTCTCTCCCTTTTTTAGGCCCGCTGCGGCGCCAACCACGCCGGCAGTTGCCGGTAAGCCATATGCACGTTGCCGCTAAAATGGTGAACGGTGCAGCCGAACTTCTCAAACATAACCTTAAGCGCCGCCTTGGTGTAGATCGTGATGTGACCGTTGCGCGGAGCGATGTACCAGGCGTGGATGGCGCGCGGCGGCAATTCGTCTGCCGTCAACGTCGAGAATATCAGCACGCCTTTGGAGTCCAGCAAACGCAAGGCGTCTTCAGCCGTCGCCAGCGGCGTCGGCGTATGTTCGAACACCTCGAAGCAGGTTACGACGTCGAAGAGCGCACCCTGCGGCAAAGCCGCCGATGTCATGGGGTCCCAGCTGGCGGCGGCGACGCCTTTGCCGCGCAGCAGCTCAGCCGTTCGTCCCGCGCCGCCGCCGTAATCCAGCACCTTCAACGGCCCCGCCTGTTTGATGAAATTGAAGACCATGTCGGCCAGCAGCTGCGGGCGGATCTCGGCGTATTCCGGATCAACGCGGGCATAGTCGGCGTTATAAATGTGCTCCTGAAAGTCAGCGTGGGTCCATTCATCGAAGGCCCGCGAGAAAATCAGGCCGCAGTTTTCGCAGCGGTAATAATAAACCGGAACGCCCGAGAGCACCGGAAAGACGTTCTCCCGCTCCAGGCAGTTTTTGTTGAAATCCACAACGCCATAAAGCGACGCCGGACCATCGCAGATCTTGCACGATGTTTCTGGGCCGCTGACGTGGAGGCTCTTGAGCATGTCTGCAGCCTATTCTCCGCCCGAGTGGTGCCCGCTCCCGGACTTGAACCGGGACGGCCCGATAAAAGGCCTACGGATTTTAAGTCCGTTGCGTCTACCAATTCCGCCAAGCGGGCACGAGGATGAACATAGGGTAAGCGCGGCGCCACCCTAACGGTCCGGGCGCGCGAGAGCAACGGCGCGTCGTTAGGTTTTGGTGAGGTTGAAGGCCATGAACGGCGCGACGAGGCGCAGTCCCGGGACCTCCAGCAACCGTGTCAGGCCAAACCGATAAAATAGTTTGGCGATGCCGGCCAAACTGCGCTGACGCTCGGCGAATTCCGGGTCTGTAAAAAGGCGCTGGAACATGCGGCGCATAATGGTGTCGTCACTGTAAAGGCTGAGACCCTGGGCCCGCGCGTAGCTCAAGACCTCGCGTTTTTTTACAAAATTCAGTGAAGCCCAAAGCCCCGCATAATCGCGGTCGCGTTCATACCGGTCGATGGCGTGCGCAAAAAGACGGCGGGTGAGGGGCTTGTTGAGCGTGATGGGAATGCGGAAATGGGGCTCCCACGGAAATGCATAGTTCGGGCAAAGAATGACCGAGGTGCCCCCGGGCGCCAGCCACTGGTGGGTGCGCGTCAGATATTCCCGCCAGGACGCAACGTGCTCAAAAACATTGACCGAGAAGACGAGATCATAAGGAGTCGTCGGCGCAAACGCTTCATACCCACAGCGGTAAATAGCGAGGTTCGCGCGTGCGGCGATGATCGCCAACGGCGCTTCGGTTTTTCCAAACCCAGAGTCCACAGGTTCTATGCCTTCGAAACGACAATTGGGAAAACGAGTTTGCAGCAGGCCCAGCAGCAAACCAGGGCCGCTGCCGATCTCTAAGCAGCGCAGAGCTGTGTTGCCGCGCTTGGACAAGAGGCGTGTGACGACGCGGGCAATCTCCGAAAACCCAAATTCGGCCTCTTCCCGGCAGAGTTTGAAGTAGTCTTCATCACCAAAGGCGTCGCTAAAATTCATGCGTTATATCATTTCGCCGTCTTCAAATTGCCGTCTTCAAATTGTGGGCCGCACCGCGCCGGCGAGGCCGTCGACAATCTTGGTGAGCTGCGAGGTTTCCTGATCGAGGCGGTCGATAGCCACGTCGTCGAACAGCGGCTCGCCCGCCAGCCAACGTTCTTCGCTGTCGGCCTGGGCCAGGGCGATCTGCAAGGCGTGCGTCAGCTCGTAATTGCGGTGGGGCAATCCGGCCAGCACCATGGCGGCGCGCATCATGATAATGATGTAGGACCGCAAGCTGCCCAGGCTGGGCGGCGCGGTGAAGGGAATGCTGCTGCCCTTCAGGAAAATCAGCTCGCAGGTTTTCAAGGACGTCGACAGCACGGCGCGGCACACCACCGGCCGATGCAGATATTCCGAACAGGCGTGGTTATCCAGGATCGGGCAGTTGACGCGATCGATCTCGCGTTGCAGCTGCGGCATGGCTTTGGCCCTTGCCGCCGCAGCGATGACGCGCGCATGAGTCATGCCCTTGCCGCGTACGGCCTGGGCCAGGCGAAATACCTCCGGCAGCGATGTGCTGACATAGGTTGTGCAACAGTGCGAACATCCGCGCGCGCAGGCCACCGGTTCCTTGACATAGTGATGCAAGTTGACGTCGATCAGCACTTCGGCAAAAGCCGCCATGCGGCTGGCGCGATCCTTGACGGCGCTGTCCTGCAGTATCAAGGCCATGTGCCGGGTATTGGCCTGAACCGCGCGGGCATTGTTGCCCGCCAGCTCAAAGGGCTTGCCGATGAGCTCGGCATCGTCTTTCAAAAGCTGCTGGCGGATGGAGATGTCCAGGCGTTCCATGGTCACACCTTAAAGCGTTGGCCGGATATTTTCGACCAGCGCGTGGGTCATGGCCCCGAGGCTCGATGGCTTGAGGTCGGCTTCGTCCACCGGCACGCCGGCGAAAAGAGCCTCGCCCGCCAGCCAGCGCTCCTCGGCGTCGGGCTCCCTCAAGGCCACGGCCAGGGCCTGGTTCATCTCAAAATGCACATGTGAAAGCCCGCTCAGCATCAACGAGGCCTGCAATATGGCCACAGCATAGACGCGGACATCCGTGGTGCCGTCGGTGAAGGGGAAGGACTCGCCGCTGTTCTCCTCAAAAATCCGCAAGCAGGTTTCAAGGGACTTTGACAATACGGCGCGGCAGGCCAGGGGCCGCGTCATATATTCGGAGCAGACTTTGTCCCGCAGGATCGGGCAGATCACGCGGTTCACCTCGCGCGCGCCCTGCGCGATGCCGGCCGAGACTGTCGCGGCTTCGGCGACTCGCGCGGACTTCTCCGCCTGACCGCGCATCGCGTGCGCGACGCGCAGGACTTCCGGAATGGTCACGCTGACATAGGTTTTGCAGCAGTAATAGCAGCCCTTCGTGCAGGCCGCGGGCTTCGCGTCCTGCTTCATCATGGTGCTGTCGAGCAACTGTGCGGCGAAGGTGGCCGCCTTGCTCGCGCGCCGCTTGACGCCGGTATCCAGCAGCATGAGCGTGAGATGGCGTGTGTTGGCCTGAACGGTACGGATGTCGGAGAGATCGATCGCCTTGCCGATCCAGGCCTGATCTTCCTTCAAGAGCTGCCGGCGTTTGGCGCGGTCCAGCCGCTCCTGCATCGTTCGTCCCCAACTAGGTCCCTGCCTTGATCTTACGGGCGGGATGGGGCAGGAGTAAACCTCACCTAGGACGCGCAATGCCCAATCCCGCCGCCGTCGCCATCACCGCCGAGGAAATTCTGGCCCGCGTGCTTTACCGCGACGGCCTCGTGCTGGTCATCGATAAACCCGCCGGCATGCCGGTTCACGCCGGCTTCGGCGGGGGTGCGAATTTGGAGCAGTCCTTTGTGCATCTCACCTTCGGGTTGCCGCGTCCGCCTTCGCTCGCCCATCGCCTCGACCGCGATACATCCGGCTGCCTCGTTCTCGGGCGCCATACCAAGGCGCTGCGCGATCTTGGGAAAATGTTCGAGGACGGCAGCGTGCGCAAAACCTATTGGGCGTTGGTCGACGGCGTGCCTAAAAATCCCGAGGGCCGCATCAAACTGGCCTTGAGCAAACTCGGCAACGGCCCGGGCTGGAAAATGAAGGCCGATCCGGCGGGACAAGAGGCTATCACCGACTACAAAGTGCGCGGTGTCGCCGAAACCCCGCGCGGGCCGCGCGCGTGGATCGAGCTTCATCCCCACACCGGCCGCACCCACCAGATCCGCGTCCATTGTGCCGAGATGGGCTGCCCTGTCGTCGGCGACAATGTCTATGGCCGCATGCCGACCACAGAACCGCTGATGCTGCATGCGCGCGGCATCGCGCTGCCGCTGCATCCCAAACGCGAGCCGATCCGCGTGCGCGCGCCGGTGCCCGAACATATGCGCGACGATCTGGCGGCTTGCGGCTTTACGGGCGACAAAAGCGGCGACAAGAATCTTGAAAACGAGATTCCCAAGTCAGAAGTCAAAAAATCAAAGTAAAGTACCCATGATAGGTGTGCCACCCTTGGCGCGCATCAAGGCTTCGACTTCCGCCAGCACGGCAATAATCGCGGCTTTGTCGGTCGAGCGCGCGACGATGCTGGTGGCGTGCTTCCCGTCGCTCGTAAACGGATAGCTCCCAACGCTCACATGCGGATAGCGGTTCTGGATGTCAGTCAGCTCGGCGGCGATGTCGCCTTCTCTGACAACGGCGTCGACGTGATTGGAGAGCATGGGGTCGCCGCGCCTTAGCGTCGGCGCCAGGGCCTCAAACATGGCTTGCGCGATTTTGGGAATGCCCGCCATGACGTAAACGTTGGCGATGCGGAATCCCGGCGCGATGCTGACGCCGTTGTCGATCAAATCCACATCGGGCCCGTCGGGCACTTCGGCCATTTTCAGGCGCGCGGCGTTGGGCTCGTGGCCGTAGTAATTCACCAGACGCCGCACCGCTTCCGGATGGCGCACGACCTTGCGGCCAAAAGCCTCGGCCACGCAGGCCGTGGTGATGTCGTCGTGGGTCGGCCCGATGCCGCCGGTGGTGAAGACATAGGTATAAAGCGCGCGGCAGGTATTGAGCGTCTCGACAATCACGCTGGGCACATCGGGAATGACGCGGCATTCCTTCAGTCGGATGCCCAGGGCGCCTAAGCGCTCGCCGAGGAAATTCAAATTAGCGTCCTGCGTGCGGCCCGAGAGAATCTCGTCGCCAATGATCAGCAGGCATGCGGTGGGGGCTTCGCTCATGGCCCAGAGTTTCGCCGGTCTAGAGCCAGTCCTGCAAGAACGGAATCAACGGTAAATCGGCCGGCGGCATGGGGTAGTCGCGCAAGCGTTCGGCCCGCACCCAGGCCAGTTTCTGGCCTTCCCGGGCGGTGATTTTGCCCTGCCATTGGCGGCAGACATAAAGCGGCATCATCAGGTGAAAGTTCTCATAGGAATGGGAGGCGAAGGTGAGGGGGGCCAAGCAGCTCGCCCGGATATCGACGCCCAGTTCCTCGCGCAGCTCGCGGATCAAGGCCCCTTCCGGCGTCTCGCCGTCTTCGATCTTGCCGCCGGGAAATTCCCAAAGCCCAGCCAGGGCTTTACCTTCAGGACGTTGCGCGAGCAGAATCCGCCCGTCGGCATCCAGCAGCGCCACGGCCACGACATTGACCGTGCGTAATCCTAAGCGCGGCGTCGGAACGGCGGCTGAGACGCAGCCGTCTTCCTCCTCCGCCGGCGTAGAGCCGCCTCCGTTTGAATCGCGCGCGTTTACCGCGCGCGGCGCGCCGGGGGCGCTAGTTTCTATAGGAGCCATTAATATCGATGTAACCGTGCGTGAGGTCGCAAGTCCACACTGTCGCCGCACCTTTGCTGATGCCGACGTCCACTTCGATCAGAATCTCGCGGCCCTTCATGTGTGCGGTCACCGGCGCTTCGTCGTAACCGGGCACGGCTTCACCGGCGCGCGCCACCTGCACGCCGCCGATGGTGATGGCCAGCCGGTCACGGCTGGCTTTCTCGCCGGCCTTGCCCACGGCCATGACGATGCGGCCCCAGTTGGCGTCCTCGCCGGCGATGGCGGTTTTCACCAAGGGCGAATTGGCGATCGACATGGCGATGCGCCGCGCGGCGGTGTCGTTATCGGCGCCCGTCAGGCGGATTTCGATAAACTTGGTGGCGCCTTCGCCGTCGCGCGCTACCTGCTTGGCGAGATCGATCAACAGATCATCGAGTTTGGCCCTGAATTCCGTCAGCCGCGGATCGACGGCGCTCCCGACAAAGCGGTGCTTGGCCTGGCCGGTGGCGAACATCAGCAAGGTGTCCGAGGTGGACGTGTCGCCGTCCACGGTCACGCAGTTAAAGCTTTTGGCCGCGCCCGCTGTGATCAGCGTCTGCACGGCGGCCGGTTCTAGGGCCGCGTCGGTGAACACGTAGGCCAGCATCGTCGCCATGTCGGGCGCGATCATGCCCGAGCCCTTACAGAAGCCGTTGATGGTCACCGGTATGCCGTCGATGCTGCACGTGCGCGTCGCGGCCTTGGCGAAGGTATCGGTGGTCATGATCGCCTTGGCGGCCTCGGTCCAAGTGTCTTCCTTCAACGTCGCCCTGGCATTGGGCAAGGCGTCGACAATTTTTTCGGCCGGCAGCGGTACGCCTATGGTGCCTGTCGACGAAATGAACACTTCGTTGCGCTTGCAGCCAAACGTCTTGACGGCGGCCTCGACCGTGGCTGCGACCGTCGCGATCCCCTTCTGGCCGGTGAAGGCATTGGCGTTGCCGGCATTGACGATCAGAACCCGCGCCTTGCCGCCCTTGAGGTTGGCTCTGCACAGGTCCACCGGGGCCGAGGCGGTCAGGGATTTGGTCAGCACGCCGCCCACGGTCGTTCCGGCGGTCAATTCCGCCACCATCAGATCGACGCGGTCCTGGTAACGAATGCCGGACGCGACGGCGGCCAGCCGGACCCCCCTTAAAGTCGGCAGGGTCGGGAAAGTCGGCGGCGCTAAAGGCGAAATCGTATGGGCCATGGCGGAACTCGGAGCAATCGTTAAAAAACGCCGTGCTTCAATGACATAAGCGCCCCCCGGGGACAAGCGGCGCAACAGGCACCGGCAGAGTCCCGCCGCGCGGCGAAATAAGCCGGGTCCGAGTAAATTTTTGCCTCATAAAGGCTCAAAATATCAAGGAAATCCGCGGAATCTTCGGGAGGCGTCGTTGACTTCGGGGCACCCAGCTTCTATCTCTTCGCCACCACTGTCTAAGTTTTGCGTTCTATTTCCATTCAGTCACGGGCAGGCCCTAGGCCAGCCCCATTTCCCGTCTTTGAGGTTGCTATGCTCGGCGCTCTCGCCAAACGGATATTCGGGTCGGCCAACGACCGCTTGATCAAGTCGCTGCGCCCCACCGTCGAGGCGATCAATGACAAGGAAGCCGAGGTCGCCGCCCTGGACGACGCTGGCGTGCGGGCCCGCACCGCCTGGCTCAAGGGTCGCCTGGAAGCCGGGGAAAGCCTGGACGACATCCTCGTGGATGCTTTCGCCACCGTCCGTGAAGCCGCCAAACGCACCCTGAAACAGCGCCACTTCGACACCCAGATCATGGGCGGCATGGTTCTGCATAAGGGCATGATCGCAGAGATGGGCACCGGCGAAGGCAAGACCCTGGTTTCGACCCTGCCGGTTTACCTCAACGCCCTGTCCGGCAAGGGCGTGCACGTGGTCACCGTCAACGACTACCTGGCCAGCCGCGACGCCGACTGGATGGGCCAGATCTACCGTTTCCTCGGCCTCACCGTCGGTTGCATCGTGCACAACCTGTCCGACGACCAGCGCCGCAGCGCCTACGCCTGCGATATCACCTACGGCACCAACAACGAACTCGGCTTCGACTTCCTGCGCGACAACATGAAGTATTCGATGGAGGACATGGTCCACCGCGACTTCAACTACGCCATCGTCGACGAAGTCGACTCCATCCTGATTGACGAAGCTCGCACGCCGCTGATCATCTCGGGCCCCTCTCAAGACAACACCGATCTCTACGACCGGGTCGACAAAATTATTCCGCTGCTGAAAGCCGAGCACTTCGAGAAAGACGAAAAACAGCGCTCCATCACTTTCACCGACGCCGGCACCGAATACGCCGAGCAGATCTTGAACGACAAGGGCATCCTGACCGAAGGCGCGCTCTACGATTTGCACAACGTCTCGCTGGTCCACCACCTGAACCAGGCTTTGCGCGCCCATCACATGTTCAAGCGCGATGTCGATTATCTGGTGAAGGACAACAAGGTCCACCTGATCGACGAATTCACCGGCCGCATCATGGAAGGCCGCAGACTGTCGGAAGGCTTGCATCAGGCCATCGAAGCCAAGGAAGGCGTCGAGGTTCAGAACGAGAACCAGACGCTGGCCACCATTACCTTCCAGAATTATTTCCGTATGTATCCCAAGCTGTCTGGTATGACCGGCACAGCCATGACCGAGGCCGAGGAATTCGGCCAGATCTACGGCCTGGAAGTGGTCGATGTGCCGCCCAATGTGCCGCGTGTGCGCATCGACGGCCACGACGAAGTCTACCGTTCGGCCGACGAAAAATACGCTGCGATCATCCAACTCATCGAGGAATGCTACGAACGTCAGCAGCCGGTGCTGGTGGGCACCGTATCGATTGAGAAATCCGAGACACTAGCCACGCTCCTGCGCAAAAACAAAAAGATCATGCCGCAGGTCTTGAACGCCAAGTACCACGAGCAGGAAGCCTTCATCATTGCCCAGGCCGGTGTGCCGGGCTCAGTCACCATCGCCACCAACATGGCCGGCCGCGGCACCGACATTCAGCTCGGCGGCAACGCCGACGCGCGCATCATGGCGGACGAAAAGATCAAAGGCCTGGCGTTGTCCGAGGAAGAAAAGGCCGCCATCCGCGCCGACGTTGCGGAAAAGAAGCAAATCGCCATGGCCGCCGGCGGGCTTTACGTCATCGGCACCGAGCGCCACGAAAGCCGGCGCATCGACAACCAGCTGCGCGGCCGTTCGGGCCGTCAGGGCGACCCCGGCGCCTCCAAGTTCTTCCTGTCGCTACAGGACGATTTGATGCGGATTTTCGGCTCCGAGCGCATGGACAGCATGCTCCAGCGCCTAGGGTTGGAGAAGGGCGAAGCCATCATCCATCCGTGGATCAACAAGGCCATTGAGAAAGCCCAGCAGAAGGTCGAAGCCCGCAACTTCGACATCCGGAAGAATTTGCTGCAGTTCGACGACGTCATGAATGACCAGCGCCGCGTCATCTTCGAACAGCGCCGCGAGATGATGAGCAGCGAAGACCTGTCGGACATGATCAACGACATGCGCCACCAGACCATCCTCGATATGGTGGCGAAATTCATTCCCGAACGCGCCATGCACGAGCAATGGGATATCGCGGGATTGCACGAGGAAACCGTGCGCATCCTTAGCCTCGACCTGCCGCTCGCCGAATGGGCGGCCGAGGAAGGCATCGCCGACGAGGAAATGCGCGAACGCATTCAAGCAGCCTCCGATGCCAAATTGACCGCCAAGACCGCGGAGATCGGGCCCGAACTCATGCGCCGCGTCGAGAAAAGCATCGTCTTGCAAATGATCGATCAGGGCTGGCGCGACCACCTGGCCCAGCTCGACATGCTGCGCCACAGCGTCAACTTGCGCGCCTACGGCCAGAAGCAGCCGCTGCTGGAATATCAGCGCGAAGCTTTCAACATGTTCAATGACTTGATGTCGGGCTTGCGCGAACGCGTCACCGCGTTCCTGTCGCGCGTTGAACTTCGCCCTCAAACGCCGCCGGAAGATCTCGAGCCGCAGGCGCCGCAACGCCTGCGCGCAATTCACGAGACCCCCGCCGGTCAATTCGGCGAAGATGCCACGGCGGAAACGGCGCGGCGCGCGGTTTCGCGCGTGGCGCCGGAAGAGCGCAACCCCAACGACCCTGCGACCTGGGGCAAGGTTGCGCGCAACGAAGCCTGTCCTTGCGGCTCGGGGAAGAAGTTCAAGCACTGTCACGGCGCCGTGGAAGAAGTCGCCTAGAGCGGCTGCTTTTTTCATTCGCGCCTTCAGCCGGAGCGCTAGCGGAGCGGATTTGACATTTGCATCCGACCGAGGTGCGAAACTGTGAGGCGAATGTCAAATCCTAAGCTCCGCTAGAATCATATATTTCCTAGTCGTCCTTAGATTCTAACATTCGCGAAGAGTGCAGGGCGAACTGGGATGCGAATGTTAGAGTTGGACCACTAGATCATGGCCGCTGTTACCGCCCTTCGCCATGTCGCCTTTGAGGATTTGGGAATCCTCGAAGATCTGTGCGCTGCACGGAAGTGGCCGGTCACCTATGTCGAGGCGCCTGTCGTCGACTGGAAGACCTTCGACCCCTTAGCGCCCGATCTTCTTGTTGTCCTGGGCGGTCCCATCGGCGCCTACGAGGAACATCTCTATCCCTTCCTGACGCCGGAAATCGCCGCCATCAAAAAACGCCTCAAAGCCGGCAAGGCCACGCTCGGCATTTGTCTCGGCGCGCAGTTGATCGCCAAGGCCCTGGGCTCTGCGGTCTATCCGGGCCGCGAGAAGGAAATCGGCTGGGGCCCCTTGCTGCTGACGGCGGCGGGGCTGGCCTCGCCGGTGCGCCATCTGGCGGCGGAACACACCTTCATGCTGCATTGGCACGGCGACACCTTCGATCTGCCCGTGGACGCGGTGCTGTTGGCCGGCACGGAAATCTGCGTGCATCAGGTCTTTTCCTGGGGCGCCTCAACGCTGGCTTTCCAATGCCATCCGGAAGTCCGCGCCCGCGATCTGGAAAAGTGGTTTGTCGGCCATGCGGTAGAGATTGCCGCCGCCAAAGGCGTCAATGTGCCGTCCTTGCGCGACGACACTCGGCGTTACGGCGCAGGGCTCGAGCAGCAAGGCAAAAAGCTGTTCACCGAATGGCTGGATGGTCTGAAGCTTTAAGGCTCCGGACTTAAGCCCATCAAACTGTGCGCGAAACTTTGCGACGTGAAGGGGCGCAGGTCCTCGGCGGCTTCGCCGACGCCGATGTAATGCACCGGCAGTTTAAATTTCTCCGCCAGAGCCACCACCACGCCGCCTTTGGCGGTGCCGTCCAGCTTGGTCATGACGAGGCCCGTTACACCGACGATGCTTTTGAAAATCTCCACCTGCGAATGAGCGTTCTGGCCCACGGTGGCGTCCAGCACCAACAGCGTCGCATGCGGCGCCGTGGGATCGGCCTTGGCGATGGCGCGCGAGATTTTCTGCAGCTCGGCCATCAGGGCGTCTTTGTTCTGCAGACGGCCGGCGGTGTCCACTAACAGCACGTCGTCGCCGCGCTTCTTGGCTTCTATCAAGGCTTCGAACGCCAAGCCGGCGGCATCGGCGCCTGTGTCACGGGCGACAACCGGCGAATTGGTCCGTTGGCCCCAGACCTTCAATTGCTCCACCGCTGCCGCGCGGAAAGTGTCGCCGGCGGCCAGAGTTACTTTCAGACCATCACGCTGGAACTGATGGGCCAGCTTGCCAATAGTGGTGGTCTTGCCGGCGCCATTGACGCCGACCATCAGAATCACAAAGGGCTTGCGCGCCGGATCCACCGACAACGGCAACGCGACCGGCTCCAGAACTCTGGTGATGTCGGCGGCGAAGGCGGTGCGGACCTCCTCCGGTGAGATGTCCTTGCCGAAACGTGCCTTGGCCAGCGCGCCGGTCAGTTTGCCCGCCGTCGCTGTGCCGAGATCGGCGGCGATCAAAAGGTCTTCCAGCTCCGCCAGCGCCACGTCGTCGAGCTTGCGCTTGGTGAATATGTCCGAAATGCCCGTGACCAGCCGCGTCGAGGACTTGGAGAGGCCCGAGACAAGGCGCGAGAGCCAGCCGCTTTTTTGCGGCTGCGGACTGCCGAACTCTGACATTACAAAATCGCTTCGCCGAAGAGAGCGTCGGCATCCGCGGCGGTAATGCGCATGATCACGATCTCGCCGGGTGTATGGACGCCGGCCATGCGGACCGGTGCGTAATGGGCGCTGCGGCCTTGGCCCTGTTCCACCAAGACCTCCGCCGTCGTGCCGACGTAAGACTGCAATTGGCGGGCAAGGGCTGTGCGGCCAATCTCCCGCAGCCGCGCGGCGCGGGCCTTGATGATCGCGCCGTTCACTTGCGGCATCTTGGCCGCAGGCGTGCCAGGGCGGATGGAATAGGGGAATACATGCATATAGGTAAGGCCCGCGTCTTCAATCAGCGCACAGGTGTTCTCGAACATCTCATCGGTTTCGGTCGGAAATCCGGCGATCAGATCAGCTCCGAACACGGCATCGAGGCGCAAGGCCCGCACGCGTTCGCAGAAGGAAATGATATCGGCGCGGGTATGGCGGCGCTTCATGCGCTTTAGGATCATGTCGTCGCCGGCCTGAGCGGAGATATGAAAATGCGGCATCAGGCGCGGCTCGTCGGCGATGAGGTGGAATAGGTCCTCATCGGCTTCGGCCGGATCAATCGACGAAAGCCTTAAACGCGGCAAATCCGGTACGGCCATCAGCAATCTGCGCACCATCTGACCCAGGGTGGGCGCGCCCGGCAAATCGCCGCCGTAGCCGGTAATGTCAACGCCGGTGATGACGATCTCGCGGAAGCCGGCCTCTACCAGCCCGCGCACTTCCTGCACGATGCGGCCCATGGGCACGCTGCGGTTGTTACCGCGCGCGAAAGGAATGATGCAAAAGGTGCAGCGGTGATCGCAGCCTTGCTGAACCTGCACAAAAGCCCGCGCGCGGCCGTCGAAGCCCTCCACCAGATGCTCGGCGGTTTCGCGCAACTCCATGATGTCGCTGACCAACACCGGCGTATCCAGGTCGGGCAGGAAGCTCTCGGCCTTCATCTTGTGTTCGTTGCCGAGCACGCGGTTGACTTCCGGCATGGCGGCATAGCGCGCCGGGTCCAGCTGCACGGCGCAGCCGGTGGCGACAATATGCGCGCCCGGGTTTTCGCGGCGCAGGCGACGTAACGCCTGCAAGCCTTGGCGTTCGGCCTCTTTAGTAACGGCGCAGGTATTGACGATGATGGCGTTGGCGAGGCCGGCATCGCGCGCATGGGCGCGCATGACCTCGGACTCGTAAGTGTTCAGGCGGCATCCCAAGCTGACGACCCTGGGCGCTTGATCGGAAGACTTTAGCGCGGTCACGCGAGCAGGCTCCGGTCGAGCGTACCCACAAAAGTCTCCGCCACCGGCCCGGTCATGATGACATGGCCATCGGCGCGCCATTCGATCTCAAGATCGCCGCCGTCCACGGTCACGATGGCTTTGCGGTCCGTCAGGCCGCGTCGCGCCGCAGCGACGAGGGTTGCGCAAGCGCCCGTTCCGCAAGCCAGCGTGACGCCCGCGCCCCGTTCCCACACACGCATGCGCAGGTGTTTGCGGTCCAACACTTGCACCGCTTCGACGTTGGTGCGTTCGGGAAACAGCGGATGATGCTCAAGCTTGGGGCCGATGGTCGCGAGGTCGATGGCGGCCGCATCGGGCACAAAGAACACCGCGTGCGGGTTGCCGACATTGACGCCGACGGGATCCTGCAGCGGACCTTCGCCGATTTTGAGATGCAGCGTATCGGCGGCCTCAGCCAGCGGAATGCTTTTCCAATCGTCGCGCGCGGGGCCCATGTCGATGGAGATCATGTTTCCCGCCCGGGCCGCAATGATGTCGCCACCCATGGTTTCCATGGTCACCTTTTCTTTGCCGCTTTCGTCCAGTAACAGGCGCGCGACGCAGCGGCTGCCGTTGCCGCAGCTTTCCACCACGCCGCCGTCGGAATTGCGGATGGCGAGATAGACATCGCCGCCGTTGCGCGGGCGCTCGATGATCATGATCTGATCGCAGCCCACCCCGGTCCGTCGATTGCCGATGGCGCGGGCGGATGCGGCTGTGAGCTTGAGGTCGCCGAGCCTAGCATCAAGCACGACAAAATCGTTGCCCAGTCCGTGCATTTTGCGGAAGGGTAGCCCCCCCGAAGTGTCAGATGCGATATCTATTGACGTGCGCGTTGCCATGCTGCGCGTTATAGGTGCGGGCCCTCGCTCTGTCCAGGGAGGCTCCTCATATATGGTGTCTCGTGAAAGGCGCTAGTCCCTTGGATTTAAAGCCGTTTCCAGCCATTGAAGCGTTTCTGAAAAGCGAGGCCACGGCGGGCCTTTTGCTGATGGCCGCCGCCGTCCTGGCGCTGGTGGTGGCCAACTCGCCGCTCGCGCCCTTTTACAGTGCCTTTCTCGACTTTCCGCTGACGATTGGACTCGGCGACTTCGCGCTGTCGAAAACGCTGCTGCACTGGATCAATGACGGTCTCATGGCCGTATTCTTTTTCCTTATCGGCCTCGAAATCAAACGCGAAGTCGTGGCGGGCGAGTTGTCCACCCGTGCTAAAGCAGTGTTGCCGGTGCTGGCCGCCACCGGCGGCATGGCCGGACCGGCGCTGTTCTACGCCGTCTTCAACTGGGACTCGACCCCCGACCTCAGGGGCTGGGCGATCCCGACCGCCACCGACATTGCCTTTGCGCTGGGCATCATGGCGCTACTCGGCAGCCGTGTGCCTGCCTCCTTGAAGGTGTTTCTCACCGCACTTGCGGTCATCGACGATCTCGGCGCGGTGCTGATCATCGCGATTTTCTACACCGCCGATCTGTCCGCCATGGCATTGGCTATCGCCGCCCTTTGCGTGATTGCGCTGGTGGCGCTCAATCGCAGCGGCGTGCGGCGGATCGACGTTTATGCGCTGGTCGGGCTGATTCTGTGGGTGGCGGTGCTGAAGTCGGGCGTTCACGCCACCATGGCCGGGGTGATCACGGCGCTCGCCATTCCCGCCATTCCCGATGCGCGGGGCGTGTCACCGCTCACCACCCTCGAACACAAACTTCATCCCACCGTCACCTATCTGATCCTGCCGCTGTTCGCCTTCGCCAATGCCGGCGTCGCCGTCGCTGGCGTTACGCGCGACGCGCTTTTCCATCCGGTCACGCTCGGCATCGTGTTCGGCCTGTTCTTCGGCAAGCAGGCGGGCGTGCTGGCCATCACCTACCTGTCGCGCGCTCTGGGCTGGGTGCGGCTGCCCAGCGGGGCCACAACCATTCAGTATTACGGAGTCGCGCTTTTGACAGGAGTCGGATTCACCATGAGCCTGTTCATTGGCAATCTGGCCTTCGACGCCCCCGAGAACCTGGCTGAGGTCAAAATCGGGGTTCTGGGGGGCTCCATCCTCTCTGGAATAGCCGGCTATATAATATTACGGCTTTCCAGCCGCCCTAATAAATAGCCGACTATTATTATTCATCGGCTTGGCTATTTGACTCTTGGCCGCCGCTTGCGTATCTAAGCCGCGCTCAAGCCCACATTTTCGGGTTTCTGCTGCCTCTCGGGGGCCGTCCGTCTGCGATTACGCACACGGGCGCGTTTCGCGTTTGGCTAATAAGGAATTACGAGACCGATGTTCGATACGCTGACCGACAAACTGGGCGCAGTGCTCAACAAGCTGACACGCCGGGGTGCGCTGACCGAGGCGGATGTCGCTGCCGCCATGCGCGAAGTGCGCGTGGCGTTGCTGGAAGCCGACGTTGCCCTACCGGTGGTGAAGGACTTCATCGCCAAGGTCAGCGAGAAGGCGGTTGGCGAGTCGGTCGTCAAGTCCGTCACGCCCGGCCAGATGGTCGTCAAGATCGTCCACGATGAACTGGTCGCTATGCTGGGCGGCGATCCGACCGATCCGCAAGGCGGCATGAGCTTTGACGCGCTTGGCATCGATCTTGCCGCACCCGCGCCTGTCGCGGTGCTGATGGTCGGTCTGCAGGGCTCGGGCAAAACCACCACCAGCGCCAAGATCGCGCTCCGTCTGCAGACCAAAGAAAAAAAGCGCGTGCTGATGGTGTCGCTGGACACCTACCGCCCCGCCGCGCAAGACCAGCTCGCCATTCTCGGCAAACAGGTCGGCGTCGTGACGCTGCCGATCGTCGCCGGCCAACAGCCCCTCGATATCGCCAAGCGCGGCCTTAACGAAGCGCGTACCGGTGTGTTCGATGTGGTGCTGTTCGACACCGCCGGCCGCCTCACCATCGACGAAGCCATGATGGCCGAAGTCGCCGCCGTGCGCGATCTGGTGAAGCCGCACGAGACGCTGCTGGTCACCGACGCCATGATCGGCCAGGATGCCGTCATTACGGCGCAGTCCTTTAACGAGAAAGTCGGCATCACCGGCATCGTACTGACGCGCGTCGACGGCGATGCCCGCGGTGGTGCGGCCTTGTCCATGCGCGCCGTCACGGGACGCCCCATCAAGCTCATGGGTGTGGGCGAAAAGGTCGACGCGCTGGAAGTCTTCCATCCATCGCGCATCGCCGGGCGCATTCTTGGCATGGGCGACGTCGTCAGCCTGGTCGAGAAGGCCGTCGCCAATGTGGATCACGAGAAGGCCGAAAAGCTGGCCGCGCGCATGGCCGAAGGCAAATTCGATCTCAACGACATGCTCTCCCAGCTGCAGCAGATTCAACGCATGGGCGACATGAAGGGCATCATGAGCCTGATCCCTGGCCTTGGTCAGGCCATGAAACAAGTAAAGGACTCGCAGCTGGATCCGAAAGCTTTCAAGCGCCTGGAAGCCATCATCCAGTCCATGACGCCGAAAGAGCGCCGCGTGCCCGATCTCCTCAAAGCCTCGCGTAAACAGCGCGTCGCCACGGGTTCCGGAACTACTGTCGCTGAAGTCAACAAGCTGCTGAAACAGCATCAGCAGATGGAAACCATGATGAAGCGCATGAAGAAGATGGGCGGCATGGGCGCGCTGGCCGGAATGATGGCTGGCGGTGGCGGGCTCGGTGGATTGATGGGCGGAATGGGTGGTGGCGCTGGCATGCAGCGCCCCGGCGGCCCGCCTTTTGGACGTAAATAGAAAAACGAATTTTTGAATTTAACCGAACACACTTAGTCGAATAACAAGGAGAGATAACTCGCATGTCGCTTAAAATTAGACTGTCGCGCGTCGGCGCGAAAGCCCAGCCTTACTACCGCCTCGTCGTGGCGGACTCGCGCTATCCGCGTGACGGCCGTTTCATCGAAAAGGTCGGCACCTACAATCCGCGCGTGCCGCACGATCACAAAGAGCGCTTGGTCCTGAAGGAAGAGCGCATCAAGCATTGGATCGGCACGGGCGCGCTCCCTACGGATCGCGTGCAGCGTTTGTTGGCCAAGGTCGGCATCACCAAGGCACCGGAGCTCACCACGCAGACCAAACAAGACAAGCCGCGCGCGAAGACGCAAGAGCGTCTGCGCGTCGCCGAAGAAGCCGCCAAGGCAGCGGCCGAAGCGGCAGCCAAGGCGGCGGAAGGCTAAGTGGAGCCCGCACCTTCGCGCGTGTGCCTGGGCGTCATTGTCGGCGTCAAAGGTTTGCAAGGCGAGGTGCGGATCAAGAGCTTCACCGAACGGCCCGCGGATGTCGCGGCCTACGGCCCTGTGACGACGGATGACGGGCGCAGCTTCGCGCTCACCGTTACAGGCGCCGCCCAAGGCGTGGTCACGGGCCGCCTCAAGGGTGTGGCCGATCGGAGTGCGGCCGAGGCCTTGAAGGGCGTGAAGCTCTACGTCGAGCGCAAGGCGCTGCCCGCGACCGGCGACGGCACCTACTACCACGCCGACCTGGTCGGCTTGGCGGTGGAGCTAGCGAGTGGCGAGAAGCTTGGAAAGATTACGGCGGTCTACAACTTTGGCGCCGGCGATATGATCGAAGTGACGGCGGCAGATGGGCGGACGGAACTTGTGCCCTTCACCGAAGCGGCTGTGGCTAAGGTCGATATGGCGGGCGGCAAGGTGACGATACAGCCGCTGCCGGGTTTGTTTGCCGACGACTCGGACGAAGGCGAGAGAGCAAAGGAAGAAGCAGGAGGTGATGACACTTAAGGCACCCTTCCGTGCCGTGGCACTGACACTGTTCCCCGAGATGTTCCCGGGGCCATTGGGTGCTTCGCTTGCGGGAAAGGCCTTGCAGGACGGGGTTTGGGCGTTGGAAACGGTGGACATTCGCGGGTTCGCGAGCGATAAACACCGCACCGTCGATGACAGTCCCTTCGGGGGCGGCGCCGGCATGGTGATGCGGCCCGATGTACTCAAGGCAGCCATCGCAGCGTCCCGCCCGAACGGCACGCCGCTGATCTATCTGACCCCCAGGGGCCGGATTTTGGATCAGGCCCGCGTGCGGGACTTGGCTTTAGGTCCGGGTGTCACACTGATCTGCGGCCGCTACGAAGGTGTGGATCAGCGCCTGCTGGAGGCCGAAGAGGTGGAAGAGGTCAGCCTCGGCGACTTCATCCTCTCCGGTGGCGAAGCGGCGGCGATCGCGCTGCTCGATGCGGTGGTCCGGTTGCTACCGGGCGTGGTTGGTAAGACAGAGTCGCTGGAGAACGAGAGTTTCGAGACGGGCCTTTTAGAGTATCCGCACTACACGCGACCCGACACGTGGCAGGGGCGCGAGGTGCCCGAGGTCCTCAAGTCCGGTCACCATGCCAAGGTCGCGGCATGGCGTCAGGCCCAGGCGGAAGAGATAACCCGCATTAGGCGTCCCGATTTGTGGGCGCGGTATGCAAAGGCGAAAAACAAAAGCGCGCCCGAATAGCTTAAGTGGGCGCGCGAAGCAAAGCAGAGCGAAAAGGACGACGACGATGAACATACTGCAAAAACTCGAACACGATTACATGACCGAGATGCTGGCCAAGCGCGCCGTGCCGGAATTTTCCCCGGGCGACACGCTGCGCGTCCACGTCAAGGTGTTGGAAGGCCAACGCGAGCGCACCCAGGCTTATGAAGGTGTGTGTATCGGCCGTAAGAATGCCGGCGTGAACTCGTCCTTCACCGTCCGCAAGATTTCCTTCGGCGAAGGTGTCGAGCGCGTGTTCCCGCTGTTCGGACCCATCATCGACAAGGTTGAAGTGGTCCGCAAAGGCCGCGTCCGCCGCGCGAAACTTTACTACCTCCGTGACCGCCGCGGCCGCGCAGCACGCATCACCGAAGAAGGTGGCATGAGCGGCGAAGGCGCTGCCGCGGGCGAAAAAGCCTAACACCGACTAACCTTCCCCTCGCGGGGAGGTCGGCGAGCATAGCGAGCCGGGTGGGGGGACGTGCCGCGACGCGCGCGCCAAAATAAAAATACCCCCACCCCCGCGACGTATACGTCGCGCCTTCCCCACAAGGGAGAGCAGTTGTTCGAGTGAAACTGGATGTTCGTTTTATGACCCAGCCCACAACTCTCTACGACAAACTGTGGAACGGCCATGTCGTCACCAGCGACGGTGACGGCAATTCCATTCTCTATGTCGATCTGCATCTAGTCCACGAGGTCACGTCGCCGCAGGCCTTCGAAGGCTTGCGCGCCGCCGGGCGCAAAGTGCATGCGCCCGCGAAGACCATCGCTGTGCCCGATCACAACGTGCCGACTACCGCCGACCGGTTGCAGATCGTCCGCGATCCCGAAGGCCGCCTCCAGCTCGAGATGCTCGAGAAGAACTGCCAGGACTTCGGCGTGCCTTATATTCCCATGAGCGACATCCGCCAGGGCATCGTGCACATCATCGGCCCTGAGCTGGCACTGACGCAGCCCGGCAAGACGATTGTCTGCGGCGACTCACATACTTCCACACATGGCGCGCTGGGCGCCTTGGCCTTCGGCATCGGCACGTCCGAAGTCGAACACGTGCTCGCCACGCAAACCCTCGCCATGAAAAAGTCGAAGAACATGCGCGTGCAGGTGGACGGCAAACTGCCGCCCGGCGTCACGGCGAAGGATCTGGTGCTGGCCATCATCGGCAAGATGGGCACCTCCGGCGGCACCGGTCACGTGATTGAGTTCGTCGGCGAGGCTTTCCGCGATCTGTCCATGGAAGGCCGCATGACGGTCTGCAACATGACCATCGAAGGCGGCGCTCGCGCCGGCCTCATCGCGCCCGATGACAAGACTTTTGAATATCTCAAAGGCCGTCCCTACGCCCCTAAGGGCGTGGTCTGGGAGCAGGCGGTGGCCTATTGGCGCACACTGAAGTCCGACGAAGGCGCTGTCTTTGATAAAGAAGTGCGTCTGTCGGCTGATGAACTCGTGCCCTACGTCACCTGGGGCACCAGCCCTGAAGATGCGCTGCCCATCACCGATAAAGTGCCCGATCCGAAAAGCTTCGCCGATCCCGCCAAGAAGGCCGCCGCCGTGCGGTCGCTGGAATACATGGGCCTTAAGGCCGGCACGCCCTTGGAGCAGATCAAGGTCGATAAGGTTTTCATCGGCTCGTGTACCAACGGCCGCATCGAAGATATGCGCGCGGCGGCCGCCGTGTTCAAAGGCCGCAAGGTTGCCGCCGGCGTCGGCGTGCTGATCGTGCCCGGCTCAGGTCTGGTGAAACATCAGGCCGAAGAAGAAGGCCTCGACCGCATTTTCATCGCCGCCGGCGCCGAATGGCGCGAGCCCGGCTGCTCCATGTGCCTCGGCATGAATCCCGATACCCTGAAGCCCGGCGAGCGTTCTGCCTCCACGTCCAACCGCAACTTCGAAGGCCGCCAGGGCATCGGCGGGCGCACCCATCTGGTCAGTCCCGCCATGGCCGCGGCTGCGGCAATCACCGGTCATCTGACCGACGTGAGAAAGATATAAGCGATGGAACAGTTCAAAGTCCTGAAAGCCGTGGCGGCGCCGTTGCCCTTGGTCAACGTCGATACCGACATGATCATCCCGGCGCGGTTTCTAAAAACCATCAAGCGCACGGGTTTGGGAAAATCGGCCTTCTACGCCATGCGCTATGACGACAGCGGCGCCGAGCGTCCCGATTTCGTGCTCAACAAGGAACCCTACCGCCATTCCAAAATTCTGATCGCCGGCGCCAACTTCGGCTGCGGCTCGTCGCGCGAACATGCGCCCTGGAGCTTGGCCGACTTCGGCTTCCGCTGTGTCATCGCGCCCAGCTTCGCTGATATTTTTTACGGCAACTCCTTCAAGAACGGAATCCTGTGCATCACGCTGCCGCAGGACGAGATCGACAAGCTCGCGGCCAAGGCTGGTTCAGGCAATACCGCCGGCGGCGAATTCACGGTCGATCTTGAGAACCTGGCCATCACCGCGCCCGACGGCGCCGTGACATCGTTCTCGCTCGACGGCACCAAGCGCAACAATTTGCTCAAGGGCCTCGACGACATCGGCATCACGCTGCAAAGCGCCGCGAAGATCACCGGCTTTGAAGAACGCCAGCGGCGCGAGCAGCCCTGGCTGTATACGTAAAGGCGTGACGATGACGGCACCGAAAAAGATTCTGCTGCTGCCGGGCGACGGCATCGGTCCGGAAGTCACGGCCGTCTTGCGTAAGGTCATGGACTGGTTTCAGCAAACCGGCCGCACGACATTCGACATCACTGAAGGATTGATCGGCGGCGCGTCCTATGATGCCCACGGCACGCCGCTGACGGCGGATACGATTGCCGCGGCCGGCAAGGCCGATGCCGTCATTCTGGCCTGCGTCGGCGGCCCCAAGTGGGAGAAAGTGCCCTTTGCGGTTCGGCCGGAGGCCGGTCTTCTCGGCATCCGCAAAGAAATGGGCTTGTTCGCCAACCTGCGCCCGGCGCTGGTATTCGATGTGCTGGCCAATGCATCGACCTTGAAGCCGGAGATTGTCGCGGGTCTTGACATTATGATCGTGCGCGAGCTTTTAGGCGGCGTCTATTTTGGCGAGCCGCGCGGTATCGAAACCTTGCCCAACGGCGAACGCCGCGGCTTCAACACCCAGTCTTATACGACCTCGGAAATCATTCGCGTCGCGCGCGTGGCCTTTGAGTTGGCGCGCAAACGCGGCAAGAAAGTGCATTCCGTCGAAAAAGCCAACGTCATGGAAAGCGGCATCCTCTGGAAAGAAGAAGTCACCAAACTCCACGCCGCCGAGTACAAAGACATCGAGCTTTTGCATATGTATGCCGACAACTGCGCCATGCAGCTGGCCCGCAACCCCAAGCAGTTCGACGTCATCGTGACCGACAATCTGTTCGGCGATGTGCTGTCGGATCTTGCCTCCATGATGACGGGCTCGCTCGGCATGCTGCCGTCGGCCAGCCTGGGCGCTAAGGAAGTCTCCGGTCGCCAGGCCGCCCTTTATGAGCCGATCCATGGCTCGGCCCCGGACATTGCCGGCAAGGGGGTCGCCAACCCGCTCGCCCTAATTCTGTCCTACGCCATGATGCTGCGGTATTCGTTCAATATGGCCGCCGCCGCCGATCTACTCGAAAAAGCCGTGCAAAACGTGCTGCGGGCCGGTGTGCGCACCGCCGATATCGTCGAAAAGGGCCAAACGCCCGTTTCAACCGCGGTCATGGGTGATGCCGTGGTCAAAGAGCTGAGCCGCCTCGCGCCGTAACCCGAACTTATAAATATATACAAAACAACTAGTTACAGAGAATTTATAATGTGGCCCGACAGGATTTGCGCTATTCCCGCATTGAAAAAAGTCGCATTAAGTCATATGTAATGCGGGTCGGCTCGCTATGGGGCGACCTTGTTCTGCACTCCCTGTCGAGAGCTAGTCCGGTCCCGCCCGTTTTGAAGTTAGGCCCACCCTGCATGTGCCGGGTGGTCATCTATTCTTGGAGAGAGACAATGCCGGTGGGCACCGTGAAGTGGTTCAATGCGACCAAGGGTTATGGATTTATTCAGCCGGAAGACGGCTCGAAGGATGTGTTTGTGCATATCTCGGCGGTCGAACGTTCAAATCTCGGTTCTTTGAACGAAGGCCAAAAGATCAGCTACGACGTTCAGGAAGAGCGCGGCAAGTCGTCCGCTGCCAATCTGAAGGCCGTCTAATACAATTTTGCGGGGCGGCTCCCGGGTTGTCGGGGGGTTGTCCCGCCTCTGCCTTTCGCCGAGGGCCTTTGCCCTCGACGCGATCAACCCTTCTAGGAGTAGCTCATGGCTAAAGAAGAACTGCTCGAATTCGAGGGGGTCGTCACCGATGTTCTTCCCGAAGCGCGCTACCGCGTTAAACTTTCGAACGACCACGAAATCATCGCTTATACCGCCGGGCGCATGAAGAAGAACCGCATCCGCACGCTGGTAGGCGATCGGGTGACGGTCGAAGTCACGCCCTATGATCTCGATAAGGGCCGCCTGATATTCCGCCATAAGGATACCAGCGAACGTCCGCCGACAACGGGCGCGCCGCGCCATTTCACTAAGCGCCGTTAATTTTTTTCGCGGCGGTTGCCGCTGATTTTCCGTCACAACTCCACAACGGCAGGAGAGTACGATGCGCCAATACAGATATAAGGTCGGGCAGCTCGTGAAGATTTTCCCCCGCGCCGGCGCGTTTGTGCCGCGCCCCTCGGATAAAGTGACTTTGCGCGACAGCCGCTTCGAAGTGACGCGCCTGTTGCCTGAAACCGGTTCGGACTTCCAATACCGCATCCGCAATGCCGCCAACGGCCAGGAGCGCGTGGTGGTGGAGAGCGAAATCGGCCTGGTCGAAACGTAAGGGGCCGGTCGGCCTCATACCCCAATCTTTTCCACCCACACGCCCGTCGCGGTGGCTGTGATCATGGCCGAAGACGATAGCCGCGCGCTGTTTTTCAAAGCGGTGTCTCTTCAGCAAGAGGGAAAAGCGGTAGAGGCCGAAGCCGTCTACCGTGACCTGCTATCGCGCAATCCTCGCGTGGTCTCCGCCCACAATAATCTGGGCATGCTGCTCAACGCCGCAGGACGGTTGGAAGAAGCCGCAGGCTGTTTTCGGGCCGCAATCGATATCCGTCCTGACCACCCGGAAGCGCTCAACAATCTCGGTATTATCTTGCGCCGCCGCCACGACTACCCCGGCGCCCTCGCGCTTTTTCAGCGGGCTCTGTCGGCGCGCACGGACAATATCGAAACGCTTATCAATATGGCCGATACGGCGCGCGAAATAGGCCAAGCCGCCGAATCCCTTCGGCTGTCAGAGCGGGCGCTGGCGCTCGCCCCTGCCGACTATCGCATTCACCGCAATCTCGGCACGCTCTTTGGGGATGCCGGCGATATCGCGCGGTCGATTGAGGCCTTTACCGAAGCCGCCCGGCTGAACCCCGATTCAGCGCACGTGCGCGGAAGTCTCGCGGCCCAAAGGCTTGCCATTTGCGACTGGGCTGATCGTATCGACGACGAAAACGCTTTGTTAGGCGCCATCCGATCCGGCAAGGGCGGCGTCGATCCCTTTACTGCGCTCCTTCTTGGAACGACCGCGGCCGATCAGCTGGCCTGCGCTCAGCAATATGTTGTGATGCTCGGGACAGGACCAAAGATTTTTGCGGCGCCGGCGCCCCGCACCAATCAAAAGATCAGGCTCGGCTATTTTTCCGGCGACTTTCGCGAGCATCCGGTCGCGCATCTGTCGGCTGAATTGTTCGAACTTCACGACCGCTCGAAATTCGAGGTCATTGGCTACTCGTACGGTGTCAATGATCAGAGCGAGCCGCGTATCCGCATAGAAAAAGGCTTCGACAAATTCGTCGACGTACAGTCTTTGTCCGACCGTGCAGTTGCCGAGCGCATCGCCGGCGACGGCATTGATATCCTCATTGATCTTTCCGGGTACACCGACCGCGCGCGGGCGGGCGTGGCCTGTCTTCGCCCGGCGCCCATACAGGTCAACTATCTGGGCTTTCCGGGCACCCTTGGCGCGAAATATATCGACTACATCATCGCCGATGATTTCGTCCTGCCGCCGGAACACCGCCCGTTCTACACCGAACAGCCGGTCTATTTACCCGATTGCTATCAGGTCAATGACAGCAAGCGCGCCATCGCCGCCGAGACGCCGACGCGTGCCGAGTGCGGCCTTCCAGAAGAAGGATTTGTCTTTTGCTGCTTCAACAATTGCTCAAAGATTACGCCGGTCGTGTTCGCTGCTTGGATGAACCTGCTGCGCCAGGCGCCGGGAAGCGTGCTCTGGTTGTTGGGCATGCGCCCGTTGGCGAGCGAGAACCTGCGTAAAAGAGCCGCCGCCGTTGGCGTGGCCCCAGAGCGTCTCGTTTTCGCGCCGCGACTGCCGCTCGCCGCCCACCTCGCACGGCATCGACTTGCCGACTTGTTCCTCGATACATTGCCGTACAACGCGCACACCACCATGAGCGATGCGCTTTGGGCGGGCCTGCCGGCGGTGACATGTGTGGGCGACACTTTCGCCGGGCGGGTGGGCGGCAGTCTGTTGCGGGCGGTTGGTCTCCACGAACTCGTTACGACCAAGGCCGACGACTATGAGGCGCTCGCCCTATCCCTGGCGACGGACCCCGACCGGCTCAAAAGCCTGAGCCAAAAACTCGCGCGGGATCTTCCCACCGCCCCGCTGTTTGACTCGCACCGGTTCACGCGCCATCTCGAGACGGCCTATACACGGATGCATGAATTTCGCCGCGCGGGCAAACCGCCCGAGATGATTGTCGTCACTTAAGGTGAGTCGCAGCGTCCACGCCGGCCTTTTCCAAATGCGCGCCCAGGCGGCCGGTCACAAACAGCCCGAACATCCTGAAATCACTGAGCAGCGACCACCACGGATGGATGAAGGTGGCAGGCTTGTTGTGTTCCACCGCGCCGTGGGCGGTCCAGGCGAAGCCGTAGCCGGCGACGGGCACGGCGATCAACGCCCAGGCGTTCACCGCCGCGCCGTAGACCAGCAGCACGATCACGAGCGTCGTGCCGATATAGTGCAGGACCCGAGTTGCCGGCTTTGCGTGCTCGCGCAGGTAGAACGGCCAGAAGGCGGCATAGGTCGAAAATCGCTGGGTTTCAGGCGCTGGGCTCATCACAGGATTATGGCTGATTTCCTTGGGAAATGTTGATTTCGAAAGCCGTCCGGCGTAGTTTGCCGCACCTTTCGGCCCCTTTGGCGCGAAGCGCGGCGGGGGCGCGTGAAACACAAACGAGAATAATGGATTATGGCTATGCCTGATACCTCACGCACTCCCGCCCGTCGCGACGGCTATGTCGTCGCGGTGATCGGCGCGACCGGTAATGTTGGCCGCGAGATGCTGAACATTCTTTGGGACCGGCAGTTTCCGGTCTCGAAAGTCCATGCGCTGGCCTCGCAGCGTTCGGTCGGTGCGGAAGTCTCCTTCGGTGAAGACGAGGTTCTGAAAGTCCAGAACCTTGAGACCTTCGACTTCAAGGGCGTGGATTTCGCGCTGTCGTCGCCGGGCGCCAAGGTCTCGGCGATCCATAGCCCGCGCGCCGCGGCCGCCGGCTGCATCGTGATCGACAACACTTCGTACTTCCGCATGGACCCGGACGTGCCGCTGGTGGTGCCGGAAGTGAATCCGGAAGCCATCGCGCGCTACAAGAAGAAAGGCATCATCGCCAATCCCAACTGCTCGACCATCCAGATGGTCGTGGCTCTGAAGCCTTTGCACGATGCGTTCAAGATCAAGCGCGTGGTGGTATCGACCTATCAGTCCACTTCCGGCGCCGGCAAGTCGGGCATGGATGAGCTGTTCAACCAGACCAAAGGCATTTACGCCAATCAGGCGCCGGTGCAGACCAAGTCGATATTCACCAAGCAGATCGCCTTTAACGTCATCCCGCATATCGACATCTTCATGGATGGCGGCGCGACCAAAGAAGAATGGAAGATGTCGGCCGAGACCTGCAAGATCCTCGATCCTTCGATCAAGGTTCATGCCAACTGCGCGCGCGTGCCGAGCTTCATTGGTCATGCCGAATACATCAATATCGAGACCGAGTTGCCGATCACCGACCGGGCGGCGCGCGCGATCCTGCAAAAGGCGCCGGGCGTGACGGTGGTGGACCACCGCACCAACGAAGGCTACACCACGCCCGCCGAAGTGGCCGGCGAGGACGACGTGTTCATCTCGCGCATCCGTAAGGATGAAACGGTCGAGAACGGCCTGTCCTTCTGGTGTGTGTCGGACAACTTGCGCAAAGGGGCTGCGCTTAACGCCGTGCAGATCGCCGAAGTGCTGGTGAAAGAATATCTGGGCGCTAAGCGCTGATTTTATTTTGCGCGTGTCCGGACGGAAAACCGGAAGACCACTTTTCCTGGACACGCGCGGCCGTGCAGATCGCCGAAGTGCTGGTGAAAGAATATCTGGGCGCTAAGCGCTAGCGCTAACCGCCCATCCCCATCATCTTTAAAGCCGTCGCTATCAGAACCAGCGCGCCCGAAAAGGCGATGATGCCTCCCGATGTGCGGTTCAACCACGGCAGGCCGGTTTTTAGAAACCGGTCACGCAAGATGGTGACAACACCTGCAAGAATGATCCACCACGCCGCCGAGCCCGTGAACGCGCCGATCACGAGCCAGAAAGCCCGCGCCGGCGCTATGGCTAAATCGATCGGCGCGAACGCAGCGAACACGCCGACCGCCGCGATCATGGTGGCGGGGTTGGCGATCGCCATCATGAAAGCCGCTGCAAAATCCCGGCGCAGGCTTTTCACCATGACGCTGCCGTGGATCACCACCACAGGCGTGCGGTAGGTACTCAAGCCCATGGCCAACACAATGATGCCGCCGACCAGGCCGATGGTAATTTCATAGTTGAGAATAAAGGTACTGACGACGGTGAGGCCCAAACCCGCCACCGCGCCGAAGGTCATGTCGGCCACGGCAGCGCCGAGGCCGGCGATAAAGGCCTCGAGTGCGCCGCGCGTCAGGGCGCGGCGGATGCACAAGACCGCCACCGGTCCCATCGGCGCGGCAAGGGCGAAACCCACCACGAGGCCGCGCACGAAGGCCAAATCAAAAAAGGCCGGGGTTATTGCCGCAAGGTCCATGCCCGGCCTCGTACACCGTTTTGCGCCGCTCCCGCAAGGTTCTGGACCATGCCTACTGGACCGAATAGGGCACTTTCGTTATCACGGGGACCGAGGTTTTCCCGCAGGGAATGCAGTGATGACACAGAGCACGCGGCCACGCCGAAGCGTATTATATATGCCGTCGTCCAATGCGCGCGCTTTGGACAAGGCCAAGACTCTTGCCGCAGACGGCCTGATCTTCGATCTGGAAGATGCGGTGGCGCCGGAGGCCAAGATCACGGCGCGCGCCGCCGCGGTGAGCGCGGCCAATTCCAAAGGCTACGGCAAGCGCGAGATCCTGATCCGCGTCAATGGCCTCGACACGCAGTGGTTCGAGGACGATCTCAAAGCTGTGGCCAAGTCGGCGGCCGATGGCGTGGTGGTGCCCAAGATCAACAGGCCCGACGATGTGCGCCGGATTGACCAGGTTTTGCGCAGCAACGGTGCGCGCGACGATCTGATGATCTGGCCGATGATGGAGACGCCGCGCGCCATTCTTGCCGCCGACGCCATCGCGGGCGCCGGCCCGCGTCTCGCGGGGTTTCTCATGGGCACCGCCGACCTTGCCAAGGACCTGCATTGCGCGCATCCCGCCGACCGCGCGCCGATGCTCTATGCCTTGCAGCACTGCCTGCTGGCGGCGCGCGCCCACGGCTTGCTGATCTTGGACGGCGTGCACATCGATCTTGACGACGAAGCGGGCTTCGCGGCGGCTTGCGCGCAAGGCCGGGCCATGGGTTTTGACGGCAAGACCCTGATCCATCCCCGGCAGATCTCCGCCGCCAATGCCGCCTACGCACCGTCGCCGGTTGAGCTGGAAGGCGCGCGGCGTCTTGTGGCGGCCCATAAGGAGGCCGCCGCGAAAGGGCAGGGTGTGACTTTGCTCGATGGCCGGCTGGTGGAAGTCCTGCACGTGCAGCAAGCCGAACGCCTCATGGCGCAAGCGGACGTCATCGCACAGATGGACCAGTCATAAAAAAGCGCCATCGGCACCAGCGCCTTAGCCAAAGTCGGCATCGCCCTCACCGTTTTGCCGAGCGGGATGTTCAAGCCCTATGCCTTTGCCACCTATAGCCGGCTTATATCGGACCCGAACTATGACGGGCGGAACGCCCTGCAGCTGGGCGGCGGCCTGGCCGTGGGCTCGGGCCGTCTGAACGGCGCCGTGGAGGCCGGCACGCTCCTCCTCCAGTCCGGTCAAAGCAGCACCTCCGTCGGCTTGCATCTGCGTTTAGCCGTCTAAAACGTTCAAAAATCCTGGCTTCAGACCGCCCCGGCTTTGCCGCCGGGGCGGTTTCGCATTGGACGCATGGCTCCCGCGCGCCTTTTAGGCGGCACCCTTAATTGACTTCAACCGGTGGGGTGAGTAGGAATGGCAAGGGGTCGCCGGGGAGGCTGCCTCCACGCCTAAAATGTCTTTTAAACCTACGCCTTAGCATTCCTTGCTGACCGCATCGGACCCGTCATGACCCAAGCCGCGAAACCCGCCGCCCGGCCGCTGTCGCCCCACCTTCAAGTTTACCGGCTGCCTTTGGCCGCTTGGTTGTCCATCACCCACCGCATCACCGGCATCGGCCTGACCATCGGAACGCTGCTGCTGACCTATTGGGTGACGAGCGCCGCCTACGGGCCGGACGCCTATTACGACTTCACCGCCTTCATGGGTTCGCCGATCGGATATTTCCTGCTGTTCGGATTTTCGGTGGCAATGTTTTACCACCTTTGTAACGGCATCCGGCACCTGTTCTGGGACGTCGGCCTTAACTACGAAATCGCCGAAACCAAACGCGCCAACGTGATCGTTCTCCTCGGAACTTTGATCCTGACGGCGGCCGCTTGGCTGCTGGCCCTGGCGTAAGGAGCCCCGCACCATGTTCGCCTCGCACAATCTTCGCACGCCGCTGGGCCGCGCCCGCGGCCTCGGCTCGGCCAAAGAGGGCTTGCATCACTGGTGGGTCCAGCGCCTGACGTCGCTGGCGCTGATTCCGCTCACGGTCTGGTTTGTCGCTTCCGTCGTCGGCCTGGCCGGATCGGGCTACCAGGAATTCGCGGTCTGGCTGTCCAATCCCTGCAACGCCGCCATCATGGTTCTGTTCTTCGGCGTCAGCTTGCATCACGCCCAGTCGGGCATGCAGGTGGTGCTGGAGGACTACGTCAGCCATCACGGCTGGCGCATCGCCAGCATCATCGTCGTCAAATTCATATGCTACGGCCTTGCGGCGCTGGGCATCGTATCCACACTGATCGTCACGTTCGGAGGCTAAAGCTCCATGGCCGCATACAACATCATCGACCACGAATACGACGTGGTGGTCGTCGGCGCCGGCGGTGCCGGTTTGCGCGCGACCTTCGGCATGGTCCAGCACGGTTTGAAGACCGCCTGCATCACGAAAGTCTTTCCGACCCGCAGTCACACGGTCGCCGCCCAAGGCGGTGTCGGCGCGGCACTCGGCAACATGGCCGAGGACAACTGGGTTTGGCACATGTACGACACCGTCAAGGGCGCCGACTGGCTCGGCGACCAGGACGCCATTGAATATATGTGCCGCGAAGCCATCCCGGCGGTGCATGAGTTGGAACACTACGGCGTGCCGTTTTCGCGCACGCCCGAAGGCAAGATTTACCAGCGGCCCTTCGGCGGCCACATGCGCAATTTCGGCGAAGCGCCCGTGCAGCGCGCCTGCGCCGCCGCCGACCGCACCGGCCACGCCATTCTGCATACGCTGTATCAGCAAAGCCTGAAGCATAAGGCGGAATTCTTCGTCGAGTATTTTGCCCTCGATTTGATGATGGACCCGGACGGCAGCTGCCGCGGCGTCGTCGCGCTCGACATGGCGACCGGCAACATACACCGCTTCAAAGGCCACACCACGGTTATGGCCACGGGCGGCTACGGGCGCGCTTATTTCTCGTGCACGTCCGCGCATACCTGCACAGGCGACGGCAACGCGATGGTGTCGCGCGCCGGTCTGCCGCTGCAGGATATGGAGTTTGTGCAGTTCCATCCCACCGGCGTCTACGGCGCCGGTGTGCTGATCACCGAAGGCGCCCGCGGCGAAGGCGGCTATCTCACCAACAGCAGCGGCGACCGCTTCATGGAGCGCTATGCGCCGACGGCCAAAGATTTGGCCTCGCGCGATGTCGTCAGCCGCGCCATGACCATGGAAATCCGTGAAGGCCGCGGCGTGGGCGCAGAGAACGACCACATCATGCTCCACCTTGAGCACCTCGGCTCAGAAGTGCTGCATCAGCGTTTGCCGGGTATCACTGAAACCGCGAAAGTATTCGCCGGTGTCGATGCGACCAAAAATCCGATTCCGGTGCTGCCCACCGTGCACTACAACATGGGCGGCATTCCCACCAATTACATGGCCGAAGCGATTCGCCCGCAAGGCGGCAATCCCGATGCGGTCATTCCGGGCCTCATGGCCATCGGCGAAGCGGCTAGTGTTTCGGTCCACGGCGCGAACCGCCTCGGCACCAACTCGCTGCTCGATCTTGTGGTCTTCGGCCGCGCCGCGGCCTTGCGCGCCAAGGATCTTATCAAGAAGGGCATGCCGCACCGGCCGTTGTCGAAAGACGCCGCCGATCTGGCATTGAGCCGTCTGGAACGCCTGCGCAACGCGAACGGCTCCCTGACCACGGCTCTGATCCGCAAGAACATGCAGCGCACGATGCAGAACGATGCCGCGGTGTTCCGCACGTCCAAGACCTTGAAGGAAGGTTACGACAAGATGAGCCAGATCGCGGCCTCCTTGAAAGACATCAAGGTCGCCGACCGGTCGCTGATCTTCAACACCGACCTGATCGAAGCGCTGGAGCTTGAAAATCTTATGGCCTGCGCGCTGTCGACCATCGCCGGCGGCGAAGCCCGCCACGAAAGCCGCGGCGCCCACGCTCACGAGGACTTCCCCAACCGCGACGACGAAAACTGGATGAAGCACACGCTCGCCTGGGTCAGCGACGGCTGGAAAGTGAAGCTGGATTATCGCCCGGTGCACACCTACACGCTGACCAACGACGTCAAATACATTCCGCCTAAAGCGCGCGTGTATTAGGAGCATTAAACATGGTTGAGTTCTCACTCCCCAAGAATTCCAAGCCCACCAAGGGCAAGACCTTCGCAGCACCTGCGGGCGCCAAGAACGTCAAACGGTTCGATGTCTATCGCTACGACCCGGACACGGGCGCCAATCCGCGCATCGACAGCTATGACGTCGATATGGATACGTGCGGCCCCATGGTGTTGGACGCGCTCCTCAAGATTAAGGACGAGGTCGATCAGACGCTGACGCTCCGTCGGTCTTGCCGCGAAGGTATCTGCGGTTCCTGCTCCATGAACATCGACGGCGGCAATACGCTGGCCTGCTTGAAGCCCATCGACGAATGCAAAGGCGCGGTGAAAGTTTATCCGTTGCCGCACATGCCGGTGATCAAGGACCTGGTGCCTGATCTCACGCACGTTTACGCGCAGTACGCATCCATCGAGCCGTGGATGAAGAACGACACCCCGCCGCCGTCCTCGGGCGAGCGTCTGCAGTCGCCCGAAGAACGCGAAAAGCTCGACGGCTTGTGGGAATGTATCTTGTGCTTCTGCTGCACCACCAGTTGTCCCAGCTATTGGTGGAACGGCGACCGTTATCTCGGCCCCGCCATCCTGTTGCAGGCGGCGCGCTGGATCAACGACAGCCGCGACGAAGCCACTGGCGAACGCTTGGATGACCTGGAAGATCCTTTCAAGCTCTACCGCTGCCATACCATCATGAACTGCACCAACACTTGCCCCAAAGGCTTGAACCCCGCCAAGGCCATTGCCGACATCAAGATGAAGATGGTCGAGCGCGCTGGGTAAAAAGCGGCGGCCTTGTTTACGAGGCCGGCAACCGCCGCAGCTCTGCTGTTGCCGCACCCTGTTCGATGCTCAAGGGCCGGCATGTGGCTTGGGCTTCGGTAAACAGCGCGCGGGCGCCGACACTGGCCTTACGAAAAGTCAGCCACTCACCGAGAAAAAGCGCGGCTTTGCATTTGGAATCCCGGCTGCCGGGATTGGCATAGCCGGCGCCCGCCCTGACGCCCAATATGAATTGCTCGGCGTTGTGATCCTCCATGAGCGCGGCAATCACCGGCCATGCCCCGCTTCCCCGATCAAGCGCGGAGAAGTCCTCGGCGTGCAAGGCCGTGCCGCCGCGCAGTTGCGCCTTGGCCAGCCAGACAAAATAAGAGTCTTCGCGCGGGTTCATTTGCGCGGCCCGCTGGAAGTCGGCGGTAGCGCTTTTCCAGTCGCCCTTGAAATAGGCCGCTAGCCCGCGCCCGAAATGCCAGGTCATATCGCTTCTGCGCGCGAGAATGACGTCGAAGTCGGCGATGGCGGTATCGTAATGACCGGACACCGCGCGCAAGAGCCCGCGGGAAAAGAAAACCTCGGAACCGCGCGGATCAAGGGCGATGGCTTGGTCGAGATCGGCCAGGGCTTCTCCGGGCCGGTTCATCTGCTGCAGCACTTCAGCGCGGGTCGTGTGCAGCAGGAACACCAGCCCCAGTGTATGCGTGTCCCGCGACAGTGAATTCTTTGCTTGCTCGCCCAAGGTCTCCAAACTCACGGGGATTGGGCTGAGCTTTACGGCCTGGTTGAAGTCGGTGAGGGCCAGATCAAACTGGCGCTGCTTCTGGTAAAGCGTGCCGCGCCGGTAATAGGTCATGTAGTCGGCGGGATCGGCGTCGATGGCCGCGGTATAGGCGGAGTCGACATTGCCCAGGTAGCCAATACCCGGCTTTGCGGTCCAAGGTCCGGGAATCAGGGCCAGACGCTGTGCAAGGAGAAAGCCGCCCACGGCCACCGCGATGGTCGCGGCCATGGCCCCGTAGCGCAGCTTCTTCTCGGCATTCTTCAGAGGAACCCCCTCGGCATCGACCGTCGCATCTTACGACAATGTGTACCGTGGCGGCACTTTATGGTTTTGGCACGCAACGGAAAAATATCCGCCGCGGCGTCAGCATCGTGCAGCCCCAGCGATCCTCATGATCGCGGACCGCTGTCCGGCTGGTTTTAGCGCATTCCGACTCGGCCATCTTCGCCACCTCGGCCGCGGCACCTGGGCCGTTGGAATAGCAGATGGCCGGTATATCGGGCGTCGAGGTGCCCACGGGTGTTTTCTGGCCGGCTTCGCGCCGGCTATCCACATAAGCCGCCGTCCCGCAGGCGTTTAGCGTCAAGCTGACGGTTGCCAGAGCCAGTCCAGCCCAGCATTTGGCCCCCAAAAGCCGTCTCAAAAGTGCCATCCCGCCTGTCCTGTCAATGTTATCCACAGGCTCGCGTGCCCCTGGGAATTCGCTTGCCGCCGATGGGGCGTTGTCTTAACCCCAAGTCCTGTTTATCTTTTCGCCCATCATCATTCCGACCACACGCACTTTTGTCGAGGGAAGTTTTCGATGTCCTCAGGGAAATACCGGCTCGTTACGCGCAGCGATTTCGACGGCCTTGTCTGCGCCGCTATCCTCAAGGAACTGAACATGATCGATGAGATCAAGTTCGTCCACCCGAAGGACATGCAAGACGGCGTGATTGAAATCACCAATCGCGATATCACCACCAACCTTCCGTTTGTGGAAGGCGTGTATCTCGCCTTCGACCACCACGAAAGCGAAACCATCCGCGTCGGCAAAAAAGACAATCATGTCATCGACTCAAAGGCGCCCTCGGCGGCCCGCGTGGTCTATGACTATTACGGCGGCAAGAAGAAAATCCCGCGCATCTCAGATGCCTTGATGGAGGCTGTGGATAAAGGCGACGCCGCCCAGTTCAACAAGGACGAAGTGCTTAACCCGCAAGGCTGGGACTTGATGAATTTCATCATGGATGCCCGCACCGGCTTGGGCCGCTTCCGTGAATTCACCATTTCCAACTATCAGCTGATGATGGAGCTGATCGACAAATGCGTGCAGATGTCGGTGGAAGACATCCTTATGCTGCCGGACGTGGTCGAACGCGTCGATCTTTACATCGAGCATGAAACCAAGGCCAAAGACCAGATCAAGCGCTGCTCGACGGTGCATAAGAATCTGGCGATCCTGGACCTGCGCGAGGAAGAAACCATCTGGGCGTGCAACCGTTTCTTGATTTACGCGCTTTATCCCGCCACCAACATCTCCATCCACGTCATGTGGGGCTTAAAGAAGCAGAACACCGTGTTCGCCATCGGCAAGTCGATCTTCGACCGGTCCAGCAAAACCAATGTTGGCGAGCTGTGCTTAAAGTACGGCGGCGGCGGTCACCAGGCGGCGGGCACCTGTCAGGTTCCCAACGACTTGGCCGAAAAGACGCTGAAAGACCTGATCGAGAAGATCAATAAGGACGGCTAAACCGACCTTCTGTGCGTGACGATCTCATGTGCCGTCCCCTCACGCGTGCGGCGGATTTGAAGTTCCGTAAATGTCGCGGCTAAGCCCGTATCGGAACTTCAAATCCAAAAGCCGCACGCGCTCCATAAAAAAACAGTGTCGCTCATGATTCCAAAGTTCGCATCATCGCCGCGGCGGGGTGCTTGCGAACTTTGGAATCGCGACACTGTTGGGGGCGGCACTTTGTTTATGACGCTCCGTTTGCCCCATGAGTGAAACCCCGCTGCAACGCTACCGTGCGCTTGTGCAGGCCGGCGAGCTGAAGCCCGATCAGGTTCAGGAGCTGGCGGCGGAAAAACTCACCGGCCTTGCGCATGCCCTCAAGGACTACGCGCCGAAAAGCGGCAAAAAAGGCTGGATGAATCGTTTTGGCTTGAAGGCGCGCGATGAAACGCCGCCGCCCCAGGGGCTTTATCTTTACGGCGGGGTGGGGCGCGGCAAGTCCATGCTGATGAATCTGTTCTTCGAGACCGCGCCGATCGCGGCCAAGGAACGCGTCCACTTCCACGCCTTCATGCGCGACATCCACGCCGAGATCCATCGCCGCCGCCAAATGCCGATGTACGAAGACGAGGGCGATCCCATCCCCGGCATGGCTGATGGGATTGCCGATAACGCCACGCTGTTGTGCCTCGACGAACTGGAAGTGCGCGACATCTCCGATGCCATGATCGTCGGCCGGCTGTTCCAGAAGCTGTTCGAGCGCGGCGTCGTGGTGGTGACCACATCCAACCGGCATCCGGACGATCTTTATAAACACGGCCTGCAGCGCGACCGTTTCCTTCCGTTCATCTCGATCATCAAGCATCGCCTTGATGTCTTGCCCCTCGAGGCCGCGCAGGATTACCGCTTAGGGCGACTCGCAGGTCAGTCGGTCTATCACACACCTTTGGGTGTGGCCGCCGACGCGGCGCTGGATGCGGCCTGGGCGCGACTCACGGACGATGCGGAGCCCACACCTGACTATGTGCATGTACCGGGGCGGCGTATCGAGGTCCTTGCCGCCGCTCACGAAGTCGCGCGGTTTACCTTCAGCGATCTTTGCGAGCAGGCCTTGGGCCCCAGCGATTACCTTGCCATCGCCGCGCAGTTCTCGACGGTGATCCTAAAAGACATTCCGCAGATGACCGAAGAGAAGAAGGATTCCGCGCGCCGCTTTGTAACGCTGATCGATGCGCTTTACGAGCACCGCACGGCCTTGGTGTGTTCGGCCGCGGTGCCGCCGGAGCAGCTTTACATCGGGCGGGAAGGCGGCTTTGAATTCGCCCGCACGGCGTCACGCCTGATCGAAATGCAGGCCGCCGACTACATCAGGCAGCGTCATCTCGAATAATTAGAGCTCGCAGGTGGTTTTGGCGCGGGCTTCCAATTGACGCTTGATGGCGTCGCGCATCTCTTGTTCATTGGCGTAGAACTCGGGCAATTCCCGCAGCAAAAGGACGAAGGTGCCGGTCTTGGCGTCGTCGGGCGCGACCTTGGGGTGAAGCGGATCCTCGGCGAATTCCGGATTCACCACCGCGATTTTCAAATTCGGCATGCGCAGTTTCAGGCGTTCCACGGTCCCCAGGAACGATTCGCTATGGAACGAGCCGTCGATATGCACGACCTTGCGCCCGGGATTCTTCTGCAGGTGTTGGGCAATGGACTCGGCCATGGTGTCGTCGCGCGTTACTTGGGCGGCAAAACTGCGGATGGCGGTCTCGGAGGGCGGCTTGCGCGGCGCGGGCTTATCGCCGGGTTTATCGGTGGTTTCCTCGCCGCCGTGGCCCGCGTCGCCGCCGGCGAAGCCCATGAACTTGTCCTTGTAGGGCCCATCCTGCAAATTCAGTGTCGCCGCCGCCCAGGCGCGTTGTTCGGGCTTTAGGCGCGCGAAGAAAGCCTCGCCCTCCTTGCCGACGCAACGCACGATTTTTTCGGGCGCATTGGCGGCGACGACGGGCAATTTGTGTTCCTTGGCGAACTCCACCAAAGGCCGGTAGCTGGTGGAATAATTGCCCCAGGCCCGCGCGTTTCTCATGAAGGGCGCCTCGCCGATCTTGTCCGCGAGATAATCGTCAACCACCGGCTGCACATCGCGTTCGAACTGCTCCATGGAGAGCGTCAGATTGCGCGCGCGCGTATAGATCGCGCGTAAGAGCGACATCTCGGCAAGGTGACTGCCGGGATGCTCGTGGGCCTCGCCGATGAAAATCACATCAAAGCCGGCCAGCACGTCGGCGGCGTCGTCCACTGAAGCCGGTGTTGGCGCGCGGGCGCCGGCGTCGGTGCGCATCAACAGATAGGAGGTCAGGTCGGGCAGCCTCGGGCCCATGAAGGGGACGGAGGTGGTGCCGCAGGCCGCGAGCATCACCGCCAGCATCATCGTGAGCGCCGCCGCAACGAAATATGGGCCTTTGATTGTTTTCAACGGACAGGCTCCTGGGCCTTGCGTTCGCGCATGACGGTGCGTGGATCGATCTGAGCGCCGTCGCGCAGTAGCTCGATGTGAATAAACCGCCCGGCGCCGGGATGCTCGCTCTCCACCCATTCGGGTTTACCAAGGGGTTCCGCGGCATTCACATGCTGGCCCGGCGCGGGCCCCGTGCGGTCCACCAACGCGAATTTCGCGGTCATGGTGGCGCGGGGGCCATCGCCTTGAATCACCACCCAGTCATACAGCGGCACGTCCGGATACTTCAGGCTGCGGCGCAAGACCACGCCGGCGAAGGGCGCGACCACCGGCTGGTTGGGCAAGCCCATCATGATCTCTAACCCGGGATGTGGATAGTCGTCGCGCGCCGGCGGTTTGGCCGCGGCCCAGAGCGGCTTCACGTCGCCGGCGAAAACATCGCGCTGGCGCAGGTTTTTGACGAACCACCGGCAGGGCGCCCATGACGCCGTGCCGGCAGCGGCATCGCAGGCCGCTGCGCGCGTGCTGGACCAGGCAATCACATGCCAGCGTCCGGCAGCCTCGCGGAAAAACACTGACTGGCGATAGACCATGCCCTTCACATAGGGCTCGGGGATATCCACCACCAACTCGTATGCGCCGCTGGTATAGGCCGCGATCTGCTCATAGCTGCCGTCGCCGGCCCGCAGGGTTTGAAAGCGCGACCCCGGCACGCGCCCGGCATCATATATGTGTAAGGCAAAGGCCTCGGGCATGAGGCGATCGAAGGAGAGGCTCCAAGGCGCCTTCAGCACCTCCGTATCCAGGGTGCCGTCGCCCGGATATCGTTTGGGCATGTCCTGGAAACCGGCGGCGGCGCACAAGTCCGGCGCGTCGTACAGCACACAGGCAAGATAGGTCTTCAGCGTACAGAGCGGGGTCGTGTTCGGACCCGCACAAGGCTGGGTTAAATCCGGTGTGGGACCATCCAGTTTGTCGTCCGTGCCCCGTGTCCAAAAGGCCGGGTCGGACCTTTGCGTCGGAAGCTGGGCGCCGAGTCCTTGGGATGCTCCAAAAGTTGCGGCAAAAAGGGCCGTAAGGACGGCTTTCGGCCAACTAGGCCCACGCATGACAACCCTTTCCAATTGCTTGGTGACGGCATCCCCAAGCAAAAAGCTTAATTCAGTCCCGAAGCCGGGGAAAGAAGCCTCTGCCGAGGGCTTCACGTGCTTGCCCTGGGGGCGGGTTTCGCGCTACCACGGCACCTCAAATCGCGGCCAAGTCCGGACCGTTAAGCGGCGGCTGCATCGACAAGAATTTCAAAATGGGGACACCATGGCACGCAACAAGATCGCGCTGATCGGCTCGGGTAATATCGGCGGTACCCTTGCACATCTCATTGGTTTGAAAGAACTTGGCGACGTCGTCATGTTCGACATCTCCGAAGGTATCCCGCAAGGCAAAGGCCTCGATATCCTCCAGTCCACCCCGGTTGAAGGCGTCAACGCCCACTATTCGGGCGCCAACGACTACGCGGCCATCAAAGGCGCGGACGTGGTCATTGTCACCGCCGGCGTGCCGCGTAAGCCCGGCATGAGCCGCGATGATCTTCTGGGCATCAATCTCAAGGTCATGAGCCAGGTCGGCCAAGGCATCAAGCAGCACGCGCCGAAAGCCTTCGTCGTTTGCATTACCAACCCGCTGGACGCCATGGTTTGGGCTTTGCGCGAATTCTCAGGTTTGCCGCATAACATGGTGGTCGGCATGGCCGGCGTTCTGGACTCTGCGCGCTTCCGCACCTTCCTCGCAGAAGAATTCAAGGTCTCGGTCGAAGATGTCACCGCCTTCGTGCTCGGCGGCCACGGCGACACCATGGTGCCCCTCGTGCGCTACTCCACCGTTGCCGGCATCCCGCTGCCCGACTTGATCAAGATGGGTTGGACCACGCAGGAGAAGCTGGACAAGATCGTGCAGCGTACTCGTGACGGTGGCGCCGAAATCGTCGGCCTGTTGAAGACCGGCTCTGCCTTCTACGCTCCGGCCGCTTCGGGCATCGCCATGGCCAAAGCGTACCTGCGCGACGAAAAGCGCGTGCTGCCCTGCGCCGCCTACATCAACGGCCAATACGGCGAGAAAGACCTGTACGTCGGCGTGCCGGTGGTGATCGGCGCCGGCGGCGTCGAGCGCGTTGTTGAAATCACGCTGAACAGCGAAGAAAAGGCGATGTTCGATAAATCGGTGAGCGCCGTGCGCGGCCTGGTCACCGCTTGCAAAGGCATCGATGCCACTCTCGGCAAATAGTTTTTAGGCAGAGAACGGACTATCAATGAACATTCATGAGTACCAAGCAAAGCAGCTTCTTAAAAAGTACGGTGTACCCGTGCTCGACGGCGGTGTGGCTTACACCGCTGAAGAAGCGGAAAAAGTGGCGCAGGGCCTGAAGTCCAGCGTCTTCGTCGTAAAATCGCAAATTCACGCCGGCGGTCGCGGCAAAGGCACTTTCAAGGAAGCCGCTGCCGGCGGTAAGGGCGGCGTGCGCGTCGTCAAATCCGTCGCCGAGGTCAAGGAAAACGCCCAGCAGATGATCGGCAATACGCTGGTCACGCATCAGTCCGGCCCCGAAGGCAAGAAGGTCAAGCGCGTTTACATCGAGTCCGGCTGCAATATCGCCCGCGAACTCTACCTTGCGTTCCTGGTCGATCGCGGTACCTCTCGCGTTACCATCATGGCGTCCACCGAAGGCGGCGTGAACATCGAAGACGTGGCGCACAACACGCCTGAGAAGATCGTGTTCCAAAGCATCGATCCGGCCACCGGCATCCAGGGCTTCCATTGCCGTAAGATCGCCTTCGCGCTGGGTCTGAAGGACAACCAGGTCAAGTCCTGCACCAAGCTGCTGATGTCTCTCTACAAGGCATTTTTGGAAACCGATGCGTCGATGCTGGAAATCAACCCGCTGGTGGTCACCAGCGAAGGCGAAGTCCTGCCGCTCGATGCCAAGATGAACTTCGATTCCAACGCGCTCTATCGACATCCCGAAATCGTCGAGCTGCGCGACGAGGACGAAGAAGATCCGATGGAGCTCGAAGCCTCCAAACACGACCTCAACTACATCAAGCTCGACGGCTCCATCGGCTGCATGGTCAATGGCGCAGGTTTGGCCATGGCGACCATGGACATCATCCAGCTGTACGGCGCGGCGCCCGCCAACTTCCTCGACGTCGGCGGCGGCGCGACCAAAGAGCGCGTCACCACCGCCTTCAAGATCATTCTGTCCGATCCGAACGTCGAAGGCATTCTGGTGAACATCTTTGGCGGCATCATGCGCTGCGACGTCATCGCCGAGGGCGTGGTGTCGGCGGCCCGCGAGATCAGCCTCAATGTGCCGCTGGTCGTGCGCCTCGAGGGCACCAACGTCGAGTTGGGCAAGAAGATCATGGCCGATTCCGGCCTGCCCATTATTTCCGCTGACAATCTTGCCGATGCCGCCCAAAAAGTGGTCAAGGCCGTTAAGGAGGCCGCGTAGATGGCCGTTCTCGTCAATAAAAGCACCAAGGTCATTTGCCAGGGTTTCACCGGCAGCCAAGGTACATTCCACTCCGAGCAGGCGATTGCTTACGGCACGCAGATGGTCGGCGGCGTGACACCCGGCAAGGGCGGCACCAAGCATCTTGATCTGCCGGTGTTCGACACCGTGGCCGAAGCCAAGAAAGCCACCGGCTGCGATGCCACCGTGATCTACGTGCCGCCGCCGTTCGCCGCCGATGCCATCCTTGAAGCCATCGACGCCGAGATTCGCCTCGCGGTCTGCATCACCGAAGGCATTCCGGTGCTGGACATGGTGAAGGTTAAGCGCGCGCTCTCGGGCTCCAAGACGCGGCTGGTCGGTCCCAACTGCCCCGGCGTGATCACACCGGGCGAATGCAAGATCGGCATCATGCCCGGCCACATCCATCGCCGCGGCAAGATCGGCATCGTGTCGCGTTCCGGCACGCTGACCTATGAAGCCGTCGCGCAGACCACCGCCGCGGGTCTGGGTCAAACCACTTGTATCGGCATCGGCGGTGACCCGGTCAACGGAACCAACTTCATCGATTGCCTGGACCTGTTCCTGGGCGACGATGAAACCCTGGGCATCATCATGATCGGCGAAATCGGCGGCACCGCCGAGGAGGACGCCGCCGCGTTCTACAAGGCCGCCAAAAAGAAAAAGCCCATCGTCGGCTTCGTCGCGGGCGCGACCGCGCCTCCGGGACGCCGCATGGGCCATGCCGGCGCCATCATCTCCGGCGGCAAAGGCACGGCGGCGGCGAAGTTCGAAGCCATGAAAAGCGCGGGCTTCATGATTGCAGATTCACCGGCGTCCCTGGGCTCCACCATGGTCAAGGCGATGAAGGGCTAACAGCCCCTCATCCACGACCGCTCCCTCCGTTTGGTGATCATGATGTTTCAACGACACATTGCCGCGGCCGTTCTCCTTATGGCCGCGGCGGTTTGCGCCGTGCCCGCTTCCGCAAAAGACGACGCGCGTCTGATGCTGGGGACCGGCGTGTTCGGCTTCGGCGTGGCCAGCGAACCCCACCACGCGGAATGGCGTATCCAATACCGCTTCCAGCAAGGCATCTTCGGAACAGAAGGTGTGTTCCGCGGCTTCAAGCCTCTGGTCGGTTTCGCCGCGCAAAGCAACGGCTCAATGTTCGGTTACGCCGCGCTGGCGGCGCCCCTTGTGTTCGGCGATGAAGATCGTTGGGAAGTCGTGTTGGAAGGGGGCCCGGGCTACTACCGGCAGGGTTCGAGTTCGCTCAATCTTGGCGGCAAGTTCGAATTCCACGTTGGCTTGGCCACCAGCTATGCCATCAACGACAGCGGCCGCCTCGGCATTGGCATCTATCACATCTCCAACGCCAACTTTCATAAGAAGAATCCCGGCGTGAATTCGATCCTCGCCAGCTACACCTTTGCTTTCGACGGACTATGATTCTCGGGCCTTGATCCTCGCACCCGCCAAACGCTTCATCTTCATCCACGTGCCGAAGGCGGCGGGCACATCCATCAACAGCGCGCTGTCGATGCACGACGCGTTCTATCCCGCGCGCGGCAAAAACATCGCGGCGCGCGAAGCTCATGCGGAAAAATCCGGTCTGCCGTCCGCGACAGCCGCCCTCGGCGAGCACGCCACGGCCAAACAGTTTATCGCCGCCCTGGGACGCACGGTTTACGACAGCTACTATTCTTTCGGATTTGTGCGTAATCCCTGGGACGTGGCGGTGTCGTGGTTTCACTACCGCCTGATCAATCCCGCCGTGGGTGGTCACGCCGAAGCCGCCGCCGCCGGGACTTTCGAGACTTATGTGCGGCACGTACTCACGCAACCCGACGCAGCAAAATGGGTCGGACTGCAGTATCCGTTTCTGGTCGATGACGCCGACCAGCCGGCGGTCAGTTTTGTCGGACGTTACGAGTCGCTCGCGGCCGATTTCGCCGCCGTGATCCAGCACCTTGGCATCTCCATCCTGCCGCTCGATCATTTCAACCAGAGCTACCACGCCGCCTGGCCCAGTCTTTATTCGCGCGAGACCTTTGAGATCGTCGGCGCGCTGGTGGCACCCGACGCCAAACTGTTCGGCTACGGCCGCGATCCGGAGCTCTACGGCATCCGCTAAAATCAAAGGTAATCCTTTGATTTATCGTTCATTATTACAGATTCTGGGATTTTCCAGCGGGGCGTGGGGCCCCCGCTTGCTGCGCGCGGGAGCTGTCAGCGTTCAGTCACTTTTCGCATACCCGACCATCGTCTAAGTCGTTGTCAGCAACGGAATATTCGGCTATTACTAGGCCTTATGAGCCGCCCGTGTCTTAAGGCCCGTTCCCAGGGGGCCGGTCGGGTGCCTGTTTGGGACTTACATTCGGTATCTTTAAGGACTTACCCGTGGACGCCTCTTTTCTTACCGGCGCAAACGCCACATTTATCGCCGAGCTTTATGCCGCTTATCTCAAGAACCCGGCGGCCGTGGACGCAAGCTGGGCAAGCTTCTTTAGCGACCTCGCCGACGACGAAGCGTCGCTGCTGAAGGACATCGAAGGCGCCAGCTGGGCGCCCTCTGACGCCGCCGTTATCGGCGCCTCCGATGCCGAAGCCGCGCCCGCCAAGGGCCCAAGGGACAAGGGCGGCAAGCCCGCCTCCGGCAAGCCCGCCGGTGAAGCGGTGTCCGGCGGCGACAAGGCCGCATTGCTGAAGCAAACCGAAGACTCGATTCATGCGCTGCAGCTCATCCGCGCCTACCGCGCCCGCGGCCATCAGGTCGCCAACCTTGATCCTTTGGCAAACACCAAAAAGGACGCTCACCCCGAACTTGATTACCGCACGCATGGATTCACGGATGCCGACTTGGGCCGCGAGATTCACCTGGGCGGCGTCATGGGCTTGGAGCGCGCGACGCTGCAACAGATTCTCGACCTTTGCCGGAAGACCTATTGCGGCACCATCGGCGTCGAGTTCAACCACATCCAGTCGCCCAAGCAGCGCGATTGGTTGGTGCGGCGCTTCGAGAAGGATCGCATGGAGCCCAATTTCTCCGGCTTCGGCAAGAAGGCCATTCTGGAACGTCTGACCGAAGCCGAGGGTTTCGAAAAATTCCTCGGCATCAAATACACCGGTACAAAAAGATTTGGTCTCGACGGCGGCGAAGCCGCGATCCCGGCGCTCGAGCAGATCATCAAGCGCGGCGGCCAACTCGGCCTGAAGCAGATCGTTATCGGCATGGCCCACCGCGGCCGCCTCAACGTGCTTGTGAACGTCATGCACAAGCCCTTCAGCGCGCTGTTCTCGGAATTCCAAGGCAACTCGCCGAATCCTGAATCCGTCGAAGGTTCGGGCGACGTGAAGTACCACTTGGGTACATCGGCGGACCGCGAATTTGACGGCAACGCAGTGCACCTGTCGCTGACCGCCAATCCTTCGCATTTGGAAGTCGTCGATCCGGTCGTGCTCGGCAAGGTCCGGGCGAAACAGGAACAGCTGGGCGATACCGGCCGCAAGCAGGTCATGGGCCTTTTGATCCACGGCGACGCCGCTTTCGCCGGCCAGGGCATCATCGCTGAGTGCTTCGGCTTCTCGCAGATCAACGGTTACACCACCGGCGGCACGCTGCACTTTGTCATCAATAACCAGATCGGCTTCACCACCACGCCGCAGTACAGCCGCTCCGGACTTTATTGCACCGATATCGCGAAGATGGTCGAAGCGCCGATTTTCCACGTCAACGCCGACGATCCGGAAGCCGTGGTCTATTGCGCGCGCCTGGCCATGGAATTCCGCCAGGAGTTCGGCTCGGATGTCGTGCTCGACATGGTGTGCTACCGCCGCTTCGGTCACAACGAAGGCGATGAGCCCAAGTTCACCCAGCCCTTGATGTACAAGACCATCGAGGGCCACGCGACCGTGCGCACGCTCTACGCCAAGAAACTGGTTCAGGAAGGCCTCTATACGCAGCAAGACGCCGACCTGATGATGTCGAAGTTCATGCACATGATGGAGGCCGACTTCGAATCCTCCGCCAGCTTCAAGCCCAACAAAGCCGACTGGCTGGAAGGTGCGTGGAAGGGCCTCGCGCAAATGGGCGAGGAAGAAGAATACCGCGACGACAAGAGCGGAGCGCCCCTCGACCTGCTCAAGGAAGTGGGTGCGGCGATCTGCAAGGCCCCGGACGGTTGGGCGGTGAACCCGAAGATCGTGCGCCAGCTGAAGGCCAAGAAGGAATCCATCGACAGCGGCAAAGACATTGACTGGGCGACAGCCGAAGCGCTCGCTTACGGCACACTCTGTGTCGAAGGCAATGCGGTGCGCCTGTCCGGCCAGGACTGCGGCCGCGGCACGTTCTCGCAGCGCCAATCGGTGCTGGTCGATCAGAACACCGAGCAGCGCCACGTCTATCTCGACAACATTCGCCCCGGCAAGCAGGCGCCCTTTGTCGTTATCGATAGTCCTTTGTCCGAGCTGTCGATCTTGGGCTTTGAATACGGCTACAGCCTGGCGGATCCCAACACACTCACGATTTGGGAAGCGCAGTTCGGCGATTTCTCCAACGGCGCGCAGATGATCATCGACCAGTTCATCAATTCCGGCGAGAGCAAGTGGCTGCGCCTGTGCGGCCTGGTCATGCTTTTGCCCCACGGCTTTGAGGGTCAGGGTCCCGAGCACTCCTCGGCGCGCATGGAACGTTATCTACAGCTCTCGGCTCAGGATAACTGGCAGGTTTGCAACATCACGACGCCCGCCAACTATTTCCACGCGCTTCGCCGGCAGATGCGCCGCAATTTCAGGAAGCCCCTGGTGATCATGACGCCGAAGTCGCTGCTGCGTCACAAGCGCTGCATTTCGACGCTGCAGGAAATGGGCGCCGACACCAGCTTCCAGCGCATCTATCCGGAGACCGAGAAGGTTACCGCGCCCAATAAGATCCGGCGCATCGTGTGCTGTTCCGGCAAGGTCTATTACGACCTCCTGCAGGCGCGCGAAGACAAGGGCGTGGACGACGTGGTCATCATCCGCGTCGAGCAGATTTATCCCTGGCCCAAGGAAACTTTGGCGCGCGAATTCGCAAAGTACAAAAATGCCGAGCTGGTGTGGTGCCAGGAAGAACCAGCCAACATGGGATCCTGGACCTTTGTCGACCGCCGCCTGGAATACGCGCTCGATGGCACCGGCATAAAGGCGACGCGTCCGGTCTACGCCGGCCGCCCGCCCGCAGCTTCTCCCGCCACAGGATTGATGAAAACCCACGTGCGCGAGCAAAACCAGCTTTGCGAATGGGCGATCAATACGCCGCTTGAAGAAATTCCGCAGCCGTTCCGCCGTTTGTCCAAGATTGGAAAAATGGCCGCGGAATAGAATCCGCAGGCTGCATACCCGCTTCTTTTTTTGACCAAGCCTTTTTGAATTGAGGACGCCATGTCGACCGAGATCAAAGTGCCCACTCTTGGGGAATCCGTCAGCGAAGCCACGGTCGCCAAGTGGTTCAAGAAAGTCGGCGACGCGGTGGCCATGGATGAGCCGCTGGTGGAGCTGGAAACCGACAAGGTCACCGTCGAAGTGCGCGCCGAAGCCGCCGGCACCCTAGGCCAGATCGTGGCCGACACCGGCGCTGAAGTCAGCGTCGGAGCCGTGCTGGGCATTCTTGGCGCCGCCGGCGCCGCGGCGCCCGCCAAAAAAGCCGACGCGCCCAAGGCGGAAGCGCCCAAAGCTGCGCCGGCTGCAGCTCCCGCCGCAGCACCCGCACCTAAGGCTGAAGCGCCAAAACCCACGCCCGCGCCCGCGCCGAAACCGGCCGCGCCGGCCGTCGCGCCTGTGTCGCTGGCGGCGGACTATCCGCTGGCGCCCTCGGTGCGCCATCTCGTCGACGACCACGGCCTGGACCCGAAAAAAATTTCCGCGTCCGGCAAGGGTGGGCGTCTCACCAAAGCCGACGTTCTGAACTACATCGCCGGTGGCGGCGAGCGCGCGACCAAAGCTTCCGTGCCGGATCGCGGCCCCCGCGAAGAGCGCGTGAAGATGACGCGCCTACGCAAGAAAATCGCCGAGCGCCTCAAAGAGGCCCAGAACACCGCGGCCATGCTCACGACCTTCAACGAAGCCGACATGTCTGCGGTCATGGCGTTGCGCAACAAATTCAAAGAGTCCTTCGAGAAGAAGCACGGCGTGAAGATGGGCTTCATGTCCTTCTTCGTGAAGGCTTGCGTCAATGCGCTGAAAGAGCTTCCGGCCCTCAATGCCGAGATACAGGGCGATGAGCTGGTCTACAAGAATTACTACGACATTGGCGTTGCTGTCGGCACGCCGCAAGGTCTTGTGGTGCCGGTGGTGCGTAATTGCGACGAAAAGTCCTATGCCGAGATCGAAGCTGAAATCTCAGGGCTCGGCCGCAAAGCCAAGGACGGCAAGCTGACCATCGAGGATATGACCGGCGGCAGCTTCACCATCACCAACGGCGGTATTTACGGCTCGATGTTGTCCACGCCCATTCTCAATGCGCCGCAGTCGGGCATTCTCGGCATGCATAACATCAAGCAGCGCGCCGTGGTGCAGGACGACGGCAGCATTGTCGCCCGCCCCATCATGTATCTGGCCCTGTCCTACGATCACCGCATTGTCGACGGCCGCGAGGCGGTCACCTTCCTGGTGCGCGTGAAGGAAGCCATCGAAGATCCCAGCCGCCTGCTGATCGAGACCTAATTCCATGGCCGATGCTTTTGACGTTATCGTAATCGGCGGCGGGCCCGGCGGTTATGTCTGCGCCATCCGCGCGGCGCAACTGGGCCTGAAGGCCGCCGTCGTTGAGAGCCGCGGCGCGCTCGGCGGCACCTGCACCAACGTCGGCTGTATTCCGTCCAAGGCGCTGCTGCAGTCCTCGCATCTCTTTGACGAAGCCAATCACGCTTTTGCCGCCCACGGCATCAAGGTCGGTAAGGTCGAGATCGATCTGCCGACCATGATGGCGCGGAAAGACGGCGTGGTGAAACAGAACACCACGGGCATCGAATTTCTTTTGAAGAAAAATAAAGTCGCCTACCTCAAGGGCTATGGCCGCATCGCCAAGGCTGAGCGCGGCGCCCACCAGGTCGCGGTCAAAGGCCTCGACGGTAAGGAAGAGACCTACACGACGAAATATGTCGTCATCGCCACCGGCTCCGACGTCACGCCGCTGCCGGGCGTAATCATCGACGAAAAGCAGGTGGTCTCAAGCACTGGCGCGCTGGTGCTGCCCAAGGTTCCCAAAAGCATGGTGGTGATCGGCGCCGGCGTCATTGGCCTGGAGATGGGCTCGGTCTGGCGGCGCCTCGGCAGCGACGTCACCGTGGTCGAGTTCCTCGACGTCATTCTGCCGCCCATGGACGGCGAAGTCCGCAAGCAGATGCAGCGCATCCTGGAAAAGCAGGGCATGAAATTCAAGCTGGGCTACAAAGTCACAGCCGCCAAGCCCGGCAAAGACGGCGTCGCCGTGACCATCGAGCCGGCCAAAGGCGGCGCGGCGGAACAGCTCTCGGCCGACGTGGTGCTCGTCGCCATCGGCCGCAGGCCCTTCATTGACGGCGCCGGCCTCGACACAGCGGGTGTCACCATCGGCAAGCGCGGCTTTGTCGAGGTGGATCATAACTACCAGACCAACGTCGAAGGCATATTCGCCATCGGCGATGTCATCGGCGGCCAGATGCTGGCCCATAAGGCCGAGGACGAAGGTGTGGCCTGCGCCGAAATTCTCGCCGGCCAGCCGGGGCATATCAATTACGACGCCATTGCCGGGGTGGTTTACACGTGGCCGGAAGTCGCCGGCATCGGCAAGACCGAGGAACAGCTCAAAGAAGCCGGTATCGCCTACAATGTCGGCAAGTTTCCCTTTACCGCCAACGGCCGCGCCCGTGCCAACGGCGATACGGACGGCTTCGCCAAGATCCTGGCCGATGCCAAGACCGACCGCGTGCTCGGCTGCCACATCGTCGGCCCGGCGGCGGGCGATCTGATCATGGAAGTGGCCGTGGCCATGGAATTCGGCGCTTCGTCGGAAGACATCGCGCGCACCTGCCACGCCCATCCGCAGCTCGGCGAAACCGTCAAGGAAGCGGCATTAGCCGCCGGCAAACGGGCGCTACACATCTGAGCGCATCATAAATGCGCCTACGCACGCCCACGATCACCGTCGTCATTCCCGCCTATAACGCTGCGAAGACTATCATCCGCACGCTTGAGAGCGCCGTTGCGTCCTTGCGACATTGTGTCGAAATAGAAGGCCTGTTGGTTGAAGCGGAGATTGTTGTCATCGACGACTGTTCGACGGATGGAACCGCCGAGCTTGTGACGAAGTGGGGCAAGCGCGCGCTGGTACGCTTGATCCGAAACGCCGCCAACCGCGGTCCGGGGTTCTCGCGCAACGAAGGTGTCAGGCAATCGGGCGGCGGGTTCCTGTTCTTTCTTGATGCCGACGACGTGTTCTATCCCAACCACGTCCACAGGTGCCTCACGGAGTTACTGGCCGATGATTCCCTGGGCTATGTCTTCACGCGCGTCAAAATCGATATGCCCATGCATGAGGATTGGCGCCCGTCGCTGGACGAAAGCTGCCCGATCAATTTTTGCGTGCGCCGTGTCTGGCACGACATGATCCAGGGCTTCGCGGAAGAAAAGGATTTCAGTACATATCGCACGGAAGACACGCTGTACCGCGCCTGCCTGCGTCGCCTGGTCCAACACCGCAAGATTGAGGTCGAAACCTGCGAGCAGTTTGTGTCGCCCGGTAACGCGCTTGACCGTCAGCGTCGGAAGTTTTCGTTCTCAAAGGCTGACTGGCAAAGCCAGGGTATCGACGATGGCTTCAGGATGACGCCTGCGATGGAAGCGGTGGCGCTGGCGCGCTTTGCGCACGTGGCCAAACTACGCGGCGAACAATAGCTTACCCAATACCTTACCAGGCCGCGAGACCCGGCACGGTATAGCGGCACGCCAGAGAGCCCAGTTTGCGCCTTTCGCAGGCATTAATGGCGTCGGTGCCGCGCCAAGAAGCGAATCCCGTCGCCGTCCATACGCCCTTCTTCTCTGCCAGGAACAGGCTTTGTTTTTCGGCAACGCCTTTGGCGTTGACCATCTTGATCATCATCTCGTGGCTGCCAGTGAGCGCGCGCTTGTTGAACGGCACACCGCGCAGGCGCGCAGGCATCACTTCGCGCAAGCCCGCGATTTCCCAGACGGCGTAGTCGGCGTGGCTCACGCGCAAGAGCTCGGTCCAGCTCAGCGTCCAGGGCTTCATCCAGATATCGCCGGCCAGCGTGCCGTCGTCCTTGTGCTGGCCGCCGTCGGGCTGGATGGTGAGGCCGACCAGCTTGCAGGTGGCGACGGATTTGTCGGAGCACATCAGAAAGGTTTTGGCGGCGCATTCGGGATTTTCGCCGGGGCTGGCGCAGGCTTTTTCCGTGTCGGGATCGGGGTAAACCGGAAGCTCGGCGGCTGGGAGCGGCAGAACGTAAAGACAGGCCGCGACGAGTCCCAGGGAAGTTGCCGCAAGTCTTTGAAAAATAGTCATATTCCGGCGCTCATTTAAGTCCTGGCTTTCAAGGGCCGAGGGATGCTTTTGTTAAAAGCCCCACGCCGGAAGATCAAGCCCCGCGCGGACCTATATAACGTCTTTCCTCCCAAAAGAGCTTTCATGTTCCTGCCGATCCGCGACGACAACCCCCACACCATAACGCCCTATGTGAACTACGGCCTCATCGCCGCCTGTGCGCTGGCGTTCCTGTGGCAGTTGTCCTTGGGCGAGGAGAGCGGGCAGGCGGCGGTATTGGCTTTCGGGCTCATTCCAGGGCGTCTGTTCGGCACCATCACCCTCGAATCCAATCCGTCTTCCGTGCCGGCGATTCTAACGATCTTCACGTCGATGTTCCTGCACGGCGGTTGGATGCACTTTCTCGGCAACATGCTGTACCTCTGGATTTTCGGCGACAACATCGAAGCGTCCCTGGGTCACAAGCGCTATCTGGCCTTCTACTTGCTATGCGGCGTGGCGGCGGCCCTGGGCCAAAGCATCGCGGTACCCTCATCGGACATCCCCATGATCGGCGCTTCGGGCGCCATCGCCGGCGTGCTCGGCGCCTATCTGGTTCTGCACCCGCGCTCCAACATCAAAGTTTTTGTCTTCCTGATTTTTATCACCACCATCAACGTGCCGGCTTTCATCGTGCTGGGATTCTGGTTCGTCGGGCAGCTGATCAGCTCGGCTGCCGCCAACCCGGCCGCACCGGGTGTGGCCTTCATGGCCCATATCGGCGGCTTTGTCTTCGGCGCGGCGATGGTGGTCTTCTTCCGCCAGCGTTTTGTGCAAGTTTTCGCACCGGCGCAAAGCCGCGCTTTTGCTGTCGAGCGCAGACCCTACCGGCGCGGCTCGGTGCCCGACGCCGGACGGCGTGATCCGCCGGGACCTTGGGGCTAGTTTCCTAAACGCGCGCGGGGATGAGCGGCGTCGTAAACCTTGGTGAGACGCGCCGCATCGACCACCGTATAGCGTTGTGTGGTCGATAGAGACGCATGACCGAGCAACTCCTGAATCGTGCGAAGGTCGCCGCCCTTGGCCAGCAAGTGTGTGGCGAAGCTGTGCCGGAGCGCATGGGGCGTGGCGGTTTCGGCGAGGCCCAACAACGCCCGCAAACGACGCACCTGGCGCTGTAGTACGCCGGGATTGAGCGCCTTGCCGCGTTTGCCGACAAACAATGGCGCATCGGGCGTTGCCGGGAAGGGGCAGGCGGCGCGGTAAGCTTCAATCGCGTCGCGCACCACGGGCAACACCGGAACGATGCGTTCCTTGCGGCCTTTGCCGACGACCCGCAAGGTGTCGCTGTCGGGCCGGTCGCCGCAGGTGAGGCCAAGAGCCTCACCAATACGCAAACCGCAACCATAGAGCAAGATCAACAAAGCCGTGTCGCGTGCGGCTAACCATGGTTCATCCTGCAATTCGCCGGCAGTTTGAATCGCGTTCATGGCTTCGTCTTCGTCCAAAGCCCTGGGCACGGTCTTGGGCAGACGCGGCGTTTTCACGGCTTTGACGGCCGGGTTGTGCACGCGGTCGGTGCGATCGAGAAAGCGGAAGAAGTTGCGCAAGGTCGAGATGCCGCGCGCGATGGAGCTGCGCGCGGTGCCAAGGTTGGCGCGATGGGCGAGATAGCTGCGGAAATCGGCGGGCTTTAAGGCAGCGAGGTCCGATGTATCGGCCTCGGTGCCCAGATGATCGGTGAGAAATGTGAGAAAGGCCGCGAGGTCGCGGCCATAGGCATCAGCAGTGTGGGAGGAAACGCGGCGCTCGGTCGAAAGCCATATGCGCCAGTCGTCGATAGCACGCGTAAGCTCGCCGCGCGCGGCGTAGTGGATTCCGTCGCTAGCTAGAGTTTCAGAGTCCACCAACGTCCTACGGCATAACGGGCGATGTGCCCGAGGAAAGCAATCAGTTCCGTGCCCTGGCCTTCTTCGAAGTGGCCGGGGTTGCGGCAGCCGACGGCAAAAATACCGGCGGGCAAACCTTCGCCATCGGGCAAAGCGATCAGCGCGTCGGAGCGCACCAAGCCGGCGGCGCTGCCGTAAAGGGCGGTCTCGCCTTCGGTCTCGGCGCGGATGCGGGTCGAGGCGTCGCCGCCCATGAGGGCGTCGACACTGCCGGCATGAAGCGCGCGGATGATGTGGCCGGCCTCTGCGGGCACGGCGTCGGTTTCAAAGCCGATGGCAATGGCATCGACGCCAAGATGCACCGGCAGATCGTCGTGCAGGACCTGCGCCAGCTCGGTGAAGTCGCGGGAATACAAAAGGGCCAGCGCGCATTCCAAGGTGCGTTCGACCAGCGACATGTTAGAGCGCGTGGTGGTGACCAGGCTGGCGCTGGAAGCTTTCAGGTCGTCGACCTGGCGGCGCAGGCGGTCGACCACAAAGCGCTGCATATCGACAACGACGGTGTCGGTTTCAAAGCGCGTGTCGGGTGCCAGGATCGTCAGCAGGTCGGGATTGTTGAGCAGCACGCGGGGATTGCGGCGCAGATAGGCTATGACGTCGGCCTCGCGCAGGTCCGCTTTTGGTCCCATGCCGGCTTCTTTGGCGCCGGCTTTTACGTTGTCCGCCATCTACCCCCGTCCCGCCGGGCCTAGAGAATCGACTGCCCGGTCTTCGCCCAATCATCCAGGAATGCTTTTAGCCCTTTATCGGTTAACGGATGGTTGAACAGCTGGCGCAGGGTGGAGGGCGGCATGGTGCAGACATGGGCGCCGATCTTGGCCGCCTCTACTACATGCATGGGGTGGCGGACTGAGGCCACCAATACCTCGGTCTCGAAGCCGTAATTATTGTAGATCGTACAAATATCGTCGATCAGCTCCATGCCGTCGAAACCAATGTCGTCCAGGCGCCCCACGAAGGGCGAAATGAAGCTGGCGCCGGCCTTGGCGGCTAAGAGGGCCTGGGCGGGGGAGAAGCACAAGGTCACGTTGACCATGGTGCCGTCGTCGGACAGGGCCTTGCAGGTTTTGAGGCCATCGGGGGTCAATGGCACTTTGATGGTCACGTTCTTGGCGATTTTTCTGAGGACCGCGGCTTCCTTCATCATGGTGTCGAAGTCGAGCGCGGTCACCTCGGCGCTGACCGGTCCCGGCACCACGGCGCAAATCTCGGCGATCAGATCGACAAACTTTTTACCTGACTTGGCGGCCAGCGTCGGATTGGTGGTCACGCCGTCAACCATGCCCGTGGCGGCCAGGTCTTTGATCTCTTTGATGTCGGCGGTGTCGATAAAGAATTTCATGGAACGCTATCGTCCTCTTTTGAATTGCGTGAGCCTGGCGCTTCGGGAAAGAGTGTAGACCATGAACTCTCCTCAATCCACTTTCTCCGGATCTTTTGGTGCGGGCGCCCGCGTTGCCGTGCTGCTGCCGCTGCCGGTTGCCACGGCCTACGACTACATCGTGCCCGAAGGTGCCACCCTTATGGCGGGCGATATTGTCGAGGTGCCCTTGGCGCGGCGCTTCGAGGTCGGGGTGGTCTGGGGCGAAGGGCTGGGCGACGTGCCGCCCGCCAAACTGCGTGAAGTTGTCCACAAGCTGGACCTTCCGCCGCTGCCCGACGTTTTGCGGAAATTCATCGACTGGGTGGCGGGCTATACGCTGCAGCCTGCCGGGGCGGTCTTGCGCATGACCTTGAACCCCGCGCGTCGCTGGCCGCAGCAGAAAGTCCCGACGGCGATTGTCGCTACCGGCAAGTCTCTGGCGCTCTGCGGCGTGAAGGCAACGCCCGCGCGCGAGAAGCTGCTCATCGCGGCGGCCAAAGGTGCGTTTGAATCCGTCGCGGCCTTGGCGCGCGAGTCCGGTGTCGGTGCGAGCGTGATCAAGGGTCTCATCACCGCCGGGGCTTTGGCGGTTGTCGAAGCTGAACCCGCGTCGCCCTTTGCACCCGCCAAGCCCGATCATAGCCGCCCGGTTCTGGAACCTGCCCAGGCTGCCGCTGCGGCGAAACTGTGCGCGCGCATCGAGGGCGGATTTTCCGTCACGCTGCTGGACGGCGTCACCGGCTCCGGCAAGACCGAGGTTTATCTTGAGGCCGTCGCCGCGACGTTGAAGGCCGGGCGTCAGGTGTTGGTGCTGGTGCCGGAAATCGCGCTCACGGTGCAAAGCCTCGCGCGCTTTGCGGCGCGCTTCGGCGCCAAGCCGGCCGAATGGCATTCGGATCTGACCTACAAAGCACGCCGTGAAACCTGGATCGGCGCGGCCACGGGCGGTGCGCAAGTTGTTGTGGGCGCGCGTTCGGCGCTGTTTCTGCCCTTCCGCGATCTCGGTCTGATTGTCGTCGACGAAGAACATGATTCGGCGTTCAAGCAGGAAGACGGCGTGATCTATCACGCTCGCGATATGGCGGTGGTGCGCGCGCGCGAAGGCAACATCCCGATCATTCTGGCCTCGGCGACGCCGTCCTTGGAAACCGTCATCAATGCGCGCAGCGGCCGTTACGGCATTGTGCATTTGCCCGAACGCTTCGGTGCGGCGTCCATGCCGCGCATCGGCGTGGTGGATATGAAAGCCCATCCGCCCGAGAAAGGCCGCTGGGGCCGCGCCTGGCTTTCGCCGCCCTTGGTGAAAGCCGTCGATCAAACCTTGGCGGCCGGCGATCAGGCGCTGTTGTTCTTGAACCGGCGCGGCTATGCGCCCTTGACCTTGTGCCGCACCTGCGGCCATCGCCTCAACTGTCCGCGCTGCACCGCCTGGCTGGTGGAGCACCGCCTGACCCGCAAGCTGCAGTGTCATCACTGCGGCTACAGCGCGCGTCTGCCGGAAACCTGTTCCTCCTGCGGCGCGGCGGATACATTTGTACCCTGCGGCCCCGGCATCGAGCGCGTCGCCGAGGAGGCCATCGCGCGCTGGCCCGAGGCGCGCGTGCGTGTGGTGGCGAGCGATACTTTGGAGCGCCCGTCGGCCGTGGCCGAACTCATCGAGGACATTCTCGCCCACCGCATCGACATTCTCGTCGGCACGCAAGTGCTGGCCAAAGGCCACCACTTTCCCGGCCTGACCTTTGTCGGCGTGGTCGATGCGGACTTAGGGTTATCGGGCTGGGACCTGCGCGCCGCCGAGCGCACCCATCAGCTTTTGCATCAGGTGGCGGGCCGCGCCGGGCGCGCCGACAGGCCGGGGCGGGTTTTCCTGCAGACCCACGATCCCAAGCATCCGGTCATGCAGGCGCTGCTGTCGGGCGACGAGGACGGCTTCATCGCCAGCGAAATCGCCGCCCGCCAGGATCTGGACATGCCGCCCTTCGGCCGCCTGACGGCGCTGATTCTCTCGGGCCCCGACGAGGGCGCGGTGATCGCTGCCGGACGGGGCCTGGCGGCTGCCGCTCCTCAAGGGCAGGGGATCGAAGTCTTAGGTCCCGCCCCGGCCTTTATGGCCTTGCTCCGGGGCCGCTACCGCCACCGGCTACTGCTGAAGACCCGCCGCGATACCCCGCCCCAAGCCCTGGTCCGGGATTGGCTGGCGAGGGTCAAGATCCCCTCCTCGGTACGCGTCCAGATCGACGTCGATCCCTACAGTTTCTATTGATTTATCGCCTGATTTTGCAGGCCCTGATGTGAGTCTGTTGCAACGCCGTACCCGGTATGGTACCAACCCGCCGGCGGTGGCGGTCGCAGTCTCCAATAGCGTCAAAATCGCAATATAAATCAACCGCTTAGGTTGACTGTTCGGGGCCGCGTAATTGTCGGTTTTGCCAACGCCCCGGGCAGGATAAAAGTTGGGTTCACTTTCGGATTCACAGGGGCGATTTTCAGGTGCCAGCGGACGACGTAAGGGTCAGTGGCGTAAGCGCGCGGTATGCGTCGGCGCTGTACGACCTGGCTGACGAAAAGGGCGCGCTGGACGCAGTTGCCGGCGATCTGTCCACTCTTCAGAAAATGATCGACGACAGCGACGATTTCCGGCGCTTCATCAAAAGCCCGGTGATTTCCCGCGACGCGCAAAGCAAAGGCATCGCCGCCCTGGCGACCAAGGCCCAGCTTTCACCGCTCGCCCACAAGTTTTTAGGCCTTCTGGCCGTCAACCGCCGTCTGTTCGCACTGCCGGGCGTCATCGCCGGCTTTCGCGCGATCCTGGCCGAACGCCGCGGTGAAGCCACAGCCCACGTCACATCGGCAGCACCGCTCAGCGACGCGCAGACCGCTTCGCTGATCGAAGCCCTGAAGAAAGCTATCGGCCGCAAGGTCGATATCGCTACCAAAGTTGATCCGTCCATTCTCGGCGGCCTGATCGTCAAGGTCGGTTCGCGCATGGTGGACAGTTCCCTGAAATCCAAACTTCAACGCTTGAAGCTCTCTATGAAAGGGGTCGGATAAATGGAAATCCGCGCCGCAGAAATCTCCGCCATCCTGAAGCAGCAGATCGCCAACTTCGGAACCGAATCCGAGTCCGCCGAAGTCGGTCAGGTGCTGGCCGTCGGTGACGGTATCGCCCGCGTCCATGGTCTCGACAACGTGCAGTCGGGCGAAATGGTCGAGTTCCCGGGCGGCATCAAAGGCATGGCCTTGAACCTCGAGACCGACAACGTCGGCATCGTGATCTTCGGCGATGACTCCACCATCAAAGAAGGCGACACCGTCAAGCGTACCGGCACCATCGTCGACGTTCCCGTCGGCAAGGCGCTTTTGGGCCGCGTCATGGACGGCCTCGGCAACGCCATCGACGGCAAGGGCGATCTTAAAACCACGGAACGCCGCCTCGCTGAAATGAAAGCGCCCGGCATCATCCCGCGCAAATCGGTGCATGAGCCTGTGCAGACCGGCCTCAAAGCGGTTGATTCACTGATCCCCATCGGCCGCGGCCAGCGCGAGCTGATCATCGGCGACCGTCAGACCGGCAAAACCGCCGTCATCCTCGACACCATCATCAATCAAAAGAAGATCAACGACGCCGCCACCAGCGACAAGGACAAGCTGTTCTGCATCTACGTCGCCATTGGCCAGAAGCGTTCCACGGTCGCCCAAGTGATGAAGACGCTCGCCGACTACGGCGCGCTGGAATACACCATCATCGTCGCCGCCACCGCCTCCGATCCGGCGCCGATGCAGTTCATGGCGCCCTACACCGGCTGCGCCATGGGCGAATACTTCCGCGACAACGGCATGCACGCCGTCATCTTCTATGACGACTTGTCCAAGCAGGCCGTTGCCTACCGGCAGATGTCGCTGTTGCTGCGCCGCCCGCCGGGCCGCGAAGCTTATCCCGGCGACGTGTTCTATCTGCACTCCCGCCTGCTGGAGCGCGCGGCGAAGCTCAATGAAGCCAATGGCTCGGGCTCGCTCACGGCGCTGCCCGTGGTCGAAACCCAGGCCAACGACGTCTCGGCCTACATTCCGACCAACGTGATCTCGATTACCGACGGCCAGATCTTCCTTGAAACCAGCCTGTTCTATCAGGGCATCCGCCCCGCGCTGAACGTCGGCATCTCGGTTTCCCGCGTCGGCTCGGCCGCGCAGATCAAGGCCATGAAACAGGTTGCCGGTTCGATCAAATTGGAACTCGCCCAGTACCGCGAAATGCGCGCCTTCGCGCAGTTTGCCGCCGACCTCGATCCCGCCACCCAGAAGCTGCTGGCGCGCGGCGAACGCCTGACCGAACTCCTCAAGCAGCCCCAGTACCAGCCGGTGCCGGTCGAAGAGCAGGTTGTGTCGATCTTCGCGGGCACCAAGGGCTATCTCGACAAGATCGCCGTGCGCAACATCGGCCGTTACGAGAAGTCCATGCTGGCCGCCATGCGCGAGCGTGCGCCGGATATTCTGGCTGCGATCCGCACCGAGAAGGCGCTCAGCGACGGCTTGCAGACGAAGATGAAAACCTTCCTCGACGACTTCACGGCGTCTTTCGCTTAGAGCTTTTTGGGAGTGGGTTTGACCCATGCCAAGTCTTAAGGACCTACGCGTCCGCATAACGTCGGTGCAATCGACGAAGAAGATCACCTCCGCCATGAAAATGGTGGCGGCGTCGAAGCTGCGCCGCGCCCAGGATGCGGCCGAAGCCGCGCGTCCCTATGCCGAACGCATGGAACGCATGCTCGGCAATCTCGCGGGCGGCGCCGCCGGTCGTGCGGGCGCCGCGCCCATGCTGGCCGGAACCGGTAAGGACGACGTGCATCTCGTGGTCGTCATGACCGCCAACCGCGGCCTTTGCGGCGGCTTCAATTCCAACATTATCCGCGCCAGCCGCGTGCTGATCCGCGAACTATTGGCCACCGGCAAGACCGTCAAAATCCTCTGCGTCGGCCGCAAGGGCGCCGAAAGCCTGCGCCGCGACTACAAAGATCAGATCGTCAACGCGTTCTCGGAGTTCGGCCGCAAGGTTGTGGTCTTCAGCGAAGCCAATGTCGTCGCGACCATGATCACCGAGATGTTCTTCGCCGGTCAGTTCGACGTGGCGACCATGGTTTACGCGCGCTTCAAATCGGCCATGACTCAGGTCGTGACGCGCCAGCAGATCATTCCATTCCCTGTGCCGGCCGCCAATACGGCGGGCGACGCCGCGATGGTTTACGACTATGAGCCGTCGGACCAGGAAATTCTCGGCGAACTGTTGCCGCGAAATCTGGCGATCCAGGTGTTCCGCGCCATGCTCGAGAATGCCGCGTCCGAACAGGGCGCCAAGATGACGGCCATGGACAGCGCGACGCGCAACGCCGGTGAAATGATTAATGCTCTGACGATGAAGTACAACCGCAGCCGTCAGGCCATGATTACCAAGGAACTGATCGAAATCATCTCCGGAGCCGAGGCCCTTTAAGGGCGTCGCGCGGAAGATAAAGAACACGATAGGAGCTAAAAATGGCAAAGAACAATGTCGGCGCGATCTCCCAGATTTTGGGCGCGGTCGTGGACGTAAAGTTCGAGGGCGATTTGCCCGCGATCTTGAACGCCCTTGATGTCGAGCACCGGGGTAAGCGCCTCGTGCTGGAAGTCGCCCAGCACATCGGTGAGTCTACCGTGCGCTGTGTCGCCATGGACTCCACGGACGGCCTGGTGCGCGGCCACAAGGCCACCGACACCGGCACCTCGATCCGCGTTCCCGTGGGCCCCGGCGCGCTCGGGCGCATCATGAACGTGATCGGCGAGCCCGTGGATGAGCGCGGCCCCATCGACTCCACCCACACATTGCCGATTCACCGCGCCGCACCGAGCTTCGTCGAGCAGTCGACGGAGTCGCAGATCCTGGTCACCGGCATTAAGGTCGTCGACTTGCTGGCGCCTTACGTGAAGGGCGGCAAGATCGGCCTGTTCGGCGGCGCCGGCGTCGGCAAGACCGTCCTCATTCAGGAACTGATCAACAACATCGCCAAAGGCCACGGCGGTTACTCGGTGTTCGCCGGCGTCGGCGAGCGAACCCGCGAAGGCAACGACCTCTACCACGAAATGATCGAGTCCGGGATTATCGACCTCAAGGGCAATAACAGCCGCGTGTCGCTGGTTTACGGCCAGATGAATGAGCCGCCGGGTGCCCGCGCGCGCGTCGCGCTCTCCGGTCTCACTCAGGCTGAATATTTCCGCGACGTCGAAGGCAAGGACGTGCTGTTCTTCGTCGACAACATCTTCCGCTTCACCCAGGCCGGTTCGGAAGTGTCGGCACTTCTGGGCCGCATTCCCTCGGCGGTCGGTTATCAGCCGACATTGGCCACGGACATGGGCGCCCTGCAGGAACGCATCACATCGACCAAGAAGGGCTCGATTACTTCGGTGCAGGCGATTTACGTGCCCGCCGACGACTTGACCGATCCGGCGCCCGCGACCTCCTTCGCGCACTTGGATGCGACCACCACGCTGTCGCGTTCCATCGCCGAGCTCGGCATCTATCCCGCGGTCGATCCTTTGGACTCCACCAGCCGCGCGCTCGATCCGCTCGTCGTCGGTGAAGAACATTACGAGGTGGCGCGCGGCGTGCAGCGTGTTCTGCAAACCTACAAGTCGCTGCAGGACATCATCGCCATCCTGGGCATGGACGAATTGTCGGAAGAAGACAAACTCACCGTCGCCCGCGCCCGCAAGATCCAGCGCTTCCTGTCGCAGCCCTTCCACGTCGCCGAAATTTTCACCGGCAGCCCGGGGGTGTTCGTGCAGCTGGCCGACACCATCAAGGGCTTCAAAGGCATTGTCGCCGGCGAATACGATCATCTGCCCGAACAGGCCTTCTACATGGTCGGCACGATCGAGCAGGCGGTCGAGAAGGGTAAGAAGATGGCGGCGGCGGCTTAGCCGCTCTGATCATCCCAAGTTAGGACACGTCGATGGCCGACACGTTGAAGTTGGAACTGGTTTCGCCGGAACGCCTGCTGCTCTCCGAGCAGGTGGAGATGGTGCTCGTGCCGGGTACCGAGGGCGTCTTCGGCGTGCTGCCGCTCCATGCGCCGACCTTGTCGACCTTGAAGCCCGGCTTTGTCGACGTCTATCAAGGCAATGCCGTGAAGGAGCGCTTCTTTGTCACCGGCGGGTTCGCCGAAGTAACACCCACCAGCTGCACGGTTCTGGTGGATGAAGCGATCCCTCAAAGCAATCTGACGGCCGCCTATACCGCCGAACGTATGGCCAAGGCCAAGGCGCTGCTCGACCAGGCCACCGGCGAAGAGGACCGCAAAAAAGCCCTGGCCGCGCTGGACGCCGCCGAATTCCTGGCCCAGGCTGGGCCCGAATTGCACTAATCCCGGTTGTACCGGCCCCTTTTCGAACTAAGCCCTTACGAACATGATAGTTTTGTTGCGGGGCGGATTCGGCTATAGGAATCCTTATGCAGCGCGCCTGGACCTTGGACGAGATTGACTGGCAGCACTTCGATGCGTCGAAAGTGTCGCCGGAAGTCATCAAAGTCATCAAGACGGCGGCCATGGTCGAGCGCAACGGCGCCGACTACGGCCGTTATCTCTGCAATGTTTTTCAGGACGATGCCGAATTCTGCGCCGTTGCCACAAGCTGGGCGGTAGAGGAAGAGCAGCACGGCATGGCGCTGGGCCGTTGGGCGCAGCTGGCTGACCCCACGTTCGACTTCGACGCAAGTTTCGCGCGCTTTACCGACATGTACCGTATTCCAGTGGATGCGACTGCCTCAGTGCGCGGGTCGCGAATCGGTGAGCTTTGCGCGCGCTGCGTCGTCGAAACCGGAACCAGCTCGCTTTATTCCGCCATCCGCGATGCGGTCGACGAGCCGGTACTGAAGCAGATCTGCAAGAACATCGCCGCCGATGAGTTCCGGCATTTCAAATTGTTCTTCTCACACATGGAACGTTATGCCGGCAGCGCCACCGAACCATTCTCGAAGTGGGAGCGCCTGCGCGTGGCCATCACGCGTTTCAAGGAAGCCGACGACGACGAAATCGCCTCGGCCTATCACGCGGGCAATGCTGTCACAGAGCCCTATGACCGCGCTGTTGCAAATTCCAATTACGGCCAGCGCGTGTTCGGCTTCTATCATCAGCGCCATGTGCGCCGCGCCGGCTACATGTTCGCGCAAGCCGCGGGCCTTGCCCCCGAAGGCTGGGCGTCCAAGCTGCTGACCAAGGTCTTGTGGCTGATTATTTGGTTCCGCGGCCGCAAGTTTCGCCCGCAGCTCGCGCGGGCCTAGCGCTTTTTCTTTTTCACGGATTTCTTTTTTGAGGCGGGCTTTTTTGAAGCGCGCGGCCTTGCCATGGCGGCGACTTTGTCCCTGAACGTCGCGACGACCTGCTTGTAGATCTCACGCTTGAAGCCGACGATGACGCGCGGCAGGTGCGTGAAGGGCAGCCATTTCCAGGCGACGAATTCCGGATGGGCGGTCTCTAAATTGATGTCGGCGTCAGCGCCTGTGAAGCGCATCAGGAACCACTTCTGCTCCTGGCCGCGATACTTCCCGCCCCACATTTTCGCCAGCAAATCCGCCGGCAGGTCGTAGCGCAGCCACGCCCGCGTCACGCCGACGATGCGCGCTTTGTCGGTGCCGATTTCCTCCAGCAGTTCGCGTAAAGCCGCTACACGCGGCGTCTCGCCCTTATCGATGCCGCCTTGCGGCATCTGCCAGGCGGGCATTTTGCTGTCGATGCGCTGGGCGACAAAGACGCGGCCGTGGGCATTGACGAGGACGATGCCTACGCCGCGGCGATAAGGTTTAGTCATGATGAGAGACTATTGCTTGATCAGCACTTGGCTGATGGGCGCAAGGGTCACGCCCTTTTTCTGGGCCTGTTCGATCCACAACACCAGGCGTTCAAAGCTCACCGGCTTCGCACTCATGGCGGCGACGGCGCTGCCCTGATACTTGGCCAGACGCTCGGCGTAGTCGAGACGGGCATCGACGGCGGCGCGGAAGGGCCGTTCATCGATCACCAGGTCGGCGATGGCGGTCGGCACCGTGGCCTCTCCAAAGCGCGTTCCCGGCGTACCCTGGACATAAAACAGATTGGCTTGCTTCAATTTGGCGAAGACCGGATTGATGAATTCGTTGGACTCGCGGAATTTGCTGCCCGTAGTGTCGAGCACGCCGACCGCGCCGACCGCGTTCTTGAGGATGGTCTCAAGGCGATCCTGATTTTCCTTGGCTTCGACGGTGGTCAGAAGTCCCAAGGGGCCCGGGTCTTCGGCGGGGAACTGCTTGCTCTCCATGGGCACTTCAATCAGCACCTCGTGGCCTTTTTCCTTGGCCTTATCCATCCACTTCTTGAGGTCGCGGGTGTAGGGGCTGAAGGCCAGCGTCACCGCAGCCGGAAGTTTGTTGATGGCGGCGTCGGTGGCAACCTGATTCAGGCCGAGGCCGTCGACGATAAAGGCCACCCTGGTGGCGTTGGCTGCCGGCGCGGCCGTTCCGGCATCTTTTTTCACGTCGGCCTTCACATCGGTGAGATTGGCGTAGCGCGGCGGCGGCGCGCCGACGGCGATCTTATCGGTCGGCGGTATGGGCGGATCGACGAGGCGCGGACGGCCGCCGGCAACGGCGGGGCCGGCATCGCCCGCGGTATCGAAGCGCTTCGGCGCACCCGGCGCCTGACCGGAAGCTTGCAACGCCGGAATACCGGCGATGTCCCGTGCGGGATTGTCGTCGTCGGCTTGCGGAAGAATAGCGGGCATGGTTTCGGGCACGGCCGTGGGTTTGGCAGCGGCGGCCGGGCCGGTCGGCGTGTGTACCGGCTCCGTCAAGGACACGGCCTTAGGCTGCAAAGCAGCGGCGGCCGGTGCAGTAACGGCGGGTGGCGTCATGACGGCGGCGGTTTTGCTTTCGGCCGGATGAGCCTCGGCCGGGTGAGCCTCGGCCGATTTAGCATCATGAGCAGGTTCGGCCACTTTGGCCTCGGCTACTTTCGCGGCCGGAGTAGCGGCGGCGATGGGCGGCGGCGTTGTCGCGGCCGGCTTTGCGGCGGGCGGCGCCGCAGCAGATGGCGTAGCGGGGGGTTTTGCCTCGGCCACGCCGGGACGGGGAGCGGCGGCGGGCGCGGCGGGGGGAGCGGCCAGCCAAGGCCGGCGGTCGACGGAACGGTCGGTGGCGGCGGTCGAATCGGCGACAACCGCTGGGGCCGGAGCTCCAGCGGAGGGGGCCGGGGCGGGTGGAGCTACGTCCTCTTCCACTTGCAGGTCGGCAAAACTTCCGGTGACAGGTGGCGCGACGGTGTTGTCGCCGGTCATGATGATGGCGGTCACGCCGCCGACCAGCACCAGAAACATGACGCCGCTTGCGGCCAGGGCGATCTTGGGCCCCTTGCCGGCGAAACGCGATTCACCGTCATAGGAGTCGTCCCCGCCAAACGGGTCTTTCGGTGTATCGCGACCAAAGAGATCACCTAGGGCCATGTCATCCACCTATATCACGAGGGGGCTTCGCCACGCCCCTCTGCGGGACGCACACAGTTTTCCCCAACTGTGTTGTAGGGATAGACCCGTTAATACCCCCTTAAAAGGGGTCGCGATCCAAGACGCGCGGTCCTATGGCCCGTGTTGGCCTACTTGACCACCTTCGCCACGGTTTCGGTCGCGGAGGCGCGTTGGTAAAGCGCGATGCCTTGTAGAAGATCAAGCGCGCGGCGCAGCTGATAGTCCTGCTCGACCGCCGCGACCTTCTCGTCGGGCTTCTTGGCCGGATCGACATTGGCGCCCGGCGCCGGCGGTACGACCGGGGTTTCGGGTTTTTTGGCGGGCTCTTCCTTGACGTCGGGATTCGCCAAGGCGCCTTGCAAATCGGCTTCGGCGCGGCGGAAGCCTTGCGGCGCGAGGGCTTCGACCTTGGCCTGTTCGACTTCGATATCCGGCTCGATGCCTTTGGCCTGGATCGAACGGCCGCTGGGCGTGAAGTAGCGCGCCGTGGTCAGGCGCATGGCGCTCTCGCCGCGCGCCAGCGGGATGATCGTCTGCACCGAGCCTTTGCCGAAGCTGCGCGTGCCGAGCATGATGGCGCGGCCGTGGTCCTGCAGGGCGCCGGCGACAATTTCCGAAGCCGAGGCCGAGCCGTCGTTGATCAGCACCACCAGCGGCTTGCCGTCGGTCGCATCGCCGGCCTTGGCGTTATAACGCTGCGTATCTTCGGAACGCCGGCTGCGGGTTGAAACAATTTCGCCGCGATCAAGGAAGGTATCGGAGACCGACACCGCCTGGTCGAGCAAGCCGCCCGGATTGTTGCGCAGGTCGAGCACGTAACCTTTGATCTTATCGGCGCCGATTTTGGCTTTGAGATCCTTGATCGCCTTGTCGAGACCTGGCTGGGTCTGTTCGGTGAAACCGCTCATGCGGATGTAGCCGACATCGCCTTCGGCGCGCGAACGCACCGACTGCTGGACAATTTTCGCGCGCGTCAACTTCACGTCGAAGGGATCGACGCCGATACGGCGTATCGTGATGGTGATCGAGGTGTTGATGGGTCCGCGCATTTTATCTACCGCGTCGTTGATGGTCAGGCCGAGCGCGGGCTTACCGTCGATGGCGATGATGAAGTCGCCGGGCTGAATGCCGGCCTTGGATGCGGGTGTGTCGTCGATGGGCGATACCACCTTCACGACGCCGCCTTCCATGGTGACTTCGATGCCCAGCCCGCCGAACTCGCCGCGGGTTTGCTCCTGCATGTCCTGGAAGCCTTTGGCGGGCATGTAGCTCGAATGCGGATCAAGCGAGGTGAGCATGCCGTTGATGGCGTTCTCGAGCAGGGTCTGGTCGGTGACCTCTTCGACGTAGTCTTTGCGCACGCGCTCGAAGACATCGCCGAACAGTTCGAGATACTTGTAAGTATCGTCGTTGAACTTGGCGCCGCCCTTCGGGTCGACTTTGATCTCGGCGGCGCGGACCGGAGCGGACAACATCCCCCCGAGGCTCACGCTGAGGGCCATGACCGCAATGCCAGCTAAGAGTTTCACGCGCATATTGATGACACCGTTTTCAAAGTAATGTGCGACACGCAAATATTTTATCCGCTGTTCTTTCCTGCGCGGTCCGCAAGCCAGGGAAGGGGATTTATGGGTTGTCCATCGCGACGCAACTCAACGTATAGCGCGGGGGCGCCCTCGTTCTCCATTACGCCGACCGGTTCGCCAGCGAGAACACGTTGTCCAACAGCTGCGTCAATGTGTCCCATGCCAGCCAGAAGGGTATGATATCCCTCGCTATGTTCGATGATCAAGAGTTGCCCGTAACCGCGGAAAGGCCCGGCGAAGGCCACAATCCCATCGAAAGGTGCCACCACTTGGGCGCCGGCACGGGCGGCGATGGTGATGCCTTTGGCTAATAAGCCAGCATCTGCGGACGTTTGGTACTTACTGGTCAGGTTTCCTGCCACCGGGAAAGGCATCGTGCCGCGCGCCTTGGCAAAGGAACGGGTTACAGATTCTTCATCGGCTGGAGGCACTTGCGAGGGCGGCGGCAGAGCCGCCAGCCGCTTTTCCGGGACAGGCTTTTCGGGGCCTAATTTTTCGACTCCGGGCGGCGCCTTAAGGACGATGGTCTCGCCAGCGGAGGGGGGCTTGGGCTTGGCTGCGGCGAGTTTTTGCTGTTTCTCGCGTTCTTCCGCCCGTTGGGCAGCCACTTTGCGCTCATCGGCCTCGCGCCGGACTTTCTCTTCGGCCAGTTTGGCGAACAGGGCCCGCAAGTCGTCGGCCTCGCGCGCGATCCTGGTCATACGCTGGTTGGCGTCTTCCCCGCGCGCCAGCAGGATGTCGTGTTTGTCGGCTTTCTCGCGGACTAGTGCATCGAGGCGGCTGTGTTTTTGCAAAAGGGCTGCAGCCCCGACCGCGGCCTGCTCCTTGCGCTCGATGATTTCACCGCGCACGCGGTAGAGGTCCTTGAGTTCGCCTTGCAACGACGCCGACGATTGCTTGATGCTCGGCAGCGCCGCGCGCAACAGGATGGCGCTGCGCACGGCGTCGGACGGCGCCAGCGGTGTCAACGTCAGCGCATCGGTGGGACGCAAGGCCAGGCGTTCGAGGGCCAGCAGCACCTCGACCATTTGCGCGTCGCGGCGGCCCAAGGTTTTCGTCAGGCGATCGGCGTCGGCCTGCAGATCAGCGATGCGCGATTCCAGCAGCGTGAGCGAATGTTCCTGATCCTGGATTTCCTTGGCGGTGGCGATCATGTCGGCGCGGATCGCGTTCAGCGCGCGGGCCGACGTGGCGGCTTGGGACTGAAGCCGGTTGCGCTCGGCCTCGGTCTGCTCAAGCTGCTTTTCAAGCGCTTTGAGTTTTGTCGGATCGGGCGCGTCTTGCGCGAGCACGGGCGATAGAAACGCCGGCGCTGCGATCAGCGCCGCGAGCATAAATTTCCGTGCCTTAGGCCCTCGCACGTATCTCGCCGGCGGGAGCGTGGAGCAAGGAGTGACCGGTCATGGCGGTGGGCTGCGGCAGGCCGAGCAACTCAAGCACCGTCGGCGCGAGGTCGGCAAGGCGGCCGTCATTGAGGCGCTTGATATCGGCGGGTCCATTGACCAGCACCACCGGCACCTTGCCGACCGTATGCTGGGTATGCGGCTCGTTGGTCGCGGCATCGCGCATCATTTCCAGATTGCCGTGATCGGCGGAAATCACCAAGACGCCGCCGCTCGACTTCACCGCTGTTTCCAGGCGATTCAGGCAGCCGTCGATGGTCTCGGCGGCCTTCACGGCGGCTTTGAGAATGCCGGTATGGCCGACCATGTCGCCGTTGGCGTAGTTGACGACGATGACATCGAACCGGCCGTGTTCGATGGCGTCGACGATATCGTCGGTCACGGTCTTGGCCGACATTTCCGGCTGCAGATCGTAGGTCGCGACCTTGGGGCTCGGCACCATGATGCGGCTTTCACCGGGGAATTCTTTCTCTAAGCCGCCGTTGAAGAAGAACGTCACGTGGGCGTACTTCTCGGTCTCGGCGATGCGCAGCTGCTTCAATCCGGCTTTGCTGATGAGTTCGCCCAGCATGTCGGTGGCCTGCTCGGACTTGAACATCACCGACATGAAAGCATTGTGCGCGGTGGAATATTCGGTGAGGCCCGCGGCGGCGGCGAAGGCGAGGCGGCGCGGCCGCGTAAATCCGGTGAAGGCAGGGTCCAATAAAGCGCTAAGTATCTGACGCGCGCGGTCGGCGCGGAAGTTGGCCATGAGCACGCCGTCGCCGTTCTTCATGCCGGTATAACCGGCCATGACCGCGGGCAGCATGAATTCATCGGTCAGCTTGGCATCGTAGGACGCCTGGATCGCCGCGCGCGGATCGGCGCCTGCAGCACCCTTGGCATCGGTGAGGGCGGCATAAGCCTTCTCGACGCGCTCCCAGCGTTTGTCGCGGTCCATGCCGTAGTAGCGCCCGCCGACGGTGGCGACGCGCGTGTTTTTCAAGCCGGCGATGTCGCCCAAGAATTTTTCCATGAAGCCCAGCGCCGATTGCGGGGCGGTGTCGCGGCCGTCGAGGAAAGCGTGAATGCGCACCGGAACGCCGGCGCCGTCAATGATGTGCGCCAAGGCCGCCACATGATCCTGGTGGGAATGCACGCCGCCCGGCGAAATCAGTCCCAAAATATGCGCGGTGCCGCCGCTGGTCTTGAGCTTGGCGACAAAATCCACGAGCGCCGGGTTTTTGGCGATGCTGTTGTCGCCCACGGCGATGTCGATGCGCGGCAGATCCTGGGTCATGATCCGGCCGCCGCCGATATTCATGTGACCGACTTCCGAATTGCCCATCTGGCCGGGCGGCAGGCCGACGTCGAGTCCACTGGTCTCCAAAAGCGCATGGGGGCAGGTGGCCAAAAGCCGGTCCCAGGTCGGCATGCGCGCCTGGGCGATGGCATTATCCTCGCGCTCTTTGCGGTAACCCCAGCCGTCGAGGATGCAGAGCACCACCGGTTTAGGGCGGTTCGGGGAGCGGGGGGCCGGTTTGGTCAGGTCATTCATGGGGGTACGCACATACTATATGAGGTCGCGGGAATGGCCGGGTGGAATTTGTTGGTTTTTTGACCGCTCGACGGCACCCTGGCAACTGTAAAAAAGCCAACCACCTGAGAGTGTTGACGGGGAGCCTTTGCCAGCCGTCCAGGCCCTTGCTTCGGGCTCACGAACATCTGATATAGTGGCCCCCGAGAGGCTGGCGGTGGACGTACCCCTCGCCAACCCGGTCAGGTCCGGAAGGAAGCAGCCGTAACGAGTTTCGGTGCGGGTCGCCGTCCAGTCTCTCACCCTTTCCCGCCAGCTCCGCCCTAAACCATGGATCAGCCCAGCCGTGACCGAACGTCCTTCCGCTGATCGGTCCGAGCCAGAAGGCGCTGAAGCCTACCGGGTGCTGGCCCGCAAATACCGGCCCACCACCTTCGGCCAGCTCATCGGCCAGGACGCTCTGGTCCGCACCCTGACCAACGCCATCACCTCGGGCCGCCTCGCCCACGGCTATATGCTGACGGGCGTGCGGGGCGTCGGCAAAACCACCACCGCGCGGCTCATCGCCCGCGCGCTCAACTGTATCGGCGCCGACGGCAAAGGCGGACCGACGCCGGAGCCCTGCGGTGTTTGCGTGCATTGCAAGGCCATCGCCGAGGACCGGCACGTGGACGTGCTGGAAATGGACGCCGCCAGCCGTACCGGCATCGACGACATCCGCGAGCTTTTGGACGGCGTGCGTTATCGCCCGACCTCGGCGCGCTACAAGATCTACATCATCGACGAAGTCCACATGCTCTCGGAGAAAGCTTTCAACGCGCTTCTGAAGACGCTGGAAGAGCCACCCGAGCACGTGAAGTTCATTTTTGCCACCACCGAAATCCGCAAAGTACCGGTGACGGTGCTGTCGCGTTGCCAGCGTTTCGATCTGCGCCGTATCGAGAGCGGCGATCTGCAAAAATTGTTTGCGGGCATCAGCAAACGCGAAGGCGCTGTGGTGGATGACGGCGCGTTGGCGCTGGTCGCCCGCGCCGCCGATGGCTCGGCGCGCGATGGGTTGTCAATTCTCGATCAAGCGATTTCGCAGGCGGCGGGCAAGCAGGTCAGTGAAAGCGCTGTGCGCGACATGTTGGGTTTGGCGGATCGCGCCCTGGTGTTCGATTTGTTCGAAAGCGTCATGAGTGGCGGCGTGAAGAAGGCCCTCGATCTGCTGGCCGATCAATACGCCGCCGGCGCGAGCCCGGTGGTCATTCTGCAAGACCTGTTGGAATTGGTGCATTGGATGACGCGCATCAAAGTCGCACCTGAGGGCGCCGAGGACCCGGCCCTGGCCGAGACCGAACGCACGCGCGGCGTCGCCATGGCCGGCAAACTCAGCATGCCGGTGCTGACACGCGCCTGGCAGATGCTGCTGAAGGGCTTAAGCGAAGCCCGCGCCGCGCCCATGCCGCTGCAGGCCGTGGAAATGGTGATCGTACGTATGGCTTATGCCGCCGAGCTGCCGACCCCGGCCGATGCTATTAAAGCGCTGGAGAATGGGGCGCCCGCGACGCGTCCGTCGATTTCTGCGCCATCTTCGCCGCCGGGCGGCGGCGCACGCGCCGTCGCACGCGGATCAGTCATGTCGTCGGTGGATTATGCCCCACAAACAAATGTGCAGCCCACGGCACATGCGCAAACGGCGCCCGAGTTCATGCCGATGCCGCAAACTTTCGGCGCGGTGGTGGATTTGTTTCTGGAAAAGCGCGAGGCCGGCATGGCGACGCTGCTGAAGCACAACGTGCGTCTCGTGCGTTTTGAAAACGGCCTGATTGAATTCAATCCCGACAAGAACGCACCCAAGGATTTGGCGGGTCAGGTCGGCAAGCTGCTCACCCAATGGACCGGCCAGCGATGGGTCGCAAGCGTCGTCAACACGGCTGGACAAATGACCTTGCACGAACAGGAACTGGAACATGCCAAGGCCGATCCCTTGGTGAAATCCATTCTCGAAGCATTCCCAGGCGCGACCATCGCGGGCGTGCGCAGGGCTGACGAACCATGAGAAATCAGCCATGAAAAATCTCGCGCAGATGATGAAGCAAGTGCAGGACATGCAGTCGCGCATGGCCGAAATGCAGGACAAGCTCGTCGACCTGGAAATGCCGGGCGCTTCGGGCGGCGGCATGGTGCAAGTGCTTTTGAACGGCAAGGGCGTGGTCAAATCGATCAAGATCGATCCGAAGCTGATCAACCCCGCTGAGACCGATGTGCTGGAAGATTTGATCGTCGCGGCGGTCAACGACGCCAAGACCAAGCTCGACGACAAGCTGCAGGGCGAGATGAGCAAGTTCACCGGCGGCCTGCCGCTGCCGCCGGGCTTTAAATTGCCCTTCTAAGCGCGCATTCATGGCCGGAATTGAAATCGAGGCGTTGATACGCCAGTTGTCCAAGCTGCCGGGCTTGGGACCGCGCTCGGCGCGGCGCATCGCGCTGGCGCTCATCAAACGGCGCGAGACGTTGCTAGATCCCTTGGTGCAGACGCTGGGCGCCGCCGCCGAAGCGGTGAAGATCTGCTCGGCCTGCGGCAATTATGACAGCCAGGACCCGTGTTCGATTTGTGCCGATCCGAGGCGCGATCCGGCCTTGATCTGTGTGGTGGAGGATGTGGCTGACTTGTGGGCGCTGGAGCGCACCGGGGTTTTTAAGGGCCGCTATCACGTCACCGGCGGATTGCTCTCGCCGCTGGACGGCATTGGGCCGTCGGACTTGAAGCTGGACCGCTTGATCGCCCGCGCCAATACGCCGGCGGTGCGCGAGGTCATCATGGCGCTCAGCGCCACGGTCGACGGCCAGACCACGGCCCACTACATCGCCGAGCGGCTGCAGGGCGCGGATACCGTAGTCTCTGGCCTGGCCCACGGCATGCCCATTGGCGGCGAGCTTGATTATCTGGATGACGGCACCATTTCAGCGGCGTTAAAGGCGCGCCGGCCGGTATGAACATCTTCAGGATCGTGTCATGCCGCTGCCACAATCTCACATTAGTTAAGTGACCTAATACGCTTTCGGGCGTTATGACTATCTAGATTGGTGCTGTCTGCTGACAAGCGCCGAAAAAAGTTTCAGGAGGATAAAATGTTCAAGCGTCTTATAGCCGCCGCGGCCGTGCTTCTGGCCCTATCGGCCTGCGCGAGTCAGAAGTATGTCGTGTCCGATGTGACGCGCTTTCATACGTTGAGCGGAGCGGTGTCTGGCCAGACCTTCGCCATTGTGGCGTTAAGTCCTGACCAGGAGCAAAGCATCGCCTTCCGCCAATACGGCGACCTCATCAATGCGCGTCTTAGCAGCTTAGGGATGAAGCAGTACACGGGCAGCGGCCCCGGCGGCGCTGACTATGTGGTGACGCTGGACTACCAAGTGCTGGGACCCACCGCCGATGTGCAGAGCAGCGGCCCGTCGGCCTTCTCCTTCGGCCTCGGTTATAACGGCGGATTCCAGCGTGGCTTCGGTTACCGCTATGGTATCGGCTATGACCCCTTCTTCGATACCTATACCTATACGCGCCAGTTGTTCACGCGCCGCCTGGAGCTGGCCATGTATAAAGGCTCGACCTATGTCTCGGGCCCCAAACAGCGTGTGTTTGAAGGCCGCGCGACAAGCCTTGGGCAAAACAGCCAGATGGAGCCGGTGATGCCCTATATGCTGGACGCGGTGTTCAGCGACTTCCCTGGCCAGTCGGGCCGCACGAAGACCGTCACCGTGAAAGTGCCGGAGGATGTCGAACTGGCCAATACGCCCTCGACTTCGCGGCCGAGCGCCCGGTCGACCTTCTAAGAAGGACGACGTTCTAATGTAAATTCCGCGAGATAATGAATCCCCGCGACGCAGGTTGTCGCGGGGATTTTTTTGTGGCCGCGCGGTCACGTTTTGCCGAGGAACGCCAAGACCGGCACGCCGTCCGCCTCTAGCGGCGCTTCGTGAACGATCACGACATGCGCGGGTGCGAGGCTTCCGTATAAATGTGGAAACAGGGCTCCGCCGCGCGACGGCTCCCATACCAATGCGGCCCCAAGGGCTGCGGCGTCGACTTCCAAGACCACAAGATCAGCCTGGTCACGAAAATGCCGCCGGGCGGTTTCTTGCGCCTGGGCCGCCGTGGAAAAATGGATATAGCCGTCGCGAAGATCGACGGCCGAGCCAGTGAAAGCGCCGGCGCGGTCAGCCACCAGCCATTCCTCGCGGCGCAGTATTTTGTAAATCGATGTCATGTGGGGTTAGTTCAGCGGGCGATCAGGAACGTCACCCAACAGATCGGCCAGCGGCGGCTCCGTGGGCTGTTCGACCGTCGGCGCTTCGAGCTGGATGTTCTCGATGGCCACGCCGCGCTTGATGATCTTGCTGGTGGAGGTGCGGATCTCGGCAACGTCCTTCTGGGTCAGGTCGAAGTGCGAAGCCAGCTGGCCGACGCGTTTGTCGAGCCGCACCACGTCCTCCATCAGTTTCCCGATCTCAGTCTGAATGATGTGCGCCTGTTCGCGCATGCGCGCATCCTTGAGAATCGCGCGCACGGTGTTGAGCGTTGCCATGAGCGTGGTCGGCGAGACGATGTAAACGCGGCGGCGGAATCCCTCCTCGACGATCATCGGAAAGCGGTCGTGCAATTCCGCGAACACGGACTCCGCCGGCACGAACATGATGGCCGAGTCCGCGGTCTCACCGGGGATGATGTATTTGTCGGCGATATCCTTGATGTGCTTGATGACGTCGCTGCGGAAGGCGGCCTCGGCGACGGCCAGCTCACGTTCGTCGGCGGCCGCGATCATCCGCATAAAGGCTTCGTGCGGATACTTGGAATCCACCGCGATCAAGCCCGGAGGATTGGGCAGGCGGATCACGCAGTCGGCGCGCTTGCCGTTAGACAACGTCACTTGGAAATCGAAGGCGCCGGGCGGCAGCATGTTGCGGACCAGATCTTCCATCTGAGTCTGGCCCATGGCGCCGCGGACCTGCTTGTTGGACAGGATATCCTGCAGGCTGACGACTTCGGCCGACAGCTCGGTGATGTTTTTCTGCGCCGCGTCGATGACGGCCAACCGCTCTTGAAGCAGACCCATGGTCTCGGCGTTGCGGTCGCCGGCCTTTTGCAGATTCTCGCCGATGCGCCGCGTGACCTCGGCCAAGCGCTCGTCGAGCATCTTGGTGACGGCGCGCTCCTGGCTTTGCAGCTGCTCGGCCATGCGGGCCTGGGCGGCGCTTTGGCCCTCGGCCATCTGGCTCAGGCGGCCGGTGAGCTGGTTCTGGGTCTCGGCCACCTGGGCGAGCTGGTCGGTGCCCGGAGCTTGACGTCCGCGCAGGGCCAGAATCACGGCCAGCATCCCCATAAGGACCGCGATCCCGGCCAAAATCAGTTCTGCAGCGTTCATACTGTGTAACGGCCCCACTTAAGCGAATCTCACAAGCTTTTAACCCACAAGCCAATCGTGGCGGGCTTGCAACTTGAACCTCGCCCAAAGCCTGCCATGATCCCGAACTTAAATGAAGTGACGCCCAAGAGCCATTTGGAACCTGCCCCCTATGCATAAGATGTTAGCCACCGCCGTCTTTACGTCTTTGCTGGCCGCGCCCTTGCAGGCCGCGGAAGTTAACGTTCCGGCCGCGGCGGGCGGCGCCGATGTCACGGTCTACAACAGCGACCTCGCGCTGGTGCGCGAACACCGGGCCTTCAAGCTGCCGGCGGCGGCGGCGCAGCTCGCCTTCACCGGCGTCAGCGGCCGCATGCAGCCCGAGACGGCGCTGCTGGAAGTGGTCAAAGGCGATCCGGTCAAGGTCACCGAGCAGGCCTTTGACTTTGACGTCATCACGCCCGAGACGCTTTTGGAGCGGTCGGTCGGAAAAGAGGTGGCGATTTATTCCATTAACCCGGCCACGGGCAGAGAGACCGTCACGCCGGCGCGGGTGCTGAGTGCCACCAATGGCGTGGTGCTTGATATCGGCGGCAAGATTCACACCAGCGTGCCGGGGCGTATTGTTTTCAACACTCTGCCGGCCGGTTTACGCACGACCCCGACGCTGGTTATGAATGTCACCGGCAGCGCCGGCAAGGACGCCGATGCCGAGTTCAGCTATCTCACCGGCGGCCTGACATGGCGCGCCGACTATGTGATGCAATACGACGCCGACGCCGGACGCATGGACTTGGCGGCATGGGCCACCATCACCAACACCACCGGCGTGGATTTCAAGGATGCCAAGGTCAAGCTGGTGGCCGGCGACGTGAACCGCGTGGGGCCGCAGCCGCGCGCCCTGCGCTTGATGGAAGGCAAGGCCATGGCCGCCTCCGCACCGCTCGCGGACGGCGTGAGCGAGCAGGCGCTGGATGCCACACATATGTACGCGATGAAAACGCCCACGACCTTGGCGGACAAGGAAACCAAGCAGCTGGCGTTGATGAGCAGCCAGGGCGTTATGGTCCGGCGTGAATTGAGCGTGCGCAACGATCAGCCATATATCTATTCCAATCTCACGCGCGGCCCCATGCCGGAAGCCCGCGTCGAGGCCGAGTTGGTTTTCAAGAACGACACGAACTCAAAATTGGGCGGGTCGCTGCCGGCGGGAACCGTGCGGGTTTACGGCATGGACGACCAGGGCGCGCCACAGTTTATAGGCGAATCCGCCATCGATCATACGGCCGTTGGCAGCGAGGTGCGGGTGAAGCTGGGGCGGGAGTTCGACGTGCCGGTGACACGCGAGCAGACCAATTTTGTGAAGGCCTCCGACACCATCACCATCAGCGCCTGGAAGGTCACCGTAAAGAACGCCAAATCGCGCCCCATCAAGGTGCGGGTGGTGGAACCCATGCCCGAGGCCTGGGAAATCACCAAGGAGTCCCATCCGCATAAGGATACCAGCGCGGCCACTACCGAATGGCTTCTGGATGTGCCGGCCAAGGGCCAAACGGTGCTGGAATATAACGTGAAGTCGGTGTTCTAGAGTTCGACGTTGACCCGACCGCTCGAGAGCCTTATTTCACGCTGGAAAGCTGAAACAACGCCCGGGACACCATGGCGCTTTTAGATATCATCATCGCTCCCGATCCCCGCTTGAAGCGAAAGGCCGTAGCCGTCGAACGCGTCGACGCCGCCACGGCCAAGCTCATGGCGGATCTGCTGGAGACTATGTACGAGGCTCCGGGTGTCGGCCTCGCCGCGCCTCAAGTGGGCGTGCTGAAGCGCATTATTGTCGTTGATCCAGCCCGCGATGATGCGCCGCCAAGTCCCATGATGATGGCCAATCCCGAGATCGTTTGGGTCTCGGAGGAAACCAAGCCGCATGAAGAAGGGTGCCTGTCGCTGCCCGAAGAATACGAGCCGGTGGTGCGCCCCGCTTCCATCAAAGTGCGTTATGTTGACGAGCACAACGAAATCCGCACCATGGACGCCGACGGTCTGCTGGCGGTGATCATTCAGCATGAAATGGATCACCTGGACGGTGTGCTGTTCGTCGATCATATCTCGGGCTTGAAGCGCAACATGATCCTGCGCCGTCTGACCAAGCAAAAGAAACTCTCCACATCCGGCAAACGTCACGCCGTTGAATCCGCATAAAAATAAAATGCGCGTCGTTTTCATGGGGACGCCGGAGTTTGCCGTCGCGGCCCTGGCGCGGCTGCGCTCTGATCACGACATTGCTTGCGTTTATACCCAACCGCCCCGCCCGGCGGGACGCGGCCAGCAAGATCGCCCCAGCGCGGTACAGGTTTTTGCGCAGGAACATGGCTTGCCGGTGCGTACACCGAAAAGCCTGAAGACGCCCGAAGTCCAGGCGGCCTTTGCCGCGTTGAAGGCCGACGTGGCGGTGGTGGCGGCTTACGGCCTGATCCTGCCGCAAGCCGTACTCGACATGCCGCGCTTGGGCTGCATCAACATTCATGCCTCGCTTCTGCCGCGCTGGCGCGGCGCCGCGCCCATCCAGCGCGCGATCATGGCCGGCGATGCCATGACTGGCGTCACGATCATGCAGATGGAAGCCGGCCTCGACACCGGGCCCATGCTGCTGAAAGCCGAACAGCCTATCACCGATGCCACCACCGCCGGCGAACTGCACGACGCCCTGGCCAAGATCGGCGGCGATCTGATTGTCGAAGCGCTGGACCATCTCGCGCGCGGAACCTTGAAAGCCACACCGCAGCCGGACACCGGCGTAGTCATGGCGGCGAAGATCGATAAGGGCGAAGCGCATATCGACTTTCATCGCCCGGCGCCCGAAGTGCTGCGTCACATCCATGGCCTGTCGCCCTTTCCCGGCGCCTGGTTCACCCACGGCGGCGAGCGCATCAAGGTGTTAAAGGCCGAACAGACGCCGGGGCGGGGCGCCTCGGGTTTGGTTCTCGACGACCGTCTGACGGTGGCTTGCGCCGACGGGGCCGTGCGTTTGCTGGTTGTGCAGCGTGCCGGCAAGGGTCCCATGAGCGCCGAGGTCTTTTTGCGCGGCTATACGTTGCCCAAAGCGACCGTGCTCGCATAAAGTAGGGCGAAACCGCTTCAGCGGCGGCCACGGAAGGGACAAGTCCATGTTCGGACGGCGGCGCAAAGCCATCGCGCGCGGCGAAACGGTGTACCTGTTCGCGCCGACCAAAGACGCGACCGAGGACTTTCTGACACTGACCGCCGGCAGCCGGAACTTTCATAACCCTTGGGTCTACCCGCCCGCCGACGCCCGTCATTTCCGCGCTTATCTGGAGCGGCTGGCAAACGGCTTTGCCCACGGCTTTTTTATCGCCCGCCGCGAGGATGATTCCCTGGTCGGCGTCATCAATATCAACGATCCCATCATGGGCGGATTCAAATCGGCCTCGCTGGGCTATTACGCCGCGGCGTCCTATTGTGGCCGGGGCTACATGACCGAAGGCTTGGCGCTGGTGCTGGATCAGGCTTTCACGGTGCTGGATTTCCACCGCCTGGAGGCCAACGTCCAACCGGATAACGCGGCCTCGCTGGCGCTGGTGCGGCGCTTGGGCTTTCGCAAGGAAGGCTTCTCGCCCGCGTTCCTCAAAGTCGGCGGCGAATGGCGCGACCACGAACGCTGGGCCATGCTGTCCGAGGAATGGCTCGCCGCGCACGCGCTCGACCAGCCCGAGGAGGCCAAGGCTCCGGCCCACCACGTCAGTCAGGTGGTCTAACCTCGTGGAGCGGATTTGACATTCGCACCTCAGTTCGCCACAAGACCGCGAAGCGAATGTCAAATCCAAAGCTCCACGAGAATCAAATATTTTCTAGTGGTCCTTTGATTCTAACATTCGCAAGACAGTGCGCAAAACCGGTATGCGAATGTTAGAATCGGACCACTAGCCGATGCCGCGATTCAAATTGACGATCGAGTACGACGGCTCGCCCTTTGTCGGTTGGCAGCGTCAGGACAACGGCCCGTCCGTGCAGGGCGCGCTGGAATCCGCCGCGCGCGGCTATTGCCAGGTGGATGTGCTGGTGCAGGGCGCGGGGCGCACCGACGCCGGCGTGCACGCCCTTGGCCAGGTGGCGCATCTGGACCTGCCGCGCGACGATCGGCCCGAAGTGGTTGCTAACGCGTTGAACGCGCATTTGCGGCCCCACCCCATCGCCGTGCTGAAGGCGGAAAAAGTCGGCGACGACTTTCATGCGCGGTTTTCGGCCATCGAGCGTGCCTATGTTTATCGCATCGTCAATCGCCGTGCGCCGGCGGTGCTCGAGATCAATCACGCCTGGTGGGTCGCACATGAGCTCAATGCGAGCGCCATGCATGAGGCGGCGCAAGTTCTCGTCGGACGTCACGATTTTTCCAGTTTCCGTGCCGCCGAATGCCAGGCGGACTCCCCAGTCAAAACCCTAGACGAGATTGCCGTCACGCAGGAGGGAGATGTCATCAAAGTGACGACGCGGGCGCGTTCGTTTCTGCATCATCAAGTCCGCAACTTCGTCGGCACGCTCAAGTTCGTCGGCGAAGGCAAGTGGACAAAGGCGGACGTCAAACAAGCGTTGGAGGCCCGTGACCGCTCGGCCGCGGGCCCGACAGCGCCGCCCGACGGGCTTTACCTCACGCACGTTTGCTATCCGCAAGTGCCTTAGATGCGCGTGATGAGATTGTCGACGATCAGGCCCAAGACGTAGTCCAGCACGACAAGACCGAAGGCCGTTCCGGTGGCGATCTGCAGACCTAGGCCGGCGACAAAAGTGCCGTAGACGGTGAAGGCGATGAGGACCGCGGGGCTCGCGACCTCCAGCACTATAAGCGGTAGGACGTGAACATCCGTCAAAACCTGAATGGAATACAGCACCAGGCCCATGGGCAACTGCATCCAGAGATAAGGCACCATATAGGAGAGATAGCGCGGTGTGCGGTTCAGAAGGTGCGCGATATATGTCATGGCGAAAGGGAACAGCGTCCACGTCATGATATAGGAAAGCGTCTGCACGATCACGTAGGGGATGAACGTAAGATTCTGTTTCGTGGCATCGTATTGCAGAAGGGTGTGGCCGACCTGCAAGGGCGCCAAGAGCAGCGCGAGGATGTAAGCGCTCCAAAAGCCCTTCGGGCTCTTTTCAAAGAACTCCCAGGCGCGATCGTCGAAGCGATATAGCAGCCCGACGCCGTACAGAGCGCCGGCCAGTTGCCGGGCCGAGATCATGCGCGCGCCGAGGCAAAATAGCGCGCGAGGATCTTGTGATAGATCGTGGTGAGGTTCTCGAGGTCGGCCACGGAGCAGCGCTCGTCGGCCTTGTGCATGCTCACGCCGACCATGCCGAATTCGCAGACCGGGCAGGCATCCTTGATGAAGCGGGCATCAGACGTCCCACCCGTGGTCGACAGTTCCGGCGTGACCCCCGTCACTTCTTTCACGGCATCGGCCACCAATGTGCTGAGCTCGCCCGGCGGCGTGAGGAATGATTCGCCCGAGATGCGCACAGCCAAGTCGTAGTGGTCCTTGGCGACCGCATCGAAGGTGCTCGTCAACCAGGCCTTGAGCGATGCGCCCGTGTGATAATCGTTGAAGCGGATATTGAAGGCCGCCTTCGCCATGGCCGGTGTGACGTTGGAGGCAGCATTGCCGACATCGACGGTGGTGATGGCGATGGTCGACGATTGAAAATGCGCCGAGCCTTCGTCCAGGGACTTTTCGGTAATGGCGGCGAGCATCTTCATTAAACGCGGAATCGGATTGTCGGACAGATGCGGATAGGCCGAATGGCCTTGTGTGCCGTGCACGGTCAGCTTCGCGGTCAAGCTGCCGCGCCGGCCGATCTTGATCATCTCGCCCAGCTTGGTCGGATTGGTGGGTTCGCCGACGACGCAGACATCCAGCGTCTCACCGCGCGCTTTCAGGCGTTCAAGCATCTTGACCGTGCCGTTGATGGCATCGCCTTCTTCGTCGCCAGTGATCAAAAGGCTGATGGAGCCAGCCGGTTTGCCTTCGGCTTTGACAAAGCGCGCGACCGCGCCGACAAAGGCGGCGATGGCGCTTTTCATATCGGCGGCGCCGCGGCCATAAAGATGGCCGTCGATCACGTCACCGGCGAACGGTTGCGTGGTCCATCCGTCGCCCACGGGCACCACATCGGTATGCCCGGCAAAACAGAAGTTAGGCGCGGCGGTGCCAAGACGGGCATAGAGATTGTCGACGCTGGCCGCCTCCTTATCGTCGAACACCATGCGCTCGCATTTGAATCCGAGGCTTTCTAAGGCCGCCTGGAGAACGTCGAGCGCGCCTTCATCACGCGGCGTCACGCTCGGCCGGCGGATCAGAGCGCGGGCAAGTTCTAGGGCGTCGGTCAGCGGGGCGGAAGCCGAATTCAATCGCGTAGCAGTTCGTTGATAGAAACTTTCGAGCGGGTCTTGGCGTCGACGCGCTTGACGATGACCGCGCAGGCGAGGCTGGGGCCGGGGCTGCCGTCGGGCAAAGCCTTGCCGGGCAACGCGCCGGGCACAACGACGCTGTGCGCCGGCACGCGGCCCATGAAAACCTCTCCGGTGGCGCGGTCGATGACTTTAGTTGAGGCGCCGATGAAAACGCCCATGGACAGCACCGCGCCTTCCTCGACGATGACGCCTTCGGCGACTTCCGAGCGCGCACCGATGAAGCAGTTATCTTCGATGATCACCGGCCCGGCTTGCAACGGCTCAAGCACGCCGCCGATTCCGGTGCCGCCGGAGATGTGCACGTTCTTGCCGATCTGCGCACAACTACCGACGGTGGCCCAAGTGTCGACCATGGTGCCCGAGTCGACATAAGCGCCGACGTTGACGAAGGAAGGCATCAGTACCACGCCCGGCGCGATGAAGGCCGAACGGCGCACGATGCTGCCGGGCACGGCGCGAAAGCCGGCTTGTTTAAACTGGGCCGCGTTCCAGCCGGCGAACTTGGAGGGCACCTTATCCCACCAGCTCGCACCACCCGGCGCGCCGGCGATGGCGGCCATGTCGTTGAGCCGGAACGACAGCAGCACGGCCTGCTTCGCCCAAGTGTTAACCACCCAGGTCCCGCCCTGCTTCTCGGCGACGCGCAAGATCCCGGTGTCCAGCATATCCAGGGTGGCATCGACGGCGGCCCGCACGGCCCCAGTGGTGGCCGCGTTGACGCTCTCGCGGGCCTCCCAGGCGCTTTCGATCGTAGCCTTTAACTCTTTGATATTCATATAAGTTTCCAGAATTCGGCACGGTCGGTGCAGGTGCCCGGGCCCGAACATAGCCGCTGCCCGGGGCGAGTCAACGATCTCACGGTCCACCTAGTGGAGCGGATTTGACCTTCGCTACCCACCTTTCACGACACTGCGAGGCGAATGTCAAATCCAAAGCCCCACTAGAATCATATACTTACTAGTGGTCCTTTGATTCTAACATTCGCAAACCGCCTGCATGAAACAGGATGCGAATGTTAGAATTGGACCACTAGCGGCTAAGAGGCAATTTTTTCAATCCGAGCCATGCCTTATGCAGGCAACGCATTGGCTAAATAGCTGCTCCCGGGGTAATATTCATTTTACTCGAAACCTCTCCGGGGCGGTTTCCGGCTTTGGAAACCCGGCCTGGGCGGGTCACTTTCAATCTGCCGCCCCAGAATGGGGAGCAGCGTCTTGTGCGGGGGACTTCCATATGGCGCTGGATCGCGCCGACTCATCGCCGTCACCTCAGTCTTCCGTATCGGGAACGACTACGGGGACTTTGTAGCTCGGCGTTTCAGCCGCGGCCTTACAGCGATATGAAGAGGCCGTGTTTTGCGTCACGCAAGACGGCCGGATGGAACCGGCTAATCCGGTAGCGACCGAGTTCGCCGCCCGCCTCTCAGCCGAGGACAGTGCCAAGCTTGCCGCCGTCGCCGCCCGGTCCAAAGGCGCGGAGCGCGCGCTGGTTGATATGGTCGATGTTGGCAGTGGCGACAGACTGCAAAATCTTCAAGTCACACTCGTCCCCTTGGACGCTGGGAGCGGAACCCTTTTGTTTGTGCGGGACCTTACCCTCGACACCAGCCTACGCCTGGCCTTGGTCGACAGCCGCCGCCGCTACAAGGATTTTATCGACATCTCCACCGACTTCGCCTGGGAGATCGGCGCCGACCAGCGTTTCACCTTCGTGCCGCCGCGCGGCGCGCTTGGCTATACCGCCGATGCGCTGATGGCTCTGGAACCGGCGTCGCTGATGGTGAGCGGCTCCGCACCCGACAGTGATGTGCCATTCCTCACGCGGCGCCGCATCGAAAGCGAAGAAGCCTGGCTCCGGCGCAGCGATGGTCGCTCGGCCTGTGTGGTGGTCTCGGCCATGCCGCTGACCGCTAAAGACGGAACCTGGGTCGGCGCACGCGGTGTCTGCCGCGACGTCACCGAAACCCGCGACCGCGAAGCCACGCTCACCCGCGTGCGCAACCGCGAGCGCGTGCTTACACGCATCGTGCGCGCCTTCCGCGACGAAGTGAATCCTGAGGCCATGCTGAGTGTGGCCGCCGAAGCGCTCGCCAAAGGCCTTGGCGCCGAGCACTGCCATATTTTCCGCTCGACCACCGCTGAAGCCGGCACGGCGCCCGCACCCGGTGCGACGCCCGGCTTTCAACTGGCGGCGCGTTACGGCGATCTGAATGCCGCCCAAGCCGCGCCGGTGCTCAGCACCATCGCCAGCGGCGCAGGTGCCGTGGAACTGCTGCTCGGTGATCGCCAAGTTCTGGCCGCGCCCGCGCGCTACCAAAGCGACTCCAACGGCGCGGTGGTGCTGTGGCGCCCGGTTGATCGCGGCGCTTGGAGCGACGACGACCGCCTTCTGATCGGCGACATCGCCAATCAGGTCGGCATCACCATCGAACAATTCACCCATCACGAACATGTGCTGCGCATCTCGCGCACCGACGCGCTGACCGGACTTCTCAATCGCGGTGCCTTCATGGAAGCGCTCCGCCGGTTCCTATCGCGCCTCAAGCGCGAAGGCGGCAATGCCGTGCTGATGTACGTCGATCTCGACAACTTCAAGGCGGTCAACGATCTGCGCGGGCATCAGGCCGGCGATGACATGCTGATGAAGATCCGCGACATCCTGGTGCAGCAGACCCGCCCGACGGATGTAGTCTCGCGTCTCGGCGGCGACGAGTTCGCGGTCTGGCTGAACGGCGCCGACCTGACCATCGCCAAAACCCGCGCCACGCAGTTCCTGGAACGCATCGCGGCGCTGAAGCATCTCTCCGGCAGCCCGGACCGGCCCGTCGGCATGTCCATCGGCATCGCCGCCTGGGATCCGAAGGCCAACGAAGACCTGGACGGCTTGCTCGCGCGCGCCGACGGCGCCATGTATCACGCCAAGCGCGGCGGCAAAGGGACCTTCACCATCGCCGACCCGCCGGCCGCAACCACCGCGCAGGCCTGAGCATGACCCCCGCCAAGGACCGTTTGGTCCATATGCTCGGAATATCGGGTCAGCGCGTGACCTATGAGCAAGCGCGCGCGCTGCTTGACCACCCCGATCCGGCGGTGCGCCTGACGCTGGCCTCGCGCGACGACCTCGAGCCCGAGATTCTTTACTTCCTCGCGCGCGACCCCGACATCGCCGTGCGCCGTGCCATCGCCGTCAATAACGCCGCGCCGGTGAAGGCTTCGATGGTTCTGGCGGCCGACGCGAACGATGACGTGCGCGTCGACCTCGCCGACCGGGTGGGACGCCTCGTGCCCGGGCTCAGTCAGGATCAGCAGGCCAAGGCTTGGCGCACCATCCATCAAGCTCTGATTCTGCTGGCGCGCGATCAGTTGCCGCGCGTACGCCGCGCCCTGGCGGAAGCCTTGAAGGCGCTGCCGGACGCGCCTCATGACATCGTCCTTATGCTGGCCATGGATACGGAAGCCACTGTCGCGGCGCCGGTACTCGAATTTTCCCCGGTGCTGACTGATGAGGACTTGCAAGCGGTCATCGAGGCCAGCCCCATGACTGCCCAGCTCGCCGCCATCTCGCGGCGTATCAATGTCGGCGAAGAAGTCTCCAACGCCATTGTCGGCAGCGGCAACGTCGATGCCATTACTGCGCTGCTCAAGAACACCAGCGCGCAGATCCGGGAAGAGACCCTCGATGCCATTATCGAGGCGGCGCCGCGCCAGACTACTTGGCATGAGCCGCTGGTACATCGCCCCCAACTCAACGCGCGCTTTGCGCTGCGCATCGCCGAGTTCGTCGCCGAATCGCTGATCCAGAAGCTGGCGGCGCGCACCGACATCGACACCGAAACCGTCTCGGCGCTCGGCAAAATGGTGCGCGATAAGCTGCGCCGCGACGACGGCAAGGGCGGCCTCGCGCCCGAGGACCCCAACGCCGCGTTGAACGCCGAGGCTTTGAGGATTGCCGCGCGCCAGGTCGATACGCTGGCCGGCGCGGGTAAACTAACGACGCGCTATATCTTGAACAACGCGGCGGAGGGACCAGCGCCGTTGATCATCGCCGGTCTCGCGCGCCTTGCCGACTTGCCGGTGAACGCCGTGGCCGAAGTGGTGCGCACCGCCAGCGCCAAGGGCATGCTGGCCGTGGCCTGGGCAGCGGATTTCAGCGCTGAAGATGCGGCGCAACTGCAGGTGAAGGTGGCGCGTGTCACGCCCGATGCGGTGATTCATCCGCGCGCCGGCGGCGGCTTTGACTCCACCGAGGCCGAGCTGGAGTGGCAGCTCGATATGTTCAAGGACCTGGCCGAGGGCAAAACCCCGACACCCGCTTAGCCGCGTGCGCCAGCCGGCACGATCTGCTCCAGCCAATCAATCAGATCGTCGGTGATAAAGCGGCAGTGGCTTAGGTCTTCGCCGGGCTGAGCGGGATTTTCCGCATGCCGCACCCAAACCGTCCCCATACCCAGGGCCGCCGCCGGTTTCAGGTTGCGGTGAATATCTTCGAACATAATGGCCCGCGCGGGCGTGATGCCGTGGCGCGCAACCAGCGTCGCATAGGGCGCCGGTTCGGGCTTGGGGATGTAACTGCTAGCATAGATGTCAAAGATTCCGTCGAAGTGACGCGTAACGCCCAGCCGGTCGATGACGCTCACGGCGTGGCGTTCCGAGCCATTGGTGTATATGAACTTGCGGCCCGGCAGCTTCGCCAACACCGCGTCGAGGCGCGCATCGGGCGATAGCACCGAATGATCGATGTCATGGACATAGGCGAGGAAATTATCGGGATCGACGGCGTGGTTCAGCATCAGCCCGCGCAAGGTCGTGCCGTATTGGCGGTAGTATTTCTTTTGCAGGGTGAAGGCATCTTCCAGCGACATCTTCAGCGCTTCGGAGATGAAGGCCTTCATGCGCCGGTCGATCTGCGGAAACAAATGCGCCGAGGCCGGGTAGAGCGTGTTGTCGAGATCGAAGATCCAATCTTCGATCGTGCCTATGTCAGCGGGCACGAATCAACGTTCCGGCGCCGCCCGGCGTAAACAGCTCGAGCAACACGGCGTGGGGGACGCGGCCGTCGAGGATGACCGCACCTTCGACACCCAGTTCCACGGCTTCGAGGCAGGTTTCGACCTTCGGGATCATGCCGCCCGAGATCGTGCCCGACTGAATCAAGGTCTTGGCGCGCTCGACGGTCATTTCCTTGATTAGTCGTCCCGTATCGTCCAGCACGCCCGCGACGTCCGTGAGCATTAAAAGGCGTGCCGCCCCGGCGGCACCGGCGATGGCGCCGGCTACGGTGTCGGCGTTGATGTTGAAGGTCTCGCCGTTGGGCCCGATACCGATGGGTGCGATGACCGGGATGATGTCGGACTCTTCAAAGGTGTCGAGGATGTGCGGATTGATCTCGGCCGGCTCGCCGACAAATCCGAGATCGAGAATTTTCTCGATATTGGAGCCCGGGTCCTTCTTCGAGCGCCGCAGTTTGCGCGCCTTGATGAGGTTGCCGTCTTTGCCCGACATGCCGACCGCAAAGCCGCCGGCCTTATTGATGGCGCTGACGATCTGCTTGTTGATGGAACCGGACAGTACCATCTCGACGATTTCCACCGTCGCGGCGTCGGTGACGCGCAGGCCGTCGATGAATTCGCTTTTGATCTTGAGCCGGTCGAGCATGGCCCCGATCTGCGGCCCGCCGCCGTGCACGACGATGGGATTGATGCCGACCTGCTTCAGCAGCACGATGTCGCGCGCGAAGCGCTCAGCGACCTTATCATCGCCCATGGCGTGGCCGCCGTATTTCACGCAGATGGTCTCGCCCGAATGAGCGCGCATGAACGGCAGCGCCTCGGCCAGAATGCCGGCTTTCTCAAGCCATACGTCTTGGTCGTTGCTGTTGTCTGCGGTCATGAACGAAGGCGCTCCTGATTGCGGGTAGTCTAGCTAGGGGTTTGGCCGATGTCCTACTCTGGCTTGGCCAGTTCTGACAAGGCGGCACGCACATCGGCGATACCAAAACCGTCGTCGGAACTGGTCACAAGGACCTCCGGATGGCCGGCGACGTGTTCGGTCAGCTCCGTGGCGATGGCGGCCCGGGCCTTGGCCAGGGCGTCGGGCTTTACCTTGTCGGCCTTGGTCATGACGATTTGGTAGTTCACCGCCGAGTCGTCCATCAGCTTCATGATGGTGCGGTCGACGTCCTTCAGGCCGTGGCGGCTATCGATCAGCACCAGCGCGCGGCGCAGGGTGGGGCGGCCCTTGAGATACAGTTTGATGAAATTGGTCCAAACTTCGACCTTATCCTTGGGCGCTTGGGCAAAGCCGTAGCCGGGCAGGTCCGACAGCATCAGCCGTCCGCCTAGGTCGAAGAAGTTGATCTCCTGGGTGCGGCCCGGCGTGACCGAGGTGCGGGCCAGGCTTTTGCGGCCCGTCAGCGCATTGATCAGGCTGGATTTGCCGACGTTGGAGCGTCCGGCGAAGGTGATCTCGGGCAGGTCGGCATGGGGCATATCGTCGAGTTTCAAAACCCCGCGCAGAAATTCGCACTGCTGGGTGAACAGACGCCTGCCAATCTCCAGCTCCTCAGGTTTGAAAATGGGGTTGAGTTGCTGTTCGGCCATCAGGGCGCGGTCTTAACCTCGGCGTCGTCGGTGCGCCTCAACAGTATCCACTGCTGCAGAATTCCCAAGGTGTTGCTAAAGGCCCAGTAGATCACGAGGCCAGCGGCGTAGGGCGCCAACACGAACGTGATGATGATGGGCATCAGCATCATGATTCGGGCTTGCATGGGATCGGCCGGCTGGGGCGAGAGGCGCTGCTGGATCCACATGGTCGCGCCCATGATGATCGGCCAGGCGCCGATGCTGATAAGCGAGAAGAACGGCGGAATGTCGTAGGGCAACAGGCCAAACAGATTTAGCACGCTGGTGGGGTCCGGCGCCGACAGGTCATGAATCCAGCCGTAGAACGGCGCGTGGCGCATCTCGATCGTTACCGACAGCACTTTGTACAGCGCGTAGAACACCGGAATCTGAAGCAGGATCGGCAGGCAGCCGGCGAGTGGATTCGCTTTCTCGCGCTTGTAGAGCTCCATCAATTCCTGGTTCAGCTTGGTCTTGTCGCTGGCGTGCTTTTCCTGAAGCCGCTTCATCTCGGGCTGCAGGCGCTTCATCTTGTTCATGGTCTTGAACTGCTTGTTGGCAATCGGGAACATCAACAGGCGGATGAGCGTCGAGAGCGCCAGAATGGCGATGCCAAAATTGCCGATCAGGCCGTGCAGCCAACGCAGAATCTGAAAGAAAGGCTTGGTCAGGAAATAGTACCAGCCGAAATCAATGGCGAGATCGAAGCGCTGCAAGCCCGGATCGTTGGAATAGGCGTCGAGCAGGGCCAGTTCCTTGGCGCCCGCGAACATATAGCCCATCACGGATTTGGTTTCGCCGGGGGCCATCGTTATAGGATCGGCGCGCAGGTCGGTCTGATATCGCTCGCGGCCGGCAGCATCGGCGTAGCGGTAGGTGCCGGTGATTTTCAGGGCCGGGTCGAAGGCGACGGCCGAAAGCCAGTACTTGTCGGAAAAGCCGATCCAGCCGCCGACGGACTCAGCGGTGTCGGTGGCTCTTTTTTTGAGGTCGGCGTATTTGACTTCCTTGGACTGATTGTTGAAGGCGCCAATGAGCCCTTCGAAGCTATTGCCTCCGGTCCCGTGCTCATCGAGCCGCACGACGAGGCTATACGGATATAAGGTGACGGGCTTTTCGCTGCTGTTGACGACGGTCTGCTCGACCGTGAATAAATATTGCTTATCGGCGCGAATGGTCCGCGTGAAGACCAGGCCCTGGCCGTTGTCCCAGGTCAGCACCAGCGGCGTCGTTTCCGTCAGCACGGCGTCGGGGTTGCCGGTGGTCCACGTCGTTGTCGACGTCGGCAAGGCCACGCCGCTGTCCGATGAGATCCAGCCCCATTCGGCATAATAAGGGTTAGGTGAGCCGGCAGGGGCCAGAAGCACAATCGCCGGGCTCGAGGGGTCGATGGTCTCACGATAATTAATCAGCGTGATGTCGTCGAAGCGCGCACCCGTCAAGGACAGAGAACCCAGCAGATAGGGTGTGGCGATGCGAATGCGTTTGGCTGGAACCGTGGGCGCGGCTTCGGCATTGGGCGTCGCGGCTGTGGGCGCCACCATCGGTATCACCGTTTCGGCGCTGCCGGGCGTGCTGGGCGGCACGGCGGAGGCGGCCGGCGCATCGTTCGCTACAGTGCCCGGGGGCGGCGCCTTGGGCGCGAAGAAATATTCCCAGCCCAACAGAATGGCGAGCGACAGAAGGATGGCGATAACGGTGTTGCGATTGTCCATAAACTTTATTCGAACATTGCTGTTTAAGAGGGGCTGTTTAAGCGGGGCTGTTTAGAGGGCAGGCGGAGCGGTATTGGGTACGCAGCAAGACCTATGGGCCTTGCTCCGATGCGTCAAGTTTAACCCCGTGACGTTCTCGGGTACGGGGTCGTAGCCGCCGTCACACCAGGGATGGCAGCGCGCCACGCGCTTCGCGGCAAGCCATGAGCCGGCGACGGCGCCGTGACGGCCAATGGCTTCGGCGGCATAGGCCGAACAGCTCGGATGAAAGCGGCAGCGCGGCCCCAGCAGCGGGGCGATGAAAAGCTGATAGACCCGGATCGCGAAGCGCAATGTCTGCGCCGGCAGGTGCTGCAAAACATCTCTCATCATGCACCGGCCTTGCCGGCCAGCTTCTTGAGAGCGTGACGCAAGTCTTGCTCCATGGCCGCGAAATCGCGCTTCAGGGTTTCGGTGCGGCCGATGAAGACGTAGTCGTGGCCGGGATCGGCGGCTTCAGGCATGACTTTATCGGCGAGCGCGCGCAGGCGACGCTTGGCGCGGTTGCGGGCCACCGCATTGCCGACCTTGCGGCTGGCGGTGAAGCCGACGCGCAACGGTGGCAAGGTGTTGTCGGGATGAGGGGCGGCTTGCAGAATGAAGCCGGGCGTGACCCGGCGCGTACCGGCGGCAATCCGCAGGAAGTCGGTACGCTTGGGCAGACGGTTCCATATACGTCCGCCGGCACGCCCGCTGGTCTTTCCCGGGCACGGCAGCTTATGCGAGGCTTGCTCCGTGTCCCAGGCCATGGCGTTCCATCCGTCGGGCGGTGGCGGCCCTGCTTACGTGCGAGGGCGGTCTATGAGGCGCCGACCAACCTGTCTTAGAAGGTTTAGGCCGAAAGGCGCTTACGGCCTTTGGCGCGGCGGTTAGACAACACTTTGCGGCCGCCCACAGTCGACATGCGGGCGCGAAAGCCGTGACGGCGTGCGCGGACGAGTTTGCTCGGCTGATAGGTGCGTTTCACGTCACCAACTCCAGTAATTCAAAAAGGAAAACACTCCGCCGCAATCGGGGAGCGCTCGGTTCGATTAGCGGGCGGTGTATAAGGGTGGGGGGTGGCAAAGTCAATGCTTCGCCCTTGCAAACCAGGTGAAAATCCGTGCTTTTCAGCCGCTTAGCAAGGATTTGACGGCTCAAAACCGACCCCCCGCCCAAGTCCCTGAAAAACCACGTAAGAAACCCCGATTCGGGGTGTAGCCGCGCCGGGACCCAGGGGTGCGTGCCGGGGGCGGGAAAGGGTACACTTCCAAAAGCCTTCCCTGAACCGTCCGGGCGTTGTTGTTCCATGGCCGATACCAGTATCCCAGCGCCCCCGCTTTCAGAGTCGAGCGCGCTGTCGTCCACCTCGTCCTCGGTTGCGCCGGCCGCCGGCGCTCCCCGGCGCGTGACCTCTAGCCTGTCGGCGCGCCTGCTGATTCTGACGATTGCCTTCGCGATGATCGCCCAGGTCATCATCTTCGTGCCCAGTGTGGCCTATTTCCGGCTCACGTATCTCAACGACAAACTCGCCACGGCGCATTTGGTTTTGACGGCGCTGGATGTGGCCGCCGAGAAAGCCGGCGAGATCGATCCGCTCTTGCGCGACAATCTCTTGTCCCAAGGCCGGCTGCTCGGCATGTCGGTCAAGCGGCCCGGTCTGCACAAGCGCACCTTCGGGCCGGCAATTCCAGAACGTATTCCCTATGTCTACGATCTGCGCCGCGCCACGTATTCAACTCTGATCGTCCATGCCTTGAGAACCATGCTGCGCCGGGACACTTACGCCGTCATGGTCATCGGCCCCAGTCCCTCCAATCCGGCGGTGCTGGTGGAAGCGGTGTTCGACGAGCGGCCCTTGCGCAGCGAGATGTGGGCCTATGCCCGGCGCATCTTCATCATCAGCCTGTCCATTTCCTTCAGTACCGCGATGCTGGTCTATGCCTCCATCCAGTGGCTGGCGGTCCGGCCCTTGCGCAGACTGACAGCGAGCATGACCGGCTTTCAGAACGCGCCGGAAGATCCGCGCAGCGTCATCCGGCCGTCGGCGCGCAACGACGAAGTCGGCATCGCCGAACAAACACTCGCAACCATGCAGCAGGAGCTGCGCACCGCGTTGTTGCAAAAGGAACGCCTGGCCGGCGTCGGCACGGCGGTCACCAAGATTTCCCATGACCTTAAAAATATTCTTGCCACCGCCATGCTGGAGTCCGAACGCCTGGAGGCTTTGCCAGACCCGGAAGTGAAGCGCCTGACCGCCGGGATGGTGCGTTCGGTGGATCGCGCCGTACAGCTGTCGGCTTCAACCTTGCGCTTCGCCAAGGAAGGCCTGCCCCTCGTGCGCAAACAGACGCTGCACGTGGCGCCGCTGTTGGCCGACCTCAAAGCGTCGATCCAGCCGATTCTAAAAACCAGCGTTATTCATATTAAGGGCGGCACGGATACCGCCTTCGCCGGCGATCTTGATCTCTTGCATCGGGCCTTCGAGAATCTCCTGCGCAATGCCGACGAGGCCGGCGCGTCCCTGGTAGAGCTCGCCGCCCAGGAAGACGGCGGCTATCAGACCATTCATGTCACCGACAATGGCCCGGGCTTGGCGCCCAAAGCCCGCGACAATCTTTTTGTGCCTTTCGCCGGCTCGACGCGGGCCGGCGGGTTCGGCCTCGGACTGCCCATCGCGCGCGAACTGCTGCGGGCTCAGGGCGGCGATGTGACGCTGCTTGCGACGTCGTCACAGGGCACGTGCTTTGTGGTGCGCCTTCCGTTATGACGTCGCTCCGATGTGAAGATTTGTATCGACGGAGCCCGGCGTGAGTACTTCCGAAATCCTGGGTATGGTCTTGCTGGTGGCGGCGATCGCCGCAGTTATGTGGTATTACCGCGCGCGCGATTGAAGCCGCTCTTATCCAAGTCCTAAAAATAGGCTAAACACGTCGTTAAACAATTTTCGCGAGGACACGCGTGAGCACGGTACCGCAGAACTCCAAAATGAAGCCGGCGCGCCTGACGATCCGCGATCTTTCGGCACGCAAGGTCTCGGCGGGTGCTGCGCCCATGGTCTGGCTGACGGCCTATTCGGCGCCGACGGCGCGCGCCATGGATCCCCATGTCGACGTCATCCTGGTAGGCGACTCCTTGGGCATGACCGTCTATGGCATGGACTCAACACTCACGGTCACCCTCGACATGATGATCGCCCATGGTCAGGCGGTGGTGCGCGCGTCGGAGAACGCCTGTGTGATTGTCGACATGCCTTTCGGTTCCTATCAAGCCTCGCCGGTGGATGCTTATAAGTCCGCCGCGCGGGTCATGGCCGAAACCGGCTGCGCGGCCGTGAAGATGGAAGGCGGCGCCGAGATGGCCGAGACCATACGCTTTTTGCTGGAGCGCGGCATTCCGGTGGTTGGCCATGTGGGCTTGACGCCGCAGTCGGTGAATCGCTTCGGCGGCTATCGCGCGCAAGGGCGCACCACCGTCGAGGCCAAGAAAATTATGGCCGATGCAAAAGCCGTGGCGGACGCCGGAGCTTTCGCCGTGGTGATCGAAAAGACGTTGGAGCCTTTGGCGCGCGCCATCACCGCCGCGCTGCCCGTGCCGACCATCGGCATCGGCGCGTCGCCGGCCTGCGACGGACAGGTGCTGGTTGTCGACGACGTGATCGGCGTCTTCGATCTGTTCAAGCCCAAGTTCGTCAAACGCTATGCCGAAGTCGGCGCCGCCATGAGAAAGGCTGTCGCGGCCTATGCCGCCGAAGTGCGCGCAGGGACTTTCCCGACTTTGGAGCATTGCTTTACTGATTCGCCGAAAAAGCCCGTGTCCAAAAAAGCCGCTAAGAAGCCCTCACGCAAATAAGTTCCCTCATGCCGTCTCCTTATGCTGGTGCTCTGGTTGCCGTTCGCGATGTCGAAAGCCTGCGCCGCCGCGTGCAGGCGTGGCGCCGCGAGGGCCGCTCCGTCGCCCTGGTGCCGACCATGGGCGCCTTGCACAAAGGTCATTTAACGCTCATGGACCGAGCCCAGAAAATGGCCGACCGCGTGGTGGCGACGATCTTCGTCAACCCGAAGCAGTTTGGACCGAACGAGGATTTCAAAAGCTATCCGCGTCCCGAACACGACGACTTCGAACTGTTGAACACCGCCGGCGTGCATTTGCTGTTCGCGCCCGATGTAGCGGCCATGTACCCAAACGGCTTTGCCACAAATGTGCGCGTCTCGGGCTTAAGTGATGTGCTCGACGGCGCCCACCGGCCCGGCCACTTTGACGGTGTGGCAACCGTCGTCACCAAGCTTTTGCTGCAAACCCTTCCCGACATCGCCTTGTTCGGCGAGAAGGACTATCAGCAGCTCGCGATCATCAAGCGCTTGGTCGCCGATCTGAATATTCCGGTCGACATCATCGGTGTGCCGACGGTGCGCGATGCCGACGGTCTAGCGCTATCGTCGCGCAACGCCTATCTCACCCCTGCCGAACGCGCGCAAGCGCCAAAGCTCTATGCGGTCCTCACCGCGGCGGCCGCCGCTATCGTTGCGGGCGGCGACATCGCACAAGCTTTGGCGACGGCGCAGGATGAGATTCTGAACGCGGGCTTTTCGAATGTGGATTATGTCGAGGCGCGCCACGGCGAAACCTTGCAGCCGCTTAAAGCCGGCGAGCAGGGGCGCATTCTCGCAGCGGCCCAGCTGGGCCGTGCCCGCCTGATCGATAACGTCGCGATTTAAGAAAGCTAGGACGCCTTAGTGCACGTAGATGTGCACTTCCGGCGTGCTGGCGGCGGAGCTGGCCATGGTCGCCATGGCGACGCGTTCCGCCGGCAGGCCCATGTTGGTCATGGACTTGAACACGGCATCGGCGTCGCGCCGGGCGACCGCTTGCGCACCTTCATTGGGCGACACCGCCACCAAATCGAAGGTCGCATCGGGACGGCGTTCCAGCGCGCGGCTCAGCGCCTGATACAAGGCCGGCTCATAAGCCACGTCGGCTTTGTCGAAGCGGATCACGACCAGCGGCTTCTTATCGGCGAAGGACGCCGGCGTCACGGAGGTGACGGGGCGCGTCGCGACCGGCGTTGCGCGGCGCGTGGCCGTCGCAAAAGACTGCCCGGTGTTGATGTCGCTGGCGAGCTGCACCAGCGAGGTGCGCTCCGAGGTGACGTACTGCGCCTGACGATTGATTTCGTTATTGAGGCTCAGCAGCGCGCGGTCGATGACGATGGCGTTCTGGTTGACCTCGTCCTCCAGCAGGCGAAGCTGGCGATGATCTTCTTCCAAGGCGCCCGAGAGGCTGTAGGCCGCGCGGATGTTTTCCAAAAGGAACGACGATGTGCCGGCATCGCCCGAAACCTGGGCGGAGAGCTGGTTCAAGGTGCCGATGTCGGAATCAATTTGCGTGAGCTGGGTCTGCGCCTGGCTCCACTGGGCCAACAGTTCCGGATTGCCCGGCGTTGAGCCCATCTGCAGGCGCGAACGGATCGAGCCCACCAGCGTGTGATACGAATTCACGTTAGCGACGGTCTGGTTGCGAATCGTTTCAAGCTGTGCGCTGCGGGTTTGTGTGTTGGTCTTGAGTTTCTCGAAGTCGGCGCGCAGCTGTGTGGCCTTTTGGCCCACGGCGGTGGGGCCGAATTTGCTGGTCGTCGCGGACAGGGGCGCCGATTGCACCTCGGCGGCGATAGCGCCGGACGGGCTCGTGGGTGCTCCAGGTCGAGCATGCGCTGAGCGCAAGAACCAGGGCGGCGATGGCCAAATGCTTTGGACATGCTGATCTATTTGCTGCGCCGCGGCCGCCGAAAACGCTGTCCCTCATAGCTTGAGTTTCCATGCGTTCGCCTTGTCCCCGGAATTGCTTGGACAGCCCCTGTACCTGCATCCTTACACTCACATTCCCACTACCGGTCTGGTCGATGCTGTCGCGCCGCCGTTGTTCCGGTCTGCCCCGAAAACAATCTTTAGAAAACGCCCCCAAAGGCTTGGCGATGCTCCAAAATTTAGGAACACCCCACTCTCGGAGCGACTTTACTCAATGGTTTCCTCCAGAACAAGCCGCCAGAAGACCAAGATCGGCCTCTAGGGCCAAGGATTCCCAATTGTTTTCCTTGCATCGCCCGGGCGATCTTAGTATCCCAGGCCACCCCGCGCACCGGGAAATGGCGGTTTCATGCCGCTTTTGCCGGTTTCGGGTTACCTCACGGGTGGTTTTGAGTTTGAAAACCGCCCCGCACGCGCCCGTAGCTCAATTGGATAGAGCATCTGACTACGGATCAGAAGGTTAGGAGTTCGAGTCTCTTCGGGCGCGCCATTTCTTCCAAGCTGTTAGACTTCCAAGGTGGGACGGCAAGGTCGCCGTTCCGGCCACTTGGGGAACGGCCTTGCGGCAGGATGTTATCGAGAAGATCGCCTCATCACCCGGCTCATTTGGCGGCTGATGCCGCTGCCGGCCTTGATGTTCTTGGACCCACCACACAGCGGAGAATGAGAACCCATGCGCAATTCCTTACGCCTTTCAGCATCTCTGCTCGCTTTGAGCCTGACTTTTATCGGGGTGCGAGCGGTCGAGGCGGCTCCCGCCGATGTGAAGCGGGTTGTGGCTAGCCCCGCCTTCAAGGCGGCGACGGCCACGCTCGACAAAAACTATGACCAATATGTTGCCGAGGGCATCAAGCTGACCGAGATCCCCGCGCCGCCCTTCAAGGAGGCCGTGCGCGCCCGGGAGTTCGAGCGGATGCTGAAGGAGGTCGGCTTGACCGACGTCAAAACCGACGCCGAAGGCAATGTGCATGGCTTTCGCAAGGGCACCCATCCCGACGGCAAATTTGTGCTGGTTGCGGCACACCTGGACACGGTGTTTCCGGAAGGTACCGACGTAAAGGTCAAGAAACAGGGCACCCGGTTGAATGCGCCCGGCATCGGCGACGACACCTTTAGCCTCGCGGCCTTGCTCGGCTTCATCCGCGCCATGGACGCGGCCGGCATCAAGACCCGCGACGACATCATGTTCATGGGCAACGTCGGCGAGGAAGGCGAAGGCGATCTGCGCGGCGTGCGCTACATGTTCACCAAGAGCGAATACAAGGACAAAATCAAAAGCTTCTTCTCGGTTGAGGCCGGCGGCGTCGAGGGCATCACCAACGGCGCCGTTGGTTCACGCCGCTACCGCGTCACCTTCAGCGGTCCCGGCGGCCATAGCTACGGCGCCTTCGGCCTCGTCAATCCGATGTATGCCCTGGGTCAGGCCGCGGCCGAGTTCTCGCATACGGAAGTTCCGGAAAAGCCCAAGACCACCTTCGGCATCGGCGTCATCGGCGGCGGCACCTCGGTCAATTCCATCCCGCTCAGCGTGTGGATGGACATCGATATGCGCTCTGAATCGCCGGCCGAGCTCACGAAGGTCGAGGAACGCATGTTCAAGATTATGAAGGCTTCGGCGGAGACGGAAAACACGGCGCGTTCCACCAAGGAAGGTAAGATCACCGTCGACATCAAAAAGATCGGCGACCGTCCCGCCGGCGAAACCAGTGAAAAGTCCGACCTGGTGCAAACCGCGGCGGCGGCGATTACGGCGGGTGGCTATAAAGTCGGCTACGGCTATAGCTCCACCGACTCGAATATCCCCATGAGCCTGGGTATTCCGGCCATCACCATCGGCAAGGGCGCCCCCGGAAAGGGCGGCCGGGCCCATTCGCTCGACGAATGGATCGATGTCGAGAAGGGCCCGCAGATTAAGGCCATGAGCACTAGTCTGAGCATCATTCTCGCTGTCGCGGGCATGGAATAAGGCCTCTAAAACCGGCCCGAAACCGCCTGGACAGCCGAAAAATAGGGACTATCCTTGCGCGCCCTACGCTTTCGGGCCGGCCACGACCAAAGGCCGTTTGAACTTAATGAACCACTCCAGGGAGAGAATCGCATGACGAGGATTATTCGCATTGCCGTCGGCTCACTGATCGCCGCCGGATTGGCTTTCGCCAGCGCCAGCGCGGCGGAGCATAAATTGAAAGCGACTTTGAACTCCGCTTCGGAAGTTCCGGCGAACACCAGCACCGGCAAAGGCACGGCTGAAATCACCGTGAACGATGCGACCAAGGAAGTCACCTGGACGGTGACTTTCGAAGGCCTCACCGGCGACGCTACCGCGGCGCATATCCATGGTCCGGCGGCTGCCGGCACCAATGCTGGCGTGGTCCAGGCGCTCGGGACGCCGGGCGCGGGTGTGAAAAGCCCGTTGACCGGCAAGGCCACGCTGGACGACGCGAAGATCGCCGACATCTTGGGCGGCCGCACTTACGTCAATGTCCACACCGTCGCCAACAAGGGCGGCGAAATCCGCGGCCAATTGGCTAAGTAAGCGACGCTTCATCGATTAGAGCGGAAGGCCGGACTTAAAGTCCGGCCTTCTTTTTTTACCTATAGAGACTCTTGCGCCCTGGCGGCTTCCGTCGTCACACTTGGCTATGCCTGATGATTCCCTCAACCGGTCTGCCGACACTCCGCCGCCGGACGACCAACTGCCGACGACGCCCTTCGCGCTGGTCTGGGACCAAGTCCGCCGTCACGGCGGCTGGCGGGTCGGGGGCATGGTGGCCTTGGCGCTTCTGGGCGCTTTCGTCGACAATCTTCAGCCTTATGCCTTGGGCGCCCTGGTCAATGCGCTCGCGGCCATCAGCGTCTTGGGACGCGACGCCGCAGCCTCCGATCACGAGGCGTTGACCTGGTTCACCGTGCTGTGCGCGATCTGGGTTCTAGGTCCGGTCTTGTCGCGCATCCATACGCTGGCTAGCACCACAACCATGCTGGCGCTGCGCACACATATTCAGGACGATCTGTTCATTTACGTGCACGGCCACGCGCCGCGCTTCTTCCTCGATCAGATGTCGGGCGCTTTGTCGTCGAAGGTGCGTACGGCGGCCCAGGCGGCGACGGGCGTCATCGACTACGTCTTCTCGGCCTTGCCGCGCCTGGTGGTGCTGTTCGCCCTGTCGGCCGCCTTGGTCGCGCGGCAAGCACCGCAATTCCTGGCACTTTTCGGCGCCTTCGCGCTGGTCTTTACCGTTGTCGCGGCGGCGCTCGCGCAGGGCAGCCGCAAATACGCCAAGGCCAATTCCGTCGCCGGCACAGCCTATACCGGCCGCCTGGTGGATTCCCTCAACAACTGGGATCTGGTGCGCGCCTTCGCGCGCCGCGCCATGGAGCAGTCGACGCTGTCGCCGCTCGCAGATCTTGAATACGACACTGGTGTGAAGCTGCGCCTGGTCCTGTTCCGCATGCGCTTGGCGCTTCATGCCGTCGGCGTCATGTTCCTGATCGTCGTGGTGTGGTGGGCTTTCCGCGAAGCGGTAGCGGGGCGGGTGTCGGTCGGCACCTTCACGATGCTGATGTCGCTGAGCCTGCTGATTTCGGCGCACGTCAACACGCTGGGCGACAGCCTGCTCGCGTTCTTCGAGCAGCTGGGGCATCTCACCGACAGCCTGGAAACCATCACCCAGCCCCATGAGATTGTCGATCCGCCGGGGGCCGCGCCCTTGCAGGTGAGTGGCGGCGCCGTCGATGTGCGCGACGTGACGTTTCACTATCCCGACGGCACACCGGTTTTCGCGCATCTCAGTCTTGCCATCGCCGCCGGTGAAAAGATCGGCATCGTTGGTCCATCCGGCGCGGGCAAAAGCACGCTGTTGCGCCTTCTGCGGCGGCAGTTTCCGATCCAAGCCGGCGGCATCTTCATCGACGGCCACGACATCGCCGACGTCACCTGGGATTCGCTGCACGAGGCCTTCGCCGAAGTGCCTCAAACCCCCAGCGTCTTCCACCGCTCCGTGCGCGACAACATCATGTACGGCCGCCCCAATGCCAGTGAGGCCGAGCTGGTCTCGGCGGCGAAGCTGGCCCATTGCCACGACTTCATCACGGCGCGCGCCGGCGGCTACGATGCCATTGTCGGCGAGAAGGGCATGAAGCTTTCCGGCGGCGAGCGCCAGCGGGTCGCCATCGCGCGGTCCTTTCTGAAAAACGCGCCGATCCTAATTCTCGACGAGGCCACATCGTCCCTCGACAGCGAGGCCGAGCATCTGATTCAGGACGGTCTTTTGACGCTCATGGAGGGGCGCACCGTCATCGCGGTGGCGCACCGGCTCTCGACGATCATGCATCTGGACCGTATTGTCGTGCTGGAGGAGGGCCGGATCATCGAGCAAGGCGCGCACGCGGAACTTTTGAAGCTGAACGGCACCTATGCCCGTCTTTGGAATCGTCAGGCCGGAGGATTCATGTGATGAGCCTCACGTTGTTCCAGTTCAAGCCGATGTTCGGGCTACCGAACGCCAGTCCCTTTTGCATGAAGCTGGAAACCTATCTGCGCCTGGCCGGCCTTGATTACAACGTGGTGCACTTGAGGAACCGGCCACGTTCGTCCACGGGCAAAGCACCCTATGTCGAGATCGACGGCGAGCTCATGGCGGACTCAGGGCTTATCATCGCCCACCTTGAGCGCAGCCATGGCCACCCCGTAGACGGCAAGCTGACCTTGGCTCAGCGCGCCGAAGCGCTGGCGTTCCAGCGGCTCATGGAAGAGCACCTGTACTGGGTCGCGGTCTATATGCGCTGGGCCGATCCCGACACGAGGCCGCAATGGCGGCCCTATATGCAAGAGCTCTTGGGTGTGCCGGTTTTCCTGGCGCCCTTTGTCGCCCGCGTGGCCCAGCGCCAAGTTATAAAGACCTTGCGCGCCCACGGCATCGGCCGCCACGCGCCGGAGGTCATCTGGCAAATGGGCATCGCCGATGTTCAGGCCCTGGCCCATTGGTTGGGCGGCCGCGCCTGGGCCTTCGACGATCAGCCCACGTCGCTTGATGCCTGTATCGCCGCGTTCATCGGCAATATCGTGCGCACGCCCTGGAACAATCCGCTGACGGCGGCGACGCTGAAACACACGAGCTTGGTTGCGCATTTTGAGCGTGTCATGGCTCGCTGCTTTCCGGAACTCGCGGCGTAACACGCTTAAGCTCTGGCGTTTTCGGCAAGGTGAAGATACCACTGTGCGCGATAGGTCGCGCGCAGCAGGTTCTTTTGCACTTTACCCATAGCGTTACGGGGCAGGGCTTCGGCCACGACGATCATCTTGGGCACTTTGAAGTTGGCCAGGGATTCGCGTAAGGCCGCGCGGACCGCGTCACTATTAAGCGCCGCCGCGCCGGCATCCATGGTGACAACGGCCAGGCCCGCTTCGCCAAAATCCGGATGGGGCATGCCGACCACGGCCGACTCGGCCACACCGGGCAGAGCGTCGATGATCGCCTCGATCTCCTTGGGGTACACGTTGAAGCCGCCGCTGATCATCATGTCCTTGGCGCGACCGACGATATTGACCATGCCGTCGGGCTCGAAGTGCGCAAGATCGCCGGTTTTGAAAAACCCGTCGGCGGTGAAATCCTCTGCGGTCTTTTCGGGCTTGCGCCAGTAGCCGACAAACAGATTGGGCCCCTTGATTTGGATCTCGCCGGTCTCGCCCTTGGGCAGGTCACGATTGTCGGTATCGACAATGCGCAAAGTGACGCCCGGCAAGGGCCAGCCCACGGCCCCGGCGTGACGCGGCTTATCAAGGTCCGCGCTGGTAATCATGCCGGCTTCAGTCATGCCGTAGCGCTCGACGATCTGTTGTGCGCTGCTGGCGGCGAAGCTCGCGAAGGTTTCAGGCAGAAGCGGCGCGGACCCGCAGAGAAACAAGCGGATATTACTGCACAGCCGCGGCGTCAGCGCGGGGTGGGCGGCCAGGCGCACGTAATAGGTCGGAACGCCCATAAAGACCGTCGCACGCGGCAGATCCCTGATCACATCGTCGGCGACGAACTTCTGGTGAAAGATCATGCCGCTGCCGTTCATCAGCGTTGTGTTGAGCGCCACGAAAAGCCCATGAACATGGAAGATCGGCAGCGAATGCAGCAGCACGTCGCCGGGCTTGAATTTCCAAAGGCGATGCAGCGTCTCGGCATTGGAGCTGAGATTGTTATGGCTCAGCATGACGCCCTTGGGTTTACCGGTAGTGCCCGAGGAATAGAGGATCGACGCCAGATCCGACGACGCGCGCGGCACCGTGGTGAAGGTCGCAGCCTCACCGGCGCACTGGTCCATCAAAGTTCCGCTGCCGTCGGCGGCAAGCGTCAGACGGTGCGCGATGCCCCGCGTGGTGCAGAGGGCAGCTAGCGTCGCATCGCCAGGATCGCAGACAACAATATGTGGCTCAGCATCGGCCAGGAAGTAGTCCAACTCGTCGGCGCGATAGGCAGTGTTGAGCGGCAGAAACACCGCACCGGCCCGCAAACAGGCGAGATAGAGAAACACCGCCTGGGGCGATTTCTCTACCTGCACAACGACGCGGTCGCCGGGTTTTGTGCCTAACTTCGTGAGCAGATTGGCCAGGCGCGCCGAAGCGGCATCGAGAGCGGCGTAGGAAAAGACATCGCCGCCCGGCAAAGTCATGAAGGGCACGCCAAGGTCCTTGGGGAACCGCGCGCGGAAAATGTCGAACAGATTGGTGCTGCGTGAATCGGCCATGAGTCCTTCATAGCCGACCAAAGCCCGGGCGCAAGGGTGCCGGATTTAAATCCTGGGCTAAATCCCTACTAAAAGCTTTTAGGCGACGGTGTTGAGGCTTTGGCCCCGGAAGGGATGGGGACTCGGGGTGTCGGCTACCGGGCGCTCGGCCTTGGGCGGCGGCGGCGGATTGGCGTTTTGTGCCGGGCCGGGGTCCTTCACGCGGGTGGACTGGGTCTGTTGAAAACCGGCGGGTTCGTTAGTGATCGGGTCCATGGCTCGTTCCTTTTCGCGTCTGAGCAGCGCGTTAAGGGACAGACTGGCCTGGGCCGCCGGTCCTTTCAACCCTCAAATAGTTAGGGTTGATGTTAGCCCAAAAAATACAACTATTGGTATGGGTTAGAGATCTTTCAGCGCTAAAGATGGATCGGCGAGTCTCATTGGGTCGGGCCGGGTCCGGGCGGCGATGAGCTTTTTGGACTGGAGAAAGTCCTTGGCCATGTTGACCGCCTGGCAGGCCACAAAGACCCCCTCGCGCAAATAGCAGGCCGAGAATTTGTGCGCGGCCATGGACCCGCGAATCACGATCCGGTCGCCGGGTTTGGAGAGGCCGGTCATCTGCAGTTTCAGATCGTACTGGTCCGACCAGAACCACGGCACTTCGGTCACGGGTTGCGGATTGCCCATGATCGCGTGGGCGGCGGCTTTGCCCTGGGCCAGGGCGTTGGGCACCGACTCCAGACGCAAGCATCCGCCGATAACTTCATTGGGGTGGTTGGTGCAATCGCCGGCGGCAAAAATATCGGGATCGGCCGTGCGTGCGCAGTCGTCGACGACAATGCCGTTGTTCACGGCAAGGCCGGCATCGGCGGCCAGTTCCACATTGGGCACGATCCCGATTCCGACAATCACGATATCCGCCGCGACGATGCTGTCGCCGCAGATCACGCGCTCGACTCTGCCCGCACCTTCAAAGGCCGTGACAGCAGCCGAAGTGCGGATGTCGACGCCGGCGGCGCGGTGCACGTCGGTGTAGAACCGCGACATTTCCGGCGCCACAACGCGGTTCAGCACCAAGGGCTGCATTTCGAGAACAGTGACTTTGCAGCCGCGTTTGATCGCGACCGCCGCCACTTCAAGGCCAATGTATCCGCCCCCGACAATGACCAGCTTCGCACCGGCCGTGAGACGATCACGAAAGGCCAGCACGTCGTCGATAGTGCGGAGGTAGTGCACGCCGGGAAGACCGGCGCCGGGACAATTCATCTTGCGTACGCGTCCGCCCGTGGCCAGTACAAGCTTGCTGTAAGGCAGCGGCTCGCCTTCAGCGAGATGCACGCTCCGGGCGGCGCGGTCGATGCGTGTAACCGTGGTTTTCTGCAGTAAAACCAGGCTTTTCTCGGCATAAAACGCCGCCGGTCGCATGAACATGCGCTCTTCAGATACTTCGCCGGCGAGGAAGCTTTTCGACAGTGGTGGGCGCTCATAGGGCACATAGGGCTCATCGCCGACGACGGTGACCGCACCTTCAAAGCCCAGCTGGCGCAAGGACAGCGCGGCCTGTCCGCCGGCTTGTCCGCCACCGATAATGATGACTGCTTCGCTCATGAGGAGGAGAGTTTATCCCGCCGCCGGAAAAAGGGGAGAAGGATCAACGGTGGGAGTCTAGCGATCGCGGATGGAATCGCCGGCCACGAGTTTGTCGATCTGGTCTTGGGTAAGACCTTCTCTGGGATCTTCCTTGGTCGTCGGCCGTGGTCCGCCCTTGCCGCGTTTTTCTTCGCCCTCGTTCATGACCTCGGACCGGCGACGCCGGTCGGGCCCGAAGTAAAGGCCGACATCGACAAAGGGCCGCGGCCGTTCGATGACTTCGCGGATTCGCAGGATCAGGCTCTTGGCATTGAAAGGCTTGGCGACGTATTCCGTCACCCCGGCATTGCGCGCCATGATGACCTTTTCGCGCCGGGTCTCCGACGTGATCATGATCATCGGCGTGAATTTGAGCGGGCCCCTGTCGGCCCGCACGGCCTTCAGCAGCTCGACGCCGTTCATGGGCGCCAGCAGGGCTTCGGTCAGGACGATATCGGGCGGCCAGCTGCGCATGATCGACAGCGCCTCGCCGCCGTGGTGAGCCTCATCGATCCGCTTACAGCCCAGCGTCTCAAGAATGTTTTTGATCACCCGGCGCATGTAGGCACGGTCATCCACGACCAGAAAACTGATCGGCTTCAAATAGTCTGATGTGGCCGATACCATATCGCCGTGCTCATACTTACGCGTGAGCCGCTTTGATGCGCGCAGCCCACCCCACCACCGTCGGGAGGATGCCCCCGAATCTTTAAGGTATTCTTTCTGTTAGGAAATTTAAACCCGTTACAAAGGACTGGCCGATGGCACCCCCGGTGAAACCGCCAATTGTGACAACCGCCGGCCATTTAAGGGCCACCCACTTGGCAGCTCATGCCCCCCGCACATGGCAGCGTATGCTCTCGGGCCGGCGCTTGAACCTGATCGAGCCTTCACCGCTAGATATCGAGATCGAGGACATCGCCCTGGGCCTTGCCCGCAATACCCGGTGGAACGGCCAGACCCACGGCCCCCACGGCTGGAGTGTGGCGCAGCATTCGGATTTGGTGGTGGAGATTGTGCGCCGCATCAAGCCGCGGGCCGGCGCCCGCCTGCTGATGGCGGCAAAACTCCACGATGCCTCCGAATACGTCACGCACGACCTGATCACGCCTTTGAAAGCCGTGGTCGGCGACGTCTTTAAGGAAGTCGAGCAGCGGCTGACCCGCGCCATCTACCTGCGCTTCGGCCTCGTGCCTATTCTGCCGCCAGCGGACAAGGCGCTCATCAAAGAGGCCGACCGTATCGCGGCGGCGACCGAAGCGGTTCAGCTGGCGGGCTTCACCGCCGCCGAGTGCCGCTCGGTGCTCAACTTCAAGGAAAAGCCGCTGAAGGATGTTAAGCTCATTCCACTGCCGGTGGCGGAAGCTGAGCGCGTATTCCTGGATGGATTTCACGCCCTCGAAAAAGCCATCGCGTTGCAAGCGCGCTAAAAGAGAGCAAGGGACACAACGCATGACACTCAGCCGCTTCGCCGTCGGGATGTATATTTTCGGAGCGCTTTCCGCGCTGATCTCGGTGGCGCTGGCGGCGCTGACATCCCACGGCCTCGCCAATCTCGCACCCGCGGGCGATGCCGCCGTCGAGTGGTTCAAGATCGCCACGGACTTCCAAATGAGCCATGCGCTAGGCTTGATTCTGGTCACGGCGATTGCGGAGCAATTGGCCGTCGGTCGCCCACGCATGTTGATGAGTGCGGCAGCGGTATTGCTTGGCGCGGGCGCACTGCTCTTTCCGGCGGGACTGTATTCGCTGTCTTTCGGCGGGCCGGTGTTCTCCGCGCCTTGGGGCGGAACCGCCGCCATGGCGGGCTGGGCGCTGTTCGCGGTTGCCGCCGGCCTCGCGCTTAAATCAAAGCCGGACGCGACTGCAGATTAAATCCGCCCCACGACCTTGCGCGCCAAAGCCTCTTCCATCTTACGCTGCGAGGCTTTGTCGCCGTTCTGCAGAAAGACGGAGACGCCGAAGCTGGTGTCGCCCTTGCGCACGGCGGTGCCGTCGCCCCACCACAGCGCTTCGTCGCCAATGCCATCAAGCGCGATCGGAGCGGCGGGAATGATCTGGTGTTCGAAAGCATCGCGGAAGCTTTGCAGGAACTGGGCGGCATAGCCGCCGCCCTTGGGCCAGACCATGGCGTTGAGAATGGCGAAGCGGCGGCCGTCCATGGGCAGGTTCGGATCATCGAGATCGACGGCCTCGTTGGCGAACCGCCAGAAACATGTCGAGGAATAGGTGCCGGGCGGCGCGTAGTCGCCCTTGCCGCCGACTTCGCCGTCGTCGCGCCGTTCGGCCGGTGTGACCTTGGCGCCGACGGCCGCGGACACTTCCTCGTCACTCAGGAGCGCGCAGGCATTGATCGGCGTGTCTTGCGTGGTCTTGGTGGTTGCCGCCCCAGCGGTCCCCGCTGTCTCCGCGAATCCCACGGCCCGATGCGCCTGATGATAGGAATAAACCGCCTCGCCCGCCAAGGCTAGGACGGCGACGGCGATCATGCTCTTTGTGGCAAGCGTGGTCATGGCGGCTCTCCTTTTGTTCTTTCGCACATATAAGGCACAAAGGCCGCCGGATAAAGGCCGCTCCATGGCGATTATTGAGGTCTTTGGCCTAGACGCCGCAAATTGGCTATATTCCGCGGGGTCCATGAGGCGGGTCGCTGCGGCAGAGGGGGCCGATGATGTCGGATGGCGTGAGGAAATTCGGGCGCGGGTTGCTCGCGGCGGGGATCTGCTTTGCCTTCATGGCCCACTGCGGCAACGTCACCATCAACAAGAAAATCGCCAGGACCGATATTCCCGCCGTTGGTCGCGAAACCAAATTGAGCTAGAAAACAGCCGCGCCGTTCGTTTTCACCGCCGGATTCTTTACGTGGCCGACTTTTTCTTTCCCGACTATGTCTTGGAACAACTGGCCGCCTTTGGCGGCGTGACGCTGCGGCCTATGTTCGGCGGCCACGGGCTGTTCAAGGGCGGCGTGATGTTCGGCCTCATCAGCAACGGCGAGCTGTTTTTCAAAATTGACGACAGCAATCGCCCCGATTTCGAGGCCAAGAAGTCCCAGCCCTTCTCCTATGAAGCGCGCGGCCGCAAGATTGCCATGTCTTATTGGTTTGTGCCCGAGGACGTGATCGAGGACAGCGGCAATTTGCGGGACTGGGCCACCAAGGCCCACGCCGCTGCCCTTCACGGCCGCAAGGCCGAAGTGTCGCGCCCGAAAGCCCGCCGCCGTGCCCTAGGCCAGCCCGCGCGCCGGCGCAGGTGAACGGTTAGTACCCGCGCTTGACGTCGACCACGGAATACATTTTCTCGCCGGCGACATAGCGGCGCATGTTCTCGCGCGTCACGATCCAGCCGCGCTCATTCTTCAGCTCCGACGTGCCCGCTGCATGCGGCGTGATGATAACATTCGCAATATCCCAGAGGGGATGGCCCTTGGGCAGCGGCTCGGGGTCTGTTACGTCGAGGCCCGCGCCGGCGATTTTGCCGGATGTCAGCGCGGCAATCAGGTCATTGGTGACGACACTCTCGCCGCGCCCGACATTGATGAAATAAGCCGTGGATTTCATGCGCGCGAACATGGCGGCATCGAACATATGCAGGGTCTGAGGCGTCAGCGGCGTGGCATTCACCACGACATCGGCTTCGCCGATCATGGCCGGCAATTCGGCGGGCAATCCAATGCGGGCGACAAAGGGCGGGGCCTCGGGCCCGGCAAGGCGCGTGGCGATGACGCGCATGCCGAAGGCGCTCGCGCGCTTGGCGATCTCGGTGCCGATGCTGCCAAGGCCCGTGATCAGCATTGTCTTGCCGTCCAGGTCCATGACGTTGCGCATGTTCTGGGCGTCCCAGCGGCCGTCTTCCTGATTGGCCAACGCGACATTGATCTGGCGGGTAAGGGCCAGCAAAAGCGCCATGGCATGTTCGGAGACATTGGAGCCGTTCATGCGCTGTACGTTCGTGAACAGGACGCCGCCGTCGCGGACTTTCGGCGTCAGGCAGGTCTCAATTCCGGCCTGAAGTGAGTGAATCCATTTCAGATTTTTGCCGGTGGCCAGCAGTTGCGCCTGGCAGAAGCCGAGATAGGCGTCGGCATCTGGAATTTGCGCGAAGGCCTCTTTGGGCGTGCGCACGGCGGCGATGGTCACACCCTTGACGGAGTCTTGAAGCCAGGCGAGCCGCTCGGCCTTGTCAACCACCACAACAATTTTATGCGGAGGCGTCCAGCCGTTCATCTCGCGCACAGGCGCCGCGCTCTCCTTGAGACCCAATGCGGCGGCGACTTGCGCGGGAGTTTCCTCCGCGCCCGCCGGACCGGCCACAGTTGCGCACAATGCGGCGACCAGGATGAGGCGCATATTCATTTTTCGTCCTCGTACATCAGGCTGCGCATGGCGCGCACAATTTGCTCGCGCATCTTGGGGTCGTCCATGGCGTTCGACAGGCGCTCGCGAATCCTCGCGACGTTGCGCGCGGCGCGCTTTTCGTCGGCGGCGTCGGCCGTGATGCGCGGTGCGGTCTTTTTCGTGCCGCCGTCTTTGCCACTCCTCTTCGTCACTGATCTTCAATCACGCATCGGGCCAGTCGCCGGGTTCCGGGTCAGCCAAGGGTTCGTTGTAAGGACCGCGATAGGGTTTCACGGAGGCCACCAGCAGACAGAAAACCGAATGACTGACGGCGAAACACAACAGCACCGGCCACGGCGGAAGGCCGTGGAAAAACAGCACCGCCAGAACCGTCAGCACAAAGAACACCGCGACGGTCATCCATATGATGACGCGCCGGGCGTTCATGGTGCTGCCCCGAAGGGATGCGCGCGGTTTGGTCCAAGGAGACATCAGCAACTCTACCCCGTCCTTGCGGCCCGCACGAGACGTTTAGTAATCCGCTGATTTTATAGCGGAATTCTCGCCATTCTCAGGTTTCGTTGGGATCGCGGATGGTCAGCGTGAAGCCGGCGGCGCGAATTCGGTCCATGACTTGCTGGGCATGGGCGCTGTCGCGGGTCTCAATCGTGATACCTAGCCGCGCGGCATTGGCCGAGAGATCCAAGGCGAAGCGGCCGTGGGAGATCTCCAGCACGTTAGCGCCCAGCTCGGCGCAGATGCCGGCAATGGCGTGCAGCGAGCCCGGACGGTCGGGCATTTCGATGGACAGCGTCAGCACCTGGCCGACGCGCACGAGATCACGCATCAAGACCGACGACAGCATGCGCGCGTCGATATTGCCGCCCGACAGAACCAATCCGACTTTGCGGCCTTTGAACTTGTCCGGATATTCGAGCAGCACGGCAAGCGGCGCGGCGCCCGCACCTTCGGCCACGGTCTTGACCATGGTGGCGTAGATGCTGATGCCACGTTCGATGTTGGTCTCGGACACCGTGAGAGTTTCTTTCACCAACGCCTTAACGATCGGGATCGACAGCGTGCCGACATCGCGCACGGCAATGCCTTCGGCCACGGTGGCGCCCGTGCAGGGGCGGTTGCCGCGCGTCAGCGCGTTGATCATGGAGGGATACAACTCCGGCTCGACGCCGATCACTTCGATGCTGGGTTTGATGTCCTTGGCCGCAAGCGCGATGCCGGCGATCAGGCCGCCGCCGCCCACGGGCACGATGATGACGTCGAGGTCGGGTACGGCCTCCAGCATTTCATAGCCGATGACGCCCTGACCCGAGATGACTTCGGCGTCGTCGTAGGGATGGATCAGCGTCAGGCCGCGTTCCTTGGCCATGCGCTGCGCGGCGGCGGAGGCCTCGGTGAAGTTCTCGCCTTCGAGCACGACATTCCCGCCGTAGTCGCTGGTCTTGCGGGTCTTATTGAATGGCGTGCCCTTGGGCATGACGATGGTCGCCGGGATGCCAAGCCGCTTGGCATGGAAGGCAACGCCTTGCGCATGATTGCCGGCCGACATGGCGATGACGCCGGCCTTCTTCTGTGCGTCGGTGAGCGTGGTCAGCTTGGCGATGGCGCCGCGCGCCTTGAAGGCGCCGGTGTGCTGCATGTTCTCGTATTTAACAAAAACCTCGCAGCCCAGCAGTTGCGACAGGGCCGGACGGTTGAGGGTGGGCGTGACGATGATCTGGCCTTTGGTACGTTCGCGGGTGGTGCGCACCATTGAAGCGTCAAGTTTTGGGGCGGCATCAAGTTCTTTAGTCTCTGAAGATGTGGAAGTCATGGCAGTCGGATCCTAGTAAGAATGGCAGACGATAAACGACGTAAGGCGTCCCGGTCTCTTTAAAGAGCCGGGGGCGTAATTCGTCCGCTGATGATCCGATGCGTCATGTCCGCTGCATATCAGGTTCGGCCGCTTCCGACAAGCCGAGAGGCAAAAACACGAAAGGTTACCGAGGCTTAAAGATGAAGTTGTTAATGTAACCTTGCCGATCCTTGAAGGCCGCCCGGTTCTTTGCGGGATCGAACTCCGAGATCGGCCGCAAGCTGCCGTCGCGCAGGAAGAAGGCGTCCATACCGAAGGCTTGCACACTTGCCAGGCATTGCTCGATGCTTTGGCCGGTGTGTTGTTCTTCCAATTCCACCTGCATCACGGGACGTTCGCGCATGATGGTCTCGCGCGCGCCGGCCAGCACGGCGGGCTCATAACCCTCGACGTCGATCTTGATGAAGCCGACGTTGTTAAAGCCGTAGGAGTCCAACGTGCGCTGGGCGACGCGGACAACCCCGGCGCCGTCGTTGCGCTTGCGCGGATTCAGAGATGCCGTCTGGTTGGAAAAGCCACCGCTGGTCAAGGGCACGATCAATTCCGCCGTGCCGACGCGGTCCGACAGCGCCACCTGATGAGCCACGACATTGCGCGGCAGCGTGCGGGTGAGGATGCGGTAAATTTTCGGGTTGGGTTCGAAGGCCTCGACACTCTGGCAGACGCGCGCCAGCAGATGACTGTAGACGCCCTTGTTGGCGCCGATGTCGACGGCCGTGCGGTCGCGTGGCACAATCTGCGGCAGGAATTTAAGCTCGGCTTCGCCCTTGCGCAGATGCTTGCGGATCAGCCGCCACATATAAAGCCGCGGCGGGATCAGCGTGTACTTCAGGCGCTCCTCGAACGTATAGGGCGGCGTCCAGTTGGCGGGCAAGTCGGTCACGGCTTGACCTGCATTAGGATATCGCGCGGCGAGAATACTTCCTCGCGCGCGGTATGCTCCGCCGGCACGGCCAGGATGACGCCTCCCAGCACCACAAGCGCGATTAGAAAATAAAGCAGGATCGTCGGCATGCCACGGTCATAGTCCGCCCGATTGCTGCGCGCAAGGGTGGCGCGTCATGCGGCAGGCTTATGGGCGAGCATGTCTGATAGCACCCTGAGAGCAGTGGGTTTGGGCGCGTAATGCTCAAGGGCCCAGGCCCGGCCTGCGTCGGCGATGGCGGCCCATTCGCTCTCCCGGTCCATGAGCGCGGTGACCGAGCCGGCGATGTCGTCGAGGTCGATGGGCACATAATGCGTCCAGGGCTCGGGCCTGACCGGCAGCGCGAAGCCGTATTTGTCGAAATCCAAATGAACCGTGAGGCATCCGGCGGCGAAGGATTCCCATAGGCGGAAACTGTCCCAGCGTAATACCAGTGCCACGGCGTCGAGACGGGCAAAGCTATGAGCCTCCGCGACGCGCGGATCGTTTTTGGAAAACCACGGATTTTGCGTGATCGGGCTATAGAAGTCGCCGCCGTAGGCCAGGCAGACGGTGCTGTTCAACAGCGCTTTGAGATAGGCGTCTGGCGCGTACTGCGTTTCATCAAGGAGCATGTGGCGCTGAAGCGCGGGAATATATGTGATGTCGAGCAAAGCGCGCAGGCTCTGATGCAGCGTGGCGCGGAAATTGCGCAAGGCCACGCGGCGGCGGTCCTTAAAGGCGGGGCGACTCTGCGTCGCGGCAATCAGACCGTTGCTCAATCCGAAGGCAATGGGCCTGCGCGTACCGCCCTTCGCCGCAAAAGTATTTTCATGGGCTGCGAACAGCAGATGTTCATCGGGGATACGGCTGAAGGTGGCGGTGTCGCTTTGGTTGAGATAGGCGAGTCGGCCGCCGGCAATGCCGTCAAAGGGCGCGAACTGATTGGTGTGGGTAATGTCCACAATATAGCCGGCGAACCCGGCAAAGGGCTGCGAGACCAGGGGCGCAAGATCGACATCCTTGAGCGGCATGGAGACCGGGCGTGAAGTGATCTTCGCGGTGCTGAGCTTCACAGGAATGCCGAGCTCTATAAGTCCTTCAGCGAGACAGCCGGCGTTGTGGGTCAACGGCCCGCCCGGTGCGTGGACGTACACGGCTTTGGCAAAGGCCTTGCGCAACGTGTCTTCGTCCATGGTCATGGCGCAAGCACTACATTGCGGTAGCCGCCGTGGTCGAAGACGCGGGTGACGGCATAGCGCCGCGCGGCGAACCAGGCTTCGACGGCTGCGTGGGACGCGGGCGTGGTTTCGATCATGACCACGGGCCGCGAGGCTTCGATGACCGGGGCAGCGCCTTTGAGCAGGCTTTCCTCGCCGCCGTCGACATCGACTTTCAGAAAATCGACCGGGCCTTGCACGAGATCCGCCAAGGGCTGCATGGGAACTTTAGCGCCGGCGAAGGTGACTTCTCCCCCGCCCGCGCCGACGAAAGCGTTGTGAATGGTCACCGCCGGGCGCGCGGGCGCGCTGTTATAGGACACCGTGTGTTCGATGAACGGCAGATTGGCCGGATCGGCATCGATCAGCGTCAGCGCTTCGGGGCGCAGGGTTTTCAAGAAATAGGCGCTGTGATTGCCGAGCAGCACGCCAACCTCGACCACGCGCTTGATCCGCGTGGGGTCGAGAATCGTGCCGAGAAACTGCAATTCTTCGGCCTCCGTCAACATTCCGATACTATGAAATGCGCTGGACTCAATGGCCGCCGCGTTGTGGGTGGTGAGGTCGAAGGCATAGCGCTGCCCGCCCCACTCAAAGCTAACCTTGGGCACGTCGGTCATCAAAAGGCGCGCAAGCGCCCGGAAATTGTCGAGATTGACTGGCGAGGCGATGGTCTTGACCGCCGATAGGGCCAGGAAGGCGTCGCGGTATTCGCGCCGTGAAAGGTGAGCAAGGCCCAAAAGCCGATAGCCGTCGGCCAAATCGGGGACTAGCGTGATGAGGCGCTGGGCCGATTCGCGCGCGCGTGTTGCGGCGGGATCGCGCTGATCGGCGATCCAGGCGGCTTGCGCATGGGCCAGCAACAGTTCGACGTCTTCGGTGTTGCGCTGCAGCGGCCCAGCGACAACGTCGCCCAAACGTCTTAGGAAATCCCGGCCATTGGCCCCCTTGCGGTGTTCAGCCAACAGCTGGGCTTTGGTTTCAAAGGTGTCCGGGCCACTCATGGGGGCATCCTAGGTGCCCGCATGAATTAAATCCATCGGCGCTTACTTGGATTGAGCCGGTTCGGCGTCGTCGGGCTTGGACGCGCTATGCCTGGTCTAAGTGATGGGCCGTGTTGGCGGCTTCCCAATTCTTGCCTTCGAACTTCTTAGGCGTGAGTTCCGATACGTCGATATTGTCCAGGCACCGGGCGTTGACGTCGATTTTATCGGGATCGGAGCGCGGAACATAAAATGGATGCATACCGCAGCTTGCGCAGAACTGGTGCCGCGCCGTACCGGTATTGAATTGATAGACCGTCAGCTCATCCTGGCCTTTTAGAAGCTCGAACTGCTCAGGCGGCACAATGAGATGCAAGAACCCTTTCTTGGTGCAGACCGAGCAGTTGCAATCCAAAACCTCGGCCAAATCGGCTTTCACGCGAAAGCGGACCTTGCCGCAATGACAGCCACCTTCATGTGTGGTGAGCATCAGGCCGCCGTAAACGCCGGACAGGCGACGCTGGTGCCGCCGTGGCCGCAATAGCCGCCGGGATTCTTGGCCAGATACTGCTGGTGATAGTCCTCGGCGTAGTAGAACGTCGGCGCGGCCATGATCTCGGTGGTGACCGGTCCGTAGCCCTGTTTGGCCAGGGCTTTTTCGTAAGCCGCCTTTGAAGCTTCCGCCGCGCGCTGTTGGGTGTCTGTGTAAACATAGATGCCCGAACGGTACTGCGTGCCGACGTCGCCGCCCTGGCGCATGCCCTGGGTTGGGTCGTGCCCTTCCCAGAACTTTTTCAAAAGCGTCTCATAGCTAACCTTGGCCGGGTCGTAGTGAACCCGCACGACCTCGTTGTGGCCGGTCTGTCCGCTGCAGACTTCGCGGTAGGTCGGATTTGGCGTAAGCCCGGCGGCGTAGCCCACTTGGGTGGAGTATACACCGGGGATTTGCCAGAACAGCTTTTCCGCGCCCCAAAAGCACCCCAGCCCGAACATGGCGGTCGCGAGGCCTTCTGGAAACGGCCCCTTGAGACGGTTGGCGTTGACGAAATGTTTTTCCGGCACCGGCATGGCGTCGGCGCGCCCGGGCAGGGCGTCTTTGGCATCGGGCATTCTTGATTTGCTGAAGACCACGGCGAACTCCTTCCCGAAGCATTAGAGCGGACTGGACACCGCACTAAGTGGGGGTGCCTCGGGCGTTGCGCCATCCCAGCCGCCGCCTAAAGCCTGGGTCAGGCTGATAACCGCGGAAAACCGCGAAAGTCGGCTTTGCACTAGGGACTCCTGCGACGAAAAGGCCGCGTTCTGGGCGTTAAGCACGGTCTGGAAATCCACCGCCCCGGCGCGGTAGCGCAGCTCGGCGAGATGGTAAGCCCGGTCCGCCTGGGTCGCGGCTTCACTGGCGAGACTGTATTGCTGGCCGTTGTAGTCCACAGCAGAAAGCGCGTTCTCGACATCGCTGAAGGCGGCGATCACGGCCTGCTGATAATTCTCCGCCACTTCCAGGTAGCGTGCGCGGGCGCCGCGTTCCTGCGCCAACAAGCGTCCGCCGGCAAACAGCGTTTCCGAAGCTGAACCCGCCAGGCTGTAAAAGAATGTGCCGGCGGTAAAAAGATTAGCCAGCGCGCTGGAGGCCGAGCCGCCGGAAGCGGTCAGCTGAATGCTAGGCAGGCGCGCGGCGCGGGCAGAGGCGACATCGAAATTGGCGCCCTTCAGGCCTGCCTCTGCACTGCGCAAGTCTGGACGGCGCACCAGCAGCGTTGACGGAATACCCGCCGAGACCACCGGCAGCGCCACATCGCTGAGCGCGCGCGCCTGGACCGTGAACCCCTGCGGTGCATGGCCTAAAAGAATTGCCAAGGCGTTCAAGGACTGCCGCTCGGCCAGACGTAAGGTCGGCAGCGCGGCGCGCTGGCTCGCAAGGGCGGCGCGCTGCTGTGAGAGTTCCAAATCCGACAGTACGCCGACGCGCCGTTGGGTTTCCAGAAGCTTCAGAATGGCCTCGGCGTTGTTGAGACGATCAGTGGTGATCTGCTGGCGTTCGCGGGCCGACAATACTTGCAGATACGCAGTGATGACATTGGAGACCAGCGTGATCGTCACGGTCTCGCGGTCGTAAAGGCTGGACTCCAGCCGCTTGTTGGCCGAGGCCGCGGCGTTGCGGACCTGGCCGAAGAGGTCGAGCTGGTAAGAGGCCTGCAAGTTGCCCTGATAGCCGACGCTGACGGTGTCGGGGCCACCGCCCGGCACCTGCCGTTGGCTGCGGCTGCCACTGAGTCCGGCAGAGACCGTTGGGAAAAGCGCGCCGCCGGCGGCGGTGGCCGAAGCCTCGGCCTCGAGCACGCGGGCGGTGGCGGCCTTGAGATTGTGGTTATTCCGGACGGCCTCGGTGATCAGGCTGTTCAACTCCGGACTTTGAAACCGCAGCCACCATAATGGGTCGGGCAGCGGCGCGCCGGCGTCCACGGGCATGCCTTGCCAAGTGTCGGGCGGGCTCAACGTCGGCGGCGTCATGGAAGCGCAGGCGCCCAGTGTTGCCAGAACAAAACCGCAGGCCGACAGATGACCAAGCAAACCGCGCATCATTTCGCCCCGAGCGCTACGACAGGATCGAGATTGGCGGCTTTGCGCGCCGGCAGATATCCAAACAGGATTCCGGTGACGAAGGCGCAGGAGAACGCCAGCAGAATCGGCCCCGGAGAGAACAGGATCGGTTTTCCAAAATAGGAGAAGATGAGCGCCGTGCCCATGCCCACCGCGATGCCGATCAGTCCTCCGATGGCGCAAACCACCAAGGCTTCGGTGTTGAACTGTAGCAGGATATTGAGTTTGCGCGCGCCGGTGGCCATGCGGATGCCGATCTCACGGGTGCGCTCGGTGACGCTGACTAGCATGATATTCATCACCCCGATGCCGCCGACCAAGAGCGAGATCGCCGCCACGGCGCCGAGCAGGATGGTCAGCGTGTTTTGGGTTTCGGTCGCGGTCTCGAGCACCGAGACCATGTTGCGAATTTGGAAGTCTTCCTGTTTGTGGCGCGCGATCAGGAGTTGGCGCACGGCCTCTTGCGTCGCATCGATCCGGCTGACGTCCCTTACCGCCACGGTGATAGTGCGGGCATAGCGCTGACCGTAGATTCGCTGCGCGCCGGTAGTGATGGGCACGAAGATCTGGTCATCAAGGTCGTTGCCGTTGTTGTTCGCGCCCTTGGCGGCCATAACGCCGATAACCTGGAACGGGTTGTTGTTGACCAGAACATATTTACCGAGCGGGTCTTCGCCTTCGGTGAATAAGGCCTTGACCACGGTCTGGCCGAGCACGACGACCGGCGCGTAGTCAGCCACGTCGGCCTGGTTGAAGAAAACACCCTGCGTCGTGCTCCAGTCGCGCGCGGCTGGGTAGTCGGCGGTGGTCCCGTCGACGCTGGTCTGGGCATCGTTCTTGCCGAAGCGCACGGTCACCCCATTGGGGAACTCGGGCACCGCTTGGTCGACGTTGGGCAGGGTGGCGATGGCCTCGGCGTCGACCGGCACTAAAGACGCACGGAACCCGCCGTTAAAACGCTGGTTGGGCGCGCCGGGACGAATCAGTAAGAGGTCGGTTCCCATGGCCGAAATGCTGTCGAGTACTTTTTGCTTGGCGCCATTGCCGATGGCCAGCATGGCGACCACCGAGGCCACACCAATGATGATGCCGAGCAGGGTCAGCAACGTGCGCATCCAATTATTGCGCAGCGCGCGCACCGCCATCTTGCCGGCTTCGGTCACATCCGGAACGCTGGCGAAGGAGGGTGCGGGGCCGAGGCCTTCCGGCGCGATCGCTTTCTCCAGGCGCGCGGCGTCGGGGGCCTGCGCACCGGTGTCGGCGGTGATGACGCCGTCCTTAATCTCGATCACGCGTTTGGCGCGCTTGGCCACGTTGGCATCGTGCGTGATGATCAAAATCGTGTGGCCGGCGGCATTGAGGTCGGCCAAAAGCTTCATCACCTCTTCGCCGCTTTTGCTGTCTAGCGCCCCCGTCGGCTCGTCGGCGAGGATCACCGCGGCGCCGTTCATCAGCGCGCGGGCGATGGAGACACGCTGCTGCTGGCCTCCGGAAAGCTGGTTGGGACGATGGTGTAGGCGGTCACCGAGGCCGAGCTGTGTCAACAAGTGCTCGGCGCGGGCGATACGCTCGGAATGGGAGTGACCGGCGTAAACCGCGGGCACCTCAACGTTCTCCGCGGCCGAGGCCGTGGCCAGCAGGTTGTACTGTTGAAAGATGAACCCGAAGGCGCCGCGCCGGAGCAGCGCGCGCTGGTCGGCGTCGAGACCAGAGACTTCTTGGCCGGCGAACAGGTAACTGCCCGAGGTGGGCCTGTCGAGGCAGCCCAGGAGGTTCATCAGTGTGGTCTTGCCCGAGCCCGAGGCCCCCATGATGGCGACGAATTCGCCGGGATAAATGTCGAGCGTCACACCGTTCAGCACCCGCACCGCGACCTCGCCGTTCTCATAGGACTTGTTGATATCGCTGAGGGCGATGATTGGCATGACCGACGAACGCGCCTCAACCGCGTGTTTGGTCTGGCGCAGCTCGTTCATATGCGCGGGCCTCCGCCGCCCGGTCCGCCGAACCGACCGCCGGGGCCGCGCTGGTTGTCCTGTTGACCCTGGCGTTGACGACCCTGCACGCCGCCATCGAGGACGACTTCGTCGCCGGGCTGCAGGCCGGATTTCACTTCCGCCAGCATGCGGTTCATCACGCCGATTTCGACGTCGCGCGTGACCATCTCGCCGTCCTGCATCACATGCACCTGGTAGCGCACGGGTGCCGTACCTGAAGCCACGCGTTCACGCAGGCGCATGCCGCGCCCGCCTGCGGGCGGCGCGCCGGCCGCGCCCGGATCAGCGTTAGTGCCATTTCCGCCTTGCACGCGCGGGCGCTGTTGGCCGGGAGCCGCCGCGCCTTGCGCGTCTGCCGTTGTTTGTTCCGGCGCCGCACGCGGCCCGAGCGCCGGATGCAGCGCGGTTACCGGCACCAGCGGCACATTGCGTGCCCCGGCGATGACGAAAAACACCTGCGCGCTCATCTGGGTGAGCAGGTCGCCGTCGGGGTTCTCAACGTCGAACAACGAATTGTAGAGCACGACGTTGTTGACCACGTCGGGCGTGGGAATGATTTTGCGCAGCTTGCCGTAGCGGCGCCGCTCGGATGTGCCCAAGGTCGTGAAATAGGCGTCCATGCCGACCTTGAGCTTCGGCACGTCGGCTTCCGAAACCTGCGACCACACCGTCATGGTGGAAAGATCGGCGACACGCAGGACGATCGGCGCGGTTTGATTGGCGTTCAAGGTCTGGCCCTGTTTGGCGATCAGGTTGACCACCGTGCCGTCCATCGGCGAGTAGATTTTCGTATAGCCCAGGTTGGCCGTATCACCCGCGAGGGTGGACTCGGTCTGCTGGATCTGTGCTTCCAATTGCGCGACCGTCGCCACGGCAACTTTCAAACTGGCGTTGGCGCTGTCGAAGGCGTCCTGGCTGGTGGCGTTTTCCTTGAGCAGTTCCTGCTGGCGCTTGAACTGCAGATCGGCGAGCGTGCGCTGGGCCTGGCGCTGGGCCAGCTGCGCGCGCAAGTTCAGTAACTGGGCCTGATCGGCGTTGACGCGGCTCTGATAGATCGTCGGATCGATCTCGGCCAAGAGGTCGCCCTTCTTAACGGTCGCGCCGTAGTCGACGTACAGGACCTTCAATTGTCCGGAAACCTGGGTGCCGACATCGACGAATTGCAGCGGCTGAAGGGTGCCCAGCGCGGTGACGGCGTCTTCCACGTCGCCAACGATGACAGGCTGGGTCAGCGCTGTGGTGGTCTGGTCGCCACGTCCCCAAAGCGCCCAGGCGCCGACGGCGACAACGACAACCGCCGCAGCGGCCAGGGCGACCCCCAGCCAGCGGGGCCTGCGCGCGCCTACAATTGTCGAGAAGGCGGACTTGTGGAGCGAGATATTGGTGGGTTCATACATCGCTGGGGTTCTTTGAAAGAGAGTGTTCAGGCAAACGCACCTGGCCCGCGACTGAGCTTCCGCCGACCTTAACCGTTCCTATAACGCTCGCTCCAGCGTTATTGATCGCAATAAGGGTAAAATAGGGTAAGTCCTTATTCACTCGGCGAATTATATCTTTATTGTAATGCCTTCGAACGCCGACTCGGCAGAATTCTCTCCGGTATTCCTGGCGGTTTTGAGGTGCGGATATGACGGCGGTTTCCCCCGGCGCAGTGGACAAGCTGACACCCGTTACAATCGCGGCTGTGGTTGGGGGCGCAGGCGTGTTGGCCATATCTATTTGGACGCTGACGGCGTCCCAATCCTTCGGTGGCTGGTTCGCGACCGGCGCGCTGGCGACCTACGCCGTGGCCGGGGTGATTGTCGTCGCCCGCATCGGGGCCTATCACCCATACCCGCGTTTCGGCGCGGCCAACGCGGTGACCTTGAGCCGTTTGATCCTCACCAGCCTGTTCGCGGGTCTTGCCGCCGAGACCGCCGTCCTAGACACAGCGGTCGCCGCCGACACCGCGTGGCTTTTTACCGGGCTGGCCGTATTTACGCTGATCCTGGACGGACTCGACGGATGGCTCGCGCGGCGCTCCGGCTTGGCGTCGCCCTTCGGCGCCCGCTTCGATATGGAAACTGACGCGCTGCTAATTCTGCTGCTGTCGGTTCTTGCACTGAACTTAGACAAGGCCGGGCCCTGGGTGCTGCTCGGCGGCCTGCTGCGATATATCTTTGTTGCGGCCGGTTGGATATGGCCGGCCTTGGCGCAGCCGCTGCTGCCGTCGCGTCGCCGCCAAGCCATTTGCGGGCTACAGTGCGGTGCGCTCACAGCGCTGCTGTCGCCAATGGTGATGCCGCCCTTGAGCGCCTTCTTCGCGTCTACGGCTCTCGGCCTTCTTATCTTGTCCTTCGGTCAGGATGCGTACTGGGCCTTGGGCAATCCGGTCCTACGCTCTTCTCAAAGGTAGTTACCTCTCACATGAAGAGCAGAAAATTCGCCCGCCGCCAGGATCGCACTGTCCTCAATCACGGTTTGCGGTGGCTTGCGGCGTTAGCGGCGATGTACCTGATTCTGGTTTTGCCGGACCGTGTGAACGGTCTCGGCTCGCTCCTCAGTCCGCGGCTGCCACTGGAATTGCCGCTGATCGTACTGGGATTGGTCGCCGTGTCGGGCTGGGCCGGGGCGCTGCTGCGCGGCCTGATCGTTCTGGCGCTGACGGTGACGCTGCTATTCAAGCTGGCCAACATGGCGGCCTTCTTCGGTTTCGACCGCCCCTTCAACCCGCTCGTGGACGCGCTGATGGTGCCGACCGCTCTCGATACTCTTGGCAAAGCCGCCGGCCCCGCCGCCGCCTTCGCGGCTGTTGCCGGCGCGGTGCTGGTGTTGGCCTTGATTGTCGGTGTGCTGGTGTGGGTGGCGGGCGTGGTGGCTCATGGTCTTTCCGAGAATGCCCGGCTGCTGGTGGCTGCCGCAGCACTTGGTTCCGTGGCCCTTGCTTTCACACCTTATGCAACCTGGAGCGCCAGCCTGTTTGCCCGCAATCAGGCGGTGGCGGTGTCGCAAGGGGTGCGCGATGCCGCTCAGTTCCGCGCGCAGCTGCTGCAAGATCCCTTCAGCGACCTTCCGTCCGAAAGCCGCTTGGCCGGACTCAAAGGTACCGACGTTCTGCTGATCTTTATTGAATCCTACGGTCGTGCGTCGTTGGACAATCCGGCCTATGCGCCGCTTCTCCGCGGCACGCTGAAGAAATTCAACGGTGCGCTCGCAGACAAAGGCTTCAGCGCCCGCAGCGCCTGGCTGACGTCGCCGACTTTCGGCGGTGAGAGCTATCTCGCCCACAGCACGACGGTATCTGGGCTATGGGTCGATAACCAGCAGCGTTATGTCCAGCTCCTGCGCAGCCGTCACGACACCCTGATCAGCGATTTTAACGGCGCGGGCTGGCACACGGTCGTGGTGATGCCCGAGATCACCATGCCCTGGCCGGAAGCGTCCTATTTCAAGTACGGCAAGATCTACGCCGCGCCCGACCTTAATTATAAGGGCGAACCCTTCGACTACATGACCATGCCCGATCAATACGTCCTGTCGGCTTTCCATGGGCGGGAGATAGCACCGGTGGACCGTAAACCGGTCATGGCCGAGATCGCGCTTATATCAAGCCACATTCCCTGGACGCCGGTGCCGAAGCTGGTGCCGTGGGAGGATGTCGGCGACGGACAGATTTTCAACACCGCACGCACGACCGAAGACAGCGATGAAATCTGGCGCGATCCCAAGCGCATCGCTGAATACTATGCCATGTCGGTGGACTACACCCTGCAAACCCTGATGTCCTATGTCACCACTCAGGTTGGCGACCGCACGCTGCTGATCATCATGGGCGACCACGAACCCATGAGCTTTATCGCCGGCGAGGGCGCCAGCCATGAGGTGCCGGCCCATATTATCGCCCGCGACCCCGCGCTGCTGGATGCGCTGGGCGAGGGGAAGTGGACGCTGGGGATGGAACCCGATGCCACCAGCCCGTCTTGGCCCATGAATACGGTGCGGGAACGTCTCCTTACGGCTTTCGCCAAGGCTCCGGATGCTGCAGTGTCACCGCTTGAGTCAGTGCCGGAAGCTGCGCCCGTTCAACCCGCAAAACCCTAAGGGAATCTCGCTGGTGTTTTCGACCTTCGTTCATCAGACGCAAAGTCAGGTTTACGGCAAGGATGCCGTGGCGATCATTCCGCTGGCGGCGGTGGAAACCCACGGCCCGCATCTGCCGCTGGGCACCGATGGACTCATCGCCGAAGGCCTGCTTGATCGCGCCGAAAAAATCGACACCAGCGCCGCGACATTTGTGCGCTTGCCGCTGCTGTGGCTCGGCGCTTCGGCGGAGCACGCCGACCGTCCGGGCACGTTGAGCGTAGAGCCGGAACAGCTGATTGAGCAAATCGTTGCCATCGGCGATGGTCTCGCGCGCGCGGGTATCCGGCGCGTGATGCTATTCAACGGCCACGGCGGCAATGTCGCGGCCGCGTCCATCGCCGCCCTTAAACTCAGAACGCGTTTAAACATGCTCGCGGCCAGCGCCCATTGGCTCGACTTCGGGCTGCCGCCTGATCTTGTGCCACCGGCGCCGGTGGCGGGCGACGTTCATGGTGGATGGGTCGAGACGTCGGTGTTGCTGCATCTCGCACCGCAGCTGGTGGTGAAGGCGGCGGCTACACCACGCGCTGCTTCGGCGCCGGCCCCCGGCCTGTTTCCCGAAGGTCCCATCGCTTGGGGCTGGAAACTCGATGATCTGGCGCCGCGCGGCGCGTCGGGCGAGGGTGGATGGATCGGGCGTCCCGATCTGGCGACGCCGGAGTTAGGGCGGATGCTGGTGGATCACACCGCGCAGGAAGTGCTGCGCGTTTTGCAGGGCCTCGCCGCCGCAGCCTGGTCGGCGCAAAAATAGTTCAGCTACTTCCTGAAAGAGTGCCGGCCGATTTCGTCCAGCATATGGCCCGCGCGCCGGGCCTTGGTCTTCAGGTAATTGTGATTGTGCGGATTGACCGCGCCGATGATGCGCTGATGCCCGACCACATCGACACCGAAATCCTCCAGCGCTGTGATCTTGCCGGGGTTGTTGGTCATTAAAGTGATGCGGCGAAACCCGAGCAGCGCCAGCATGGCGCCGGCGACGGCATAGCGCCGCTCGTCGGGCCCGTAGCCCAGCACGGCGTCGGCATCCATGGTGTCGTGGCCCAGCTCCTGCAAACCATAAGCGCGCATCTTGTTGAGCAGTCCGATGCCGCGACCTTCCTGATCGAGGTACAGCAGCACACCGCTACCGGCGGCGGCGATCTCGCCCACGGCCATGCGCAACTGATCGCCGCAATCGCATTTGAGGCTTGCGAAGAGATCACCCGTTAAACAGGCCGAGTGCAGGCGCGTGAGTACGGGGTGATGCGGATTCGGTTCACCAATGACAATGGCGACCTGATCGTGCAGGCCGTCGCCGCCGCGAAAGATCACGAACTCGGCGTCGGTGGCTTCGGCCAACGGCACGCGCGTGCGCGCGGCGATGGTCAGATCCCGCGCCGACTGTTCATGAAAGTCGGCAACCGCGGCGGCATCGACCTCGGCGAGCGCGGTCTGGGTTCCAGCGGCCGCCGGCACCACCACCGCCGCCGGCAAAAGATAGGCGCGTTTCACGAGTTCCAGGGCCGCGGCCTCGAGCGCATGCGCCGGTCGGTGTTCGAAGACCGGCACCGACGGCTCGACCGCCAGCAGCATGGCGTCGATCTCATCACCCGTGAGGCCGCCTAAGGAAACGTACGACGGACCTGCGGCGGTAACCCCAAGATGGGCGAGACGCGGCGCCGGCAAAACCAGGCCCGGTGCGCCGCCGGTGGCGCGGTGCCAGGCTGCGATGCGCTCTCCCGCCAGCATTTCGGCGGCGGCGACGGTGAGGTTCATGCCGTTGTTTCCGACGAGCTTAACCGGGCGGCCGGCGCGCAGTTCGCCAACGGCGCGCTGAACGGTCAGGCGGCCGGTATTACCGAACCACCTTGCCAAGTCACCATCGACGGTACCAATCTTCACATCCTCGTTCGGCACGGCAAACCTTTACGTCAGAACATTGTAATGAACACCATTGTGGACTGGGATCGGGACACTCCGCAATGGTCGGCGGTGCTGGCTGCGACCAAAGATTGTGGCAGAACAGGGGCTTCTTCGGCCAACACCTTGTGGCCGCTTTACGCGCCCTTAGTCGAGGTCCCAGCCGGTCAGAATGTCGTGATCGGCCAATTGGGGCAATCGCTCGACGGACGTATTGCGACGCCTACCGGCCATTCCCACTATATCAACGGCGTGGCCGCGCTGGTGCACCTTCATCGGTTGCGGGCCTTGGTGGACGCGGTCGTGGTCGGGGTCGGCACGGTTGTAGCCGACGATCCGCAATTAACTGTGCGGCGGGCTGAGCGGCGGGAAGGGGTCGCCCAACCGGCGCGCGTGGTGATCGATCCCCGGGGCCGCATGCCGCCTGAGGCCAAATGCCTCGCGGATGACGGCGCGCGGCGAATCGTGATTCAGGCGGGCGCCAAACCTGCCGCCCGCTCGGGTGTGGAATATATAAGTGTACAGCCATTGGACGGCGCCATGGCGCCGCGCCTTATTTTAGCGGCGCTGGCCGAGCGGGGCGTGCGCCGTATTCTGGTGGAGGGCGGCGCCAATACTTTGTCGCGCTTTCTGTCGGCGGGCTGCCTTAATCGCCTGCACATTGCGGTCGCGCCCATAATCATCGGGTCCGGCCCGGTGGGCATCGACCTCGCCGCCATCGATTGCCTTGATGATGCGCTGCGCCCGCGCGTGACAAGCTTCGCCTTGCCGGACGGTGAGGTTCTGTTCGACTGTGCGTTTTCCGCAAAGGCCTCGCCATGACCGATACATCTCCGCGTTACCGCGCGCCCGCGCAAGCCCTGCATTGGCTGACGGCGATTGCCGTGCTGTGCGGTGTGACCTTGGGAATCTCCATGCTCAACGTGAAGCCGGGAGATTTTCAAAACCGTCTGTTCGATTTGCATCGCTCCTTCGGCGCGCTGATCCTAGCGCTGACCGCATTGCGGCTGCTGTGGCGGCTTTATTCTCTGCCGCCGCCCATGACCGTGGAGATGCCGGCATGGCAGGAACGCGCCGCCCGCGTTACCCATGCGGCGCTTTATATTCTGCTGTTCACGGTGCCCATCGTGGGATGGGTGGGAACGTCAGCCTTCGGGGCGCGGATTCCGGTCTTTGGACTCTTCGAACTTCCCATGCTCGTCGAGCAGAACAAACCCTTGGCCGAGGTGCTCCTAAAACTGCACATGGCGCTGGCGCTCACGCTTTGCGCTCTGCTGGTTCTGCACATCGGCGCGGCCTTGCATCATCATTTCATCCGCAAGGACGATACGCTGCGGCGCATGCTGCCGAGGCTCTAACCGCGCGCGGCAAAAACGTCGCGGTGACCAATGATCAGCTGATGTGAGTTCCGACTTTGGTGCTGCAGCCAATCGGTCAAAGCAGAGGTATCCACCATACCGGTTTCACTCACCGCGCCGGCGATGCCTTCCGCCGTCGCTTTCAACAGGAGTGAATCGTCCAATATCCAGGGGCTCTCGCCCGCCGTGAGGCGATAGCCCGCGTTGACCAACGCAGCTTCGAGAAGCAGCGCTGCCTCGGCGCCGGCAGAAGGGCCAAAGCCTTTGTTGCGGGTCTGATGCGCGCGGAAGGCGGCGGCAACGGCGTCGTCCAGCGCGTGCGGCGGGCGCCCTTCAATCTTGCCGTTGGCGGTGAGCGTCGCCAGCAGCGGAATATTCCAAACAGCCAGCGCTAGCGTGAACCGTTCAATCCACGCCGCCGAAACCAGATCGATCAGCGCCGACGCTGTGACGAGCTCCGTACCGTCGGGCCAGCAGGCGGGGTTCTGCGCGAAGTCGTGAACCTGGGTGCGGATGTCGATATGCTTTCCACCGTGCCGCAGCGTGAGGCCGCCGTCCCGCGGCGAAGTGGTATCAGCCCAAGCCGCGAGCGCGGTAAGTGCTGCGCCAAGGTTGTTGGCGTCGTGATCGACGAGCGTCCAGTGCTGTTCCGCCGGTAGCATGGGCGCCAGGGCGCGCACCGACGCGCCGGTGCCGGCGCCCAGGTCGCAGATCGCCAATGTGGCACGGGAGGCGAAGGTTTTCGCGCAGGCCTCATGAACCGCGTCATTGCGCGCGGCTTCATCGGCTGGTTCGCGCAAGGACAGCCAGGCTGGGGAAAAGTCACTCACGGTAAAGATGCCCACAAGGCTTCGGCGACCTGGGCGGCGGTATTGGTCCAGCGCGGAAGAGTCTGCCCATGGACCCAGGCCGCCTCGCTGAGGTGCCGGCGATAGGCCTGGTTGGAGAGCATCTTACGAAGTGCCGCCGCCAGAGCGGTGGGGTCTTCGGGCGGCACCAGAATGCCGGTGTTGGTGGGCACGGTCTCCGTCACCGCGCCGGTAGCGCAGGCGACGACGGGAATACCGTGTGCCAGCGCCTCGGCGAAAACCATGCCGTAGCCTTCGTGCCGCGACGGAAGAACAAAAACGTCCGCTCCGGCGTATATTTTCGCCAACGCCGCATCCTTCATCTCGCCACGCAAAGTCACGCGCTCCTGCAGGCCGTGCTTGGCGATAAGACTTCGGATATTGGCGGTGACCGCCGCATCGCGGTCTAGGCTGCCGACCAGATCGCCGGTCCAGGCCAGATCGGAAATGCGCGCGAGGGCGTCGATCAATACGTCATGGGCTTTACGATGCGTCAGCGTCGCAACGGTCAGAAGCTTGGGAATGGGTCCGGCATTGTGAGCGCGGGGCGCCGCGTCCGTGCCCGGCAGAGCCAGATAGAGGCGGCCGCGCGCGACATTATAATCGCGCGCCAAGGTTTCCACAGTGTGCAGGCTGGTGGCGACCACCGACTGTGCCAAGGCAAGGGCTGCCCGCTCGGAGTCTTTAAACCGCGCCACATCGGCGGGGGGCAGTCCGGTTTCGTCCGCCAACGGATGATGGACCAGAGCCGTCAGGCTGAGATCGAACTCTTCAATCACCGCGCGCGGCAAAGCACCGAAGGCGAGGCCGTCCATAAGCACCGGTGTTTCCGGCGGCAAGGCAAGCAGCGTGTTGCGCGTCGCCGCGATGTCGGCGTCGGACGGATTTGGAAATCCAGCCGGTAACGGCAGATGATGGGGAAACCACCCAGCCGCGGGCAGGGCTTGCATCAGCCGCCGGGCATAGGCATAGCCGCCCGTCAGAGTTTCGAGATCGCCGGGGATCGCAAAAAAGACATCAGGCACCTTTGAGCTCCGACTCATAGGACGCCAGCGCGTTGTGAGATTCGTGCAGCGTGATCTTCAGGCGCGCGAGACCGCGTGCGCCGGGCCCCAACTTGCCGGTGTCGATGGCCTGTTTCATTTTCTGAAACACCCAGTGGGCGACGGCTTCGGTGGTCGAGCGCCGGCCGAGAAAATCCGGGTGTTCATCGAGATTGCTGTAATTGATGGAGGACAAGACCTGCTTCACGGTGTCGGTGGCCAGCCCGATATCGACGACGATGTCGTTTTCGTCCAGTTCGCGCCGCATGAAGCAGACGTCGATGACATAGGTCGCGCCATGCAGTTTCTGGGCCGGCCCAAAGACCTCGCCCTTGATGCTGTGGGCGATCATGACGTGATCGCGGACTTCTACGGCATACATGACATGCTGTCCTTCATATTAAGTGTAGGTCAAAACGGTCATTAGGCCGGCGCCGCCGTCGGCCAGGACCTTCGGCAAAGCCGCCGGCGCATCGGTGAGGGCGATCTCGCCGGTGATGAGGGCGTCATAACGATCATCGCGTAAAAGCTCCAGGGCTTTTGCCATACGCCGCGCCGTCGACCAACGCACGCGCCGCGCCGGCGGCACCGCGCCGACCTGCGACGATACCAATTGCAGACGGCGGGCATGGAAGCCTTCGCCGAGAGCAACCGCAATATCCTTGTCGCCGTACCAGCTGGCTTCGACCACGCGGGCTTCCACACCCGCCGCCGTCAGGGCGAGGCGCAAGCCTTCGGCCGTGCCGCTGGTGTGGATGACGACGTCTTGGTCTTCGGGTGTATTGCCCGAGGCCGCAAAGCCGGCGCCAAGGCTCGAAGCAACGGCCGCGCGCGAGGGTTCGATATCGGTGACGGTAACCGTCGTGCCGGGAATACGGGCGGCGATCCCGGCGGTCAAGAGACCCAACACGCCGGCCCCGACAATGAGCACGCGGTCACCGGGCGCAATGCCCGCATCCCAGACTACGTTGAGTGCGGTTTCCATATTGGCGGCGAGCGCAGCCCGGCGCGGCGGCACTCCGGCGGGCAGCGTATGGGCGTCGGCGAGAGACACGCAAACCTCGCGCTGATGCGGATGCAGCAGAAAAACATTTTCGCCAATGCGCGCCGCAGGCCCCTCGGCGATGACGCCCACCAGCGCGTAGCCGTATTTCACCGGAAAGGGAAAGTTTCCATCCTGATAGCGACAGCGCATGCGCTGGTGTTCCGATACGGGCACGCGACCGCGAAAAACCAGCCGCTCGGTGCCGCGGCTTACGCCAGAGAACCGCGCCGTCACACGCACGTTTTGGGGTTCGGTTTGCGGCACGTCCACAGGACGGATCTCGATCCGTCCATCGGCTACGTACCAAAGGGCATCGCTGCGCGGCATCTGTTCGTCCTGAGATATTGGCTCAGGAGACTACCTTCATGGGCTTCGATTTCAAGGCACGATTCTGTACACGGGATGGTATTCGCCCGACAGCTTCATGCGCTTCTGCGCGACGAATTGCGCGAGCAGGGCGTCAAGAGGCTGCATCAGGCGGCTATCGCCGCTGATCTCAAAGGGCCCGCGCGCCTCAACCTGGCGGATGATGGGCTCGCGGATATTGCCCGCCACCAGCGCCGAAAAAACCCGCCGCAGATTGGCGGCGCGGGTATGGACAGGCTGGTCGAGGTGCAAATCCAAATCCGCGACGTTTTCGTGCGTCACTTGGAAAGGCACTTGCAGGCCGGGCGGGATGTTCAGAGTCCAGTTGAAGTTATAGGCGTCGCCCGTGGCCGTGCGGTACTTCCGCACCTGCTCCAGCCCGGCGACCATGGCGCGCGCGGCTTCGGCCGGATCGTTGATGACAATGCGGTAGCGCGCCTGGGCGCCCGGCCCCAGGGTGAGTCCGATGAATTCATTGACGCGCTCAAAATAAGGCGCCGACGAAGCCGGGCCCGTCAGCACCAGCGGCATGGGTTGCGCTGCGTTGGCAGGGTCGAGAAGCACACCGAGAAGATAAAGAATTTCCTCCGTCGTGCCGACGCCGCCCGGGAAAACGATGATGCCGTGGCCGAGGCGCACGAAGGCCTCCAGGCGTTTTTCGATATCCGGCATGATGACGAGGTGATTAACGATGGCGTTGGGCGGCTCGGCGGCGACGATGCCCGGCTCGGTCAGGCCGACATAGCGGCCGTTGTGGATGCGCTGTTTCGAGTGACCGATGGTCGCGCCTTTCATGGGACCCTTCATGGCGCCGGGGCCGCACCCCGTACAGACGTTGAGTCCGCGCAAGCCCAGCTCATAGCCGACGCGCTTGGTATAATCGTATTCCTCGCGGGAAATCGAATGCCCACCCCAACACACCACCAAGTCGGGCTGGCCCTTGTTATCGAGCACCCGCGCGTTGCGCAGAATGCAGAACACGGCGTTGGTGATGCCGTCGGGCGTCGCCAGATCGAAACGCCCGTTATCGACGATTTCGTTCGAGATATAGACAATGTCGCGCAGCACCGCGAACAGGTGTTCCTTCACGCCGCGAATCATCTCGCCCTCGACGAAAGCAACGCCGGGCGCGTGCGTCAACTCGAGCTTGATACCCCAGGATTGCTGAACGATCTTGAGCTCAAAATCGCGGTAGCGCTCGAACAACGCGCGCGGGTCGTCGCTATAGCTCCCTGAATTGAGTACAGCCAAGGCGCATTGACGAAACAGCGGGTAGAGCCCGCCCTGGCCGCGGTCTAATAGCTTGGCGACTTCGTCGTGCGAGAGATTCTCCAAACTGCCGCGCGGCGTCACCCGCGCGTCGACGAACTCGGCGACCTCCACGACGGCGTTGGGTTGCGCCGCCGGTGTAACTTGCGGCCCCTGGTCCATTTGTTCTGAAGTTTGAGCGGTCATGGGTGCAGCATAGCGTGGTTAAGGTGCTGCTTGAAAATGAATATGTTGTGGCGCTGCCTACCGTGGCCGTCTCGCGGGGACGTCAATATCCTCCGGCGGCAGACCGGCATGGTACCGCTCATACATGCGGGTAAAGGCCTCTTCGATATGACGGGCGTAGAGTTCGGCGTTGAATAGGGGAGAGGTCAGGCGGCGCTCGGAAAGGCGCCGCTTGAGAGCTGCCAGCCTCGATGGATTGTTGGCGAACGCAACGGCGCTCGCTTCGTATTCATCCAAGGAGCTTGTGATCAGTTCCGGTAAGTCCAGAGCGTTCAGTAGGCTCGCGGCAACGCGCCCGGCAAAAGCAACCCCAGTGCATGTCAGAACCGGCAGCCCCATCCACAAGGCATCGGCGGCCGTAGTGTGGGCGTTATAGGGCAGAGTGTCCAAAAACAGATCGGCAGCCCGATGCCGCGCCATGTGCGCGCCGTGGGGCGCGCGCGGGGCAAATACCAGGTGTTTTGCGGCGATACCCCGCCGCTCGGCCTCTGCCCGCAGATTGGCAACGGCTGTGGGATTGTCTTCGAAGAGCCAAAGCACGCTGCCCTCGACCTGTTTTAGAATCCGCATCCAGATATCGAAAATGTCGGGTGTAATTTTGAAGTTGTTGTTGAAACAGCAGAAGACGAAACCCTTCGCAGGCAAGCCGAGCTCGGCGTGCGACGGGACAGGTTCACTATCAACGCGTGCGTGATCATTAGGTTGGTAGCTGTGGGGCATGTAGACGACGCTCTCAAGGTAGTGCGGGCGGATGCCCTCCGGCATCACAGTCCGATCGCCAATCAGATAGTCGTGATAGCCGGTGCCCATGGTTCCCGGGTAGCCAAGGCAATTGACCTGAATCGGCGCGGCTCGCATAGCGAATACGGGTGCACGCGCTTGGCTGGTGTGACCAGCAAGGTCGATAGCAATGTCAATCTCGAGGTTTCTGGCCTGCCCCGCGATTTCTCTGTCGGACCTGCCGCGCACATCGATAAATGTGTCGAAAGCCCTTTCCATTCTTTTGCGCGTGCCGTCTTGCGTATCGGGACCGAATGAAAAGCCGTAGACCTCGAATTTATTGCGGTCGTGGGCCTCTATGGTGCCAGCAACCAGCAGTGCGATCGGATGATTACGGTAATCCCCGGAAAAATAACCGAGCCGGATTTTCGCGCGGTGCGGCCGCTTGGGAAGCGGTCCCAATACGGGGTTGAGCGGACAGTCTTTCGCCACCCAGATTTCTGCGGCCTTCCCGTGGATTTCCGGCGAATCTGTGAAGGTGAGAACGGCGAAAGGCGCTCCGACCTTTTCCCCCCGCGCCACGCTGTTTATCAAATGCGTGATCTCGCCGTCGTAATCTCGCCAATCGCAGATCTGCATTTTGGTATGGAGGCGAGATCCCCGAAAAAAGGCGTCTGCAGGGCTGATCCCGATCGCCTTGTCGTAACTTTCCAGGGCCGCCGCGTATAACTTCAACTCATTGAGAAGAGCGGCCCGGTTGTAGTGGACCTCCGCCGCGTCGGGCTTGATTTGCAGGGCTCTGTCGTAGCTCGCGAGGGCTTCCCCGTTGCGTTTCAGCTCTTTCAGCGCCATGCCGCGGCTGTTGTGAGCGTCGGCTAGGTCGGGCTTCAATTGAATGCCGCTATCAAAGCTGGTCACAGCCGCCTGGTATTGCCGCAGGGCCAGCAATATCTGGCCGCGACTATTGTAAATCTCCGCGTTATCGGGATTGAGTTCTATGGCTTTGTCGTAACTCTCGATGGCGGCTTGCGGATTTTTCAAATCCCTTAGAACATTGCCGCGATTGACGTGGGCCTCGGCGAAGTTGAGCTTTAGCGCGATGGCGCGGTCGTAACTGCCAAGCGCATCCTCAAGCCGCTTTAAAGCCACGAGGGCATTGCCTCGATTGTTGTAAGCATGGGCATAGGTGGGGTTCAGCCGGATTGCTTGGTCGAAGCTTTGAATCGCCGCGTCGGGCTGCTTCAACGCCAGCAGAGCGTTGCCCAGGTTGAAGTGCGCCGTGTCATTGGTTGAGTCAACCTCAAGGGCGGCGCGGATCAAACCCACGGCTTGATCGAACTGGCGCATCTGCCCGGAGGCGATACCGGCCAAATGCAGCGCGTCGAAATGCCGAGGCTGCAGCTTGATGACGTCTTGATAAGCCGCCAAGGCCTGCGGCAGCTGCTCCTTTTGATGCAGGGACCAGGCCTCCAGCACCTTCGCCTGAATCTGCGCGGCGTCGTTTGTATTTCCAGGTTCGGGCGTCATGGCAGCATGCGACTCAAGTCGGCTTCGATCTTCTCGAATACGCCCTGCCAGTTTCCGGGCGTATCCTGCCTATACAGCCTAGCGGCGGCATACCAAGGGCTGTCGGTTCTGTCCAGAAGCCAGCGCCAATCGGGGTTGAAGGGCAGCAAGATCCACACTGGTTTGCCCAGAGCGCCGGCGAGATGGGCGACGCTGGTATCGACGCTGATGATAATGTCCATGAGGGCGCAGAGCCCGGCGGTATCGGAAAAATCCGCGAGCTGGTCGCCCAATTGGCGAATGTCGGCGCGGCCCTGCAGGGCCGGCAAATCCCCCGGGCGAACGTCCTTTTGCAGGCTCACGTATTCAAAGCCCTTGGGCAGCCGCGCGAGGAGGTTGGCGAGGCTAATGCTGCGGTTGCGATCATGGCTATGGCCGGGGCTGCCGCTCCAGACGAGGCCGATGCGCGGTTTTACTTTGTCACCCAAGATGGTTTGCCATGACGCCACCTTCTCAGGCGCTGGCGTGATGTAGCCTTCCGGGCTTGGAATAGTGTCGAGCCGTGTCCTGAAGGCTAAAGGCAGACTCATCAAGGGGCAGTGGAAATCAAAGGCCGGCAAATGCGCGCCCCTGGCGATGATCTCCGAAACACCCGCGAGATTTTGCAAGAGCGGTAGAAGCGGATCGCGCACCTCGAGAATGACGCGCGCCCCGAGGTCGGCCGCCGGTTTAGCATAGCGGCAGAACTGAATCGTATCGCCCAGCCCCTGTTCGGCGTGCAGCAAAATCGTTTTGCCCTGGAGAGACTCAAGCCCCAACCAGAGCGGTTGGGAAAACCCGCGCAGCTTGGTTTTCACGTTGCGGTCTTTCCAGCGCCACTCGTAGGCGGGCCAGCCGCGCTCGAAGTCGCCGCATTGCAGGTGACAAAGACTGAGCGCCCACTGAGCGTCCGCATGGTTTGGCTCCAAGGCGATGGCCTTGCCGTGGCTCTCCATGGCCTCGGCGTGGCGCCTCATCTCACGCAAGGCGAGGCCGCGGCCGTTGTAGGCGTCGGCGTAGTTAGGACTCAATTCAATCGCGCGATCGTAGTCCGCTAAAGCGGTCTCGTGCCGTCCGATGTCGCCCCAGGCGGCGCCGCGATTGTAATAAGCCTCGGCATACGCTGGCTGGAGCGCAATGGCCTTATCGTAGCTTCTGAGGGCTGTCCCGAACTGCCTGAGACTGCGCAAAGCATTACCGCGATTGTTGTAAGCAAGGACGTAGTCGGGCTTAAGCGCGATGGCCCGGTCGTAGCTCGCCACCGCCGCCTCGTACTGCTTATTGTCCTTCAAGACATTAGCGCGATTGTAATAGCTCTCGGCGAGATCGGGTTTGAGCCCGATGGCCTTGTCATAGTTCCGCAGCGCCTGTTCGAGGTCGCCCCTACCTTTGAAGATATTGCCGCGGTTGTTGTAGGCGGCGGCGTGGTTGGGATTGATGGCTATGGCTTTGTCGTAGCTTTGCAAGGCGGCGTCATGACGTCCCAAATCTCTCAGCGCATTGCCGCGCGCATTGTGGCTATCGGCATGCGCGGGCCGGAGTGCCAGCGCCTGATCGTAACTCTGCACGGCGGCCTCGGCCCGGCCGAGCGCCAGCAACGCATTGCCGTGATTATAGTGGGCATCCGGGTAGCTCGGGTTGATCGCGATGGCGCGGGCGTAGCATTCAAGAGCGGCCTCGTGCCGGCCTAGTTCGCCCAAGGCGGCACCGCGATTATTCTGAGCGGCGGCATGGGACGGGTTGACCTTAAGCGCCTTCTCGATCAAAGCGGCAGCGGTCGCATGATCGCCGGTCTGATAGGCGATGATGCCCGCGAAATGCAGCGCGTCAAACTGCGCCGGCTCCTTGCGCAGAATTTCCTCGCAGATGACTTTGGCCTGGGAAAGCTGGCCCTTTTGCAGCAGCGCCAGAGCCTGCTGGACTTTCGCGGCCGTATCCATTTACGGCGCCACGCGAATGTGCTCCGGCGGCAGTCCGGTGTATTGGCGTTCGATCATCCGGCGATAGGCGTCTTCCAGATGCCGGGTGAACTGCTGAACATCGAACAGCGGCGCGGTAAGCCGGTTGCGTTCCAGTTTGGCTTTGATGTCTTGCAAGCGCTTAGGGTCGGCGGCCAATGCTACGGCCCGGGCTTCGTAATCCTCGGGTGTCGAAGCGATCAGCTCGGGCAAATCGATTGCCTTCAGCATGCTCGCGGCCACGCGGGCCGCGAGACCTTCGCCGGCGACGGTCAATACCGGCAATCCGGCCCACAACGCGTCGCCCGCTGTCGTGTGGGCGTTAAAAGGCAAGGTATCCAAAAACAGATCGGCGGCGCGCTGGCGCGCCAAATGCTCCGCTGAAGAAGCCCGCTGCGGCGCAAAAATCAACCGCTGTGGATCCACCCCGGCGCGCTCGGCTTCCTGGCGCAGGTTCAGGGTTGCAGCGGGATGATTGTCGGAAAGCCAGAGCACGCTGCTGTCCACCCGCCGCAAAATCCGCATCCAGCGGGCGAAGACGTCCGGCGTGATCTTGTAAGCGCGGTTGAAACAGCAAAACACAAAGCCTGACGGCGGCAGGCCCGCCTCCGCGCGGGAAAAGATTTTCGGAGCAATCTCGCGGCTGCGGTCGTTGGCTTGATAGCAGTGGGGCAGAGCAACAATTTTCTCGTCGTAGAAGGCTAGGCTGGCCGGCGGCACCACGGTTTCGTCGGCGATCAGGTAGTCCATGTAGCCGGCGCCGGAGGTTCCGGCGAAGCCGAGATAGCTCACCTGCAAAGGGGCGGCCCTGAAGGCGAATATTCCAGCGCGCGAGCCGGTCGTGTAACCCGCGAGATCGACGGCGATGTCGATCTTGAACGCACGCGCCATGGCCGCGATGTCTTGGTCGGTCTTGTTGCCGACGTCGATGAAGCGGTGGAAAGCGCCGCTAAGCCGTTTGCGCATGTCGTCCTGGGTGTTGGGCCCGTAGGAAAAGGCGTAGGTCTCGAACGCATCCCGGTTGTGGGCCTCAAACAGCCCGGCGGTCAGAACCGCCACCGGGTGATTGCGGAAGTCCATGGAAAAATAACCGACGCGGATTTTTTCCGGGCGCTGCCGCGGGGCGAAGGCCCCTAACGCGTCGCTGCCGGGGTGTTTGGCCTCAACCCACAGCCGGGCGGCGTTGCGCTGAAGCGCGCAGGAATTCGTGAGCGCCAGAGCGGGCCAGGGTGGCGTGACCAGTTCCCCGCGTTCGAGCTTGAGACGCAGATCGGCAACCTCGTGGTCGAAATTGCGCCAATCGCAGATGCGCATCTTTGTGTAAAGCCGCATTCCTTCCAGAAACGGATAGTCAGGGTTGAGCTGCCGCGCGACGTCGAAACTTGCGACGGCCGCGGCATGATCCAGTTTGTCGCTCAAGGCCACGCCGCGGTTATAGTAGGCTTCGGCATAATTGGGATTTATGCGTATGGCCTCGTCAAAACTGACAATCGCATGGTCCAAACGATTGAGCGCGTGCAGGGCTACGCCGCGATTGTTGTAGGCGACGAAATGATCGGGCTTGCGCGCGATGGCTTGGTCGTAGCTGGCGATGGCCGCCAAGTACTGCCTCAGCTCTTCCAGTACGTAACCGAGATTGTAATGCGCCGTGGCGTTCTCTGGGTCGGCATCGACGGCCGATCCGATCAGTTCAGCGGCCAGGGTGAAGTTTTGAACCTGAGCCGCAATGACACCCAGCATATGAAGCGCATCAAACTGCCCCGGCATGACCTTGAGCACTTCCCGGTAGGCCGCTTCGGCGTCGGCCAGCCGCCCGCTCTGCTGTGCGGCGAAGCCTTCCCCTAACTTTGCACTGGCCCGCTTGACTGTAGCTTCGTCGAGTTCCTGGAGCATTTGGTCGGATGAGGGCGTCATCAAGGCGTTCCGCGGTTATAAATATTAGTCGGCGATGGAGGTTGGATACTGTTCGAACGGCAGCGTGGGAGCAAGCCTGGGTGCGGCCGACCGGAGGTTCAGGGTTCGATATATATATGTGTCGGCGCTTGTCCAGCCCGCTGCTCCTCGATCATGCGGTCAAAGGCGCGCTCAAGGCGCCGGGCGAACAAAACGGTGTCGAACAACGACGAAGCGAGCCGGTTCCGGGCGAGTTTTTGCTTTAGGGCCTGGAGCCGGGCGGGGTCCAAAGCCAAGGCCACGGCCAGCGCCTCATATTCCGCGCCGGTGGACGTGATCAACTCGGGCAGGTCCAGGCTGCGCAAGAGGCTTGCCGCCATGCGGCCGACATAAGAATTTCCCATACGAGTCAAAACCGGAACGCCCATCCATAGCGCGTCGCTGGCGGTCGCGCCGGCATTGAAGGGGTTGGTGTCCAGGAACAGATCCGCGGCGCGGTACCGCGCGAGGTACTCCGGCACCGCCAGGCGCTTGCCGAAGATCAGCCGTTCGGCGCCGACGCCGCGCGCGACGGCCTCGGCCTTGAGATTGGCGGCAGCCGAATCCGTGTCGGCATAGAGGAAGAGAACGCTGTCAGGGGTGCGGGCGAGGATACGCATCCAGCCGCCGAAGATATCCGGCGTGATCTTGTAAGTGTTGTTGAAACAGCAGAACACAACGCCCGACGGCGGCAGACCCAATTCTTGCCGTGTGAAAATGCGTTCCGCGACGATGCGCTTCGCGTCGTTGGCCTGGAAGTTCGGCAGCCAAACCACCTTCTCGGTGTAATGCGCGCGCGCCGCTTCGGGAATCACCACACTGTCGGCAATGATATAGTCGATGTATCCGGCGCCCATGGTCGCGGGATAGCCGATGTAGCTGACCTGAATGGGTGCCGCCCTGAGCGCGAATATTCCACTGCGCGCGCCGTCGGTATGACCGGCGAGATCGACGGCGATATCGATCTCCATCTCTCGCGCTAATGCGGCGATGTCCTGATCGGACCGCAACCTGACATCCAGGAATTTATCGAAGGTCTGCTCCAGCCGCCGCCGCATTGGGTCCGCAGTGTCGGGACCATAGGAAAAAGCGGTGATCTCGAACTTCTCCCGATCGTGAGCTTCAAAGACGCCCGCCAGAAGCGTGGACACCGGATGATCGCGGAAATCCATGGAAAAATAGCCGACGCGGATTTTTCGATGCTTCGCATGAGACGGTGCGGGACCCAGCGCCGCGTTCGGCGGGTACTTTGCCATCGTCCAGATCGTGGCGGCATCGCGTTGCAGGGATGGAGAATCAGTCAGGGCGAGGATCGGCAGCGACGAGGTTACGCAAGCCCCACGCGCGATCCCTTCCACAAGCGCCGCCGTGTCGCGGTCAAGGCCGCGCCAATCGCAGATCAGCATTTTCAAATAGAGCCGCGTCCCCAACAGTGCGGGGAAATCCGGCTTGAGCTGAAAAGCCTGGTCGTAACTGGCGAGCGCGTCTTCGTAGCGCTTGAGGGCCGCGAGTACCGCGCCGCGATTGCAGTAGGCATCCACATTTGGCGGACCAAACTGAATCGATAAATCGTAGGCGGCGAGCGCCGCGTCGTAGCGCCCCATCTGCGTCAGGGCTACGGCATGATTGAAATTGGCGGCGGCATGGTGAGGGAAGGTCGCAAGGCCTTTGCCGATCAGCGCGGCGGCTTCGGCAAAGCTGTTCATTTGAATTGCGATGACCCCCAGAAGATGCAGGGCGTCAAAGTGGCTAGGATGGCGTTGGAGCACGCCACGGCAAATATTCCGCGCTTGTGCCAGCCCACCGCGGCCATACAGCGCGATGGCTTCCTCGATCTCAGCTAGGGCTTGCGAATCCGGTTCCATGGGGATGCTTGTATAGATGACCGCGCGACGCCAAGGACAGGGTTCCCTGATCCCGGTGGTAAAGACCGGTCAAAATCAAGGGTTTCCGCCATTTCAGGCCAATTCACGCCGTTTCCCGGGGGAGCCGGGCCGCCCTTGCCTTACTTCCACCGCACGCCCGCGGTCAGCTATGACAATTTTATTACAAAAACTCCGTGACAACGCCACCCCTACGGCTACGGTGGCGCCTGCGGTGGGGGACGGGCATCGGCATGACGTTTGATTTCATCAATTATCCGCCGGCGATTCCGGACTTAAGCAGCCGGCCCACGGCCGCGATGCGCATCGCCGGCTTGCTGTCGTCCTGCGCAGCCATCGGCGCGGTGTGCGAGTCCTCCCGTTGGCTGGCGCGCCGCATGGCCCAGGCAGCTGGGCAAACCGCCGCACCGATCGTCGAACTGGGCGCGGGCTACGGCTCGGTAACCGGACTTCTGCCTGAAGCGTCCGTCAGCATTGAGCGCGATGCAAAACGCTACGCGCATCTGAAGACGGTTTTTCCCGAGCGGACGATCCTCAACAGCTGTGCGATTGAATTTCTGAATGAACTGCAGCGTCCCACCGTCGTCATCAGCAGCATCCCCAGTGTAAATAATCCGGAATTCGCCGCCTTGCGGGCCAGCGTCGGGCGTGTGGCAAAAGCCGGACTGGTGCCGACGTTGATCACTTACACATACTTCCCGGTCAACCCTTTCGCCGGGGTTTTTCCTAAAAGCGAAATGATCGGCTGCGAGGTCTTCAATCTTCCGCCGGCATTTGTCTGGCGCTATTCGTGCTGACAGCGGATATCACCACGCAGCGCCGGCTCACGCCTGGGCTGATCCTCGCGCTAATCGTTGTTGCCCTCGCGGCGCTCTACACCGCGGTGTACGCGGACCCCTATGTCGGCCTCGTCATGATGCCGTTCTTCGCGCTGGGCTGCGCGCGCGGCAAGCGGCCGGCAACGCTCCTGGCGATGTCTCTGATTCCGGCTCTCGTGCTTTTGACGATTAGCTGGATGAAGTTTTCACTGACAGGAATGCCGCTGGTCACCTACGACCATCACTTCCTGCGTCAAAATGTGTTGATGCTGATGTACAACGACTGGCGCCTCGCTGCCGCGGCGACCGTCACGACGGGCGCGGCGTTGCTCTATATCAAACATCTGTTATCAGGGCAGGGAACCTTTTCGCGGTTTGAGAAGGCCGGGTTGGCGGCCCTGGGGCTGGCTTCAATCGCCGGTGTGTTCGGACTTCAACATTGGGACCAGACCATTGACAACTGGGAACTGGAACTTGCTAGACCGAGTATACGGAGCTTTATCGCATCGGCGCGCATGCCACGGCCGTCCCTGCAGCTGACTTCGACTGCCGAGGCTTCCATGCCACCTGCGGGGGCCGGCGGTTTGACCGCGCCCGCCGGAATATCGCCGGACATTTTCCTCGTGCTTCAAGAATCAACATTCCTGCCCAGCACTGTCCGCCCGGAATACGCGCCGCATACATTGTTTGCCAACGCCCCCAGCGCCGCGACGAATGCCGCGACCGGCCCCCTGCATGTGCATACTTTCGCCGGCGCCACGTGGAAAACCGAGTTCGCCGTGACCACGCAGATGCGCCCTCAGGAGTTCGGCAGCGATGGGCTCTATGTGTTCTATCAGCTCGAAGGACGCATCAAACAATCAATTTTCACGCGCCTAAAGGCCTTGGGTTACCGCACCATGGTATTTTATCCGGTCGCGGCCAATTTCATCAACGCGCGCAATTTCTACAGCTCGATCGGAGTTGACGAATTCTATGACCCAGAGTCCCTGGGCCTGAGCTCAGGGTGGGACTGGAAAGCCTCCGACGCCGCATTTTACAATGCCATGCTGGAGAAAATCGGCGATAGCGATAAGCCCGTGGTGGCCATGATGTTGACCATCAATCAGCACGGTCCCCATGACTACCAGGACCCCATTAGCGACTATGTCACGCGCTTTGCGCAGAGCGATGACGCCTACCGCGATTTTTTGAACGCGTTGGCCGGGCGCGGCCGCAAAGCCGGCGTGATCACCTTTGGCGATCATCAGCCGGAATTCATGGCCAACCTGGAAGAGCGCCCCTTATGGTACTTCACGGCGTACGATATTCGCTGCGTCAATTTCGGCTGCGCCCGGCCTACGGTGCCCGACCGCGGCAACAAGACGCTGGACGCTGTATTGTTGGCGCCGTTGGCTCTGGAGAAGTTCGGATTTAAGCTCGATGACTTTTCCATCCGCGAGCGAGCGTTGTTTTCGGCTTGTGATGACGATGTCTCGCGCTGCGGCGATGCCGCGCGCCTGGGCGTCAACACCGCCTTCGCGAAATATTTCAATTAGACCCGTTCATGACCGCGCCGTTCTTGGGTAAGCTGGCGGCAATATGAAAAGTGAAATTCTCATTGTCGGCGCCGGCCCCACGGGCCTGGTGCTTGCGCTGTGGCTTTCCAAGCTTGGCGTCACCGTGCGCATTGTTGACAAAACCGCCGAGGCCGGCACGACATCGCGCGCGCTTGCGGTCCAGGCCCGCACGCTTGAGCTCTATAGCCAGCTTGACCTTGCCGAGGCCGTGATCGCGCGCGGCCATAAGGTTGTCGCCGCCAATATGTGGGTCAAAGGCAATCCGGTGGCGCGGTTGCCGCTGGAAACCATCGGCCTAAATCTTACCCCTCACGCGTTTCTGCATATTTATCCCCAGGATGAGCACGAACTCTTGCTGATTGGCCGCCTCAAGGCCTTTGGTGTTGAGGTCGAGCGGCAGACGGAGCTAATGGAATTTTCCGAAACAGCGGACGGCGTCTCCGCGCGGCTGCGCGGTCCCGATGGCCGGGGAGAAACCTGCGAGGCCAGGTTCATCGCCGGCTGCGACGGCACGCGTTCAACGTTGCGTGGAATTCTGGGCACGGGTTTTCCCGGCGGCACTTACCGCCAGGTTTTTTATGTCGCCGACGTGGAGGCGACTGGCAAGGCGCTCAATGGCGAGTTGCACGTCGATCTCGATGAAGCCGACTTTCTCGCGGTTTTTCCCATGGCCGAGAAAGGCCGCGCGCGTCTTATCGGAACCGTGCGCGACGAGCGGGCCGATCACGCCGAGACGCTGACCTTCAGTGATATCAGCAGCCGCGCCATTACCAATCTGAAGGTCGAGGTCACCAAGGTGAATTGGTTCTCGACTTATCATGTGCATCACCGCGTCGCCGATCACTTCCGCCGCGGCCGGGCATTTCTTTTGGGCGATGCCGCGCATATCCATAGTCCTGCCGGCGGCCAGGGCATGAACACCGGCATCGGCGACGCCATCAATCTTGCCTGGAAGCTGGCGGCGGTCTTGGCCGGGCGCGCGCCGGACAGTTTGCTCGACACCTTTGAGGCTGAACGCATCGGCTTCGCGCGGCGGCTGGTGGCGACGACCGACCGCGCCTTCAGTTTCGCGACCGCCGAGGGGGGTATCGCCGATCTCCTGCGCACACGCCTAGCGCCCATCGTGCTGTCGATCATTCCAAGAGTTGAAAGTGCGCGCGAGTTTATTTTCAAGACGGTTTCGCAAATTACCCTCAACTACCGCGGCAGCGCCCTCAGTCAGGGCGGCGCGGGTCCCATCGAAGGTGGCGACCGCTTGCCGTGGGTCTCAATCGGCGGCGTCGACAACTACAAACCGCTGGCGGCCATCAGCTGGCAGGTTCACGTTTACGGCGCGGCGCCTGCCGACGTTGTCGGCTGGTGCGCCGATCACAACGTCCCGCTGCACGTTTTTACGTGGCAGCCGGCCTATGAGACGGCGGGCCTTACGCGGGATGCGCTCTATCTGTTGAGACCGGACACCTATGTCGCCATGACTCTGCCGACCGGCTCATCCCAGGACCTCGCACGCTACTTTGCCGACCGGGGATTTAGCGCCTGATGCCGGGCTTTCAGATCGGCCAATCAATTCTGGAAGATGGTGTCGCCCTCGGGCGCTTTGTCGAGGGCATCCATGATGGCGTTCAACTCGCCATCCGCCATCGCTTCCTTGGAAACTTCTCCATCGAATGAGGATTGCGCGGCGGGTGTCTGCCCGCTTGTTTGGCTACTGGCCAACTGCGCGGCCATGCCGGGCGCAAGCGACAAAACAAGCTCGACTTTAACGGGCGCGTCCGGCTTTGGCTCCGCCTTTGCCCGAGAAGCCGCCGGCGGCGGCTGTTCCGCCGTCGAGGAGTAGTCCGCCACCACGCGGGCTTGCGGCCCCATGATCACCAGAACTTTTTGGCCGAGGGCCAGCGGGGTTTTCTCGCGCTGCGTCACCGAAACCATATTGCCGTCATGTTTGCGAATAATATATTCCCAGCCCGTCGTATCGCCGGCGGCGTGATCGATCGCGCTTCCGGCCATGAGTCCCACGGCCGTGGCGCCGACCGCGGCCAGGGCACCGGCATATTGCGCACCGAGCAAACCGCCCGCGGCGCCACCCGTAACCGCGCCAATATTTCCGTTGGCGCTGATTTTGACTTCGCGGTAGCCCGCCACGATGCCGGCATCGACAACATTGGCCAATTGGACGGCGTTGCTGGAATAGGTGTTCGGTGAATAGCTGGAAGCGCATCCGCTCATCAAGAAGATGCACAAAGAAGCGAGCGCAATACGTGCCGAGTCCTGTGCCACGGGAAATCTCCCCTTAAGTCGCCAGTCACCAAAAAACGTTCAAATGTGTCGTGACCGCGCGTCTTTTTTGGCGTCAAAAGATGTCAATATTTTGACGCGCTTTGGGAGCCTAGCGGCGATAAATGCGCTTTGCGGCGGTAAAGCCGGTGAATGCGGCCGGGTCTTGCACGCCCGGCACCGGCTCAATGGTGAGGGTTTCGTCCGCATTCACCTGGATCGCGACGATGCCTATGGTGAAGAGCGAAAAGTCCGTGCTGGCATCCGTATAGTTGGGCACGACCCGCAGGCGGTAGACGACGGGACCGGTGTCCGGCGTCAAATCCGACGGCTCCGGTTTGCCGTCGGCAATCTCGAGAGTCCATTGGCCGGGATCGCCGTTTTGGTCGCGCCACCAGCCCGTGGAGAAAACCCATTGCGTCGGTAGAAACCAATAGCGGGCAATTGCGAGATGACTCCAACTCGGATTGTTTTTGCCGGCGACGGGTCCGCCCGGAATGGCCTGCGTGGCGGTGCGGAGTTGTTCCACAGTCCGGCCTGAATAGCCCACGGTTCCGTCCAGGAACCAGTTACCCGCGGCCGTGCCAGCGATATCCTGATCGATCTGGCCCCAGCGCGGCGGCGACGTGCGCCGCATGACCGCTTCCAGCGTCGTGGCCAGGTCGGGCGAAAAGTACGGAAATGGATCCGCGGTGTAAGGTTTCCAGGCTTCGGCGGTATATGAGGCTGGAGCGACGTATCCACGCAGCCAAACCGCCGCGTCATTCACCGCGAAGTCGAGAGGGTTGTCGCGTTGCTCGCCGATTTTCTGGCCTGCCAGAACCGCAATCGTTCTGTTAACTCTGCCGTTTGCCGTGAGTTCGCTCTGGTAACTGGCAAGCACGCCGCTCAAGCGGTTGAGCACCATGATCACGGTATAGGTGTTGCAACCGTGCGCGATCACGATGCGTGTGCTCGTGGGCGAGCCCAGCGACGAGATTTCGATAATCTCGCCGTTGGCCGGCGCATAGACCGGCACATAATCGGCTTCCGTACGTTCGGCAATCGGCTTATTGAGCGACTTGATTGCTATATAGCCGTGATCGATCGGCGTGACGTGATCGAATATCATTGCCCCCTGTGGCGTGCTGGGCCCGAGCTGATCGATCGGAACGATCATGTGGGTGAGGGTGATTCGCCCGCTGGCCGGACAGGCTGGGGGATTGCTCGTGCGGAATATGTCGCTGAGCGGGGGATACCACGCAGGGCGTGCGGTATATCCGCCCAATGGCGCCGCCGGCATGTCTTCCGGCAGGGCGTAACGGTACCTGCGGGCGCTTGAACACACGAGAAGAAAAGCATCGGTCGCGGTCTGGCCCGGCTGACAGGTCGATCCGAATCGCGCGCTTGCCGCGTTTGCGGCGTAGCTCAGTGTGCTCGCGGGCGGTTCCACACCCAACGCGCACGCCGTGGTCATGTCCGTGACAACGCCGGCTTTGGTATTGGTGACGAGGTGCTGCAGGAAACCCGTGAATATGCCCTCAGCCTTAATGACGTAGTGATACATGTCCTCGGTGGGTGCGCCGACCGCGGCCTCGATGGTCGCCATGGACAGAAGCGCTTGACCATTGGCCGGTATCGAGTTGGTCGTATAGGTTCCGCGCTTGCTGCCATCGCGCGCGTCGTAAACGCCCAGCGTTACGGCGGCGGCGCTGGCACCGGTATTACTCACGACGACGGTGCTTGGATAGCTATTGGCGAACAGCGACGAATGAACGCCACTCAGTTTCGTGCGGCTCGCCGTTGCGCCAGCCCCGCAGGTGCTCAGATTGGTCAGGGTGCCGTCGGCAGATCGCCATAGGACGTGCTGAAAGTATCCCGTGATCCCCGACTGGACTTTGATCGCATAGTAGTTTGGCTTGGCGAAAGTTGGCCCCGGACCACTCTCGATGGTGCCGATCGAAAACTGCTGTTCTGATCCCGGCGGGATGCTGGGACTTGTCCACTGCCGAAGAGTCTGGCCGTTGGCCTCGTTGTTCAATGTGACGGTGACGGCACCTGCGCTGGTCCCGGCGTTATAGAAGCGCAGGAACGACTGCGAGGCTGCTTGTGCGGTCGAAAAAACCGCCCCGGCGCGCATGGGCGACTGGACCGCCGCCGGCGCATTCCCATCCAAAGCGCAGGCCGCCGTCATATCCGTCACGACGCCGACCTGAAGGTTGTTGACCAGATGCTGCAGGAATCCGGTGAGCGTACCTTCGGCTTTGACAACGTAGTGCAGCGTGCCGGCGGGCGGTGTCGTGCCGGCGGCCGCCTCGATGGCATCGACCGTGAATACGGCTTGGCCGCCTGCTGCTACGGACGCGAGCGTGGCGACGCCAAGTTTTGTTCCGTCGCGCGCATCGTAGAGTCCGAGCGTCGGCGTCAAAGCCACGGTGCCGGTATTGTTGACGGCAATTGAGCTGGGGAAGGCGTTCGAGAAGATTGATGAATGCACGCCGCTCAGCTTGGTTGGATCGGCTATGATCCCGCTGGCGCAGGTGCTGAGATTGGTGAGCGTTCCGTCGGCGGGACGATACAGTACGTGTTGGAAATATCCGCTCATGGCGGTCTGCACGGAGATCGAATAGGTGCTCGGTTTGACGAAATCGCCGACCTCACTCTCGATCATGCCGATGGGGAACTGGCGCTCGGCGCCGGCCGCGATGGCCGGGCTCGTCCACTGGCCCAAAACCTGGCCGCTCGCATAGTCGCGCAAGGTGACGATAACGGTGCCGGCGGCGGCGCCCGTATTGTAGAAGCGCAGGAAAGACTGCGAGGTTGATTGCGCAGTTGAAAACACCGCTCCGACGAGCAATGGCGTCGCGCTATGTGCCGGACGGCCGCCCGGGCCTATGAGGCAAAGCAGAAAGGCTAAGGCCCACGTCCAGCGGACGGTCCGAACAGGTGTCGTGGCTGCTTTGCGCCTCATTCGTCCCCTTAACGCTCGGCGCTTTAAGCCAAGAAACCCACGTTCGCCGTGGGAAACTTTCCGATATTGGGAAACACTTGGTCAAGGGCGCTGGGCGCGACGCCGAACCAGGCCGCGAGTGTAGCGCCGTATTGATCCAGCGATGTGGTCGGTATGAGCACGCCGCGCGCGTTGGCGTCGTCGAGGCCGCCAAGGGCTGGCGCGGGAAAGGTGCCGTAGATGTCGCCGCCCTTCACCGCGCCGCCCAGTACAAGATTGTGCCCGCCCCAGCCGTGGTCGGAGCCGGTACCGCTGGGCTGCAGTGTACGCCCGAAATCCGTTTCCGTGAACGTTGTCACTTTGTCGGCGATGCCCATTTCAACGGTCGCGTCATAAAGGGCGCGCATGGCGGCGCCGACCTGACCCAACAGGTCCCATTGCTGCCAGCTCTGGCCGGAGTGTGTATCGAAACCGCCGAGCGAACAGAAGAATACCTGACGGCTCATGCCGGTGACGGAGCGCAGCTTCATGATCTCGGCCACCTGCTGCATCTGCTTGCCGAGATTCGTGCCCGGGAAGGCGGTGGCCAGGGGCGACGAGCTTCCGGCGCTCTTCAGGAGGCCGTTGAGCGCTACGGCATCCTGCCGGACCTGGTTGGCCGCCTGCACCATCGTAAGGCCACTGTCGAAGGTGAGGATTTCATTCAACGCTTGCGCGCGCGCGGCGGCGGCAGCGGCGGGCCAAGCGTTGAGGCCATTGGGCGATAGGTCGAAGCCGGGATAAAGGCTGGCCGACTGGATGAAGTTGCCGGTGTCCAGCAGGGCCGGTCCCGAGAGCGAAAACGCGGCCGGGAAAGTAGCGCTGCCGTTCTTGTCGCGCACCACATCGGCGATGCGCCCGGCCCAGCCGGAGCCGCCCGAGCCATTGGGGTCGCCGGCCTGCTTCTCGATGATTTGATCGGCGTGGGAGAATAAATTGGTCGGCACGGGCACGCTTTTCGCCAGGTATTGCGCGCGCGTGGTGGGCTGCACCAGCATGCCGACGTTGGCGACCGCCGCCAGCTGTCCGCTGGACCACAGCGGTGTGATTGCTTTCAGCCCATCGTTGAGGGCAAAGGGAGCGCCGGCGCGGGTCGCAATCGGCAACAGTTTGGTATTGCCGTCGGGCAACGCCAGACCACCGCGCGCGGTGCGATAGGCCGCGAATGCGGCGGGGTCTTGCGGGACCAGCATGTTGTGGCTGTCGTTGCCGCCGAACATGAACACGCAGACCAGCGCTTTGTAGTCGGGGGCGCTTTGCGCGAAGGCACTCATGCCGCCGAGGCGGTTGACGGACAGAACGGCCGGGGCTGAAGCCAAGAGGCGGAGAAGGGTACGCCGGGAATGAAGAGTCATATGTGTTCCCCTAATACTGAACGGCGTAGAGACCCGACAACGCCGTCAGGTACAGCGCCAGTTGCGCGCGCGAGGTAGCGCTGTCCTGGGCGGCAAGGACATTGGCCAAAGTCTGACGCATGGCCTGGGGCATGCGGCCATAAAGTAAGGCCTGGTCGACGCGATTGATCAGCTCCACGGTGGTCGCGGCGCTGGTAAAGGACGTCAAGTCGAGCGTGAAGTCGCCGCCCGGATTGGTGATCGCCTGCCAGAACAAGTTGCCGCGCAAGACCGCTTCGGTCGGCGAATAAATCTGGAATTCCGGCCCGACGATGGCCGTGTGCGGGATGCGATACTGCGGCGAATAGAAACCAAAGACCGAAGGCGGCGTCAGCGGTTCCTGGGACATCTGACTCATCTGCCAGGGCAGCTGATTGGTTGCGGTGATACTGCCGTTCAAGGCGCGCAGGAAGGTCGTGAGGTGAAGTGTCGGATCACGCAAGTGCCCGACACTCGGCGGCGCCGTATCGTCGCGCGCTTCGACGTCCGTAAGAATAGCGCGGACTGTGGCTTTCAAGTCGCCCTTCACGCCCGCGCCGTTGTTATTGAACACCGCCGCCACGCGCCCGACGTAGGCTGGGGACGGATTGCTGGTGACGAGGCTGCGGATCAAGCGTGTGGAAATGAACGGCGCCACGTTGGGATGGGCGAAGACGCAGTCGAGTGTGGCATTGAGGTCGGTCACCGCACCCTGATCCGCCGGGAGACTGCAGCCAAGGAAGGATTTCGCGTGCATATCGTGATTGACGTCGTGGGGCTGCATGGGCCCGGTGAAATTTTCCCAGTTGTTGGCGTTGGGCCCTGCGTAGCTCCAGCCGGTCAGGGCCAACGCCACCTGCTGCACCGTGGATTGGTCGTAAGTTGGAATGGTTTTCTTGCCGGCGTCCAGTTGCGCCGTGCCGTCGGGGTTGAGCTGGATGAGCCCGATCGTGAACAGCTGCATCATCTCGCGCGGATAGTTCTCGTTGGCGCCGCCGCCGGCTGTGGGCTTATTGCTGTTGGCGATGTCGAGATACTTGCCCATCTGCGCGCCGGTCGAGATGTCGCCGAGCAGCGTGCGGTAATTGCCGAAGGCATTGCGCGATAGAATTTGCAGGTAAGGCACGATCTCGTTGGGATAGATGTTCTTATTCATCGAGATGACGATGATTTGCGCCAAAGCGTAAGCCACGCGTTGACGCAACTGGTCGCCGGCTGTCGACAGCCGGCTCAGATACTGCGCCTTGAGCTGGCTGCTGTTCATGCCGCCCGGATCGGTGATCGCCGTCTCGGGCATGGCGAATTGTTCTGTGAGCCAGGCATCAATGCCCATCTGCTTAACCTTGGCGATAGCGGCAGGCGTTGGCCCGAAGGTGGCCTGTTCCAAGAAACGCGCCGCAGCCAGGTTCGCTGTGCCGAGACCGCTTCCGCCATCGGGCGGGGAAATCGTGACAGTTGCCGTAGCGACAGCGGTAGGCGTGGCGACGCTGACGGCGCGGATGGTCACGGTCTGGGCGCTCGTGGCCGAGGGCGCCGTGTAAAGTCCGCCGCTGGTAATTGTGCCAAGGCCGCTATTGCCGCCGACGACGTCGTTCACACTATAAGTCACCGACATATTCGCATTGCCGCTGACACCGGCGGTGAACTGCCGCGTGCCGAGCGGCGCGAGTGTTGCAGCACTCGGCGTCAAGCTGATGGTTGTCGCGGTGGGCGTCGGCGTGGGTGTAGGCGTGGGCTCAGATGTTGGCGTCGTTCCATCGCCGGTACCAGGGGTCGCCGCTGTTGCGACCGTATAAGTCACGGAACTGCTGGTCGTGCCGCCAAGGCCGGGATTGACGACCTTTACCGAGATTCGCTTGCCGGCGAGGATCGCCGGAACTGTGCCGCTCGCACGCATGGATGTGGGCGAGACAAAACTCGCGGCAACTGTGGCTCCTTCCATGCTGATGACGGAATTGGCGTTGAAGTTGGCGCCGTTGAGCGAGAACCTGAAGGTGCCTGCCGCACCGGTGGCCGGCGAAATGCTCCACAGCTGTACGGGAAGCTGTGTGACGTTGATGGCCACGGCACTGGATTTATCGGCGTAGGCTGTGCTCGTGGCCGCGACGCTGACGGGCTTCTCGGGCGGGGTGAGCGGAGCGGTGTAGAGACCCGTGGCGGAGACCGTGCCGAAGGTGGCGTCGCCGCCCACAATGCCGTTGACCGACCATGTGACGGTATTGGGTGACAGCGGCACATAGGCGGTCAATTGCCGCGTTTGCCGGACCGGTACGTCGCCCGCACTATATACGGTGATGTTCTGCGTGGGACTGGGTCTGGTGACCGCCACAGGCGTGGGCGTGGTGCCCATGCTGGGCTCCGCCGCCTGTGCGGTCGACGTAATGAAACCCCCTGCGGCAAGGCAAAGTGCTGCCGCCGCGAGAATACGTACTGCTCTCATTCTGAGGGCCCCCCGAAATCGCCGTTCGCATCTATATACGCACGGGCAAAGGCCACGGTTTCATGGGGCGCAAAAGATTTTAACGAAGATTATGGCGCGGCGGGCTCGGGCAGAAAGTCCCCATATTTCAAATGTATTACCGCGCAAAACCGCAGGAAGATGAAACAGTCGGTGGGTCTCACTTTTCAACGCGCGTGAAACCGGCCTGCTTGGGATCGACCGTCTTCTTTCCCGCAGGCCCAATGCCCATCATTTGAACGATGACCTCTTCATTTCGCGCGCCGTCGTAGTGGGCTTTGCCCGCCGGGTGAACCATCATTCCACCCACCGGAATTGCCGTCGCTGCGGCCAGATCGAGTTTGTCGCCGGTACCGGTCCACCACGTGCCTTTAATGACCGTGCCGATCCGTGTTTCGGGGTGCGCGTGCGGGGAACTCATGACGCCGGGCGGGAACTTGATCCGAATTATGTAAAGGCCGGGCTTGGAAGGGTCGCCGTAGATGAACGCCTGCTTGATCCCGAACGCGGCGCCGTCGCCCTTATAATCCACCCATTGCTCCTGGCCCGGCATGACGCGGACAAAGGAGGTGCCGTCTGTGCCGACGTCCTGGGCGAGGGCAGGGGCCATGGCCGCGCAAAGCGCGACAAGCGAAAGCGTCTTGAGGGTGCTGGTTAGCCTGATTGGAGTCTTCACTCGAGTCCTCCCTTGCTGAGGTGCGCGACACTTATAAGTGGCGTTGCTTTAACGCAGTCCGGCGGCCCCAATGTGGGGCCGCCGGATGTTTAGCGAAGTCTTATATTTAGCAAGGGCTATTGCGCGTTAACGATGCCTTCCGTAGCGCCCGTGCTGGCCGCGTTGGGGTTAATGTTACGCGGCGCGTTGCAGCAGGGAATAGCAGGCGAGTAGCCCTTCAGGGTGTACTTAAAGGCGCCATTGGTTTTTCCGCCCAGAGCGGTGCTGAGTTCCGCAGCGGTATAGAAATTCCCGGCGGTGTCGACACCAACGAAGTGACCGATGTTGGACGATCCCGTTGCACCCTGCGCCGCACCTTTGGGAATCGTTTCGATCGTGCCGAGAACCTCGAGCGTGCGGCGGTTCAGAATCCACGCTTCCGGCGTTCCGCCGACATAGAGGAAACGCTGGCCGGGATCGGGCGAGAATGCCAAGCCGCGCACCTGAATGTCGCCGATATCAATGCCGACAAATTGTTCGGTGAGGAACTTGCCGTCGGGGGTGAACACTTGCACGCGCTTGTTTCCGCGATCAGCGGTGTAAACCAGCTGATCGGTAGAAACCTTCACGTTATGCATCGGTGAACCGAACTGCTGCAGAACTTCTGAAACAGCCATCCACGGATCGGCTTTCAGAGCTGAACGTGCCGGCCGCACTTCCATGTCGAGCGGCTTGTGGCCATAGGCGCCCCACATCTTAATGAACGCGCCCGTCGTGGCGTTGTACACCATGATGCGGCTGTTGCCGTAACCGTCCGAGACATAGACTTCGTTATTCTTCGTATTGACGAAAAGGTCCGTGGCGCCGCGGAGGACTTCGGTGGCGTTGCTGCCCTTCAGGCCGCTCTTGCCGATTTCCATCAGGAACTTGCCGTCTTTCGTGAACTTCAGAAGCGAGTTGTCGTTCGGAAGGTTGCCGGGGTTATTGGATTTGTCATCGGCATTGCCCTGAATCCACACGTTTCCCTGGTCATCCACAAACAGGCCATGCTCGTTCGACGGCCAACGATAGCCCGGGCCGCTCTTGCCGCCCCAGCCCTGGATGTAATTTCCAGCGATGTCGAATTCCATGACCGGCGGCGCGGCCTGGGGTTGCTGTTCTTTCGGCAGGCGGAGAGGGCGGCTCAGAACCCAGACATGACCGTTTTTGTCGCCGACAACAGAAGACCCAAATCCAACGATCTTATTGGCCGGAAGCTTGGGCCAGCTGCGGTCGAGCTCGAATTGAGGCACGCCACCTTCGCCCCAATGCGGGGCAGCTTGCGGCGCATCGGCCGCGAATGAGAAACCGGAAAGCATCAGAGCAGTGGCCGTCAGCAGGCCAAATTTAGTAACGCGCTTCATGTCATTCTCCCAAAATAAAATTTAACTGAAAAAAATGTCTGTCGCTTGCTTTACTCGCCGGTGTGGCAATGAAGCAAAGAAGCGGTCCGGCGGCCCCCTGGGGAGCCGCCGGATGTTTTAGCGAAAGCTATCTTACGCCTTCAACCACGCCTTCTTTGCTTCCCGTACTCGCCGCGCTGGCGTTGATATTCCGGGGAGCTTGGCAGCATGGAATTTTCGGGGAGTATCCCTTCAAGGTGTACTTAAAGGCGCCACGGGTCGTTCCCAAAGCGGTGCTGAGTTCCGCAGCGGTGTAGAAATTTCCAGCGGTATCGACACCGACGAAGTGGCCGATATTGGTCGCGCCCGACTGACCCGGCGGACCGCCTTCAGGAATAGTCTTGATTGTGCCCAGGATTTCGAGCGTCCGGCGGTTCAGGATCCACGCGTCAGGTGTTCCGCCGACGTAGAGGAAGTTCTGGTTAGCGTCAGGTGAGAAAGTGATCGCGCGCGCCTCGAGGTCCGGCAAATCGATGCCGATAAACTGTTCCGTGAGGAATTTGCCGTCGAGGGTGAACACTTGCACGCGCTTATTTCCGCGATCAGCCGTGTAAACCAGCTGGTCGTTGGAAACTTTCACGTTATGCATCGGTGAACCGAACTGCTGCAGAACTTCCGAAACAGCCATCCACGGATCAGCCTTCAGGGGAGAGCGTGCCGTGCGGTCCGCCATATCGAGCGGCTTGTGGCCATAGGCGCCCCACATCTTAATGAACGCGCCCGTCGTGGCGTTGTAGACCATGATGCGGCTGTTGCCGTAACCGTCGGAGACATAGACCTCGTTATTTTTCGCATTGACAAACATGTCCGTGGCGCCGCGAAGGACCTCGGTCTTGTTGCTGCCCGTCTGGCCACTCTTGCCAATGGCCATCACAAATTTGCCGTCCTTCGTGAACTTAATGATCTGGTTGTCGTTCGGGAGCTCGTCAGGCTTGCCGGTATTGCCGTCCTGATTACCTTCGATCCACACAAATCCTTGGTCATCGATAAACATGCCGTGTTCGTTCGATGGCCATTGATAGCCCGGGCCGCTTTTGCCGCCCCAGCCCTGGATGTAATTTCCAGCGATGTCGTATTCCATGACCGGCGGCGCGGCGTGGGCTTGATCTTCTTTCGAAAGCCGGCGCGGACGCGAAAGGATCCAGACGTGACCGTTTTTGTCGCCGAAAACGGAAGTGCCAAATCCAACCTTGAACTGTGCCGGAACCTTGGGCCAGCTGCGGTCGAGCTCGAACTGCGGCACGCCACCTTCGCCCCAATGGGGTGCGGCTTGCGGCGCATCAGCCGCGAATGAGAAACCTGAAACTGTCAGCGCGGCAAGTGCAACGGACGTAAGCAAGCCAAATGAAACAGAGCGCTTCATGAAAACCTCCCCAAGGAAAAACGTGTCAGACAAACGTACAGACGATTATTCCCACGACCAATGTGAGGTCCGTATCACTTTGCGGCGGTGAGTATAAGAACGTTAGCGCCATCGGTCACTTAAATGCGGTAGAGCGTTTGAAAAGAATAACCCCTGCCACCCGTTTCGCTCGCAGTTAAGGTACTGCTAAATCGCGCCCATCTAAATGGATTATCCCTATACATGGATAAAGTCTTCAAGGCGTGTAGGCAGCTTTGTGGGTCGCTCTAATTACCAATCTCCATTAGACGCCCGCTTATTTCACGGTTGACGAACGTCACCAGCGGCCCATCTCGCAACCGCACAAAACATCCCGCACCGCAGCGTGACTTGTGTGCAACACCTTCATTCCACGTTCGAGCTCTGCGTCAATATCGCCCGCACCTATGGCGTCCTTGAAACGTTCAACACGCCGGCCCAAAACCTCGGAATCCCGGATACCCAAGGTCTCGATTTCGAAGCCAGCGATCGCTTCGGTATGTCGGGCGTGATGTCCGGCTTGGACAGCGATGTCACGTTGCATGGCAATATGAGGTACGACCGCGTAACTTCACGCAGGACAAAATCTCGCCGGACTCGGTCGGCCAGACCAGCGGCGGCGCAACGCCGCGGTGCATGATGGTTCTCACGGCCGACTACAAGCTTGATCCGATCACGTTCCAGATCACCGGCAGTGCGATCAGCAAGGGTGCGCTCGACACCAGCTATTTTGAATGTATGTCCGAATTCCCGCGTCGACGACCGCTCGACAGACAATCAACGAAAATAGTCTGCCGAGGCGGATCCATATCGACACCTATCCGCGATACGTCTTCGAGGTAGGGGATGTGCAAAGCACCGCGTATTTCACGGGGCGCCATATCTTCAATATGAGCCCGCCGCCCATCGCCTCGGTAAGTTAACTATAGTAACACGGCTTCGGTGGCGGCCGGCCTCTACGACGTCAACGGAACGGTGTTCCGCGCGGGCTTGCGCTTTAAGTTCTAATATGGAGTAATACTCACGCATGCTTGGTGCCCGGATCGGTTTTGCTGGTCCGGGCGTTCCGCCAATCCAAACATTTCAGGGGAAGGAAAAATGAAAAAATATTTATTAGCGGCATTGCCGCTTCTCGCACTTATGGCTACGCCCGCGATAGCGCAAAACGTGCCGGTGATTAAATTCACGTCGGTCCCGAATTGGCCGGATCTGCTGCCCGAAGGGCGGAACTTCGGCGAAACGCCCGGTGTGGCCGTCAATTCTCAAGGCCACGTCTTCGTATTCACGCGTACGACGCCGTTTGTTGCGGGTCCGGTCTTCGGCCAAGCCGCGGGTCAATTATACGAGTTCGATGCGGACGGCAAATTCATCCGCGAGATCAGCAAAGGGAATTATGGTTTTGCCGAAGCGCATAGCATTCGCTTCGACAAACAGGACAACCTTTGGGCCATCGACAAGGGCGCGAACATGATCATCAAGTTCAATCCCGCGGGCCGTGTCATGGAAGTGTATGGCCGACGGGAAGAAGGCGTGGCGGAACTCGAAAGGGGTCCTAGCCCGGAGCCTAAACCGGGCGAACATCTGCCGGCGCAAGAGTCGAGCTTCCGCTTGCCCACCGATGTTGCCTGGGATTCCAAGGGCAATACCTACATCACCGACGGCTATGTCAATTCGGTTGTTCACAAGTTCGACAGCAAGGGTGATTTTGTGAAGATGTGGGGCGA
>CANJLF010000002.1 GCA_947475295.1 Fidelibacterota bacterium
ATAACTCATTGATCAAACGTGGAAATACGCAACTTGGGTGGGGTCACGATTGGGCGCGTCACGCGACCCCCTCAATTGCAATCTTTCACAACGAGATCAATGCGCTGAGAAGCCTTCGGGGTGGGGTCAATGTTGGATGCGATTTTACATGGGGTTGGATCGACCGGACGCCCCTGAAGATGAAGCGGCTCAAGGAAGATGGCGGCAGAATTGTTTACCTCACGACGGAGCAAGCTGAGGCGCTCTTGAATGCATCCAAAGCTGATCAAAATCGCCAAATTTATCCGTTCATCCTGATCGGTTTGCGCACGGCGATGAGAAAATCCGAAATTCTTTCGGTTCGGCGTGAGCACGTTGACCTTGCTACGAATAGGATTCACATCCCGCATGCGAAAGCGGGACCACGGAGCCAGCCAATTTCCCAGGATCTCGCTGCATTTCTCGCGGGATACCTCAAGACGTTGCCACCAGGGACCCCCTGGCTGTTTCCCTCTCCCGGCGCTCGCATGGGACATACCGTCGATGTCCGTAAGCCGTTTGTGCGCGCGGTCATGGCTGCGGGCCTCGATCCGACGCAGGTTGTACGCCATACACTTCGCCATACAGCCATTACCCATTTGGTCCAGGCAGGAGTGGATTTGCCTACAGTCAAGCGAATCAGCGGCCACAAGACCATGATCATGGTAGAGCGGTATGCTCATCAGTCAGGTGCGCATATTGCCGCCGCAATGGATAAGCTCGACATGCGTTATCAAACGGTGCCTAAAAAGAAATGACGACAGGCACGTTCCAGAGCATTGACCAGGTCGAAGCCAACCTTTGGCAAGCCGCCGATCAGCTGCGCGCCAATTCCAACCTGACGTCGAGCGAATACTGCATGCCGGTGCTCGACGTCATTTTTCTGCGTCACTCCACCAACCGCTACGACACGGTCTGCCGCCAAATCGAGACGGAACAAGCCGCCAGCGAGCATGCCGCCGCCGCGGCATGATTACACAGGAATTACACCACCTCGCCGCGACGAAGTGGATTTCACTCAACAAAATGACGTAAAAATGGTGCCCGGGGACGGAGTTGAACCGCCGACACACGGATTTTCAATCCGTTGCTCTACCAACTGAGCTACCCGGGCATAAGGGCAAAGCCACATTAGGGACAAAGCCTTGGAAAGCGCGCTTTATAAAAGAGAACCGGGGGCCTGTCCAGCATCCGTGCCGATGCGGGGAGCGGGCTGAAATCCTTGAGGTTCCTGGGCTTTTTCGGGGTTTTGCGGCGGCTTTTAGGGCTTCTCGGGGTCTTCCTCGCCGCCCGGACCACTGTGCTGATCTGGGCCTTCGTCGGTGGCGACCTTGTAGCCGCCCGTAAACCACTTGCCCAAATCGATATCGGCGCAGCGCTGGCCGCAGAACGGCCGGAAACGCGGCTGCACCGGCTGACCGCAACGAACGCACTTGGCCGCCGTTACACGGACCTGGGAGAGCTTACTTGAATCTGTGGGATCGGCTTCGTCACTCATGGCTGAATAATTGGGACAGCCCGGCAAAAGGTCAAGCCGGTCTGAGTTCAAAACGCGTGCGCGTAAAGTCGGTGCGAGCGTTGAGCGCGATCTCGCCTTTGACCATGTCCCTCGCCTCCTCCAAGGCCGGTCGCAAGGTGCCCTGGAGCAGCGCCACCACCGCCGGCGCGGCACCGGCGGCAACGCCCGCGGCCTTCTCCGTAACCGCGAGCCGTACCGCATCGCGCAACAGCTTGTAAGCCACGCTGGCGGCGCTGAGCCCACCGTCGGCGTCGCACAGCATCTCGCGCAGCGAAAGCCCTAAACGCTGGCGGGTCAGCTCGATCATGCCAAGCGGTGTCAGACCTGTGACCCGTGCGGGTACGGGATCGTCGCTGAGAGCCTCAGCAAGAAGCCGCGGCCATGCCGCCCGGCGCCGCCCAGGGATGATGTCGACCAGGATATGCCCGGCGATATTGCGCCGGCGCAGCTCGGCCGCGACCGCCACCACTGCCTCGCCGTTGGCGATGCCGGGATCGGCCGGGCCCGAGTTGATATCGATAGCGATAATGGCGGCGGTGTGCTCGATGATCAGGCTGCCGCCGGAAGGCAGCGGCACCAACGGCGCGAGGCCCGCTTCAATGGCCTCATCGACGCCCTCGGCGGCAAAGAGATCACCGTCGTAGTCCTCGACCGGCGCGCCCGGGCCCAGAAGCGTGCGCAGACGCTGGGCTTCGCGACGCGGCGTCGCGACAATGCGCGCGATACCCTGGTCGTAACAGGTAAGCCATGCGGTGACGGGCTCAGGCGCGGCCTGCAACAGGCTGGGGACTTTGGCAGTGTCCGGAATACGCAGCTCGGCGGCCTTCAGCTCGGCGCCCTTCTGGTTTGAAGTGTCGCCGCGCGCCGGCACGATCACCGTCACCGCCACGGCCGTGCCCAGCGGCGGCGGATGTTTGACCGCCAGAACGCCGGGGGCCCCGTCGCCAATCTCGACAAATACCGCGTTCACACCCGGCACGCGCGCGGTGATTCGGCCCGCATAGACCGCGCCCGGCTGCAGTTCGGCATCGCGGCGGTGGACAATCTCGATCACCTGTTCGCCCGCTAGCAACGCGTAGCGCGTCTCACCGGGCGAACGGCTGACCAGGATGGTGTCGGGGGCAGCGCGCACGCGCTAGTCCTGCTCATGCACGAAGTAGCGGCCTTCGGCGTGGTTATAGAGGATGGTCTTCAGCGGCGGGCCCATGTTCTTGTCGACCAGGTGGCCGAAGCCGATGGCCTTCAGATGCTTGGCGATGACCCGGTCGCCGAGGCGCTTTAAGTCCTCAGGGATGATCGGCGTATAGCGCTGCAGCACCTTGACGCATTCGTCGCGGTAGACGTCGCGCTGCGCGATGGCGGCATTGGCGCCGTGATAGCGATAGATGCCGAAGGGCACCGGCACGACGTAGAGGTCGGTTTTCTGGATGAAGCGCGCCCACAGCTCGAAGTCCGCAGCCAGCTTCAGCGATAAATCGAAGGCGCCGCCCACCTCGTCCCACAGATCGCGCCGCCAGAAGGTGCAGTCCTGTACGATCCAGCCCGAGGACGGCAGACCCAGCGAGCGCACATATTCGCCGTTGAAGAATCCCCAGTTGTCGACGCCGGGCAGGAAGTCGGCTTTGATCACAATGCCGTCTTTGCGCGCCTGCATGGGATGGCGCGAGGTGATCCAGCGCACGTTCGGTAATTGGTCGAAAATATCCAGCACGCTTTGAATGGCCCAGGGCGCCAGCTGGTCATCGGAATTGAGCCAGCCCATGTAGGGCGCGTCCGACTCGGCGAAGCCCGCCTGGATGGCGTGGTACATGCCGGCGTCGCGTTCGGTCTGCCAGTAGGCCAGCTTCGGGGCGTGCGACTTGATGATGTCGATTGAATTGTCCGTTGAGCCGCCGTCCATGACGATGTAGTCGACCCGCTGGGCGCCTTTGCTGGACAGGATCGACCGCATGCAGTCGTCGAGATAGGCGCCGTAGTTGTAGTTGGTCGTCACCATGCACAGACGATTAGCTTGGCGGTTTTGGCTCATGGCCGCGCCGCGCCGAAGACGGGATCGAGCTTCAAGTACTTGAACCGCAGGACCAGCTGCAGCGCGTGCGGCCAAGCCGGCGGTGTGTTGAGCGCGATGATGGCTTCGGCGGGCTTGCCGGGCTCGATCATGTAAATCCCTTGCATGATCTTGAAGGCGCCGCTCCACACCACCGGCCGCAGTTCGGCCGGGCGTTGTTCGTGCTCGCCAATGTAGGCGGCGGCGGCGCCGTCGATTTGCAAGATGGCCCGCGCATCGGGCCAGCTGAAGCGTAAGCGCCAATAGGCCTCGGGACCGAAGGGTTTGATCATCGCCTCGATTTCGCCGCGCCCGAAGGCGTTGACGGCGAGCGGCACCACACCCTGGCGCTTGGTGTCGAAACCCGCGCCCATGTCCGGGCAGATGACCACGCCGCCGAGCATTGGCCCGGCGGTCAGGTGGGAGGCTTCAAAGGCCATATCCACGCCCTGGGCGTAGCCCGCGCCCAGGAACGGGTTTGCCGTCGTCAGCGCCGCCGCCGGCCAATAGACCTGGTGGCGTCCCAACTGGTGCAGCGCCGGCCAGCCGCGGTATTCCAGCTCCGTCGGGTGGAAAGCCAGATCGGCCAGACGGCGTACGTCGGTGAGGTCGAAATTGGCCTCGTGTTTCCAGCCGCCGATAGCAGCCGCCTCCTCGGGGGTGGGGCGCAGCAGCGCCCCGGAAATGATCTGGGCAATCTGGGCTTTGAGCGCGGGCGTGGCCGCCGGCGTGCGGTCCAGGCCGCCCAGCAGCCGGTTGACGGCCGCCACGCCCGCCAAGATGCCATCCTGCATCGCCTCCATCTGGGCCAGCTGGGCAGCGTCGCGCTGATTGGGCAGGAGAACGGGCGCACCGGCGTCGTCGTAGGCCTCTAGGCTGCCTTCGCGGCACATGCAGGCGTGCTCCAGAACATCTGGCGTCCGCGACAGCAGCGCCGCCGTGGTGCCTAGGAAGCCCTCGTCGCCCAGATAGGCGCGCAAGTCCGCGCCGTCGCGCACATTGGCCATGGCCTTGTCGTTGAGCGCGAGGTAAAGGCCGGTCAGCATCACCGGGCTGCCCTCGCGCGCGAGGATGCGGGCCAGCACGGTCTGAATGGTGGCGGCATAGCCCAGGTCCAACACAGTCACATTCTGGGCCGCGCCGGTATCAAGCTGCTTGGCGAGGCCCTTGAGCAAATTGGCGCGTAAGTGCGCCGAGGCCGCCACCACTTTGTCCTTCAGCGCCGGGGTCGCGGCGATTGCCTGGCTCAACGCCGGCAGGGCATCGGGCTGGTTGAGGGCAAAGCCGGGCGGCAGCACGCCGTTCAGATCGGCCGGGCTTAACCCCAGGCCCGCCAGGATAGCCTGCAGGCCGGCGCCGGGCGTCAGCAGGATCGCTTCCGGCAGCAAGTTGAGATCGTCGGCATAAAGGCCCGCCCGCACCACAGCACGGCGGGACAGCCATAGCTCCTCGACCGCGCGCGGCATGCCGAGTTGTTCGGCTGTGGCTTCCACCACGCGCTTCAGGAACCTGCCCTCGCGCATCAGGCCGAAAGTACGTCCGGATGCCGCGCTCTCGGCCACCACCCAGCGGGCGAAGCCGGCAAAGACCGGCGCCAGCACCGAGGCGCCGTAGCTCCAATAGGCTTTCAGGTCGGCGGTCATGTCTGCCGGCGGGCGGTAGGCGAGCCGCGAGCGCAAACCCGAAAGGCCGAAGTCGCCCCGCTCGCCCAAAAGGCCCGCGCGTTTTTCCCGCCCCGTGATCGGCGAGGGAAACTCCACGGTCTGGACCCGGGGCGGAAAGCTCCATTTGTCATAGAGCGCTGCGGAGATGCCGCGCAGGCGGCACGGATTGATGTCGGCCTCCAGGGTATCGCCAATGTGGACGATAGAGCTCGGCACGACCGCCATGTCCTTTACGATCACGTCGAACAGGTCGCGGTATTTGGGCTTGCCGGCTTCGCAGGAGACATAGACGCGGTCGATCAGCGACTCATCCTTAAATCCGGCGGCCGTCAGGAAACCGCGCAGCTCGGCCGACGAAAAATAGGTATCCGATACCAGAATGACGCGCCCACCGGCGGATTTGGCAGCCTTCATCAACGCGACCACATCTTCATCGAGAACCAGTTGGTCACGTTCCAGCGCCAACTCGGTCTCTATGCGCGCGGGCCTTTCAAAGCCGGCGGCAAACACGTGATCCGGCAGCTCGGCGTAAATGTCCGCCAGCGTGATTTCGCGGTAGCCGGTGACGGCCTGCACCTTTTCGCGCGCCGCGCGCTCGGCGCCCCGGCGCAGGTCGGAGAACGCCATGGGCGAGGTATGGGCGGCCAGTTTGCCGGCGGCGGCCAGGGCATGTCCCAGAACCAGAAAGAAATCGGCGGCCTCGGGCACACGGCGCCACAGCAGCGTGTCGAAGACGTCCAGCGAAAGCACTTTATGGCGTCCGGCGATGATCGCATCGCGCACCGGAATCAGCCGCTGATCAGCCATGGGCCGATCGGTTACATCAAGAACTTCAGACACGCGTCACCATCCCCCGGAGAAAACCTTCGCGCGAGTGTAGCCAAACCGCGGCGGCAGCGGTAGGCGCTAAGGACGCTGATTAAGAACGTGGGCCCAGGCGGCGCATGCGCTTCAGATCGCGGAAGCGTATCAACTGCTTTTCGGCCTCGTCCCACAGCGCGAGGCGGGTACAGCGCAAGGACTCCAGCAGAGTCACGCGCCGGGCCTGTCCCAGCTCGGGCACGCGGTCCTGGCATTCCTGCAGACGGTAGTTCGGCACCCGGCTGCACAGGTGGTGGATGTGGTGCAGGCCGATGTTGGCGGTCAGCCACTGAAGAATCTTGGGCAGGCTGTAATAGGAGCTGCCGTAAAGCGCCGCATGATCGGGGTGCCAGTCGTCGCCGCGCCACCAATGCACGCCGTCGAACTGGTGCTGGATGAAAAACAGCCACACGCCGATGGCTGCGGCCACGAATGTTACCGGCACCTGCAGCTTGATCATGTCGATAGGACCGATCAGCACCGCCAGCAGCACAAGGACCACGGCGATGGCGCCATTGGTGGCCAGCACGCTGCCCCACAGCCTGATCTTGCGCAACGGCAGATCCAAAGGCAAGCGATGCTTGATCATGAAGACATAAGCCGGGCCGATGCCGAACAGCACCAGCGGATGGCGATAGAGGCGGTACATGAACCGCTGCCAGCGTGATAGGGCGAGGTATTCGCGCACGGTCAGCGTCGTCACATCGCCAACGCCGCGCTTGTCGAGATTGCCCGAGGTCGCGTGATGTTCGGCATGCAAGCGCCGCCAATAGGTGTAGGGCGTCAGCGTAAGTACGCTGATCATGCGTCCGACCAGGTCATTGGCGCGCTGCGAGCGGAAGAACGAGCCGTGGCCGCAATCGTGCTGGATCATGAAAAAGCGCACCAGAAAGGCCCCCGCCGGGATCGCCAATGCCAAGGTGAGCCAATAGCTGACGTCCAGGCACCACCACATCGCCAGCCAGAGTCCGGCAAAGGCCGCCGCCGTGACGAGCAACTGCCGCAAGCCGCGGAAGCTGTCCGGTACGGCATGGGCTTTGACGCGCGCGACCAGGTCGCGCGCGGCCTCGGAAGCCTGTGATGAAGCCGCAGCAGAGGACGCGGCGCAGGGTGCGGGACCCTGGGAACCCGCAGGATGAACGTCGATCACGATATGGAAACTCTTCGCAAAGCGGTTGAGAAAAGAATTAAGAAAAGGATTTTCAGGGCGCCCCAATCTGGAACATGAAAACGGCGTTCCAATGACGTTTCATCAGCCCGGAAGTCCCCCCGGGAAATCAGCGGCGCGACACTACCACGCACAAACTCGGACGCGCCATATTGAATGCGCGAGCGATATCAGCACCCAAGCCACACCGCAGCGCATCAAGAAATTCCCCTGGAATACAACTTTCGCCCCGGAACCATGCGCGCGCCACCTGACATCTTTCTCGGGTTATCCTATGATGGCCCCATGCAACAACGCCCTATTCCCTCCACCGGTGAGATGCTGCCCATCGTCGGCGTCGGCACCTACCGCGGCTTTGATGTTGGCGGCGACGCCGGTACCCGCGCGCGCTTGACCGAAGTGCTGAAGCTGGTGGTCGCCACCAAAGGCGGCGTCGTGGACAGCTCACCCATGTACGGCCGCGCGGAAGATGTCTCCGGCGCACTCCTACAGGAGGCGAACTTGCGCAACCGCGCGTTCATCGCCACCAAGGTCTGGACATCGGGCCAGGCGCGCGGCATTGCCCAAATGGAAAAGTCCTTCAAGCTGTTCCGCACGGACCGTATTGATTTAATGCAGGTCCATAACCTGCTCGATACGCGCGCCCATCTCGACACCCTAGCAGGCTGGAAGAAAGAAGGCCGCGTGCGCTACGTCGGCGTCACCCACTACCACAGCGGCGCTTATAACGAGCTGGAAGCCGCCCTGAACAACGAAAAGGTGGATTTCGTCCAGCTCAACTATTCTCTGGACGACCGCATGGCCGAGCAGCGCCTTCTGCCGCTGGCGGAGCACAAGGGCATCGCCGTGATCGTCAATCTCCCCTTCGGCGGCGGCAGCCTCTTGAGCGAAGTTTCGAAACAGCCCCTACCGCCCTTCGCCAAGGAGATCGGCGCCTCAACCTGGTCTCAAGTGCTGCTGAAGTTCGTCCTCGGACATCCCGGCGTCACCGTCGCCATTCCAGGCACCGGCAACCCTACGCATATGGCCGAAAATCTTGCGGCCGCCGACGGTGATCTCGCCCGTGGCCGCGAAGCGATCTTGAAATGGGCGAAGGGCCGGCTTTAGCTGAACAGCTTCGCGAATTTACGCGCCTTGCGGTTTTTCCAGGCGCCGTCGCGCCGGAGGCGCGCAAGTAAAGACATCACTCAAACAGCTTTGCGAATTTACGCGCCTTGCGGTTTTTCCAGGCGCCGTCGCGCCGGAGGCGCGCAGGCAAAGACATCACTCAAACAGCTTCGCGAATTTACGCGCCTTGCGTTTTTCCAGGCGCCGTCGCGCCGGAGGCGCGCAAGCAAAGACATCACTCAAACAGCTTTGCGAATTTACGCGCCTTGCGCTTCTTCCAAGCGCCTCTGTGATAGGCGTCGGAGCCGATCAGCGGGATGACGCTGGACGCTTCGGCGAAGACCATCTGTTCATAGGTCGTGTCGACCTTGCCCCAGGAATTGGCTTCCTTGAGGGTTGAGGATGAGCACGCCCCGTCACGAACATCGGCAATGGTGATCTGGATGGCGTATTTATGCATTTCGGCATCGACGCCCAGAATTTCAGCGCAGACCACCGTGTCCTGCACAAAGTTCTTGGGCACGCCGCCGCCGATCATCAGCAGGCCCGTCGAGCCGGCCTTGATCTTGATATCGGTCAGTTCGCGGAAGTCGGCAATAGAATCGATGGTCATATGCGATTTCGGATTGCGCTTCTGGTGCAGCACCAGACCGAAGCCGGCCGAGCTGTCAGTGAACGCCGGGCAGAAGATCGGCACATCCATGTCGAAGCATGTCTCGACCAGGGACTCCTTCTTGCGGTTTTTACGGCCTTTCAGCCAGCGGCCCATTTCCTTGATGAAGGCGCGGCTCGAATAGGCGCGCGGCTCCAGGCTGTCGGCGATTTCGCCGATGACCTTGTCGCAATGCTGCAGCTCTTCCTCGTCGATATAGGTGTCGTAGATGCGGTCGATGTAATTGGCGCGCAGGTCGCGGTCGTCGATGAACTGCGAGCCCTGGTAGTGCTTGAAGCCGAGCGCTTCGAAGAAATCCATATCGACGATGGACGCGCCGGTGGAAACGATGGCGTCGATCATGCCGTACTTCACCATGTCGACGTAGACCTGCATGCACCCGCCGGCCGAGGTCGAGCCCGCCAGCGTCAGGATGTTCGAGCACTTGGAATCGTTCAGCATCATATTGAAGATGGCCGCCGCACGGCCGGTGTCGCGCGAGGTGAACGACATCTTGCCCATGGCGTCGATGATGGGGCGCGCATCGAACGAGGTGATATCGATGTGCTCGACCGGCGTCGAGAGCAGCTGCGCCTTGGTGTTCTTGCGCGGGTTCTTCGAGGCGGTCTTGGATTTCGTTTTGGGCGCGGCCATGGGTCGAGCGTCCGTTCCTGATAGGTTGAGAGGGAGAGAAAAAAGGCAGAGGAACCCGCCCCGGTCAAGACCGGTGCGGGAAAGCCTGTAACGCGGCTATTTTAGCTCAAGCGTATGGGAGTCGGTGTTACCGTCCGCGGACAATTCGGAGCCGGACTCGGCACCCGCCTCGGTCCCGGACAGCGGTTGCGGGGCAGGCTGGGTCAGCGTGGCCTGGGCGGGCCCGGACGCCGGCTGGGAAACGTCGCGCAGCCCCCCCCGCTTACGCGGGCGGTCCACGGCGAAGGCCGGCATGGATTCGGGCCAAACCGTCGCGGCCACCGACGAATGGAAGCCGTTGAAACGCGTCTGCATGGCCGAGCCGTAGGCGCCCAGCATGCCAATCTCGATCCAGTCGCCTTCCTGGGTATCTTCGGGCAGCAGGAAGGGGCCCTTCATCTTGTCCATGTTGTCGCAAGTGGGGCCGTAGAACACGAACGGCACCAGCTTCTCGGACGGAAGGCGGGTGTTGGGCGTCGAGGAGTTTTTGCCGCTGCGGCCCATGGGGCGCACCAAACGCACCGGGAAACGCCAGTTCAGGGCGCCGGCGTCAAACAAGCTCCCGTAGGTACCGTCGTTGATGAACAGGCGACGACCTTTGCGCAGCATCACGCGCACAAGCATGGAGGCGCCGGCGGCAACCATCGCGCGGCCCGGTTCGCACCACAGCGCCGCACCGGCGGCAATGCCGCCTTCGGCGATGAGCGGCTGCGCCGCATCAACAATCGCGGACATGAAGTCTTCCAGCGGCGGCGGCGTCATGTTCGGGTAAGTCGCGGGGAAACCGCCGCCCACATCCAGGACATCGACCTTCACCTTGGCTTTGCCGATGACTTCGCCCGCACGGCCGATGGCGGCACGATAGGCCGCCGGGTCCATGCACTGGGAACCGACGTGGAAGCAGATGCCGAGCTTGTAGGCGACCTTGCGGGCATGGCGCAGCAAGTCCGCCGCCGCCGAAGGCGCCGCGCCGAATTTGCCGGACAGGTCATAGGCCGCCGCGTTGCCGGAGACGGCCAGACGCACGAACAGCTTCAGATCCTTTGCCGATCTGGTTTCTTCCAGGATCTTCATTAGCTCGCCGACAGAATCCAGCGCGAACGTGCGCACGCCCAGCTTGTAGGCCGCGCGGATGGCGTCACGGGATTTCACCGGGTGCATGAAGTGCAGGGTCGCGGTCTTGGGGAAGAGGCTCTTCACCAAGCGCACTTCGTCCAGCGAGGCCACGTCGAATTGACGGATGCCGGCCGCATGCATGTGGCGCAGGAACTCCACGCCGGGATTGCACTTCACGGCATAGAGCACTTCGCCCGGGAACTGGGTGATGAAAGCTTGCGCCTGCGCGCGGATGCTTTCCGGGAATACGCACTGCACGGGCGCTTCGGGCTTCAGCCGCTTGGCCACGTCGTCAACGGAACGGAAAAGAGTTTCCGGCAGGTCGTTCGCTATGGGCTGTTCGAATTGACGCGCTTTGAATTGGACCATCTTTACTTTCGTTCCCGCAACTTCGTTTGTTCAACTAGCCGCTTTCGGCGGCGCCATACCATCAGCCCGGCCGGTTCCCCCCGACGGGCAGCAGACACTAACGGTGAAGCTGGGATTTCAACCCCGAAGAACATTAAACCTGGAGATGACAACCAAGTCGTGGCCGTCCCAGGCGATGTTGCGACAATCGGTCAACGCAGCCGGCACCCGATTGTTGCGCGGGGTCGGCAAACGCAAACGTGGTCTCTTTTTTAGAAGGGGCATGCACGGCCTCCTTTGATCAATCAGACGAACACTAAGTCCAACCAACGAAAGGACGCTTACGTCGTTGCTTAACGGCAAGCTGCTTTAGGCACGTGCGCGTAACGTCTGGGTTCGCATTTACTCCTATTGTGCGGGAAATCAAGTAATAATCTTTAACGCTCCGGATTTTTTTTGACTCTGTGCCTTTAGGCCAACAAGCTGGTGTTCGCCGGTCGGGGCCTCGGGGAAGTCTGGGCCCGCCGGCAACGGCGACGCTGTGGCGCAATCAAGGCGCCGCCGCCGCTGACGGAGGCGCACACCAGGCGCTGCCGACGCGCCAAAAATTTGGGGAGAAAATCGCCATGATCGCCGCATACCCGCTGAGCTCTCTCGTCGTGGTGCTTTCACTTTTTGTTTACATTTGGGCCGCGCTGAGAGTGGGCAAAGCCCGCGCAAAATATAATGTTCATGCGCCTGTCGTGGATGGTCCGCCGGAGTTCCAGCGGGTCTTCCGCGCGCATATGAACACACTCGAGCAGCTGGTGATCTTCCTGCCCGCCATGGCCTTGTTCGCGTCAGCGTGGGGCGATCCGGCCGCCGCCATCGTCGGCATCTTCTGGCCGATCGGGCGCCTGCTCTATGCCCTCGGCTACTTCAAAGCCGCCGAGAAGCGCGGCCCCGGCTTCGGCATTTCATTTCTGTCATCGGTGATCTTGCTGCTGGGCGCTTTGGCCGCCTTGGCGCGGCATCTGACCGAAACGCTCTAGCGGTAAGCACCCGAGTCGCTCCAGGCTGGCGCCTTTTGCTGGCCCATTGACGCCGGTCAAGGCCTCGGCCAACGGCCTGTCTCATTCTGTCCGTCCTGTGTGACAGGAGATGACGACGGCCATGCCCTATGCGCTCCCCGACGCCCTCGGCCGGTTATCCCTTGACCATGTCGCCTTTCGCCGAGCGCTCAACGTATTAGACCGCCAGGTGAATGCGATCGCCCAATTCAAAGCCCCCGACTTTGACATCCTGAACGGACTGCTTCGCTATCTCGGTGAATATCCGGCGAACTATCATCACCCCGTCGAAGACGAGATCTACAATGCCCTTAAGATGCGATCCGCCGAACGGGCCTTCGAGGTCGTTCAGATCGAGCGTGAGCACGGCGAGGTTGCCGACAAGCACGAGCGTTTCGCCGAGGCGGTGTCGCGGGTTCTGGCTGATGCCGAGATTTCGCGGCAGGCCTTCTGCCAAACCGCTCGGGACTTTATCGCCGCGGAACGGCGCCACATCCGCCGCGAAGAAGGGCTCTTCTTTTCCTATGCCTTGGAGCACCTGACGCCTGAAGATTGGGAAAAAATCGACAGCAAATTGCGCCGATCATTGTCACAGCCGGGCTATGGCGACCGGCTCAAGCAGTACGCCAAGATGCTCGACGATATTGCGGCCTGGGAACAGGCCGATCTGCAAGCCACCGGTTAGCGGGTTTCAGCCTTTAGCGTATGCAGCGCCTGCCAATGGCGCTGCTCGTCGGCTGTGAAGGCGTCGATGATGCTGCGGTAGACGCGCTCGATGGTGTCCGGACTGGCGCCAAGACTCGCCGCAGCGGCGCGCACCCTAAGGATTATCTCCTCGACCCGCGACGGCACCACGACGCCGGCGACCGAGGGTTTGAAATTAGCCGCCTGGGTGACGAAGTGCAGACGCTGGCACAGCAGCGGCACGATCAGATTGTCGAGACGGTCGATGTTCTGGCGGATTTCGGCGAGGCTGGTGCAAGTGATGCGCCAATCTTTTTTCTTGGGGGCTTTTTTCTTGGGGGCTTTCTTCTTGGCCACCTTTTTTTGAGCGGGGCGCTTGGCCGGCTTCGCTATGCGCTTGGCCTTGGGCTTGGCTTTAGATTTGGCCTTAGCTTTGGACTTTGCAGTTGCCACGGATCCCCGCTCCTCAATAGCTGAATGCCTGATAGGCCTTGCCCACATCGCCGCCCCAAGGGCCGTTGTAGAGGGCCAGCATACGCTCCGCGGCGGTTATCCCCGATGCGGTTATCTCCTGCAAGGGGGCGAGGTAGCAGGTTTCGTCCCTGCCCGCCTGATCCTTGCGGGCGCGGCGCTTGAGCCCGGCCTCGGACAGCGCCAACAGGTCCCGGGCGATCTCCCGCACTGAGCGTCCACCAACTTCGGCCTTTAGACCCAGCACCGGCGCGTCGGCCCGGAGTTGCGCGCGCGCAGCGGCCGACCAGCCCTTGGCCAGGTCCCAGGCGCCGTCGAGGGACGCTTGGTCATAGAGCAGACCGGCCCAGAAGGCCGGCAGCGCCGCCAAGTGGTCCAGCGGGCCGGAATCGGCGCCGCGCAGTTCGATGTAATTTTTCACCCGCGCTTCCGGGAAGGCGGTGGACATGTGATCGATCCAGTCGGCGACCGTGGGTGCCTGGCCCGGCAGCGCCGGCAGCTTGCCGTTCATATAGTCGCGGAAGGATTGCCCGGAGGCGTCGATGTAGCCGTCGCGGTAGACAAAATACATCGGCACATCGAGCAGGTAGTCAACGTAGCGCTCGAAACCCATGCCGTCCTCAAACGCAAAGGGCAGCATGCCGGTACGATCGGGGTCGGTGTTCTGCCAGACCTTGCCGCGCAATGAGAGACAGCCGTTGGGCTTGCCCTCGGTGAAGGGCGAGTTGGCCCACAAGGCCGTCGCCACCGGCTGCAACGCGAGGCTGACGCGCAGCTTCTTCACCATGTCGGCTTCGGATGCGTAGTCCATATTGACCTGCACCGTGCAGGTGCGGGTCATCATGTCGATGCCCATGGTTCCGACCTTGGGCATATAGCTGCGCATGATCTTGTAGCGGCCCTTAGGCATCCAATGGATGTCCTCGCGCCGCCAGTCGGGCGTGAAGCCCAGCGCCAGCATGCCTTGCCCCAACTCGTCGCCGACGGTTTTCACTTGGGCCAGGTGATCGCTGATTTCGGCGTGGGTCTCGTGGACCGTATCGAGCGTGGCGCCCGACAATTCCAATTGCCCGCCGGGTTCCAGCGAGATCGTGCCCTTGCCCTTCTGGCTAAGCGAGATGACGTTGTCGCCCTCCAGCACCGGCTGCCAGCCGAAGCGCTGCAATCCGCTCAGCAGGGCTTGGATGCCGGCGGGACCCTCGTAGGGCAACGGTTGGTGCGTACTTTTGATGTAGCCGAATTTTTCGTGCTCGGTGCCGAGACGCCATTGGTCCTTGGGCTTGGACCCGTTGGCCAGCGTCGCAATGAGCTGAGCCTTGGACGTTACTGGCTCGTCCTGTTCGGAGCGGAACGACGTCATGAAAGGCTGAGGCCCCTTGCCTGTCGAGATAAAACCGGCGCCCAGGATCGTAAGGGCCGTACAACGCTTTCGTGGTCGCGGTTACATAGGACGCCCGCCGCGCGGCCGCCAGCCGTAGCCTATGACATTTATTCTTCGCTCGAGGTCAGTTCCGCGGCGCCCAGTCTTTTCCTGACCAGTCCCCCAACAGGGCCTGCCAGCATGCCACCGCGGCCAAGGCCGCGGTCTCAGCCCGCAAGATGCGCGGTCCCACTCCCACCGCCGTAACAAAAGGCAGTTGCCTAAGGGCGTCAAGCTCAGATTGGGCGAAGCCGCCTTCGGGGCCGGTGAGAAAGCCGGCGGGCTCATGGACCGTAAGCGCCGCGGCAATGGGTATGCCGCCGCCGGTTTCATCGAGAACATAGAGCCGGCGGTCCTTGGGCCATGCGGCAATCAAGCGCTCGAAGCTCACGGGTTCGTGAACGGTCGGCACGGTCAGGCGCTCGCATTGCTCGGCGGCTTCGGTGGCATTGGCGCGCAGGCGCTCGACATTCACGCGCGTGATGTCGGTGTGGCGCGTGAACACCGGCTGCAGCTCCGCCACGCCCAGCTCCGACGCTTTTTCCGCGAGGAATTCGATCCGCTTCACCGGCGCGAAAGCCAGCCACAGATCGGGCATGGGTGTTTGCGGACGCGTCTGACGCGTCACATCAAACTGCACACGCTTTTTGGCGGGCAGGCTGAGCGTGGCTTCCCACTCGCCGTCGCGCCCATTGAACAGTTTGACTAAAGTACCCGCGCCCGCGCGCATGACATGCAGAAGGTAATGGGCCTGGCCCTCCGACGCGGCCACGGCGGCACCGGCGTCCAGAGAGGCCTCAACGTATAAGCGGGGCGAAGGCTTGGACATGGACCTCGTGAAGCATTGAGCACAAGCATTGAGTAGGGCGCGCGTTGCCCCTAGTCTAGTGGAGCTTGGGGATTTGAGAAGAGCGGGGCCACGATGGGGACTAGCAACTTTTATAGCCGGGAGTGGATTGATCTTTATCTGCCGCCACCGTTCCGGCCCTTCGCGCGCCTAGCACGCCTCGACCGGCCCATCGGCACCTGGCTTTTGCTGCTGCCGGGCTGGTGGGCCATCACCCTGGCGGGCTTCGGCGTGCCGGATCGCCAGCTGATGCTCTTGTTCCTGGTGGGCGCCATGGTAATGCGCGGGGCAGGATGCACCTTCAACGACATTGTCGACCGCGAGATCGACGCCAAGGTTGCCCGTACCGCCACCCGCCCCCTGCCCGCCGGCCACGTCAGCGTGCGCGCGGCCTGGATTTTTCTCGCCGTGCAATTGGCCGCGGGCCTCGCCGTACTGCTGCAATTGAATACGGCCGCGATCATCGTCGGCGCGGCCTCACTGCCGTTGATTTTTATCTATCCCTTTATGAAGCGGTTTACTTACTGGCCCCAGATTTGGCTGGGCCTGACCTTCAATTGGGCCGCGCTCGTGGGCTGGATGGCCATGCGCGAGCACTTAGAGGCGGCGTCGCTGGTTCTTTATGCGGCGGGCTTTTTCTGGACACTGGGCTACGACACGATTTACGCCCACCAGGACCGCGAGGACGACGCGCTGGTCGGCGTCAAATCGTCGGCATTGGCGCTGGGCAAGCACACCAAGCCCTTTGTCGCGGCGATGTATCTTCTGACGCTCGCGCTGATTGCTTACGCCAGCGCGCGGATCATCACACCCAGCTGGCCGTCGCTGGCGGTTTTGGCTTTAGCGGGCGCGCATCTGGTCTGGCAGGTGGTGACGCTGGATATCAACAGCCCCGCCAACTGCCTCCGGCGCTTTCGCACCAACCGCGATTTCGGTTTGTTGGTCTTGGCCGCGCTGCTGCTGCAGCGCGTTTAAACTTCACCGTCATTGCCCGATTTATTCGGGCAATCCACTTATCGGCGTGCGCGAACGTCAAGGTCTGTGCGCATTGATGAATGGATCACCCGCTCTCGCAAGCTCGGCGGATGATGACAACCGAGACTTTGACTACTCCGCTGCTTGCGGTCGCGGCGCGGGCGGCGCCGGCGGCTGCAGGTACTGATTGATATCGACCTTATCGATCTGCTCGGGCTTCAGGAACTGCTCGGCGTATTCCATGTAAGCGCCGGAGCGCAGGAACAGCTCGAACAGATCCGGATCGACGTGCTTGTCCTTCTTCATGAACCACAGAATCTTCAGGCTCTCGGACAAGGTCTTGGCCTTTTTATAAGGCCGGTCGGCGGCGGTCAGCGCTTCGAAAATGTCGGCAATGCCCATCATCTTGGCGGGCCATGACATCTGTGCGCCCGTGAGTTTGTTGGGATAGCCCGTGCCGTCGATCTTTTCGTGGTGGCCACCGGCGTATTCGGGCACGCGCTTCAGATGCTTGGGGAATGGCATCTCGTTCAGCATGTCGATGGTCAGCACAATGTGATCGTTGATCTTGCGGCGCTCGTCGTCGTTGAGCGTACCGCGCTGGATGCACATGTTGAGCACTTCGCCGAGATTATATTCGGCCTCGGAGTGCTCCGGCAGATCGGCCAGCACCTGTTCCCAGCCGTCGGCCGGCGGCGGCGCTTTGTCCAAGAGCTTGGCTTCGGTCCAGGATAGGCCAAGTTTGCGGTCGAAATAGCGATACCATTTCTGCTTGGCGATCTCTTTGACCTTGTCCTGCTTTTCCTGCGACATGAATTCGCCGCCGATATTGGACTCGGCGATGAATTCCCACTGCTTCTTCAGCTCAGCGCAGCGGTCCTTGAATTTCTTCCGCTCGATGCGCGCGTTTTTGCCCTTGGCGATGGACTTCAGCATCTTGATCTCGGCGTCGCGCTGCAAGACCTCGAAGCGCATACGCACTTCATGCACGCGATCGTAGATGGTTTGCAGCTTGGTGGCCTTGTCGACCACGAACTCCGGCGTCGTGACCTTGCCGATATCGTGCAACCAAGCCGACACATGCAGTTCGTACCATTGCTGCTCGTCGAGCTTGAAATCCTTAAAGATACCTTCGGTCGCGGCTTGCGCTTTCATCGCCAACATTTTGGTGAGTTCAGGCACGCGCTGACAATGGCCGCCCGTGTAGGGCGACTTCGCGTCAATCGCGTGGGCCATGACCTTGATCAGGCTGTCCATCAGGGCTTTTTGCGCTTCGATCAGGTTCTGGTTATCGATGGCGACCGCGGCCTGTGAGGCCAGTGCTTCGATGGTCCGCTGCACTTCCTTGGAGAACGCGATGACTTCGCCGGCGTCGTTCTTGGCGTTGATGAGCTGCAGCACGCCGATCACTTCATCGGAATAATTCAGCAGCGGAATGCACAGGAACGACTTGGAGCGGTAGCCGGTGCCCTGGTCGAATTTCTTGGTGCCGGAGAAATCGTAGCCTTCCGCCTCGTAGGCGTCGGGAATGTTAATCGGCTTCTTGGTAATGGCAGCCGAAGCCGAGACGTTGTTGTGGTTGGGCTGGCCGGTTTCGGCGTTGTAGAGCCGCACAGGGGGAAACGGAATCGGCACGCCCGTGGTGCCGCCCATGGCGATCTTCAGCGAATTGGTGCGCATGATGGTGAACTTCAGCGCGTCTTGGTCGGTGCGCAGATAGAGCGTGCCGCCGTCGGCCTTGGTGATGCTCATGGCCTCCAGCAGGATCATCTCGGTCAGGCGGTCGTGATTGCGCTCGGCCGAAAGCGCCAAGCCGATCTCGATCAGCCGCTCCAGGCCGCTGGCTCCGGTGGAAACGCCGTCGCCGCTCACCGCGAGATTTTGTGCCGCCGCTTCAGCCATAATTCACTACCCAACCCATCGACGCCTGATCCACCGGGTCCCTACGCCCGGGTGTCCGCTACATTAATGTGTGGGCCGGAGGCTTCGCCGCGCACCGATGATGGCCTCAGAAACACGTCCCACGTCCGCCCTGGCACTTGAACGCCTCTAAAGAAACGGCGTCTGTGTCATTTTTTGAAGGCGTTTTTTTTGAACCCTCAGCAGGTTAGCCCGAATTTGCCAACGAACTGTATACGAATTTTACCATAACCGGGACGCCGTTTCACGGCAAGATTATAGGTGTTTTTCGCCATTTGGTTGAGGTCCGGACGACTGGGGCGCCCGCTTGACGGACCCCCGCGGAGGGCCTTAAGTGCCCGGTATATCCGGAAAATTTCCCTGTCGCCGGCCTCTGGAAGCGCCATGCCTTATCAGTCCCTACGTGAGTTCATGGACCGCCTGGAGCGGGACGGACGGCTTCTCCGGGTCAAGGCGCCGGTTTCGCCCCATCTGGAGATGACCGAGATCCAGACTCGCGTTCTGGCCGAGGGCGGCCCGGCCATCCTGTTTGAGAACGTGGTCGGCGCCGACGGGCGGCGCTCGCCCATTCCGGTGCTGGTCAACTTGTTCGGTACTGTCGAGCGCGTGGCCTGGGGCATGGACCGCGAACCTCATCAGCTGCGCGAGGTCGGCGAGACGCTGGCCTTTCTGAAACAACCCGAGCCGCCCGGCGGATGGAAAGAGGCGCTCGAGATGCTGCCTCTCTTGCGTACTGTCATGGCCATGAAGCCCAAGACGGTCTCGAAGGCGCCCTGCCAAGAGGTTGTGCTGACCGGCAACGATATCGATCTTGCAAAGCTGCCCATTCAAACCTGCTGGCCCGGCGATGTGGGTCCGCTCATCACCTGGCCGCTGGTGGTCACCAAAGGGCCCACCTTTGATGAAAAGGGCGGCGATAAGCGCGACGTCTACAACCTCGGCATCTACCGCATGCAGGTGACGGGCCGCGACACCACGCTTATGAGGTGGCTTAAGCACCGCGGCGGCGCCGGCCACTTCGACCGTTGGAAAGGCAAGAAGGCCGAGCCCCTGCCCGCCGCCGTGGTCATCGGCGCCGATCCCGGCACGATCCTCGCCGCCGTCACACCTGTGCCCGATACGCTGTCGGAATATCAGTTCGCGGGACTCTTGCGTGGGCGCAAGGTCGAGCTGGTGGACTGCAAGACCGTGCCGCTGCAAGTGCCGGCCGAAGCCGAGATCATCATCGAAGGTCACGTCATGCTCGACGAATATGGCGATGAAGGTCCCTTCGGCGACCACACCGGCTATTACAACGCCGTCGAGAAGTTCCCGGTGTTCAAGGTCTCGGCCGTCACCATGCGCCGCGATCCGATTTATCTATCGACCTACACCGGCCGGCCGCCCGACGAGCCCAGCATCCTCGGCGAAGCTTTGAACGAGGTCTTCATTCCGCTGCTGATCCAGCAGTTCCCGGAGATTGTCGATTTCTGGCTGCCGCCCGAAGGTTGCAGTTACCGCATCGCCGTCGTCAGCATGAAGAAGGCCTATCCCGGCCATGCCAAGCGCGTAATGATGGGCGTGTGGAGTTTCCTGCGCCAGTTCGTCTACACCAAGTTCGTCATCGTCGTGGATGCCGATATCAACGCGCGCGATTGGAAAGATGTGATGTGGGCGGTGTCCACGCGCATGGACCCGGCCCGCGACATCACCGTCATCGAGAACACGCCGATCGACTATCTCGACTTCGCCTCGCCCGAACCGGGCCTGGGCGGGAAGATCGGCCTCGACGCCACCACCAAGATGTATCCGGAAACCAAGCGCGAATGGGGCACGGAGATCAAAATGGCCGACGACATCGTTAAGCTCGTCAGCGACAAGTGGACGAGCTACGGTCTGCCCGGCAGCGGCAAGAAAATTTGGAAAGATTAAGTCTGCGGCACTGGGCTCTGCGGCGGCGCTTCAAGACCTTACTGAAATTTCCGACGACGAAGTGCTGCAACATCACTTGCAGTTACCGATCCTCCACCGCGATCCGCATTGTCTTACCGAGCGTATTGAACGCCTCCTCCATTGTATCCAGGCGGGTGGCATGGCGGAGATTGAGGAGCCGGTCCACTTGCGGCCGATGCCATTTGAGCCGCCGGGCCAGCTCGTTCTTGCTCATGCTCTGGCTGCGCATCGCGCGATAGAGGAGAACCTTGGCCACGGCTTGCGCCGGCAACACTACTTTAAGGCGGCCCAACGAGGGATTTGGGATGTTTTCCTTGTCAGCCATGCGCGCGGCGATGGCTTCTTCAATGGCTTCCACAGCTCGCTTGCGGGCATCGTCTTTGTCCTGGCCGAAAGTAGTCACTTCAGGAAAGTCCGGGGACGTCACAAGATAGGTGCCATTGTCGTCCTTGGTGAGTTTGATCGGGTAGGTCCACATACCTCTAGTCCTTCAAGCCATTAATCTTTTAGCCCCAAGTCCTTCTTGATCTTATGCACGAGGCCGGTGCCGAGTTCCTTGCGGCCGTGCATGGGCAACTGAGTCTTTCGCCCTTCACGCCGCACGGTAAGGTGTCCGCTCCCGCCCTTATGGGTTTCAAAGGTACAGCCACGCTGCTGGAGCCAGCGCCTTAATTCATTGGCATTCATAATATACGCAACAGATATGTTGCCTGCAACATTTCTGTTTCTCCCTATGCGATCAATCCCTTATCTTGTACACGAATTGCCACAATCCGTTCACCACCCGAGCGCGCCCAAACAGGAAACCCATGCCTCACGCCGACCTTCTCAACCTCCTCTCCGACCTGATCACCGATGCCCGCAAGTCCGGCGCCGATGCCGCCGACGCCCTGGTGGTCGACGGCACTTCGGTTTCGGTCACATCGCGCCTCGGCAAGCTGGAACAGCTGGAGCGCTCCGAAGGCGGCGACATCGGCCTGCGTGTGCTCATCGGCAAGCGCCAGGCCATCGTCTCCTCCGCCGACCGCTCCAAAGAGGCGCTGAAAGAACTGGTTGAACGCGCCGTGGCCATGGCGCGGACTGTGCCCGAAGACCCCTTCTGCGGCATCGCTGAACCGGGGCAGTTGGCGACGAATTTGCCGGCCCTCGATATCTGCGACCCCGCCGAGATTTCAGCCGAGACGCTGATTGAACGCGCCCAGGTCTGCGAAGCCGCCGCCCGCGACGTTAAGGGCGTGACCAATTCCGAGGGCGCTTCGGCGGCCTGGGGCAAATCTCAAGTCGCTATCGCCGCCTCAAACGGTTTCGCGCGGGCTTATGAGTCGTCGGGCTCGTCCATGAGCGTGTCGGTCATCGCCGGCGACTCCGATCACGGCATGGAAACCGACTACGACTACACCACGGCGGTCTATTTCGCCGACATGAAGGGCCCGGCCGAAGTCGGTCTCAACGCCGGCACGCGCGCCGTGCGCAAGTTGGGCGGGCGCAAGGTCTCCAGCCGTAAAGTGCCGGTGATTTTCGATGCCCGCGTCGCCCGCGGACTGGTCAGTCACTTCCTCGGCGCCATCAGCGGCTCATCCATCGCGCGCGGCACCAGCTTCCTGAAGGACGCCATGGGCACGGAGGTTTTTGCGCCCGGAATCAATATCTTCGAAGACCCGCATCGCAACCGCGGCCTCAGGTCCAAGCCCTGCGACGGCGAGGGCCTTGCCAATAAGCCCAGCGCCCTCATCGACAAAGGCGTGCTCACCACCTGGATTCTGAATTTGAGCTCCGCCCGGCAATTGAAGCTGGCGCCCACCGGTCATGCCACACGCGGCACCGGCTCGCCGCCCGGCTCCGGCACTACCAACGTCTGGCTGGAAGCCGGCAGCGTCACGCCGGCCGCCCTCATGAGCGACATCAAGGACGGGTTATTCGTGACCGATCTGGTGGGCCAAGGCGTCAACGGTGTGACCGGCGACTACAGCCGCGGCGCGGTGGGATTCTGGATCGAGAACGGCGTGCTCACCTATCCGGTGCACGAAATCACCATCGCCGGAAATCTCAAGGATATGTTCAAGCGCGTCACCCCAGCCAACGACCTGGAGCTGCGCTACGGCATCGACGCGCCGACGGTGCGGATCGACGGGCTAACGCTCGCTGGGACTTAAGCCGGGAAAATCAGCTGCACCGGTTCCGGGTCCACAACGATCGTGGCCGGCAAGTGCGCGACGATATCGCCGTCGGCCTGCACCGGGCGGCCCGGCACGCCCCTCACCATAACCTCGCGGCCTTTGATCAAGCGCACGTCATGGAGCTTCGAGATTTGGCCCAGCATGAGCGCCATGCCGTAACGGGCCGTATTGAACCAGCCGCGGCCCTGCATCAAAACCACGTGGAAACAACCCTCGGCCAATGACGCATCGGGCGCAGCAATAAAAGGCCCGCCGTAGCGACGGCCGTTGCAGGCCACCACCGAAACCGTTTGATAAACCGTTCCATCGATGGTCACCTCACAGCCTGCGCCATCTTCCCGAAACGCTTGAACTGCGGACTGCCAGACATAAGCCAAGGGGCCGATCACTTTTTTCAGGGTAAGCGAGACGCCACTTACCACGTTGGCGTCAAAGCCCGCACCCGCCATCATCACAAAGCGCCGGCCATTGACCCGGCCCACATGGATGGGACGGATGGGACCCACGGCCAGCGCGCGCGTGATCGCCTCGGCATCGCGCGCGAGGCCAATCTCGTCGGCCAGCACATTGGCGGTGCCCAGCGGAATAATTCCAAGCGCAATTGATTTGCCGACAAGGCCATTGACGACTTCGTTGACGGTGCCGTCGCCGCCGGCGGCGGCGATGACGTCGAAGTCATCCCCGACCTCGCGGGCGATGCGCTCGGCATGGCCGGGGGCTGTGGTCTCCATGACAGTGACGGAACAGCCCATGTCGCGCAGGCCGTCGACGATGTGATCGAAGCGAAAACGGCGGTTGCGGCCTGCGGCGGGATTGAAGACGGCGAGGATGCGCCGCAAGCGGGGCGCAAAGCTGGCCTGTGCGGCCAGCGACGCCGCATCACTCCCGTCAACATTCATGCGCCGCTCCATACGCTATGCCCCGGCGCTTTGGTAGTGACAGTTGTGTTTCATTCGCATGAAGAGTGAGTGAAGACAAGGGTCCGCAGTCTAGCAAAGCGACTCGGGTTCACCTACATCCTTCGCGCGCGGATTGGTATTTAAGGAGAACATGTTGCGCGCCATTGGCAGCTCCCTCAGGTTCCGCACCATCTTCGTCTCCGATATTCATTTGGGCACCCGGGGATGCAAAGCCGACTTTCTCCTCGACTTCCTCAAACATACCGAGTCTGAAAAGCTATTCCTCGTCGGTGACATTATCGACGGCTGGCGCTTGAAGAAGAACTGGTTCTGGACCCAGGCCCACAACGACGTGGTGCAGAAGGTCCTACGCAAGGCGCGCAAGGGCACCGAAGTCATCTACGTGCCAGGCAACCACGACGAATTCGCCCGCGACTTCCTGGACCAGGAATTCGGCCAGATCAAGGTCGTGCGCGACGCCATCCACGACACCCTCGATGGCCGAAAATTCCTGGTGGCTCACGGCGACGAATGCGACGGCGTAATGATCTACGCCAAGTGGCTCGCGATCCTGGGCGACACCGCCTACGGCACGGCCCTCATTCTCAACACCTGGTTCAACCTGCTGCGGCGGCGTTGCGGCCTGCCCTACTGGTCCTTGTCGAAGTACCTAAAGCACAAGGTCAAGAACGCGGTGCAGTTTATCTCCAACTACGAGCACGCCATGGCGCGCATGGCGCGCGAACGCGGCGCCGACGGCATCGTCTGCGGGCATATCCACCACGCCGAGATTCGCGATATTGACGGCATCACTTACCTCAACGACGGCGACTGGGTGGAGGGCTGCACGGCGCTGGTCGAGCACTTCGACGGCCGTTGGGAAATTCTGCACTGGGCAGACCTGCGCGGCCTCGTGCCCATCGACACGCTCACTAACGAGCCGACATCGACCGAGGAAATCTCCGAAGACAGCGATGTGGTTCCGCTGCCTGCTGCCCTCGTTCTCGCGGCATCCCCTCTTCAAGTATCAGGGGGCCGCATCCCGCTAGAAGCCACCAACAAGGCAAAAGAATGCGAATACTCATCGTCACCGATGCCTGGCACCCCCAGATCAATGGCGTTGTCCGAACCCTGACGACGCTAACGAACCACTTAAGCGCGGCGGGCCACGAGGCCATCACCATCACGCCGGATCAGTTCCGCACCATTCCCTGCCCGAGCTACCCTGAGATTCGTCTGGCGCTGATGCCGTCGCGGCGCATGGCGCGCATCATCGAGGGTTTCCGGCCCTGTGTGGTGCACATCGCCACGGAAGGGCCCTTGGGCTTTGCCGCGCGGAGCTATTGCACAAAGCGCAAAGTCCCCTTCACGACCGCCTTCCATACCAAGTTCCCCGAGTACCTGAATGCCCGGGCGCATGTGCCGGTCAAATGGACCTATAAAGTCATGCGCCACTTCCACGAGCCGTCGCAGTCCGTGATGGTGGCGACCCAGACCGTCGAAAACGAACTGGCGCAGCACGGCTTTCGCAACATCAAGCGTTGGAGCCGGGGCGTGGATACCCAGCTGTTCCGCCCGCGCGACAAAAGTTTCCTCAACCTGCCGCGCCCCATCGCGCTCTATGTGGGCCGCGTCGCGGTTGAGAAAAACATCGAGGCGTTCCTGGCCCTCAACCAGCCGGGCAGCAAGGTTGTCGTCGGCGACGGGCCGCAGCTGGCCCAGCTTTCGCGCAAATATCCCGATGTGATCTTTGCGGGGGTGAAGGAAGGCGAGGAACTGGCGAAATATTTCGCCGCAGCCGACGTGTTTGTCTTCCCGAGCCTTACCGATACGTTCGGTCTGGTGCTGCTGGAAGCCTTGGCCTGCGGCGTGCCTGTAGCAGCCTATCCTGTGGCCGGTCCGCTCGACGTCATCGGCGACGCGCCGGTGGGTTGCTTGAATGCGGATCTGGGTGTGGCGGTACGCAAAGCCTTGGACGCCTCGCCCGACGCTTGCCGCGCCCACGCCGAAAGCTACTCCTGGGATTCCAGCGTCGCGCAATTCCTGGCCAACATCGCGCCGTTTCCGCCCGAACGCTTTTTCCCCGGCGGCGGCCTGCCGCCGACGGAGTTCAAAGGCGATTCGACCGTGGCGGTTTCGCCAATTTAGTTCTTCTGTGGCGGCTCTTCGCCGGGCCCGTCGACCCATTCGCCGTCGCCGGGAAGACGCGACTTTTCCATCATCTGCATCTGCTGCCGCTGTTCTTCCTCGATCCGCTTGACGGTCTCGGCCGCATCGGCAGCGGTCAGGTCGCCGGGCGGGGGATCGGCGGAGTCTACTGTTGTCTCTTCCGCCGGAGCCGCGGCGGCAGGTTTTTCAGCAGGGGCCGTAGCAGCCGGGGTCGTCACGGGTGCCGGGTTCTGGCTCGCGCCGAGATAGTAGGCCGCGACGACCAGCACCGTGCCGACCAGCACAACCCACAGCAAATTGCGGTTAGACTGCATATCCTGTCTCCAAAGAGCGCCCCAGTTCTCACATAGTTCTCAGGGACATCGATCTCCTTTATTGTCGGCTGATGATCAAGACGATGCAAGTTCCGGCTCGGGCGAGGACATAAACCTGGGCAAGATCCTCAAACAGCTGGGACGCAAGCCCTTGGTCCAGCGTGGCGTCGCGGCGCTCGCGGCCGGGCTCATGGGCGCCGTCAAAGCCACCACCCGCTGGCGGACGCTAAACGGCGCGGCGGCGGCCGGCGCCTGGGCCGGGGAAAAACCGGTCATTGTCGCCTTCTGGCATAACCGGCTGGCCATGATGCCCGCCTGCTGGCCGTCGCGGCAGCCGTTCCACATGTTGATCTCGTCCCATCCTGATGGGCGGCTGGTGGCCGCCACCATCGCTCACTTTGGCTTCCAGAGCATCGCCGGGTCGTCGACCCGTGGCGGCTTTGATGCCATGCGCCATCTGGTGCGCGCCTTGCGGGACGGAGCCAGCGTCGGCGTAACACCCGACGGTCCGCGTGGGCCGCGCATGACCGCCGGCGACGGTGTGCTGGCCCTCGCCCGCCTGTCCGGCGTGCCGATCGTACCGTTGTCCGTTTCCGTCAGTCACCGCATCGTTCTCGATACCTGGGACCGGCTTATCATCCCCTTGCCTTTCGGACGCGGCGCCATGATATGGGGGGACCCCATCGCCGTGCCGCGCGACGCCGACGACGCCATGCTCGCGACTTTGAGAACCAAACTGGAAGAGGATTTGATCCGCGTGAGCGCCGAGGCCGATGCCATCGCGGGACATGCGGCCATGACGCAAGGCGCGTCCTCCACACACGTTGAGAACAATGCGCGCGCCTGACTTCTGGTACGACGATAGCGGTATCGGCCGGCTGCTGGAGCCGGTCGGGCTGATCTACGGCGCCGTCACCGCGCGGCGCATCGCGCGCGCGACACCCGTCCGGGCCTCCAAACCGGTGATCTGCGTCGGCAATCTGACCGTCGGCGGCACCGGCAAGACACCAATCGCCGCATCCATCGCCGCGCGCCTTTCCGACCAAGGGCGAACACCTGCCATCCTTTTGCGCGGCTACGGCGGCAGCGTGGCCGGGCCCGTCAAGGTCAGCGCCCACAGCCATACCGTGGACGAAGTCGGCGACGAGGCCCTCTTGCATGCCCGCGCCGGCGCCACCTGGGTCGCACGTAAACGATCCCTCGCCGCACCGCTTGCCATCGCCGATGGCGCCGACGTGCTGATCATGGACGACGGTCATCAGCACCCCAGCCTTGCCAAGGATCTCTCTCTCGTTGTCGTCGACGGCGTGAGCGGTTTCGGCAACGGGCGCATCGTTCCGGCGGGCCCCTTGCGGGAGCCGGTGGCGGTCGGCCTCAAACGCGCCGACGCCGTGGTGCTGATGGGTGAGGACCCGAACAATCTTGCCGCGCGCCTAGCTGAACGTCTGCCGGTCTTGCGCGCGCACTTGGCGCTCGGCCCCGAATGGCAAACCTTACGCGGACAAAAAGTCGTGGCCTTTGCCGGCATCGGCGGACCCGAGCGATTTCTCAACACCCTGCAAGCCGTGGGGGCGCGGGTTGTGGCCTTTCATCCCTTCGGCGATCACTACGGCTATGCCGCCGCCGATATCGAGACCATCCTCGACGAAGCCTATAATTTGAATGCGCTGCCGGTGACGACGGTAAAAGATGCGGTGCGCCTCGACCCCGACCAGCGCCAGCAGGTCAACGTGCTCACGATCAAGGCCGCGTGGGAAGACAGCGACGCCCTGGACGCGCTGTTGGATAAAGTGCTCGCTTAACTATTTCTGCGCCGGCAACACCGCCAGCAAGGTTGCGGGATCTAGCCGCGTATTGAACCAGGTCGCGCCGAAATGCAGATGGGGTCCGTTGGCGCGGCCCGTCATGCCAATTTCGCCAATGACGTCGCCTTGTTTCACGTGCTGGCCGTCGGCGGCCAAAATTTTGCTCATATGAATGTAGATTGTCTCAAGGCCGTAGCCGTGATTGAGGACGATGGTATTGCCGGTCATGATCATCATGGGATGGCTGAGCGTCACAATGCCGTCCGCCGCCGCGTGGATCGGCGTGCCGATGGGGCCCGCGATATCAAGGCCGGTGTGGGGCGCCAGCGGTGTGCCGTTGAGAACACGCTGGCTGCCGAAAACACCCGAGATGCGCCCCTCCGCCGGGCGGATGAACCCGGTTTCGAACAGCGGCATCAATTCCAGTTTCATATAGGCCGCATACATCAGCTTATTCTCGGTGGCGATCTTGGCCACCAGCACGGGGTCCGGCGTCACCAACTGTTGCGGCACGCCATCGACGCGCTCGATCTCCCAGGCCCGCTTGGCGATGGTAAGGGTCTTGGTCTCAGCCGCGCTCCCGGGCGCGGCCACATGCACCTCGGCCTTGGCGGGCGCATCGCGGCTGATGCCTAAAAGAAAATGGCCGTCGGCGGTCACGGGAACGTTGGCGCCGTTGAAGGTGATTGCGGTGCCCGGCGGCGCGGAGCCCACCACCAATCCGCCCTGTTCCAACCGGCCCGCGAAGGTGACCTCGGCCATGGCAGAGGCTGACACGAATATCGTCCATAGAAACACAAGCGCGCGAATCACAGCAGCGTTCCTTGCGTACCACCGTCTTTCTTTGGCGCTGGGCGCGCTGGTTTGGGCGCTGCACCTTCGACGCGCACCGGCACCTCACCGTCGGCGAACTCGATCTTGAGCGATGCTCCAGCGGCGGCGGCGGCCATAGAGGTTATCGGCACGCCGCCGGCGTCCCGCACCAGGGCATAGCCCCGCTCCAGCACACGCCGGGGCGAAACCGACTCAAGGCGCGTGAGAAGACTTGCCAGGCGCGTCGAGGCATCGTTCGATGACCGCACCAGCGCGCGGGTTGCGCGCTCGGCGATATTCTGCAAATCCACCGCGTGACGGCGCAAATCCGCCGTGAAGCGATCCAAGGCCAAACGCCCACTCAGCATCAGCAAGGCATCGCCTTTGGCCAGCAGTAAACGCTGCGGCGCTTCAGCGAGGCGTTCGCCCAAGGCATCCAGGTCTTGCGTCTTTTGGGCGACAATCATGTCGAGGCGCGGGATGCCGCGCACCAGACCTTCAAGATGGATACGGCGTTCTTCCAGCGTGCGCATGACCGCTTGCATCAAGCGGCCGTGACGCTGCTGCACCTCCGCCAGCAAATCGAGCCGCACCGGAACGGCCATTTCGGCGGCGGCGGTCGGCGTCGGCGCGCGGCGGTCGGCGGCGAGATCAATGAGCGTCCAATCGGTTTCGTGGCCCACGGCGGCGATCAACGGCACGGCCGAGGCAGCAGCCGCGCGCACGACGACTTCCTCGTTGAAGGCCCACAGATCCTCCAAACTGCCGCCGCCGCGCGCGACGATGATCACGTCGGGTCTTGGGATATCGCCGCCAACGGTCAAGGCGTTGAAGCCGGCGATGGCGGCGGCAATCTCCTCGGCCGCACCCTCACCCTGCACCTTCACCGGCCAGACAATCACCCGGCGCGGGAAGCGGTCGGCCAGCCGATGCAGAATGTCGCGGATGACCGCGCCCGTGGGCGAGGTCACGACGCCGATCACGCCCGGCAAATAGGGCAGCGGCCTTTTGCGGGCTTCGTCGAATAAGCCTTCAGCACCGAGCTTCTTACGGCGATCCTCCAACAGCTTCAGCAGCGCGCCTTGGCCGGCCAATTCCAGGGACTCGATGATGATCTGGTAGCTGGACCGGGCCGGATAGGTTGTCAGCTTCCCGGTGGCGATGACCTCCATGCCCTCCTCGGGCCGGATCGATAGCCTGCTAAGGGTGCCGCGCCATATGATCCCGTCGATGGCCGCATTTTCGTCTTTCAGCCTTAAATAGCAGTGGCCGGAGCCGGGGATTTTGGGCTGGGAAATCTCGCCCCGCACGCGCACATAGCCGAAAGCGTCTTCGACTGTGCGCTTTAAAGTGGCGGCCAGCTCCGTAACCGTAAAGGCGGCGGCATTTGACGGGGTCTCTGGGGATGACAAATCGCTCATAGCTCTGTTATGCCACAGCGGGCGGCGGTCATATAGGGCAGCGGAGCGGCGATTAATGCGAGTTTTGGTGGTAGGCGGCGGCGGACGGGAGCATGCCTTGTGCTGGGCCTTAGGCGCCTCGCCGTTCTGCGACGCGCTGTACTGTGCCCCGGGCAATCCTGGGATCGCTAAAGTCGCCACCTGCCTGGCCGTCGGCGCCGAGGACATCGCCGGGCTGGTGAGCACCGCGCAAAAAGAGAAAATCGATTTCGTCGTGGTGGGCCCAGAAGCGCCCTTGGTGGCGGGCCTGGTGGATGCGTTGGCGACGGTGGGCATCAAAGCCTTCGGCCCGACGGCAAAAGCCGCGCGCCTGGAGGGCTCCAAAGCCTTCATGAAAGACTTCTTCGCCCGTCACAAAGTTCCGACGGCGGCCTACGGACGTTTCACCGACGCCGCCAAAGCCAAAGCTTTCATCACGTCCAAGGGCGCGCCGATCGTTGTCAAAGCCGACGGCCTGGCGGCAGGCAAAGGCGTGATCTTGTGCCAGAGCGTCGCCGAGGGTCACGCCGCCATCGACACCATCATGACCGACAGGGCTTTCGGCGCGGCGGGTAACGAAGTCGTCGTCGAGGAATTTCTGCCTGGCGAGGAAGCCAGCTTCTTCGCCATCGTCGACGGCACGACGGCCCTACCCCTCGCCGCCGCCCAGGATCATAAAGCGGTGGGCGACGGCGACACCGGCCCCAATACCGGCGGCATGGGGGCCTATTCGCCGGCGCCGATCATCGACGCCGCGATGCAGGAGCGCATCATGGCCGAGATCATTATGCCGACAGTGCGCGGCATGGCGGCAGAGGGTTGCCCCTTCAAAGGCGTATTGTTCGCCGGACTCATGATCGATAAGAACGGCCCCAAGACCTTGGAATTCAATGTCCGCTTCGGCGATCCCGAATGCGAAGTGCTGATGACGCGCCTGAAGTCCGATCTTTTGCCGGCGCTGGTCGCCGCCGTGGACGGGCAGTTGAAAAACTTCGATCTGCGCTGGCACGACGACACCGCGCTGACAGTGATCATGGCGGCTAACGGCTATCCCGGCACGCCGCAAAAAGGCACCGTCATCAAAGGCCTGGATGCCGCCGCTAAAATCGAGGGCGTTACCGTGTTCCACGCCGGCACCAAGGCCGGCGACAACGGGGCGATCATCGCCAACGGCGGTCGCGTCCTGGCCGTCACCGCCACGGGGAAGACCGTGGGCGAAGCGCAAGCGCGGGCCTACAAAGGCGTCGATGCGATCAAATGGCCGGGAGGATTTTGCCGCCGCGACATCGGCTGGCGGGCTATAGCGCGCGAGAAGCGCGGCTAGTTTCTATTTACACTGACTACTTGCACTGTGACGACAACGTTTTGGATTTGGGATCCAACGCCATCGGGTCGGCATTGGTCATCTTGACCGTGGGATCCAAAGGCTTGGACCCTTCCGTCGTCGGCTTCTTTTGCTCCGGCTGGCCGTCTTTGCCGATGGGGCTTGGTTCGGCATCGCGCACCATCAGCGAGCTCTCGTCGACGATCTGAACACCGGAATAATAGCCGCGGTCGGTGGTCGCCACAGCGATATCCAGCAATTTCTTTTCGAGCACTTCCTTGCGCTGACCGACAAGATCGGCGGGCTGCAGCAGGGCGCTGTTGAGGTACATCAAAAACTTCTCATGGATGATCGGCGCCATGAAGCAGGCGGGTTTTTCATTCAGGCCCGCGTCCAGAATCAGCTGCAGCGTTATGACCTGATAGCGGACGCCGCTGGGCGTACGATAAGGCGCCATGAACGGCGCGAGCCGCACTTTGGCGCCGCCGTAGCCGATGGGCTCATCAGCAGAATGCGCCGCAAAAACCGGCGCAGTTGGGCTCGCGGCCAGCAGAACCCCGGCCAAGATCGCCGCGATAGGTAGGAAAAGGCGTTTCATACCGCCATGGTAAGATGAACCGCCCCCGCTGCAAAGACCTCCTGGACTGGGGACCCTTACCGCCGGGCGGCAAAAAAGCTCTTTAACAGGCTCTCGGCGCGGCTGGCATTGACGCCGCCAACCACTTCGGGCCGGTGATGGCAGGTAGCCTGGGCAAAAACCCGCGCCCCATGATCCACGCCGCCGCCCTTGGGATCGTAGGCGCCGTAGACCACCCGGCGCAGGCGGGCCAGGGACGCGGCCGCCGCGCACATGGCGCAGGGCTCCAGCGTGACGTAAAGGTCGCATCCGGCCAGACGCGGCGCGCCCACCCGGGCAGCTGCGGCGCGGATGACGAGCATTTCGGCATGGGCGGTAGGATCGCAGGCCGCCTCGGTCTGGTTGCCGGCGGCGGCCAGGACATCACCCGTGGCCGGGTCGACGATCACAGCCCCCACGGGCACCTCGCCGCGCGCGGCGGCGGATTCGGCTTCGCGGAAGGCCAGCGCCATAAAGTCGGGGGCGGTGTCGTTGGATGCGGACATGACCCGCAGAGTCGGCGAGGAACCGGTGGCCGTCAAGGCTACCGGTTACAATCGTCGACCTTGAGTCTTACTTGGCGGGCGCGGCGGCCGGGCGCTTATTGAACTGGATGCCGGTCACATCATTACTGTTGAAGGTCACCAGCACGTCGTAGGCCTTGGCGGCGGCATACATTGCATTCTGCTCGGCATCCTGGTGCGATTTGACTGACAGTTCGATGACGTCAGACAAGATGCCGCGCGCGGGCGGCTCCGAGCTTACTTTCTTGAGCTTCACCGAACCGCCCGACTTCAGGACAACGCTGAGCCACTTCTCAAGACGCGGCGGCAGCGCGTTGGGGCTGAACGGTCCGCTCGGCACCACCATGGCGCCGCTCGGCTGTTTGCCAAGCGTGCTCGAAAGGTCTTTATCGAAGGCCAGAGAATCAAAGAACGTCAGCTCTTCCGCAGTGACGGCGCTCTCCGCCGCGGCGGGCGCAGCCGCTTCGGGTTCCGCCGCCATGGCCGCGGGGCCAAGGAATAGCGCAACGCACGCCGCGAGAAGGACGCCGCTGAAAACGACATTATGCTTGCTCATGGAGTGCTCCCTTTAGTTCTGGCTCACAGGGGTTTCATCGCGTTTATTGAACTTGATCCGTCGTCGTGAAAAAGGGTTTCATGCGGTCGGTGATATCGATATCGAACAAAAGGGATCAAACTCATGCGTACTCTGGGGACAGTTGTCGCGGCGGGGGTCGCCGCGCTTATTTCGACGAGCGCCATGGCGCAAGATGCCACGTCCGCCATTAGCTCGGGCAACAGCGAACTCTCGGTCAACGGGTTTTTGACCTATGCCGGTGGCACGACCGTTGCTTTCGGCGGTTTCTCATACGGTTCGTTTATCGATGACGCAACACTGTTGAAAATTGGCGTCAACGCGTCCATCACCTCCGGCGGCGGTTTTTCGTCCTATACTCTCGGCATGCGTCCCGCCGTGAATTTCTACTTCCCGAGCGAAGGCTCAACCACCGTTCCTTACATCACGGCCTACGGCAACATCACCGCGATTAAGACCAGCGGCGCCTTCGGTAGCACCAGCACCCAGTACGGTGGTGGCGCCGGCGTCGGCGCGAAGTTCTTCATCAAGGAGAACATCGCCTTCGGTCCGGAAGTCGACTACGAATACAACCGCTCCAGTGGCGGCGGCGGCCAGGGCCAAGCCATCGCGAAGCTCGAACTGAGCGCTTACTTCTAGGCCTAAAGCCCGTCTGCGACATGCAAGTGCCGCCGGGATACGCATGTATCCGATAGCGCTTTCGCGGGTCCTGAACACGGCGGCCCGACTTGAGGGCGTCAACAAGTTCCTGGGGACCCATATCGCCGTCAGCGGCGTTACAGCCGCGAAGACGAGCGGCATTCGCCTGCGGCCCGCGGCCGACGTCATGCTCAAGGGCAAGAAAGAGAAACTTGCGGTGCTGGAACCCGTCGAGGACATGACGGACGACCAGATCAAGCCTTATCTCGAAGCCTATGAACTCATGCGCGAAGGCACGCCGCAGGCCCTAGAGATTTTCGAGCAATTTCACCGCCGCTGGCCCAATGATCGTCTAGCGGAATTTCATCTCAAGCGATTGCGTAAAGGCGAGATCGGCTGCACAGTCAAATTGAAGCGTAAGTGAGGGCACGTCCCATGAGAACGATACTTTCACAAGCAATACTTTCACTCTTGATCCTGCTCGCGACCGCACTGGCCTGCGCATGGAAAATCCTGGCCCTGGAAGGGGACAACGCCGAGGGCTTCACCGCCGGCAGCACCTTTGACGGCGGCGGCTCCATCAGCGTCGCTTCGGGCGCGCGGCTCGTGCTCATGGACGAACTTGGTGTGGCCATCACGATCAAGGGCCCTTACACCGGCATTCCCGGCGGGGGTGCTAGCGCCAACGGTCCGAGCTTTCTTGACCGCCTGGCGGCGATCGTGAAATCTCCCACCGCCGCTGACAATCATCCGGTTCTTGGCGCAACCCGCACGATGGGGCCCGTAGCGGTCTTGCCGAATGCTTGGGCGCTTGACGTTACCGCGACAGGCTCCGCATGCATGCGCGGCGCGAACCCCGCTGTTTTGTGGCGTCCATTGCCGCGACCCGCGACGACCATTGTATTGCAGCGCCGGAGCGCAGCGCTCAACTTGCCAATTTCAAAGACCTAGCCAGCCACCGAAGCGACCCTACCAGCAGAACTGCCGCTGGAAGACGGGGCTCCTACGTCGTGACGGTCGGCACGTCCACCGCCCAGCAGGTCCTCACTGTACGTGTAGCGCCCGCGACAGCCTCAGATGTCGACCTCTTGAACTGGATGGCCGAAGCCAAATGTACCGCCCAAGCCTAGGCTCTCTTGGCCGAGATGGGCCAACGCAAGATTATCGAGGGCCGGTCCGCCTCCTCGGCTGGAATTTTTAGTAATTATATCAATAGCTTAGATAGTTAATCCGGGTAAAGGATTCGGTAACCGCGACGGCGTAGTGTTCCAGGCTGTACGCTTTGGAGCTTACGCCCTTGGTTCAGAACATATCCGATATGGTGAAGATCGCCGGCCAAACCGTCGATCGCGCGACATTGACGGGCTTGCAGAACGCCAGTCAGAAAAGCGGCGTCAGCTTTCAATATCTGGTAGCCAAGGCCGCCCAGGAAAGCAGCCTGCAAACCGATGCTCAGGCCGACACGTCATCCGCCGCCGGATTGTTCCAGTTCACGCGCGGCACCTGGCTCGATATGATGAAGAAGTACGGATCGCTGTACGGTTACGGCGATCTCGCCCAGAAAATTTCCGTCGGCGACGACGGCAAAGCAGTCGTCAAGGATAGCGGCGCCGAGAAACGCCTTATGGCCTTGCGCGGCAACGCCGAGGCTTCCGCCCTCATGGCCGCCGAATACGCCCGCGACAACGCCACGTCGTTGCACGATGCCCTGGGGCGCGGCGCGGATGCCGCCGACCTTTACCTCGCGCACTTTCTTGGACCCAAAGGCGCAAGTCAGCTCCTGAACGCGGCTGCGAGCGAACCAACAGCATCTGCCGCGAGCCTGTTGCCGGCCGCCGCCAAAGCCAATCAGGCTATTTTCTATAACGCCGAGGGCCACGCCCGCAGCGCCGCTGAAGTTGTGAAACTGGTGCGCGAGCGTTTCACCGGCCAGATGGACCGCTATGCCGACGCGGCTTCAACCATGACCGATCAAGAGCCGACCAATGTGATCGCGCCTGAGCGCGGTCCCATGGGAATCAACATGAACCCCGAGGTTCGCGCCGCCTTAGCGAAAACCGACAAAGCCGATCCCACCAAGACGATGATCTCACACTACATCCTGGAAGAGATGGCCAAGCTCATCTCCAGCAATCCCATGACCATGAGCGACGGCAGCGAAACCGAAGACAACGGCGACGGCAACGCCCTGCCCTCGATCGCCTTCCAGGGCGCCGACTGGACCGCCGCCATGACCCGCTCCCTCACCAAGGACGGCCGCGCCACCGCCGATCAGGCCGCGCTCGAGCGCGGCATTGCCCGGGGCCGCGCCATGGAGGCCAACCGCACCTACGAGATGTTGAATGCGGTGCCGACCATAAACCCGGCCATCCCGCCCCCCCCGCCGTAACGATCCGAGCTAGGCTTTTCGCCCTAACGTCGGCCGGTCCTTGACTTCCCGCGCCTGCGGCCCTACTCCGCCCGTAGAGGTAAGGTGATTCATGCGCGCGCCCCTGATCGGCATTACCGCCGATAGCGAAGAACCGACCAGCAGCCCAGCCGACGACGGCGGCCGCACCGGCTATTCCAAATATCCCTGGTACGCCATTCGCGAGAACTACTGCGCGGCCGTGCGCGCGGCCGGCGGCCTGCCGCTGGTACTACCGCATGAGCCGAGCTTGATCGCGCAATATGCCGATCTCTTGGACGGACTTCTGGTTTCGGGCGGGGCCTTTGACGTGGACCCGGCGTTGTTCGGCGAAGGCGAGCGCCATCCCACAGTCATCCTCAAGGAAGGCCGCACCGATTTCGAGCTGGGCCTCACCCGCGCCATGCTGAAAGCCGACAAGCCCATCCTCGGGATTTGCGGCGGTCAGCAATTGCTCGCCGTGGCCTTGGGCGGCAGCTTGATTCAGCACATTCCCGACGAGATCAATCAGCCCCTCGCCCACGAGCAGCCCAACCCGCGTCACCAGGCCGGCCACGACGTCGCGATCCTGGAAGGCTCGCAGCTGCACCGCATCACCGGCGAAACCCTGGTGCCGGTCAACAGCGCGCACCATCAGGCGGTGAAAGACGTGCCCGCAAACATCGTCGTCGATGCCGTAGCACCCGACGGCGTCATCGAAGGCATCGAAGACCCTAGCCGCGCCTTTTGCATCGGCGTGCAGTGGCACCCGGAGTTCCACATCAGCCCCGCCGACGTGAAGCTGTTCGCAGCCTTTGTCGACGCCGCGCGTGTGCGCGCGAAATGAAAACTGCCTCTAAAGACAGTTCCGAAAAAGGCGAGCGCATCGCCAAGGTCATGGCGCGCGCCGGACTTTGTTCGCGCCGCGACGCCGAGAAGTGGATCGCCGCCGGGCGGGTGACGCTCAACGGCAAAATTCTTGAGACGCCCGCCGTGACCGTGCGCGACACCGACGACGTGCGCGTCGACGGCGAGCCCTTGCCAACCGCCGACCGGGCGCGGTTGTGGCGCTTCCATAAACCCAAAGGCCTCGTCACCACGCACAAAGACGAAAAAGGCCGCACGACGGTGTTCGACGTGCTGCCGCCGGATCTACCGCGCGTCGTCAGTATCGGCCGCCTCGATTTAACTTCGGAAGGTCTATTGCTGCTCACCAACGACGGCGCGCTCGCGCGCGAAATGGAACATCCGTCGCGCGGCTGGGTACGGCGCTACCGTGTCCGCGTGCACGGACGGGTCGATGCCGGGCAACTGGCGCGCCTCAAAAACGGCGTGACCGTTGACGGCGTGCGCTACGGCGCCATCGACGCCAAGCTCGAAGCCACCACGGCCGACGGCAAAGAAAAGGGTGCGGCCAAAAGCAATGTCTGGGTCACGGTCTCGCTGACCGAAGGCAAGAACCGCGAAGTCCGCAAGGTCATGGAATTCTTAGGGCTTACCGTGAACCGCCTGATCCGCACGTCTTACGGGCCTTTCCAGCTTGGCAAACTTGAGCCCGGCGTACTGGAAGAAGTGCCGCGCCAGGTGGTGCGCCAGCAGTTGGGTGCGGCCACGCCGACCGGCTTCGATAAGAAAAGACAACGGCATGAAAAAGCCGAATCCAAAGACTAAGCCTTCAGCGAAACCGGGCGCGCTCAGAATCATCGCCGGCGCTTGGCGTGGGCGCGGCATCGAAGTGCCGCCCGGCAACATTATCCGCCCCACCTCCGACCGCGTGCGCGAAGCGCTGTTCAACCGCCTCGCCCATGCCTTCAGCGACGAAGGCTTTCGGCTGGCCGGCGCGCGGCTTGTGGATGTCTTCGCCGGCACCGGCGCGCTGGGCCTTGAGGCCCTGTCGCGCGGCGCGGCACAGGCGGTGTTTCTGGATCGCAACCCCGACGCCATCGCGCTCATCAAGCGCAATGTCGCCAAGCTCGGCGCCGAAGATCGCGCCATGGTCATGAATGCCGACGGCGCCCACGCGCCGCGCGCCGCCGTATCGTGCGACCTGGCCTTTCTCGATCCGCCCTATGGTGAAGGCCTGGTACAGCCGGCGCTGGAAAGCCTCGCCGTTCAGGGCTGGTTGAAGCCAGGAGCGCTCGTCACCGTGGAGACCGACGCCGGTGAACCCGCGCCGGCGGCGGTGGGCTATGACTTTCTGGATCGGCGAGAATATGGCCGCGTCGCGGTGAGCATCCTGCGCTTTAAGCCTTAGCGCTCAGGTATGATATCGCCGAGCGTCGGTCCATCGAGCGGCGGCGACTCTACATCCACCGCCAGGCCGTCCTCTTTCGGCAAGTCTTGTTCCGCGACGTTGCGCTGATAGACCTTGCCCGAAACGGTGTGGATATAATCGTGGCTGGGATGCTCCTCCGGATGCGGCGCGAAGAGCCAGTCCCATTCCTCGTTATGTACGATGCTCGGCGTCGGCGGCAGGCGATAGGCCTTCAGCAGATCCGTGCGCGAGACGATCTTGTCGTCCTGCATCACGAAGCGTTCCGTGTCGGTGATGATCACGCCGATGCCCGTGGCGTCGTTGGCGATGGCTTTGCAGTGCTGCTCCATGATCTGGTAGGCAAGCTTGTCGGAATCGAGATCGGAGAACCCGCGCGTCTGCTCGAAGTAATCGGTGAAAGGCCCCGCTAACTGGGTCAAGCAATTGCAGGAGACGATCAAGTCGGCCTCCTTTAAATGCGGAATACGCGGCGGCGGGGCCGGAACGTGCGGACCGGGCGGATGGTTTTCCTTCATGGCCTGGAACACGCCGGTGATATCGCCGGTGAGCAGTTTGACGTTGAAGTGCTTCTTGGCCTCGCGGCGCGCCTGGGGCATGTGGAAGATATCCACCAGATAGACGCGCTCGAACTTCTCGGCCAGCGTCTTCAAGGGCACTTCCAGCAGCAGGCCCGATCCCAGCACCACGGCAATGCGCTGGTGCTCGCACAAGTCCGAGGCTTTGACGATGAAGTTGCGCGCCGCGCGCTGATGGCTGACCCAGGCGGAAGCGCAGCGCTTGGCCCGGAACTCCAGCGCGATCAGGCGCTTGAGGTAACCGAACTTGCGCGTGCGTTCCGGCGCGAAGGTCGTAAGGTAACGTAGGAACTCGCCGATCATACCCCTGCCATCCTATCTGCGGCCAAACAGCCGCTCGATATCCTTCAGCTTTAGCTCGACATAGGTCGGACGCCCATGATTGCATTGACCGGCGTGGGGCGTCACTTCCATTTGTCGCAGCAGCGCGTTCATTTCGGCGCCATTGAGCCGCCGTCCGGCGCGCACCGCGCCGTGGCACGCCAAGGTGCCGCAGACGTCGCCCAAGCGGTCTTTCAGGCTCAACGCCTCATCTACGGCCGCGAGGTCGTCGGCCAGGTCCTTCACCAAGCCAACCACGTCGGTTTCACCCAGCAACGCCGGCACTTCGCGCACGACAATGGAATTGCCGCCGAAGGCTTCAAGGGTGAGGCCCAATTCCGCCAGCTCCGGCGCGCGCGCGGCGACCCGCGCCGCCGAGGCCTCGTCCAATTCGATGACTTCGGGAATCAACAATATTTGACGCGCTATGCGGCCTTCGGCGAGCGCAGCTTTCATGCGCTCATAGACCAGACGTTCGTGGGCGGCATGCTGATCGACGATCACAATACCGTCGCCAGTCTGGGCGACAATGTAGGTCTCGTGGACCTGGGCGCGGGCCACACCAAGCGGATGCGAGCGGTAGTCGGCTTCCACCACCGGGATCGGCGTGGCGTCGGGCGCCGAGGGGGCCAGCGCGAAGAGTGAGTCGCCTTCGGCCAGGCCCTGATTCTCGTCCTCCTGCGGCGCTTGCAGCGCATAGGCGGCGCCGTAGCCGCCTTGCGAGGACGGCGGGCGGATATTCAAATTGCGGTAGCCGCCGGCTTGGAAAGATCCCAAAGCGCCGGTTGACACCGTCGTCGAAGCCCGGTGCCCGGCTTCGGCCAGGGCATGTTTCAGCGCGCCCACCATGAGCCCGCGCACCAGACCTGAGTCGCGGAACCTCACTTCGGCTTTGGCCGGATGAACGTTCACGTCGACCTCGCGCTGGGGCAGATCGAGGAACAAAACCACGTAAGGGTGCCGGTTGGGGGCTAGAAAGTCTTGGTAGGCCGCGCGCACCGCCCCCGCCAGCAGGCGGTCGCGCACCGGGCGGTCGTTGACAAACAGATACTGGGCCAGCGCATTGCCGCGGTTGAACGTGGGCACGCCGATGTAACCGTAGAGCTTGATGCCTTCCCGCTCCGCCGCCACGGGCACGGCATTGGCAGCGAAGTCCTTGCCGAGAATGACCGCGAGGCGCTCCAGATGCGCGTCGAACAAGTCACCCTGCGTCAAGCCGGCGGGCAGATTCAAACGCTGCTTGCCGTCGGCGGTAATCGTAAAAGAGATGTCGGGGTGCGCCATGGCCAGGCGCTCGATGGCATCGACCGCATAGGACAACTCGGTTTGCGCCGACTTCAGGAACTTAAGCCGCGCCGGCGTGGCGAAGAAAATATCGCGCACTTCGATGCGTGTGCCGCGCGGATGGGGTGCAGGCACCGGGCCGTCTTTGCGCCCGCCGGCCACCACCACGTACCAGCCGGAGTCCGCGCCGGCGATGCGGCTGGTGACCGTGAGCCGCGCCACCGACCCGATGGCGGGTAAAGCCTCACCGCGAAACCCGAGGTAACTGATGTCCAAAAGATCGTCGTTGGGCAGCTTGGAGGTCGCATGGCGGTCCACCGCCACCATCAACTCCTGCGAGGTCATGCCGCAGCCGTTGTCGGTCACGACGATGAGGGACCGGCCGCCGTCGTTGAGCACAATGTCGATACGCGTGGCCTGGGCGTCGATGGCGTTCTCGACCAGCTCTTTCAAGGCTGACGCCGGGCGCTCCACCACCTCGCCAGCGGCGATCTGATTGACGAGATTGGGCGGCAGCAGGCGGATGGTCATGCCCCCCCCGCTTTCGTGCCACTCTTGGCCTTGAGATAAGCCGCGATCAAGCCGTTGGTCGAACTGTCGCGGCCTTTCAGCGCCCCGCCCGTTAAGGCCGGCTGCAAAGACTTGGCTAATTCCTTACCCAATTCCACGCCCCACTGATCGAAGGAATTGATGCCCCATACCAGCCCTTGAACAAAAACCTTATGCTCATACAAAGCCATGAGCATCCCCAAGGCATAGGGCGATAGTTCCTCCAATAACAGCGTGGTCGACGAACGGTTGCCTGAAAAACGGCGGTGCGGCGGCAAATTCGCATCGGTTCTTCCGATCATCAGGGCTTCGGCCTGGGCGAACATATTGGCCAAAAGCAGGTCACGGCTGGGTTTTAACGCGCCGATAAAATCACAAGGGATGTGGCGTGGACTCTGATGCAGAAGCTGGAAGAAGGAGTGCTGGCTGTCGGAGCCGCCGCCGCCGAAGACAATCGGGCCGGTTTCTCCCGCGACCGGCGTACCGTCGGTCATCACGCCCTTGCCGTTGCTTTCCATGTCAAGCTGCTGCAGATGAAACGGTAGCAACCGCAAGCGATGATCGTAAGGCAGGATGGCCACGGCGGGGCTGTCGAGAAAGTCCGCGTGCCACACACCGATCATGGCCAGGATCACCGGCAGATTTTGATCCAGCGATGAGGTTTCGAAATGCCTGTCCATGGCCTCGGCGCCGGCCAGGAACTGATCGAACGCTTCGGGCCCGCAGGCGATGGTCAACGCAAGGCCGATGGCCGACCACACCGAATAGCGCCCGCCCACCCAGTCCCACATCGGAAACACGTTGTCTTTGGGAATGCCGAAGGCCGCGGCCGCGTCCAGATTGGTGGAAATGGCGGCGAAGTGTTTGCCGACGGCAGACTCACCTAGTTTATCCACCAGCCAGGTTCTTGCTGCCCCGGCATTAAACATGGTCTCGGCGGTGGTGAAAGTTTTGGAGGCAACAATGAACAGCGTCGCTGCCGGATTGAGCGCCGCCAGCGCATCGTCGAGCTGCGCGCGGTCGGGATTGGAGATAAAGGCCACCGACAAATCGGCCTGCTGAAAATCCCTCAACGCCTCGGCCACGAACATCGGACCTAAGTGCGACCCCCCGATGCCAATGTTGACGATGTGGCGAATGGGTTTGCCCGTCGCACCCAACCATCCGCCCGTCCGCACCTGCCGCGCAAAGGCATTGATGCGCTCGCGGACGCTGCGCACCTCTGGCATGACGTCGATACCGTCGACCATCATTGGACGCTGGGCGCGATTGCGCAGCGCTACATGCAACACGGCACGGTCTTCGGTGGTGTTGATATGCGCGCCGGCGAACATGGCGGCGCGCCCCGCCTCGACGTCGCGCGCCCGCGCGAGTTCCATAAGCAGTCCCATGGTCTCAGCCGTGACGCGATTTTTGGAATAATCGGCCAGCAGCGGGCCCAGCGTGAACGAAAACCGCGCGAAACGGTCAGGATCGCCGGCAAACAGATCGCGCAGGTGAGCCTCGCGCAGCGCGCTTGCGTGCGTTTCCAGCGCGGCCCAGGCAGGCAGCGTCGTCAGCGGGTGTCCGGTCATGGTTTAGACGTGGGCGCGCGTGTCATGAATGGGCGCCACCATATCAACCCATAGTGCCCAAGCCAAACCCTTGAATAGCCGGACCACGCAGAATCAAGGGCTTATGGCCAGTCGGGCGGCGTCAAAGGGCCGGAATGCGCGTAGTTCGCGCGCGGTTCCCGCCCAAAACAGCCCTTACGGGTTTTAGAGAGTTTACCTTTTTGCGGGCGGCGCCTTCGGTGCCGCGCCGACCACCACCACCGTCAGGCCCTCCGGATCATAGAGACGTTTTGCCACACGCTTGGCGTCGGCCAGGGTCACGGATTCGATCAGGCTGTTGCGCTTATCGATGTAATCGAGACCAAGTTTGTCCTTTTGCACCGAGAGTAGAATGTCAGCGATGCTGCCGGTCGAGGTAAAGCGCAGTGGCCAAGCGCCGGTGAGGTATTGTTTGGCGTCGTCGAGTTCTTTTTGAGTCGGCCCCTCATCGCGCATCTTTTTCCATTCGTCGCGCATGATGGCAATACTGGTTTCGGCCTGATCGGATCGCGTGCCAACGTAGCCCAACATGTACGAGCCGTAGTCAAAGGGCGATACAGCCGAGGCTACCGAGTAGGCCAGCCCGCGTTTCTCGCGCACCTCGTTCATCAAGCGCGAGGAAAAACTGCCACCGCCAAAGATATAGTCATCGACAATCTCGATGTACCAATCAGGATCGTTGCGCAAGATTCCCTTCTGCGCCATGTAGACGATACTTTGCGACAACGGCTTCTCGACGCGGATCGTCTTGCCTTTAGCCGGAGGTGTCACCTGCGGCAAGGCAACATTAATCCCGGTCGTCGCTGGCAGTTCGCCAAAGAGCTGGTCGATAGCCTTACCAAGGTCCGCGGGCGTAATGTCGCCGGAAGCAGACACCAAAAGACGGTCGCGCGCGAAGGTGCGCTTCACCCAAGCCCGCAGATCATCGGTGGTGATGGCGGCAATGGTCGCCTGCGTGCCGTCGTCGTCGCGGGCGTAAGGATGACCGGCAAAAATCGCTTCCATCAAAGTCCGGCGCGCAATGTAGCTCGGGTCCTCCTGGTTGGAGGCGATACCGACCTGTATCTGGCGGCGAATGCGTTCCACCGGCTCGGCGTCGAAACGTGGCTTGGTCAGGGCAAGGTGCATCAACTCCAAGGCTTTGGAAGCATTGGGCGTCGTGGTGAGAAGATTTCCGCGGATCATGTCGCGCTCGTCGCCAAAGCGCAGCGTAATCGCGCGATCCTGGAGCTCCGACTGAAAGGCAAAGGAATCGAGATCCCCGGCCCCCTCATCTAACAGCGAGGTCGCCAGGCCCGACAAGCCGAGTTTGGCCGCCGGATCGAGCGCCGAGCCGCCGCGGAAACCGAAAGTAATGGCGATGATCGGCGTTGCATGGTCTTCGGCAAGATAGGCGGTAATACCGCCCGGGCTTTTGACTTCCTTCACGGTGATGGCAAGCGCCGGCACCATGGCCGCCAAAAGCAAGCCAACGGCGCAGACAGACGTGCGGATAAAGGCGATCATGGCTTTGCTCCGCCGGCAGCTGGGCGCCCAGGGGCGGCGGCGCGCGCGGCCGGCGGAAGCAGAACACCGGTCGCCCACGAATATTGGGTGAATAATTTGCGGGCGGCGCTGCGCACCTGCTCGGTTGTGACTTTGCCGATTTCGTCGGGCCAATTTTCAATATCTTCGAGGGTTTCGCCCACGGCCAACGCCGCGCCGACGGCGCGCGCCGCTGACATGGGCGAATCCTTGGCGAACGCCAGCCCCGCCAGCATACGCCGCTTCGCCTGGACGACATCGGCATCGGTAATGCCATCCTTCAACGTCGCATCCATGGCTTTGGTAAAAGCCTCTTCCGCCTGCTCGGGCGTCACGCCCGGCGACGGCGTCATGGACAGATAGAAGGTGCCGTAAGAGATCGCATCCGCGTCGTAGCTCGCACCGAAGGACGCCACAACTTTCTGCTCAATGACGAGCGTGCGGTAGAGCTTGGCGGTAGAACCGCCGCCGATCATCTCGGCGAACAGTTCCAAGGCATGCACGTCGGTCCGGTCGCCAACATTATAACTGGGCGCGATGATTTCGCGCATCCACTCTGGCTGGCTGACACGTTCGTCGCGCAGAACAACCCGGGTCTCGGCCCGGGGATCAAGGAACGTGGAACGGGCGCGCGGCTTATAGTCGCCACTCTTTGGAATTGCACCGTAATATTTTTCGGCAAGCGGCTTGAGCTTATCCATCGTGATGTCGCCAGCCACCACCAGGATGGCGTTATGCGGCGCATAAGCGGCGTGATAGACGTTGAAGGCGTCCTCGCGCGTGAGGCCGTGCATCTCCGCCTCCCAACCGATGATGGGCACGCTGTAATGATTGGTCATCCATAGACCGGCATTGAGGCGTTCAAAAAGCAAGGCGCTTGGCACGTTGTCAGTGCTCATGCGCCGCTCCTCGATGATCACCTCGCGCTCGGTGTCGACTTCCTTTTTGTCGAGCACGAGGTTGCGCATGCGGTCGGCTTCGATATCCATCATTAGCGGCAGGCGGTCGACGGCGATGTTTTGGTAATAGCCGGTGTAATCCTGCGATGTGAAGGCATTCTGGTCGCCGCCGTTCTTCGCGACGATGTCGTTAATGGCGCCACCGGGATACTTGGGCGTGCCTTTGAACATCAGGTGTTCGAGGAAGTGGGCGATGCCGGACTTGCCGGGGGTCTCATCGGCGGCGCCAATCCGGTACCAGACCATGTGGCGAACAACCGGGGCCCGGTGATTAGGGATGAGGACGACCTGCATGCCGTTGGCGAGCATAAAGGACTCAGCGCCGTATACAGCGGCATTGGCCTCGGCCGCCATGACGCCCGCGGTCGCGAACATCAGTGTCAGCCCCAAAACAAAACGACGCACGCGGACCTCCCGGATTGAAATCAAAGGCGCCTCATACCGAGGATGCGGCGGCCCGTAAGACAGGTCAATGCCAACCCGGGTCGTTGGTTGCCTAAACCCCTCCCGAAACATGAAAATCGTGTCATTTCACCGGTCCCTTGTAACGGCTGTTGCGCTAGTCTGTAGGTCGGCAAAGGAGCATGGGTCATGAAATTTCCGGTGTTTCAAACCACCCTGGATGCACTCCGCTTTTGCTGGCAGGAACGCAGGCTCGCGGTCCGCTTCGGAACGCTGCCGCTCATCATCGGCTTTATCCTGAGTTTTGCCGGTCAGGCGGTGATGGGCATATCGGCGCTTACCCCAGAAGCGGCCCCGAGCAACATGAGCCTGGTGTCCATAACGCTCACAATCAACACTCTGCAGATGGTTATTTATGCGCCTCTCGGCGTGACGTGGCTGCGGCTGACGGTCTTGGGTGAGGCGGCAGCGCACAGCCGCCCAATATTCACCTTCGGGCACGCGGAGCGCCAATTCTTCCGCTGGCAGGTGCTGTGCTTTTTTGCGGCCGTGGGGACCGTCGCCGTCGGCTCGGCGATCACAGCGGCCATCTTCATGTTCTTGGAAGATCGGGGCGACATCTTGAGCACGCCGACGCGTTTTGTCGTTGGTGCGGTTGGCGTTGCATGGACTTGCTTTTGGCTCATCGCCGTTTTCCTCGGCATCATGCGCATCACGATGATCTTGGTGCTCGCGGCGTTGGATCAACCCGTAAACTTCAAGGCAGCCTGGGCCTCGACCAAAGAATTGGCGTGGCGACTGCTGGGCGCCACAGGCCTGCTTGTTCTCGTGAGCGTGGCGATAAACTTGGGCTTCCAGCTTCTAGGCGCGATTCTGGGGGCGATTTTTACCCCAGGAATGGGCAATAGGATGGGGCCAGTCAGTGCAATCGTATTGGTCTTCGGCGGCAGCGTAACCAGCCTGGTGCTTTGGCTGACGGCCGCGAGCTTATACGGGATCGTTCATAAGATGATGGTCGCGCGCGATGCCGCTACTGGAACGCTTTCCGAAGGCGAACCTGTAACGTCCTAGAAAATTCCCGCGAAGCCGCCGCCTTTACCGATAACAGGGATCGGACCATCGGTGGGCTTCTTGCCGGCCGCCGCGTTTTGGCTGAGCCGCTTCATCTCCGCCGCTGGATCGATAGCGACGGCGCCGCCTTCGCGCCAGAAGACCAAGCGGTCGGTAAAGCTTTTTTGTTCGGCGGCAAAGCTTGAGACTTCCTTGTCGAGCGTTTCGCGGATTTGCGGCGGAACCACATCTGCGCCCGCGTGCGCAAGCAGACTCGCCTCGCCTGTGGTCAGGCCGCGATTGAGATAGTCCTGCAACCGCGCGCGGCCCACCAGCGCGTTACGCGCCTGCTGCGAGGCTGACAGCTGTTGCGGGCGGTCGGCGCCTGGCGCCGGCGGACGCAGATTAAAGTCGGGCGGAATGGCGAGCGGTGCGGGGGCCGCGACGGCAAATTCATCGGGCACGGTCTTTTCAAGACCAATGGCGCGTCTTGCGGACTGACAGCCCGACATGACCAGAACCACAGTCAGCAGCGCCGCGGCTTTAAACGCCTGACGTGAAGAGATGTCGATCATGGCAACCTAATCCTTTGTTTGGCCGGCGGAGTCGCTATGGCCGGTAGATTGAGGGTGGACGAGGGCGGCGTCAAGCAACCACAGGGCAGCGCCGACGCTGATGCAGGTATCGGCCACATTGAAGGTGGGGAAGTGCCAGCCCGCCCAGTAAAAATCGAGGAAATCCGCGACCGCGCCGAACATGACACGGTCGATAATATTGCCGAGCGCCCCGCCGATAATCAGGCCGCAGGCGACTTGCAGCCAGGGCCGATCAAGCTGGCGCAACCACCAGATCAGCATCACGGTCACGGAAATCTGCACCGCCAGAAGTAGAATCGTGGTCAGGCCCTCGCCGGAATTGAACATCGAGAAGCTGATGCCGGTATTCCAGGACAGCCGCAGCTGGAAAAAAGGCAGAACCTCGATGAGCTTGTCGGTGAAATAGGGTGTGCGCGTTTCACCGTCGGGACGCATGACGTGCTCGACGATGACGTATTTCGAAAGCTGGTCGGCCACCAGCGACACCACGGCGATAATGATGCCGAGCTTTGGAAAGGCGCGCAGCGGGGCGGGTGAGGACATGAATGCCTATCCCGCCGCGATGAGATCGATGGCGCCGTCGCAGCGCTCACACACACCGGGATGCCTGTGCTTGCCCACGTCCGGCAGCACTTTCCAGCAGCGCAGGCACTTTTCGCCCCCTGCCAGTTCCACTACCACACCGACGCCCGGAACTTCGGGCAACGTGTAAGCATGAGGTATCTGCGGGAGATGCATGATCAGAAAGTTGGAGGTAATGCAGATGTCATCCATTGGCAGATCGCGCACAAGAGTGACGAATTCCTCCGATGCGTAAACTTTAGGACTAGCCTGCAATGACGCGCCGATTTTCTTTTCAGCCCGCGCCACTTCTAAAGCACCCGTTACAACGCTCCGCAGCTGTCTAACCTTGCTCCACTTCGCCGCCAGCGCATCGTCGCGCCAATTGGCGGGGATGGTGGGGAACTGTTCGAGGTGCACGGAATTGTCTTCGCCGGGGTGGCGCGCGAGCCAGGCTTCTTCCGCCGTGAAGCAGATGAAGGGCGCCAGCCATTTCACCAGGCAGTCGTACAGTGTATCCAGCACCGTGCGGCACGCGCGGCGGCGCAAAGACGACGGCGCATCACAATAGAGCGCGTCCTTGCGGATATCGAAGTAGAAGGCCGAAAGCTCAACAGCGCAGAAGTTATGCAATTCGTTGAACAGGCCGTGGAAGTCATAGCCGTCGCAGGCTTCGCGGATTTGTTTATCCAACTCCGACAGACGATGGAGCACCCAACGCTCAAGCTCTGGCATCTCTTTAACGTCGACGCGCTCGGCCTCGCTGAACCCTGAGAGATTGCCCAGCAGATAGCGCAGCGTGTTACGCAGGCGGCGATAAAGGTCGCTCATCTGCTTCAGGATGTTGGGGCCTATGGAAAGGTCCTGGCTGTAATCGGAGGCCACGACCCACAGCCGTAAGATATCGGCGCCGGACTGATTGGTGACGTCCTGGGGTGCAATCACGTTGCCCAAGGACTTGGACATCTTGCGGCCCTTCTCGTCCAGCACGAAGCCGTGGGTCAGCACGGCATCGAAGGGTGCGCGGCCGCGCGTGCCGCAGGATTCCAGCAGCGAGGTGTGGAACCAGCCGCGATGCTGGTCGGAGCCTTCAAGATAAAGATCAGCCGGCCATTTGAGATCGGGCCTCTGCTCTAACACAAAAGCGTGCGTGCAGCCGGAATCGAACCAGACCTCGACAATGTCCTGCACTTGCGTCCACTCGTCGGATTTGTAGCCGTTGCCGAGGAAACGCTCGGGCGGCGATGTGATCCAGGCGTCGCCGCCCTCTTCCGCCACGGCTTGGGCGATGCGGTCGATGACCGCCTGATCGCGCAGCATCTCACCGGTCTTCTTGTTGAGGAAGATGGTGATCGGCACGCCCCATTGGCGTTGGCGCGAAACGCACCAATCAGGGCGCGATTCAATCATGGCCTGAATGCGGTTCTTGCCCAGCGGCGGAACCCACTTGGTGGCCTCGATGGCGGCCAGGGCTTTCTTGCGCAGATCGTTCTTCTCCATGGAGATGAACCATTGCGGCGTATTGCGGAAGATCAAGGGCGCCTTGGAACGCCACGAGTGAGGATAACTGTGAACCAGCTTGCCGTTAGCCAGCAGCGCGCCAGCGCCCCTCAGCGCTTCCAGCATATCCGGGTCGATCTTGAAGACGTGCTTGCCGGCAAACAGCGGCACATGGGCGTAGTATTTGCCGTCGCCGTCCACCGTCTCGGGGATGGTCACGTTGTTCGCCAAGCCCAGATGGTAATCGTCCTCGCCATGGCCGGGCGCGATATGCACGAAGCCGGTACCGACTTCGGTGGTGACAAAATCGCCGGCATAGAGCGGCACAGGGAAATCGTAGCCGCCGGCGTGCAGTGGATGGCGGCAGACCGTGCCAGCAAAGGCATCGCCCTTCACGCGGGCAACAACATCGTGGCCGGTGATGGCGGCGGATTTTAGCAACGTTTCGAGCAGCTCAACGGCCACGGCGAAACGTTCGCTGACGCGCGCGAGGCTTTTCTCGCCCACGGCCTTCACTTCGATCACGGCGTAGTCGATGCCCGCGCCGAAACCGATGGCGCGGTTGCCGGGCAAGGTCCAGGGCGTTGTCGTCCAGATGACGATGGCGCCAGGATTTTCTGGGGTCTTCAGCGCATCGACACCGGTCTTGGCCACCGGGAAGCGCACCCACACCGTTGTCGAAGTGTGGTCCTCGTATTCGACTTCGGCGTCGGCCAACGCGGTCTTCTCGACCACCGACCACAATACCGGCTTGGAGCCGCGATACAGCCCGCCGTTCATGACGAACTTGCCCAACTCGCGCACGATCTGGGCTTCGGCGCCGAAGCTCATGGTGGCGTAGGGATTGTCCCAATCGCCGGTGACGGCCAGGCGCTTGAACTCTTCCTTCTGCACTTCGATCCACTTGGCGGCGAAGTCGCGGCACTGGCGCCGGAACTCGATCACCGGCACATCGTCCTTGTTCTTGCCCTTGGCGCGGTACTCTTCCTCGATCTTCCATTCGATCGGCAGTCCGTGACAATCCCAGCCCGGCACGTAGTTGGCGTCATAGCCGGTCATCTGGCGCGCGCGGACGATGGTGTCCTTCAGGATTTTGTTGAGCGCGTGGCCGATGTGCAGGTTGCCGTTGGCGTAGGGCGGGCCGTCGTGCAGCACGAATTTCTCGCGGCCCTTGGCCTTGGCGCGCAGCTGTTTGTAGAGATCCATCTTCTGCCAGCGCTCAAGCAATTTCGGCTCGAGCTGCGGCAGCCCCGCTTTCATAGGAAAGTCGGTGGCGGGCAGGAAAACCGTAGCGCGGTAATCTGGCGCTTTATGGTCGGATTGGGTATCGGGCGTATCAGCCATAGATGCAGAGTCCTCGAAGGAGCAATGAGTGGCGAAGAGAAGCAGTCCCCATCCCGGTCAGGGAATGGGGCGGCTAATTCGCAACGGCTCTGCAGATGTGAAAGGCATGGGCGGCTGTCTAACAGGGGCCGTTCCGGGGTTCAAGTGAACACCCAACCAGAGCCCCTCGTCCTCCCTCAGGAACCCAGGAAAACCGCAGGCTTCAGCCTCGCTCAAGCGCTACATAGGGCGCGGGTGCCGCCGGGAAATTGCGGCGGGCAAGCAGCTCCCGGGCGGTCGCGCTGTCGGCGGCGATCTGCGCCTTCAGGGCCTCCAGGCCGTCGAATTTCTTTTCAGGCCGGAGATAGTCCACGAGGGCGACGCGCAAATGGCGGCCGTAAAGGTCGCCCGCGAAGCCGAACAGGTGAGCTTCCAGCAGCACGTCTTTTTTATCGAAGGTCGGCCGGTTGCCGAAATTCGCCACGCCATTGTGCCAGACCGTATCGACGCCCTGATCGATGCCGGCCCTGATGGCGTAGACGCCTTTTTTGGGGTGCAGGTACTCGTGATAGGAAACGTTCGCCGTGGGAAAACCCAAAAGCCGCCCGCGCTGATCGCCGTGTTCGACGCGGCCTTCGATTTCCCAATACCGCCCGAGCAGTTTCGCCGCATCCTCGGGCTGCCCCTCTTTCAGCAGATTGCGGACATTGGTGGACGAATAGCGCGCACCGCCCGGCAGCGTGAGCTCGCCCACAGATGTCACGGCAAAGCCATGCTGCGCGGCCAGCTGGTTCAAAAGCGCAACGTTGCCCCGGCGCTGAAAGCCGAAAATATAATCGGCGCCGACAACGATATGCGAGACGCCGAGGCCGCCCAATAAAACTTCCGTCACGAAATTCTCCGGCGTGCGGCGCGAAAATTCACGGTCGAAGGTCTGCAGATAGAGGTAGTCGAGACCAAGCGCTTCAATCAGACGCGCCTTGATGCGGAATGGGCTGAGCCTGAAGGGCTCTTGGTCGGGCTTGAAGAACATGCGCGGGTGAGGCTCGAAGGTCATCACACCCGCCGCCGCGCCCGCGGCCCGCGCCAACGCCACGGTCTTGCCGAGGACCGCCTGGTGGCCGAGATGCAGCCCGTCGAAATTGCCAAGCGCCAGCACGCCACCCTTTAGGGGCGGCGGCACTTCACTCCAGGTCCTGAACAGGCGCATGGACATCGCGGGACGTCAGGCAATCGCGCGGGCGGGTACTTTAAGTGTCGCTTCGCCGTCGATAACCAAGAGGTCGCGCACAAAGCACTGGGTCTTGAAGATGACAAAGTGGCGCTCCGGCACCAGGGACATGACCTCGACCCGGGCGGTCACGGTATCGCCGACATGGACCGGGGCCTTGAACTTGAGGGTTTGGGCCACATAGATTGAGCCGGGGCCCGGCAGCTTCGTTCCGAGCGCCGTCGAGATGAAACTCGCCGTCAGCGCGCCGTGCGCGACGCGGCCCTTGAACATGGTGCGGCCGGCATAATCTTCATCCAGATGGACGGGATTGGTGTCGCCGGAGACGCCGACGAACAGCACCAGATCCGCGTCGGTGACGGTTTTGGCGAAGCTCGCGGTCATGCCGACCGCCATATCCTCAAATGTGGTAAAGCCCGTTTGCGCTCTGGATTGGATTGGGGCGGCCATGCGATCATCTTCCCGGTGAATGGTATGGTGAGGAGGTTCCAGTGGCGAAACAAACAGGTCGCGGATGCGGGGTCAAGAGCGCGAAGAGCCCGGTTCTGAAGCGGCTGACCGCCGTTGGGGCTGCCCTCGCGCTGCTCTCGAGCTGCGCCAGCACCTGGCACAACCCCCAACGCACGCCTCAGGAGGCCAAAATTGACGAGCAGGCCTGCGCCAGTGAGGCGGAAGACATTACGCTTACGCGCTCCGCCCAGCAAAAGATTGACTATGGCCGTGATGCCAGTCCCTTGCCGAACCTCAGTCGCGGCGAGACCCCTATGCAGCTGATGCAACGCACCAAAACTGAAGACGTCTATACGCGCGAATTTGAAAGCTGCATGTCCAGTAAGGGCTATTCTCAAGGCAAGCCTGCAAACTAACACACCCTTCGCCGCACCCGTCGTATTGAGACCCGTTCATGGCCATCCGCCGCATCGACTCCCTCGGCTATCAGATCGGCCTCTTGGGCCGCCTTTACGACCGGCGCCTGCAGGACGGGCTGAAGGACTTCGGCGTGGCGCCTGGGCAATTCGCGCCGCTGGTCATGCTGTTCGAGCAGGACGGCCTCACCCAGGCCGAGCTATGCCGGCGCATCAATGTCGAGCAGCCCACCATGGCCAATACTTTGCAGCGCATGGAGCGCGACGGCCTGATCCGCCGCAAGAACGACACGGTCGACAAGCGCCGTGTGCTGGTGCATCTCACACCGCGCGCGCGGGAGATGCAGGCTAAGGTCATGGAACAGGCCCGCGCCGTGTCCAATCAAACGGTCAAAGGGTTGTCGATGGCGGATCAGGACGACATGTTCCGCCTGGTCGCGCGCATGGTCGACAATCTGAAGAACGGCTAGCTTTTTGGATCAAACTGGGAGCCGTAGTCCCGCTCCACTTTGCAGATCCGTAGCCGATAAGCGGCGTACCACTCCGCATTGCCGCGCTGTTGGGCCACGCGATGTTCGGCATTGCGCTTCCAGGCCGCGATAGCCTCAAGACTTTCCCAATAGCTCACGGTAATGCCCAATCCGTCGCGCACGGACTCCGTCCCCAGAAACCCCGGCTGCGCGGCCGCCAGCTCGACCATCTTGACGGCCATGGCGTCGTAGCCGCTGAAATCCTTTTCGGTGCGAACCGAAGTGAAGATCACGGCGTAATAGGGCGGTGGGGGTGTGGCGGCGATGCCCTGAGTGAGGTTGGGGGTCATGCGGCGCATTCCTAAAGCCTTTTGCCGCGGCACAAAACATCTGTCCCACGGCATTGTATTAACCCGCTGATTTTACGTGATTTTTCGGCGAAGGCTCGGTAACACGCTGTTGCGAAGGATGTCGCCCCATGGAATATTATCCAAACGGGCGGCGTGGGAACGCGGCAGGGCCACCACTGCTTTGCAAAATCCTCAAATCCGCCAAGGACTTAAGATTTTACGTTACTGGAGACAGCGTGCCCGTTTTCGCGAACGCGATTCCCCATGGTTGAGACTGAAGCCCTGTTCAGTGCGGTGTTGGACGCCACGGCCGATGCCGTGATGGTGACCGACCGCGCCGGCATGATTCGCCGGATCAATCCGGCCTTTGAAAAGCTCACCGGCTTCAATCCCGGCGCTCTGGTCGGCAAGGACGCGCGCACGCTGTTTGAGGATATCAACGACGCCGAGTTCTGCGACGGGCTGTGGGAAGAAACCACCTCAACCCGGCACTACCCCTCGGTACGTTCCAAACATTCAGATGGCCGCGCCCAGGTCCACGCCCTTAGCATGACGTCAATCAACGACGGCATGGGCAACCCCAGCCAGTTCGTGGCGGTTATTCTGTCGGACTCCTTCCAGACCGATGCCGCCTCGGGCGAAACCCGCAGGGTCGGCCACGACGCCCTCACCGGCCTGCCCGACCGCAGCATCCTCGCCGACCGCGTCGGCCAGAACATCCTGAACGCCAAGCGCGCCAACAAGTCGATCGCGCTCTTGGTCATGGGCCTTGACCGCTTCGCGGTCATCAACGACGCGCTGGGCTACGCCGCCGGCGACCAGATGCTGCGCGAAGTCGCCGAACGCCTCGCCAAAGTCATCCGCGTCAGTGACACCGCGGCCAGGCTCGACGGCGACAAGTTCGCGGTGATGACGCCCATTAGCGCCATCGACGATAGCGTGATCGTCGCTGAGAAGGTGCTGAACGCCATCAAGAAGCCCTTCCATCTCAAAGGCGAAGAAGTCTTCGTCACCTTCTCCATCGGCATCAGCATCTTTCCCACCGACGGCGAGGATTTCGACGACCTGTTGAAAGACAGCCTCTCGGCCATGCAATACGCCAAGCAGGATGGGGGCAGCCAATACCGGTTCTTCGCCAGCGACATGAACGCCAAGGCGAAAAACCGCCTGGCTTTGGAAAAGCGCATGCGCGCCGCGTTGGTCAATGAAGAGTTCGTGCTTTACTACCAGCCCAAGGTCGAGCCCAAGACCGACCGCGTCAAAGGCGCCGAAGCGCTGATCCGCTGGATCGATCCCGTGCATGGGTTCATCAATCCCGGCGAGTTTATTCCGGTGGCCGAGGAAACCGGCCTGATCGTCGACATCGGCACTTGGGTCATGCGCAAGGCCTGCTTCCAGATCAAAGCCTGGCAGGATGCCGGGTACGCGCCGATCAAGATATCGGTGAATGTGTCGTCCATGCAGTTCAAGGCCAAGGACCTGCTCGACAAGGTTAAGTCCGCGCTCAATGACTCAGGCCTCGACGCCAAGTGGTTGGAACTTGAGATCACCGAAAGCATGTTGATGAACGACGTCGAAAGCGCCATCGCGCGCATGCAGGCGGTCCGTGATTTGGGCTGTGGATTGTCGATCGACGATTTCGGCACCGGCTATTCAAGCTTGAGCTATTTGGGCCGGTTTCCGATCACGACTTTGAAAATCGACCGCGCCTTCGTCAAAGATGTTCAAGAAAATCCAAACACGGCTGAAATCGCGCGCGCGATTATCGGCCTGTCGCGCGGCCTCAACCTTGAAGTCGTCGCCGAAGGCGCTGAACTCAAGGAACATATCGACTTCTTGAGGGACAACGGCTGCGACAGCATTCAGGGCTTCTTCTATTCGAAGCCGCTGGACGTCAAGGCTTTTGAAACCAAGTTGACGAAACTTTAGGACTCTTAACCGGCCGCCGACTGAATCTCGTCGCCGCCCTTGGGGCGCGGCGTGGTCTTCCATCCGCCCGAAAGCTGGAACTGGATGACTTCGGCGATATTGGTGGCGTGGTCGCCGACGCGCTCCAGGTTCTTGGTGATGAACAAAAGGTGGGTCGAGCACTCGATCTCGTCCGCATCCCTGCGCGGCGCCCTGATCATGTCCTGAGACATGGCCGAGATCACCTGGCGCATGACGCGCGCCACTAGGTCGTCGAGCTCGTGATCGTGCTGCCAGACCATTTCGGCCTTTTGCGCGTCGCGGGTGGTGAAGGAGTCCATGACGTCGCGCACGGTGCGCTGGGCCGAAGCGCCGAGCGCGCCCATGTCCGGCGGCACCGTCACGCCGGGATGGCGCGCCAGCATGATGGTGCGCTTGGCGATGTTCTTGGCGTAGTCGCCGATGCGCTCCAGGGAGCCGGCGATCTTCACATTGCCGAAGACATAGCGCAGGTCGTTGGCCATGGGCTGGCGGCGGGCAATGATCGACAAAGCGCTGGCTTCGATGGCGCGCTCGCACTCGTCCAGTTCAGGGTCGCGGGCGATGATGCGTTCAGCCGTTTCAATATCGCGTTTCATCAAGGCTGTCATGGCACCCTGTAATTGGGACTCCGCCAGGCCGCCCATCTCCAGCACCCGGCGCTCAAGCTGCGCCAGATCGTTGTCGAAGGACGAGACGATGTGTTCACCACGATTCATCGCGATATTCCGATTGTTGGAGAGGTCAGGTTAACACATCTCATCTAAGCCAATAATGCCAGGGCTTCGTGACAGTCCGATGAAATATTTATGACGAACGCTCCCCGTGCTGTCCTTTTAGGACAGCACCACACGTTAGGCGCTCGACGAAAAGGATCAGTGCTTTCTCAAAACGTTAATGCAGCAAAAGATGATTTTGGAGTATTCAGCAAATCCTCCTCCGGTGTGCTCGGGTTCCCCCCTTGGCACATCCGTATATCGAAAACGGCCCCCACAACTCCTCGGGGCCGTTTTCTTTATCTGCACCTAACGCCATCAGTTCCCGCAATACCTTGGATTCCGGCCATAAACCTGGCAAATCCGGGCAAAGCCTGGATTCTTAGGCCCCAAAGCGCTATGTCAACGCCCGAATCGAGCGGAATACGGGCATGACTTACGCCGTTAAGGAAATTTTCTATACGCTGCAAGGTGAAGGCGCGAATACCGGCAAACCCGCCGTATTCTGCCGCTTCTCCGGCTGCAACCTATGGAGCGGCCTGGAGCGGGACCGGGATAGCGCCGTCTGCCGGTTTTGCGACACCGACTTTGTCGGCACCGATGGCGCGGGCGGCGGCAAATTCGCCGATGCCGAGGCCTTGGCCAATGCGGTCAGCACGGCCTGGAAAGGCAATGCCCCCTACGAAAAAGATTGGGCGCAGCGCTTCGTGGTCTGCACGGGCGGCGAGCCCCTTTTGCAAGTGGATGCCGCGCTGATCGCGGCGCTCCATGCCAGGGACTTCAAGATCGCCGTGGAGACCAACGGTACGATAGCTGTTCCAGCTGGTCTCGACTGGGTTTGCGTCAGTCCCAAGGCCGAAGCCGAATTGGTGGTGACAGCGGGCGACGAGTTGAAGCTGGTCTATCCGCAAGCCGGCGGCACACCCGATCACTATGTGGGCCTCGCGTTCGCGCATTGGTTTCTGCAGCCCATGGACGGACCGGCGCGCGCGGCCAATAGCCAACTGGCTGTAGACTATTGCCTGGCGCATCCAAAGTGGCGACTGTCGATGCAGACACACAAGTACTTGGGAATTCCGTAAACCTCATGGCTCGTGACATTAAATCTGGCCGCTTTCACATCGTCAAAGAGTTCGGCTTCGAAGCCGCCCACTCTTTCGGGCACAAGCCCGAAGGCCACGCCAACACGCGCGTGCACGGCCATTCGTTCAAGGCCGAGGTGGCGCTGACAGGCGAGCCCGATGCCACGAGCGGCTGCGTGGTCGACTTCGAGATCCTCACCCAGGCGGTCGATAAAGTGCGCGCGAAGCTCGATCATCACTTTCTCAACGACATCCAGGGCCTGGGCACACCGTCCTTGGAAAATCTGGCGCGCTGGATTGCCGGCGAGTTGCGCCCGCAGTTTCCCGAGCTGGCCAGCGTCACCGTGCGCCGCCCGTCGCTGGGCGAATCCTGCCGCTTTGACGTCATATGAGCGAAGCTTCGCTTCGACATATGACAGCATCCCGCTGCGTCGTCTTGCATTCTGGCGGACTTGATTCCACCGTTTGTCTGCTGCTTGCCAAAAAACACGGCCGCACGCCGCGCAGCCTCGGCATCGCTTACGGTCAGCGCCACGACGTGGAACTGGCTTATGCTGCCAAGCAATGCGAGCGCTTCGGTATCGACCGCCATGTGGTTGAAGTGGCCTGGGCTAAGCCCGAGATTCACATCCCCACGGACCGCAGCGTCGCCGAGATGAAAGCCGGCATCGCGCCGACATTTGTGCCGGGACGCAACGCCGTGTTCCTGGCGCTGGCCTGCGCCGAAGCCGCCGGCGTCGGCGCCACGGAGGTTTGGCTGGGCGTCAACGCCGTGGACTATTCAGGCTATCCCGATTGCCGGGAATCTTTTCTGCAAGCCTTCCGCGCCATGTGGGCCGAAGCCGTGCCCAATCCGCCGCGCATCGTCGCACCGCTGGTGAAACTGACCAAGCCGGAGATCGCCGCCCTCGCCCGCGACCTGGGCCTCAAACACGGCGATACCTGGAGCTGCTATGCGCCCAATCTTTCAGGGCCGGCACCGGCACCTTGCGGCCATTGCGACGCCTGCCTGCTGCATACCCACGCCTGGGCCGAAGCCGGCAACGTCGGCGCTGTCAGCGCCGAGATTTAGAAGTCCGCGAGCGCTATTGCACCGGTTCGCGCAAGGCTTCCGCCATATTGCCGCAGCCTTTATTGATGACCGCGAGATCAACCTTGTTGTCCTTGGCCGCCTGGGCGCGACGCGCTTCGGTCGGGCACGAAGTATTGAAGAGCCCTTGGACTTTTTCGATGAGCGCCGCGGGACAGGGCGCCGGCTCGGCGGGCTTTTTGGAAAAATATGCAGGCCCGGCGCCACCCAGCACCGGCTCGCCGCCGACCAATAGACCCATAACAGGCTGCGGCGTCGGGATGACGGCGCCGTATTGATCAAAGAAGTCCATCTTCACACATTTCGCGGCCGCGGCGGGCGCACTCAGAGCGAGGACGCCGCAAGCCAGGATCGCGAAAGACAAAACAAAACGCATGGCCGCCTTTCGGGCTTTGAGCCCATCGAGAGTGGTGCGGGCAGAGGGAATCGAACCCCCACGTCCAAGGACACCAGATTTTGAGTCTGGCGCGTCTACCAGTTCCGCCATGCCCGCACGGGCTCGAACCACGTGGGCTCGAAAGTGGACCCCAATTGGGGCCACAGATGGGCGATGGAAATAGACGAGGATGGCGGCAGTGTAAAGCACTCCCGGAACGGGAAAATCCCCGGAAATTGCCCCGCCTGCCCTTGAATTGCTTGGGGAACCCCGACCTGATAGGACTTGGGCTATGGCACCAGGGGCAGATACTCGTTCGCAAGATTGGGGCTGGCGCGCGACGGCAGCCGCAACGGCGGCGGCGGCGGCGATTTTGGCGACGGTCTATGTCGCCCAATATGGCTTTGACCTCTGGCCCTGCGAGCTTTGCCTGCTCCAGCGCGTGCCTTATTTCCTGATTGTGGTTTTGGGCGGGCTCGCGCTGATGCCCGCCGTCGACAGCCGCTCGCGGCGCATCGTTCTGTTCCACCTAGCGGGGCTGTTTTTGCTGGATGCGGGCTTTGCCCTCTATCACACCGGCGTCGAGTTCCACTGGTGGGAAGGCCCCATCGCCTGCACCGGCGGCAGCGCCCGCGGGATTTCCGTAAACGACCTCATGGGCGCACTCGGCAAGCCAGCCCATCCCAATTGCGACGAACCGGCTTTCCTGTTCATGGGCATTTCCCTCGCCGGCTTCAATGTCTTCGTAGCGCTTGGCCTTGCCGGCGCGAGCTTGGCGGCGGCCTTGCGCAAAGCTTGGTGGTCCCAGCCATGACCCTCACCGCGGAAAACCGATTGCCGGGCGATCCCGACCGCGAGACCATGATCGCCGAGATCATTCGCGTTGATCAGGCCGGTGAATACGGCGCGAAGCGCATCTACGAAGGCCAGCTCGCGGTGCTGGGGATGAGCGACGCCGCGCCGATCTTGCGCGACATGTTGGCCCAGGAGGAAAAGCACCTCGCCAAGTTCAACACCATCATGGCGGCGCGGCGTGTCCGCCCGACGGTGCTGGAGCCCTTGTGGCATGTGGCGGGCTTCGCACTCGGCGCCGCCACGGCGCTGCTCGGGAAAGAAGCCGCCATGGCCTGCACGGCCGCCGTGGAGGACGTCATCGGCGAGCACTATGCCGAACAGACCGCGCAACTGGGCGATGACGAGCGCGATTTGCGGGAAACCATCTCCGCCTTTCGCGGCGACGAGATGCATCACCGCGACGTCAGCCTCGCCCACGGCGCCGAAAGCGCGCCGGCCTATCTGCCACTGACCACGGCCATCAAGGCCGGCACGCGGCTGGCGATTTGGTTATCGAAAAGAATCTAGGAATAGCGGGCCGGCTTACGCCTGCTCCAGTTCCGTATCCCAATAGAGATAATCGCGCCAACTTTGATGCAGGTAGTTGGGCGGAAAGCCGCGCCCGATTTCCTGCAATTCATACGAGTTGGGGCGGTAGGGACGCTGCGACGGGAACATGTGGGCTTCCTGGGGAAGCCGGTTGCCCTTCACGAGGTTGCAGCTTGAGCACGCCGTCACCACGTTTTGCCAGGTCGTTCGGCCCCCGCGTGAGCGGGGGATCATATGATCAAAGGTCAGATCGTTGGTGGGATGAGGCGTGTGGCAATACTGGCATTTGAAATAGTCGCGCAGGAACACGTTGAATCGCGTGAAAGCGGGCGAGCGCTCCATCGGCGCGTATTTTTTAAGGCAAATGACGCTGGGCAATTTCATTTCCCAGCTGGGCGAGCGCACGACCTGGTCGTATTCCTGCACCACTTGCACGCGGCCCAGGAAGACAGCCTTGATGGTTTCCTGCCACGACCACAGCGACAGCGGAAAATAACTGAGCGGGCGGAAGTCCGCGTTCAGCACCAAAGCCGGACAGGTTTCGAGCAGCGCCGTCACTACTACACCTCGAGCCAGATATGCGGTCGCAGTCTAGCAACTCTCCGCCGGAATACAAAATGTGGTATTCGTGACGGGAGCTTCCACTAGATCCACGAGAGCCCCCATGGCGATAGGCGGCATGCGTTCAGCCTTACCCCCGGTCACGCGGTTTGCCCCCAGTCCGACGGGGTTTTTACACCTGGGAGCCGCCTATTCGGCCCTGTTCGCCGCCGCCGCAGCGGGCCGGAAGGGCCGTTTTCTGCTGCGGATCGAGGGCATCGACGGTGGCCGCTGCCGGCCCGAATTCGAGGCCGCCATATACGAGGACCTGGCCTGGCTGGGCCTTACCTGGGAGACCCCCGTGCGACGGCAGGAAGAGCACTTCGCCGCCTATGCCGAGGTGGTGGCCGGCCTCAATAAGGATGGACTGCTCTACCCCTGTTTCTGCACCCGGGCCGAAATCCAGCGCGAGATTGCCGGCGCGGCCTCGGCGCCGCATTTGCAGCTGGGCCCCGACGGCCCGATTTATCCCGGCACCTGCCGGCACCTCTCCCATGCCGAACAGCGGCGGCGCATAGATGAAGGCCTGCCCTACGCGCTTCGCTTGCGCACGAATGAGGCCCGCGCGTCCGCCGGGCCCCTGACATGGCACGACGACGGCTTGGGCGAAATGACCGCGATGCCGGAAATCTTCTGCGATGTGGTGCTGGCCCGTAAGGATGTGCCCGCCAGTTATCATCTGGCCTGCACCTGGGACGACGCCCTGCAGGGCGTCACGCTGGTAACGCGTGGCGAGGATCTGGTGCCCGCGACCCATATTCACCGCCTGCTGCAAGCGCTTTGGAAAGTGCCGACGCCGCGTTACCGCCACCATCGTCTTCTCGTGGGCCCCGACGGTAAGAAGTTCTCAAAACGCGATCAGGCACCGACGGTGCGGGCTCTGCGCGAAGGGGGGTGCGATCCGGCGGATGTCATCGCTATGATCGATGCGCAAGTTCCCAAGATTTAAGCGAATTAGTATCGGCTAACAGCAGTGTCAGAATCAAATTCCCAATCCGCGCCAACCGACAGTCGCGCCGACGCAACTCATGCGAAGCTATTGATTGGCCTTGCTCAGCATAAAAACGGGCAACTCGTACAAGCACAACAAACCTACCGGGAGGTACTTGACCTTCAACCCCAACACTCTGATGCCTTTCATCTATTAGGTGTCATTGAGGCTCAGACTGGGAACTTTGCTCAAGCCGTTACCTATATGGATAAAGCGCTTGAGATAAACCCTGCCCATATCGTCGCCTATAACAATCGCGCGAACGCGTTGAAGGAGCTGGGGCAACTCAAGGCCGCGGTTGAAAGCTACGACAAGGCTATCGAACTCCAGCCAAGCCATGTCGAGGCCCACTACGCGCGGGCGAATATCCTCGGCCAGCTTAATCAGCATGAATCCGCCGCTGAAGGTTATCGCGAAGTCATTCGGCTCAAGCCTGATTTTGTCGAAGCCTATAATAACCTCGGCGTATCATTGCGGGAGCTAAAGCAAACGCAAGCCGCAATTGAAATCTACGATAAGGCCATTCAACTCCACTCCGGTCATTCGATTCTATTCAACAATCGCGGAATCGCGCTCTTCGACCTGGAGCAGCATGAGGCTGCGTTGGCCAGTTATGACAGAGCGATTTTGCTCGATGGCAGCAATGCGCGGGCGCAAAATAACCGCGGCATCGTATTGTCGGCTCTAAAGCAATACGACGCGGCGCTCGCGAGCTACGACAAGGCCATCCAAATCGACGCGCGTTTTTTAGACGCCTACAATAATCGTGGGCTTGCGCTAAACGCTTTAAGGCATCACCGATCCGCTATCGATAACTATAATATGGCCATCCAACTTAATCCCAACCATCCCGAGGCTTACAATAACCGTGGCGTGGCATTGGCTGACCTAGGGCTTCGTGACGCCGCACTTAGCAGCTACGAAGAGGCAATCGCATTAAAGCCAGACTATGCGGCGGCCTACAATAATCGCGGCAATGTCTTACAGGATTTGCGGCGGCATAGGGACGCACTGACGAACTACGACAGCGCGTTACGATTCGATCCTGATAATGCGGCTATTTATAATAATCGCGGCGCCGTGCTGCTGACTTTGAAAGAGTACCGAAAGGCTATTGAGTCCTTTGACAGCGCCATTCGACTCAAGCCCGATTACGCTGAAGCTCATAACAATCGCGGACACGCGTTGCGGGAGCTGAAGCAATATCAGGCCGCGCTTGAAAGCTACGAAAACGCATTCCGGCTGGAGCCTGACTTTGAATTCTTATATGGCGTGAAGCTCCACACCCAAATGCACCTTTGTGATTGGAGAGGTGTCGACAACCAGATCTCGGAAATTGTCGGACAGATTGCCCATAACAAACCGTGCTCCAATCCATTTCCGGTTCTCTCCTTCACCGACTCATTATCTTTACACCGCAAGGCCGCAGAGATTTGGGTAAATAAGAAGTATCCGTCCAACGCTGTTCTTGGCGCTATTCCTCGGCGTCCCCCGCGCGACAAGATTCGGGTTGGGTATTTTTCAATGGATTTCCGCGTCCACGCGATCGCTTTCCTGATTTCGGGGATCATCGAAGCTCACAACCGGGACAGGTTTGAAATCTATGGACTTTGTTTTGGTCCAAATACGGGGGATGAAATGCAACGGCGACTGAAAACCGCCTTTGATAAGTTTGTCCACGTTGAGGGAACTTCAAGCCAGGACATAGCCGCTCTGGCGCGAAGCATGAACATTGACATCGCGGTCGATCTGGCGGGACACACGACCGACTCACGCGCTGAGATATTCGCGGCGCGGGCGGCGCCTATACAGGTAAATTATCTCGGCTATCCCGGGACTATGGGGGCCGACTATATGGATTACCTCATGGCGGATAAAACCGTCATACCGGAAGAGGATCGAAACCATTACGTGGAGAAGATTGTTTATCTGCCCAACAGCTACCAACCAAACGACAACAAGCGCCGGACTGCAGATAGAGTTTTTACGCGCGAAGAGCTGGGGCTCCCCCAATCGGCTTTTGTGTTCTGTTGTTTTAATAACAGCTTCAAGGTAACACCCGCTACATTTGACAGCTGGATGAAAATTCTAAAGCAGGTCGAAGGAAGTGTGCTGTGGCTTTTGGAAGATAGTCCTATGGCCGCGGAAAATCTCCGTCGGGAAGCCGCGCTCCGGGGCGTAAGTGGTTCCCGCTTGGTTTTCGCGCGGCGTATGGCTCAAGCGGAACATCTCGCGCGACATCGCGCCGCCGACTTATTCATAGACACGTCGCCGTATAACGCACACACCACCGCCAGTGACGCGCTTTGGGCGGGATTGCCCGTGTTGACGTGTGCGGGCAGCAGCTTCCCGAGCAGAGTAGCCGCGAGCCTTCTCGCGGCCATTGATTTGCCTGAACTCATCACGTTTACGACGGATGATTATGAGTCGCTCGCGGTCAGGTTAGCCAAGAACCCCGGCGTCTTGAAAGCTATTCGAGAAAAATTGAACCGCAACCGGCTAAACACGCCCTTGTTCGACACAAAGAAGTCCGCAATGCACATAGAGGAGGCTTATGAGCTTATGTATATGCGGTATCATACCGGCGCAAAATCCGATCATATTGAGATCGGCTCATAGCAGTGTTGTTGCTAATCAGTCTGCAAAGCTAGCTGCCGAAAGCCCTCGCAGATCGGCTTTGACTTCATTAAACACCACGCTCCAGTCGCCTAGCCGCCGTTGGCGGTAAAGTCGCGCGGCGGCGTACCAGGGACTGTCGGAACGCTCCAACATCCAGCGCCAGTCGGGATTGAACGGCAGCACGATCCACACCGGCCTGCCCATGGCTCCGGCGAGGTGGGCAACACTGGTATCGACGCTGACAATCACATCAACCAAATCGCACAATGCAGCGGTATCGGAAAAGTCGGCCAAGTTTTCACCGAACTGGCGGATATCCGGCCGCGTGCGCAGAACATCCTGATCTTCCCGGCGCACCTCCTTTTGCAAGCTTATGTAATCCAGGCCGGGTGGCAGCATCTTCACAAAATCCGCCAGGGGAATGCTGCGGTTGCGGTCGTTCCGATGCCGCGTGTTGCCGCTCCATACCAGACCGACGCGCGGTCCGGTTTTCGGGCCCAGACGCGCGCGCCAGCCCTCGCGGGCTTTGCCGGAAGCCTGTAGGTAACCACCCGGCTTCGGGATATTGCCGGCATCAGTCTTGAAGGCAAGCGCGAGGCTCCCCAAGGGGCATTGGAGATCGAAGGTCGGCAAATCGTCGCCAAAAGCGACGACGCGCGCGACGCCGTCGAGGCCGGTAAGGAACGACACTAGGGCTTTGGGGACTTCCAAAATAACCGCGGCGCCCCTCTCCCGCAGCAAGCTCGCGTAACGGCAGAATTGCAACGTGTCGCCCAAGCCCTGATCGGCATAGAGCAGGATGGTTTTACCCCGCACGGGCCGATCGCCCAGCCACAAGGGTTGCACGAAGCTGCGGGAAACTAATGGTTGCTTCTGGACCTTCCAGCGCCACTCATGTCCAACCCATCCTCTTTCGAAATCTCCTACTTGAAGCCGGCACAGGCACATATTCCAATGAGCATCGGCGTTGAGCGGATCCAAGGCGAGAGCCTTCTCATAGCTCTGAAGAGCTTCCGCGCGCCGTCCTAAATCCACAAGCGCCCCGCCGCGATTGAAGTGGGCATCGACGTGGGCGGGATTGAGCTGGATGGCTTTGTCGAAGCTCGCCAGCGCCGCTTCGTTTCGGCCAAGGTCGGCCAGGGCCACGCCGCGATTGAGGTGGGCATTCGCATTGTCGGGCCGAAGCTGGATGGCCTTGTCAAAGTCGGCTAGCGCGGCGGTGTGGTCACCCAGGTCAGTCAGGGCGGCCCCGCGATTAATATAGACGCCGTAATGCTCGGACTTCTGAGCAATGGCCTGATTGAAACCCGCGATCGCTTCCGGCAGGCGGTTTAGCGCCCGCAACGCCACGCCGCGATTGATCAGCGCCTCGACCGAACCTGGTCTTAGACGAAGCGCTTGATCGTAGCTTTCGACAGCCGCTTCAGCCTGCCCCAGCTGCCAAAGCGAGATGCCGCGGTCGATGAAGGCGTCGGCATGGCCGGGCTTGATCTGCAAAGCTTTGTCGTAGGCAGTGATCGCTGCCCCATGTTGACCCAACATTCTGAGGGCGTTGCCGCGTTGATAGGAAGCGTCCGCGTAGTCGGCCCGCAGTTCAGCGGCCGCCCCGAAACTGTCGGCGGCAGCTTGAAGCTGGCCCTGCTTTTCCAAAGCTACGCCGAGGTTGAAGCGCGCGGTGGCGTTCGCTGGAGCGACGGCAATCGCCTTCTCAATCCAGGCCACGGCCTCGGCGAAGGCGGCTTTTTGAACGGCGAGAATTCCACGAAGGTGCAACGCATCGAAATGCCGCGGCTGCAGGTCCAGCGTCTGGCGATATTTTTCCTCCGCCCGGGCGAATTCGCCTTTTTGATGAAACCCCCAGCCTTCCAGAAAGCGTGTTTGAGCCACTGCGTTCTGGGCGCCATCAGCGGCGGAATTGTCGGCTTCGCTGATCATCGCGTTCGCTATCGTCAAGCCGCGCGACCATTTCGCGCTGCGCCGCACGAAAGCATGGCAATTCCCGACGGTCCAGCTAATACCGCCGGCTAATTAGCCTCAATAAATTCGCGGGTGTCGGCAAAGGTCGCGTCAATCTGCGCTGAGAGATCGGCGACCGCCGCCCAGTCGTCCCGGGGTTTCGGCCTCGGTGGTCAAATATAGCGTCAGCATCTCGCGGATCGCTTCGGGATCGCTGCTGCCGAGCAGGCCGCCGAGACCGAGGTATCAATGGGATTGCCGCCCGGATCGGTGTTGTCGACCTCGGCCACCATCGACTCTACTTCCGGTTGGTACTCTTTTGTAAATCCTCGCATAATGATAGGTGCGAGTCAAAATCATCTGGTCCCGACTTCACATGCATGAGCGCCGTTTTCTTCGATTGTTCATATAGATATCAGCACGATATCGCTGGACTTGCCCGGCGCGTGTGCGGCTATGATGACCGGCGCCAAACACAAGCAGGAGGTCGTCCATGGCCAAAGGTCAGCAGAAAAAGCCCGAAGCTAAAAAGCCGAAGCAGGATAAATCGAAGAGCACGGGCGGCCAGTCGGCCTATGCCCAGAGCATGAAGAAGAAGTAGGCGCCAATCTCTACAACTTCGTCTTCCTCTACAGCTTCATCTTCGCCAGAGGATGGCTGCCTTGGACCAGCTTCTTCAGGCGCTCATCCAGCACATGTGTATAGATCTGGGTCGTCGAGATATCGGCGTGGCCGAGCATTTGCTGCAGGCTGCGCAGATCGGCGCCGTGAGCCAGTAGATGTGTCGCGAAGGAATGGCGCAGCACGTGCGGCGAAACCCGCGTCGGCGCCACACCGGCACGCACGGCAATATCCTTGAGCAGCGTTGAGAACCCGTCGCGCGTCAGATGTCCGCCCTGCCCATCCGAGGGAAACAGCCGCGGCGAGGTTTTGGCTTTGGCCGGAATGAAGGCGTCGCGGACCTTAAGATAGTCCGCAAGGGCCTTACGCGCGGCGTCACCCACCGGGATCATGCGCTCTTTGGCGCCTTTGCCGCGCACGATGATCGCCGGGCGTATGGTCGTCGCGGTGGCGCGCACGGCGGCCAGCGGCAAGGACACCAGTTCCGAGACGCGCAAGCCTGTGGCGTACAGCAGTTCCAGCAGCGCCGTTGCGCGCGCACCCTTGATGCCGTCCAGCGCGCGCGCTGCCGTCAGCAGACGATCGACTTCGTCCTCCGTCAAATATTTGGGCAGAGGGCGACCGAGACGTGGACTATCGAGGGCGGCGGTGGGATCGTCGGCGCGCGACCCCTCACCGTAGAGGAACTTGTAAAACTGGCGCAGACAGGACAATCGGCGCGAAGCCGTGCGCGGCGCCAACGCGACCTTTTGCATGCGCTGAAGATAGCGCCGGAGGTCGGCGGGCGTGGCCTTGGCGACGTCGGCCTTCAGGAACCCGGCGAAGTCATCCAGGTCACGGCGATAGGCTTCGAGCGTGCGCGGCGAGGCGCCGCGTTCCGCCGCCATCATCTCCAGAAATGTTTCGACATGAGGCGTCATAATGCGACGCCTATTTTAGAGTCCAAGCACCAGCAGCGCTTCAACAGCCAAAGCCCGCGCGTCGGTCTCGCGGCCCGCGATCCGCAAAGATGCGATCACCTGCTGCAACGCCGGCAGCGAAACGCGCATCAGGCCGTCTTCGTCCAATGCCGCGAGTGCCAGCACTGTCGCCTCACCCGCGCGCCCTGCTTTGGCGGCGAGATCAAGGCCGTTCCAGATGTGCGGGCTCAGTCCCGCCGCTCCGTCGGCCCGCACGGATCCGCCCATGACGGGCAGCCAGTCGGCCGCGGTGACGGGCTCGCCCGCAGCGGTCAGCAAGCTGAGCACAATTTCGCGTTTTGATGCGATGTCCGGCGCGGGCGTCGCCGGCGGCAAGGCCGCCGCCCAGCCCCGCAAAGCCTGCGGCGGCAACTGGACGGCGGTGGCCGCCGTGCCCGTCAGCAAGCGCTCGATGGGCCATAGGCTGTCGGCGATCTGCCCGGCTTCGCGCGAGCTGCGCCCCATATTGCGCGCGAGATCCAGCCAGGCCTTGCCTTTGGTTGTAGCGGTTTTGTCGGCTGGCCCAACCGCCAGCAGCGCGCGCGCGGCGGTGCCGGCGAACCACACCAAGTCGGCTGTTGGCTCCATCTCACCCAGCATCTCGGCATAGGCCTGGCCCATGACGGTCAGCAATGGTCCTTTGACGCCGCGATCGCTGCGCACCAGGTCGAGGGCAAGTGCGATGACTTCGGCGCGCGCCGTCGGCACGGTTTGGGCCAGCGCCGACTGAAACAGCAACGCGCGGCCACGCACGTCTTCAGCCGTGACCTGCGACAGCGGCGGCGGCGCGGGGTCCTTGATGTTGACGCTACGGTACACGGCGCGCAACCCTTCGGGCGAAAGCGTGCCCACGCCGACAGCGCGTTCAGCAAGAAGCGTGCGTGCATCTTCGAGGGCTCGCCGGCGATCGCGGCGCACATTGGCCGGCGTCTTGTCGCCCTTGACGACGACCTCTGCCGGAAGCGCTAGGCCTGCAAGCCAGCCCAGCGTCGCGGGGTCGGTAATTTTTTCCTGCACGGCGGCGAGGTTGTCAGGCAGGGCGGCACCGGCTTTACGCAGCATGGCGTAATGCAGCGGCTCAAGGCGCGTGAAGCTGGCAGGCACCGGCGTCCGCGCGCCGCCCAGCACGTCCGCCGCCCAGAAGAACACCGGATCGTCCACGCGCTGTTCGCGCAGCAAGGCCAGGCCCAAGCTGGCAGCGCTGCTTTGATTGATGTCGATCTGGCAGAATACCTGAATCTTTTGCCAATAGGCGTCAGGGCTGGTGTTCAACGCTGCTTGCGCCAGGGCGCAGGCATCGATGACGTGGTTGGTGGCAAGGTTGGCCTCGGCTTTGAAGCGCCGGAGGCCGTCGGTCATTTGCGTGGGCGGCACGAGATCGAGCAGCGCCTGCACTTCCGCCCAGTCGCCCAACCCGGCGAGCGTCGCGACGCGGATTTCCAGGAGCCATTGCGACGCCGGCAGCGCTTCTCCGGCATCGGGCGGCGCGGCGTTCATGGCATCGACCTGGGTAAGCACCGCCGGCGGCGTGCCCGGTGACAGCAGCAGGTTTTTCGTGAGTGTGCGCAGCGCAGGTGAAGGAAGACGGCGCGGCATGCGCGGCATGACTTGCTTCAAGAGTTCGAGATCGGTACCACGCCAAAGCTGCGCCGAAAATCCGCCCGCCGTCGTATCGACCAATCCGATCCGGTCCACACCCGGCGCGGCCAGGTCGCCCACGTCGATACTGGGCTCCGCCGGTGCCGCAGCGCCATCGGGGACGGTCTGTTCAGGCAGAAGCGAGACCGGCCCCGCCGACGGAGCGGTCGCCGCGCCGGGCGCCGCGCTTGGCACCGTGGCGGGCTCCGCGGCCAAAGTCATTATCGGCGCCCAAGCGCCCACCGCAGCCGCGATCAGCCAGCCGTACCAGCGTCCACGGCGGCGGGTGTCTCTATTTAAAGCGGTCATTGGGGATGACCTTTTCGGTCACGGCCGAGGGCGGCGGCATATCCCAGGTGGCCAAGAAGACTGTGCCGCCGACGAGCACCAGCACGACCATGAGGAGAAGGATTTTAAGCATGCTTTTATGTTGGTTCGGTTGCTTCTATAACGGGCCAAATGTCGTACCAATATAAGCGCTTGGCCCCATTGGGCCTAGCAATTGGCGCGGCTTCCGCCAAGGACACTACGCAAGGGCTGTGATAAAGTCTACGCGGCCAATGGGTTGCCGCGCCAATTGTGGCAGCCCCGGCCAACAGAAACGGACGCATGAACGAAACCGCGAAGATCCACGAGAACCCTCCCAACGAGCCGCCGGCCCTGGCGAAGACCGTTGTGCTTGTGGGCCTGATGGGCGCCGGAAAAAGCTGCATCGGCCGCCGCCTGGCGCAGCGCCTTAATGTATCTTTTGTCGATGCCGACGCTGAGATTGAACAGGCGGCGGGCTGCACAATTTCCGAAATTTTCGAGAAATATGGCGAAGCCGCCTTCCGCGACGGCGAACGCCGCGTCATGTCGCGGCTTCTGCTAGGCCCGCCGACGATCCTCGCGGCCGGCGGCGGCGCCTTCATGGACGCCGAAACCCGCGAGTTGATTCGCGCCCACGGCGTCTCGGTGTGGTTGCGGGCGGATTTGGACACCCTGGCGGCGCGCACCAAGGGCCGCAATCATCGGCCATTGTTGAATTCCGGCGAGCCCCGCGACATCTTGGCGAAATTGATCGAGGCGCGTTACCCGGTTTACGCCGAAGCCGACATTGTCGTGGATACGGGAGCCGACAATCCGAATGTCACCTGCGCGCGCGTCGCGGACGCTTTGGCTAACATACCTGGGGCTAACACAGCTGGGGCCAATGTCGCCGGCGCCATTGCCCCGGCGCAGCCATGAACACCGAAGCCGAAACCCTGGCACGACCCAACGCTGCGCGCGTGAGCGTCGCGCTGGGCGCGCGCGCCTACGACATTCACGTGGGCCGCGGCTTGCTGGCGCGGGCCGGCGAATTGTGCGCGCCAGTCCTGAAACAACGCCGCGTCTTTATTGTCACCGACAGCACCGTGGCAAAGCTCTACCTTGGGCCTTTCATCGCGAGCTTGAGCGCCGCGGGCATCCGCGCCGATCACGTGACGGTTCCGGCCGGCGAAGCCAGCAAGGACTTCGCGCATCTTGAGCAGGTGCTGGACGCCATGCTCAAAGCCAAGTGCGAGCGCGGCACGATGATCGTCGCCCTCGGCGGCGGCGTGGTCGGCGATCTCGCGGGCTTCGCCGCGGCTGTTCTTTTGCGCGGCGTCAACTTCATCCAGGTGCCGACGACATTGCTGTCACAGGTCGACAGCTCGGTCGGCGGCAAGACTGGCATCAACACCAAGGCTGGAAAAAATCTGGTCGGCGCCTTTCATCAGCCGCGCCTGGTCTTGGCCGATACCGATGTCCTCGCGAGCCTCTCGCGCCGCGAGTTGTTGGCGGGCTACGCCGAGGTCGCCAAATATGGATTGCTCGGTGACGCCGCCTTTTGGAAATGGCTCGAAGACAACGGATCGGCCGCGCTTGCCGGCGGCGATAAAGCGCACATGCTTTTGCGCCAGTGCATCGTCACAAGCTGCGAAGCCAAGGCGCGCATTGTCGCCACCGACGAAAAGGAAAGCGGCGAGCGCGCGCTGTTGAATCTTGGGCACACCTTCGGACATGCGCTGGAAGCCGAGATGGGCTACGGCGGCGCGCTTTTGCACGGCGAGGCGGTCGCCATCGGCATGATCCTGGCCTTCGAGATGTCGCTGCGCTTGGGCTTAAGTCCGGCGGCTGACATCACCCGCATCCGCAGCCACTTCACGTCCGTCGGTTTGCCCGTAAGCCCGCCCAAGCGGGGCCCGCGCGGTCCAATAACCCCGGCCATGCTCGTGGCGCATATGACCCAGGACAAGAAGATGAAAGACGGCGCTCTGACGTTCGTGCTCGCGCGCGGCATCGGCAAGGCGTTCCTTACGACCGATGTCCCGGCATCAGCGCTGGAAGCCACGCTGCAAGCGGCGCTGGACGGCTGATCAAAGCATGCTTTATACCGTCCTCATCATCGTCGCCCTAATTGCCGTAACGGCCCTGTTCGCAGCGGCCGAGACGGCCCTTACGGCCGTATCGCGCTCGACCATCTACCAGATGGAGCAGGACGGCGACCGCCGCGCCAAAACCGTCAATCGCCTCTTGGGCCGCCGCGAACGGCTGATTTCCACGGTGCTGCTCGGCAACACGCTGTTCAACATCCTGGCCTCGGCCCTGGCGACCAGCGCCATGATCGAAGCCTTCGGCGAACGCGGCGTCGCCTATGCCACCGTCATCATGACCGTGGTGATTCTGATCTACGGCGAAATCCTGCCCAAGACCTTTGCCCTGCTGCACAGCACATCGACGGCGCTGAACCTTGCCGGCGTGATGTCGGCGATGGTGGCGGTTGTCACGCCGTTCAATATCGTCGTCCACGGCATCGTCAACGCCACCTTGCGTCTGTTCGGCGTCGCCACCCAGAATATCCGCTCGGCCGAACAGATCATGGCGGAATTGCGCGGCGCCATTGAAATGCACATGGCCGACAAGGAGATTGTGCATGAAGTCAAACACGAGCACGTCATGCTGCGCAGCGTGCTCGACCTTGCCGATGTCACCGTCGGCGAGATCATGATTCACAGGAAGAAGATCGCGACCATCGATGCCGACCTTCCGATCGGCGATATCATCGAGCAGGTCGCGGACAGCCCCTATTCACGCGTGCCCTTGTGGCGCGGGGAGCCCGACAACTTCGTCGGCGTGATTCACGCCAAAGCGTTGCTGCGCGCCATCAACGCTAAGAACACCACAAAAGTTGATGTGCTGGCATTGGCGGCGAAGCCCTGGTTCATTCCCGACAGCACGACCCTGCTCGATCAGCTTAACGCCTTCCGCGCGCGCCGCGAACACTTCGCCATGGTGGTTGACGAGTACGGCACACTGCAGGGCGTGGTGACGCTCGAGGATATTTTGGAGGAGATCGTCGGCGACATCGGCGACGAACACGACATTCCCGTCGCCGGCGTGCGGCCCCAGACCGACGGCTCCTATATCATCGACGGCAGCGTGACCTTGCGCGACCTCAACCGCGAACTTGATTGGGACCTACCCAACGACAAGGCGTCGACGCTTGCCGGTTTTGTGCTGCACGAAGCGCGCACCATCCCCGACTCAGGCCAGCAGTTCCTATTCCACGGTTTTCGCTTCGAGATTGTACGCCGCACACGTAACCAATTGACGTTGCTGCGCGTTACGCCGCCCAAACCCGCCCCCGCCCCCGCCGGGGCCTAAGCCCCTTAGCCAGCCGCCCCCATCCTCGCCTCAGCTTGACCGTCGCCGGGGACAAGCCCACACTCTTGCCTTAGAGGGGTCCCCCAGAGGTCCCTGCTCAAGGTTGGAAATGAGGCTGTTACCAGCTTTCCGCCGGGACTTGCTCCGTAAATGTCGGCCCCTGAAGGGAGTACGTCATGACTCGGAAGATCGTTCCCGATGTAATCAGTGGACAGACGCTGCAGAAGGTGACGCCGCGGGAGAACGTGCGGGTCGCCGCTAAAATGATGCGCGATAAAAAAATCGCGGCCGTCCTGGTGATGGAGGGCGAAAGGCTTGTCGGCATCATCACCGAACGCGACATGACCGCGCGCGTGATTGCCGCCGGCCTCGATCCCGACACCGCCATAGCCGCCGACATCATGACAGCCAATCCGGATACGCTGTCGCCGGATGATACCGCCTCCGACGCCATCAGCATGATGCGCAAGCGCAATTACCGCCATCTGCCGGTGGTCGAGGGCGCGCGTGTCGTCGGCATGGTCTCGGTGCGTGACCTGTATGCGGTTTACAACACCGAGCTTGAACAGGATCTCAAAGACCGCAACGCCTTTATCTACGGCGAAAGCTACGGCGGAATTAATTGAACTAAGAGCCGGGGCGCGGCGCAAACCCGCGCTCCGCCTAGCTCTCGCCGGGAACTGAAAGCTTTAGTGAGAGCGCGTGAACCCGCTCTTTCAGCTCCGACGCCAGAACCGCGTGCACCAGCCGCTGGCGTTCCAGCCCTGATTTGCCGGCGAAGGCCGCCGATTCAATCGCCACATTGAAATGGGTTTCGGCCCCACCGTCCGGATGCGCGCCGGCATGCCCGCGATGGCGGGATGAATCGTCCTCGATCTCAAGCCGCGACGGCTGAAAAGCCGCGGTTAGCTTGGCCCGCATGCGCTCACTGTAAACGCCCATTGACGCTCCCTACTTATAGGGGCCCAAGATGCATACTTGAGCCAAAGAAACAAGATTGCGGCGGCACTTTGCACGCCACATATTTATGCGCGGAAAATATGCGGGACGGACCCGAACATTCATGAATCGCAGCCGCGCAAAGTACCAGGATTTCCCCCAACCTCGGCAGTCGGTGCCGCCGGACACCGCGGGCTATGCCCGCCAGGCGGCCCCGCGCTGCTGCGCCATTGAAGGCTGCGCCGAGTCCGGCGAATACCGCGCGCCCAAAGATCGCTCCCTCACCGATTATCTCATGCTCTGCCTTGAGCATGTGCGCGTCTACAATGCCCAGTGGAATTTTCACGCCGGCTTGTCGACCGAGGAAATGGAGCAGGAAATCCGCAGCTCCGCCACCTGGGACCGGCCCACATGGAAGCTGGGCGCCCAGGGGGCTAATCTGGGCGCCAAATTTAAAACCGGTCGCGCTCATATTCACGATCCTTTCGGCTTCGCCGAAGGCACCGCCTTCGATCCGCGCGGCCGCGATGCTCGCGAGGAAAAGGCCCAAGCCGCCCATCCCGATGCCGCGCCCGCAACAGCGCGCAACAAAGCTATGAAAGTCCTGGAGTTGACCGCGCCGATCACTCTGGAGTCATTGCGGCGGCGCTATAAGGCGCTGGTCAAACAGCATCATCCCGACGCCAACGGCGGCTCAGCCGAGGCCGAGACGCGCATGAAGGTGATCAACGAGGCCTATCAAACCCTGCGCATGGGACTTGTCCCCCAGGAATCCTAGCCGCCACGGCCGGCGAAAGCGGTGCCGATTCGCACCGTATCGCCTTGTAAAATATGGTGATTCAAGGCCGATTGCCCGTCCGCCGGTGTCGTGCCATAAGGACCGCCTTTCGCGGCGCGGCGATCACCGCGCCCTTGGAGACAGCGATGAGCAAGCGGCCTGAGAATGTCCGGACAGAGACGAGCGCGCCCAGGACGATAACCGTCCCCGACCGGAGCGTGTCCGTGCGCGACGTCTTCGGGCTCAATAGCGATATGAAATGCCCGGCGTTCTCGCTGCGCGGCGAGCACGTGCCCGAAGTCGACGAGGCTTACCGCTTCGATCCGGAAACCACGCTGGCGATCTTGGCGGGCTTTGCCCATAACCGCCGCGTCCTGATTCAGGGCTATCACGGCACCGGCAAGTCGACGCATATCGAACAGGTGGCGGCGCGCCTTAACTGGCCGTGCCTGCGCATCAACCTCGATAGCCACATCAGCCGCATCGATCTGATCGGCAAAGACGCCATCGTGATTAAGGACGGCGTGCAGGTCACGGAATTCCGCGAAGGCCTTCTGCCCTGGGCGCTGCAGAACCCCATTGCCCTGGTGTTCGACGAATATGACGCCGGCCGGCCCGACGTGATGTTCGTGATTCAGCGCGTGCTGGAAGTCGACGGCCGCCTGACGCTGCTCGACCAGAACAAAGTCATCCGCCCGCATCCGGCTTTCAGGTTGTTCGCGACCGCCAACACGGTGGGCTTGGGCGACACCACCGGCCTTTATCACGGCACCCAGCAGATCAACCAGGGCCAGATGGACCGCTGGAACATCGTCGCCACGCTCAACTACCTGAAGCACGACGCCGAAACCAATATCGTGTTGGCCAAGGTGAAGGCCTACGACACGCCGGCGGGGCGGAAGCTCATTTCGGCCATGGTCAATGTCGCCGATCTGACGCGCGCGGGCTTCGTCGCGGGAGACATCTCCACCGTCATGTCGCCGCGCACGGTCATCAGCTGGGCCGAGAACAACCAGATCTTCACCGATGTCGGCTATTCGTTTCGCGTCACATTCTTGAACAAATGCGACGAGACCGAACGCGCCGTGATCGCCGAATATTATCAGCGCAGCTTCGGCGAAGAGATTTCCGGCTCTGCCATCGAGGCCGTAGCGTAATTTCAAGAGTTGCTGCCGCGTCAACGGACTAAAACCGTGAAACCGACCTATCAAAGCCAGGTGGATAAGGGCGCCGCCCGGATCGAGTCCTTCAAAAACGCGACGACCGCGGCCGTGAAGGCGCTCGCCGGAAAGCCCGAGACCACCGTGATCTTCACACCCGTGGCGGCCAACCAAAAGGCCGGCGGCATGGCGGGCGAAGTGCGCCTTCCCCTGCCGCCGCAGAAGCTCAACAAGGAAAACGTCACGCGGCTGCGCGGCGCCGCCGACGCCGCCGCCATGCGTTTGAAGCACCACGACGCCGGCTTGCATGCACGCCGCATGCCGCACGGCAAAGAAGCCATCGACGCCTACAACGCCATGGAACAGGCGCGCGTGGAAGTGCTGGGTAGCCAGCGGTTCGCCGGCGTGGGGCACAACTTGTCCAATGCCTTGGAACAGCGCCTCGCCGCCGAGGGCTATCACATGGCGCGCACATTTTCACAGCTCGACCGCGCCGAAGCCTTGAATGTTCTTATCCACAGCCGCTGCAATGCCGTGCCGCTCGGCGCGACCGGCCAGCATGTGCGCGATCTCTTGAGCAGCGAATTCGGCGCCAAGCTGGACAAAGACTTGAGCGACCTCGCGGCGCATCTCGGCAATCAGAAAGAAAGCGCCGATATCCTGCGCCGTCTGATCGAGACCATGGAGCTCGAGAACGACAACGTTCAGGAGATGAACCGCGAAGAGGACAGCGGCGACGACGACCAAGACTCCGCCGCCAACGACCAGTCCGAAGATCAGGACAAAGACAAAAGCGATGAGACGTCCGAGCAGACCCAGCAGTCCGGCGATACGCCCAGCGATCCTAAGGACGCCCGCTCCGAAAGCACCGAAGATCAGCAGGGCGAAGGCGAAGGCCAGCCGGCTTTCGCGAGCGAGTCCGATGAGGACATGGATGCCAAACAGGCGCGGTCCCGTCCCGGCCACAATCAACATCGCGGTTTCGAGCGCTACAAGGTGTTCACCAGCCGCTTCGATGAAGTTGAAGACGCCGCCAATCTCTGTGACCCGGAAGAACTGGCGCGCTTGCGGTTACAACTCGACCGCCAGTTGGCCCACCTGCAGGGCGTGGTGTCCCGGCTTGCCAACCGCCTGCAGCGCAAATTAATGGCGCAACAGCAGCGCAGCTGGGAGTTTGACCTGGAAGAAGGCCTTCTGGACGCCGGGCGCCTTGCGCGCGTCGTCACCAATCCCACCCAATCGCTGTCTTTCAAGCGCGAAAAAGAGACCCAGTTCCGCGACACCGTGGTGACGCTGCTGATCGACAACTCCGGCTCCATGCGCGGGCGGCCCATCACCATCGCCGCCATGACCGCCGATCTTTTGGCGCGCACCCTGGAGCGCTGCGGCGTGAAGGTCGAGATCCTGGGTTTTACCACCAGCCAATGGAAAGGCGGCCAGTCGCGCAAATTGTGGACCGACAACGGCAAGCCTGCCAATCCGGGCCGGCTCAACGATCTGCGCCACATCATCTACAAGGCCGCCGACATGCCCTGGCGGCGCGCGCGGCGGAATTTAGGGCTGATGCTGCGCGAAGGCATCCTCAAGGAAAACATCGACGGCGAAGCCTTGGCTTGGGCCCATAACCGCCTCGCCGCACGCAGCGAACAGCGGCGCATACTGATGGTGATTTCCGACGGCGCGCCCGTGGACGATTCCACGTTGTCGGTAAACCCCGGCAACTACCTGGAGCAGCACCTGCGCGACGTCATCGCCTTCATCGAGAACAATTCAGAAGTGCAGCTTTTAGCCATCGGCATCGGCCACGACGTCACGCGCTATTACCGCCGCGCGGTCACACTCATGGACGCGGATGAATTGGGCGGGGCGGTCATGAGCCATCTCACCGACCTGTTCGAGGAAGACAACCGCAATACCCGCGCCACGCTGGCCGCGCCGCTGGTGATGTAGGGCCGCCGGCTTTGAGGGAGAAACCGCTATGAGCCGTGTGTCGATCACCCGCCTGCGTTTACGCCGCTTCATCTTCGAGTTTCCATTCGCGTGGCATGCTTTGCGCAGCAACTTGCAGGCGCGAGAGGCCGACGGCTGCCTGGCGATCACCGCGCGCCGCCATCGCGGCGCCTATTGGACGTTGACGGTCTGGCGCGACGAGGCCGCGCTGAGGGGCTTCATGATGGCCGGCGCCCACCGCAAGGCCATGTCGAAACTCAGCAGTTGGTGCGACGAAGCCTCGGTCGGGCATTGGGAACAAGACGGTGCCGCCTTGCCAAGCTGGCCGGTAGCCGAAGACCGCATGGCGCGCGAAGGCCGGCTGTCGGCGGTCAAGCATCCGTCGCCCGCGCAAGCGGCTGGCAAGATCTTGGGATCAAATTGAAAAACAAAAAGCCCGCCAGGGACGGCGGGCTTCTGTTTAGCGGATCAGAGATCGGCCGATTAAGCGGCCTTCGCCTGCGACTTTTCCTGGGCCTTCTGGATGCGGCGCTTGATCACCAGCGCATCGGGCTGCAGCTTGGTGTTCGGCGTGTTCAACAGGAAGGCGTCGACGCCGCCGCGCTTTTCGATGGTGCGCAGGCCGTTGCTGGTGACGCGCAGACGCACGCGCTGGCGCAGCGCATCGGAGATCAGCGTCACCTGATGCAAGTTCGGCAGAAACCGGCGCCGGGTCTTGTTGTTGGCGTGGCTGACGTTATTACCGGACTGAACACCGCGACCGGTGGCTGCACAACGGCGCGCCATGGCAAAATCCTTTCGTAGAGCATTTTCAGGTGAAGTGGGTACCGGTTCACCGCGGAAAATGCGACCAATTTAAATAAGCTCGGCGCAAGGGCGCGAGCCAAGAAGTCCGGCGTTTTACCTGCTGACCCGCCCAGGGTCAAGGATAAAACCCCACGCAGCGAGTCGCCGGAGAGGCCTAAACTTCTAGTCTTTTCAACGCTTTGTGCCTTGAGGGGGACCTTGACGGCGGGCCGATTTGGCGGGGGATTCTGCCTTGGGTGTTCCCAGCAGTCCCCGCACCCCATCCAGAACCTTCAGCCGCCCATCGCCGGCCAAATGGCCTTTCATGTTCAGGATGGCCTGGCGCAGCGATAAGAGCCGCGTCATGGCGGCGATGTCGCTGGTCTTGAGAGGTTTAGCCAGCAGCGACTTCAGCGTGTCTTCCAGCACGCCCTGGGCATGGGCGCGCTCGCGGCGATGTACGGTCATGGCTTCGGCCAGGATCGCGGCGCGGTCCGACGGCGCATTGTAAGTTTTCGCGGCGGGCTTTTTCTTGGACGGCGGTTCTTTGCCGCCAAAAAGATTTTTGAGACTCCAACTGCCCATGCGCTCACGGCACCGCGGGCGCGATAGCGTCAAGCCGCTCGGCCAAGTTGGCGAAGCGGCGGCGCATGAACAGATCGTCTTCGGGTGTTAGCTCATTCGACGGCGTTTCCGGTGTTGGTTCGGCAGGCGCTGACGTCGGCGACAGCAGCTTCGTCGCCTGTTCGTCGGCGCCTTTGAACAAGCGGTAGGCCCGGCCCAAGGCGCCATCGTCGAAAATCTCGGCGGCCAGCTTGTCATCGCCCAGCGACGATGCGAGGCGTTCATAGCGCCGCACGAACGTCGCAAGGGCCGCACCCGCCACGGGATCAAGTGCAACAGCTTCGGCCATGCGTTCGCCGATGTCGGGATGCGAGACGGCAAAACCCAAGAAAGCTTGCACAAACACGTTCACGTCGCCCGCGCCGTAGCGCGCCCAGGCCGCGTTAGCGGTTTCGCGGTTCATGACGCCGAGGCGTTCGGCGAGCACCGCCACGCTGGCCGCCATATCCTGCAAGGCTAGCCGCCGCGTTTCCATGGCTTGGGTGCGCATGCCCAGGGCTTGCAACTGCATCAACGTGCGCGCCTGGCTTTCGGCTTGCTGCAAGCTCTGGCGATTTTGCGCGATCATTTCTGCCGTGCGCCGCGCGAGCAGGTTCACGGCCCGGCGCTGTTCCATCACCGCCATGATCAGCCACAGCGCCGCCAACGGAGCGCCGCCCGCGGCCAAAAATATCGCAAATTCCAAGGGTGCGAGCGTTTGAAGGCCGGCGAGACCGCCGTGGGCATTGACGTAGGCCGCCAAGGCCAGTAGCCACAAGGTCGTGGCCGCGACAGCCAGCGTAAATGGAATGCGTTCGCGCAGTTGGGCAAGAAAGTCGTTCATGACAGCTTCCCCTTTGCCGACACTTCTAAGTGCTGATTCTATGTGACGCGAGTCAACGCGTCTATGGCGGTGAGCGTATGGTGAGGCACATGAGTTTTCTTAACAAAGTTGAACACTGCAACCGGCGCGACATGGGCCGCTTCTTGCCGTTCATTGTCGCAGGCGCGCAATACGGATGGTTAACGCCCGAACGCGCCGCTGCCATCCTTGCCTTCACCCACGTCTTTCAGCCGGCCCTTGGCGGTGTGACGTTAAACCCGGCGCTGTCCACGGCCGCCGCGCGCTCCCAGGCCATTGCCGCCTTAACGCCCGCATTTCTTGGAACCGGCCTGTTCCTCCCGCCCCGCGGCGAGCTCTACGCCGTGCGCAATCAGTGGAGCGACCGCTCCGTTTTTCGCATCGACCGCGCCTTCATGCCGGCCTTTGGTTTGCGCGCTTACGGCGTGCATGTGAACGGCGTCGTTCCGAAACGTGACGGCCTGCACCTTTGGATCGGCACGCGGGCGCGCGACTTGAAGGTGGAGCCGGGCAAGCTCGACAATATGGTCGCGGGCGGTCAGCCGGCCGGCCTCGGTCTCATGGAAAACCTTGTTAAGGAATGCGGCGAAGAAGCCCATATCGCACCAAAACTGGCCCGCACGGCGAAAGCCGCCAGCGTCGTCACTTACAGCTTCGCCTGCCCCGAAGGCCTCAGGGTCGACACGCTGTTTTGCTATGACTTGGCGATGCCGACGGCCGTCAAACCGCGCTCCAGCGAGGAGATCTCCCGCTACCAGCTGATGCCGCTCGCCCAGGCCTTGAAGCTCGTAAAATCGACGGCGCGGTTCAAATTCAATGTCAATTTGGTGATCATCGACTTCGCCATCCGTCAGGGCATCATTACCCCTGAAAACACCCCGGACTTTGAACAGATCGTCGCCGGACTCCACGAAAGGCCGCGCTTCATCATCTAATTTTTCATTATATTACAATGAGATAACATGATTTTGCAGTGCAGCGTTGTTGACTTTTTAACCCGCCGTCGGCATTGATGCCTATATAATGGGGTGCCGGACGCTTTAACCCGGCCTGTCGGGGTAACGGTCGCACATGCATTTTCTCGACTTTGAAAAGCCGATCGCGGAACTGGAAGGAAAGATCGCCGAGCTCCGGCATCTGTCCGACAGCGACGGCCTGAACATCGCCGAGGAAGTCAGCCGCCTGCAGACCCGGGTCGACCGTGATCTGCGTCAGGCCTACGCCAAGCTCACGCCGTGGCAGAAGACCCAGGTCGCCCGTCATCCGGAGCGGCCCCACACCGTCGACTACATCAAAGCCCTGATCGAAGACTTCCTGCCCTTGGCCGGCGACCGCGCTTTCGGCGACGACCAGGCCATCATCGGCGGCCTCGGCCGCTTCAAGGGCAAATCGGTCATGGTCATCGGCATCGAGAAAGGCCGCGACACCGAAACCCGCATCAAACACAGCTTCGGCATGGCGCGCCCCGAAGGTTACCGCAAGGCCAAGCGCCTTATGGAGATGGCCGAACGCTTCGCCGTTCCCGTGGTGACGCTGGTCGACACCGCCGGCGCTTATCCCGGCGTCGATGCCGAAGAACGCGGCCAGGCTGAAGCCATCGCGCGCTGCATCGAAACCTGCCTCGACGTCAAAGTGCCGCTGGTCTCGCTGATCATCGGCGAAGGCGGTTCGGGCGGCGCCATTGCTCTTGCGGTAGCGAATGTCGTCCTCATGATGGAACATTCGATCTATTCCGTGATCTCGCCGGAAGGCTGCGCCTCGATCCTGTGGCGCGACGGCGAACAAGCCAAGACCGCTGCCGAAGCCTTGAAGATCACCGCCCAGGATCTTGAGCGTCTCGGCGTCATCGACGGCATCATCCCCGAGCCCATCGGCGGCGCCCACCGCGCGCCGCAAATGGTGTTCAACGCCGTGCGCGATACGCTGGAGATGCACCTGAACCAGCTCGCGCGCATCGACGGCGCCCAGCTGCGCGCGCGCCGCCGCGACAAGTTCCTGCAGATGGGCCGCCAGGGCCTGTCGATTTAAAACTGATCACCCAAGAGCTATCAGCGCATGCGGAATTTTCACTTTCCCGGCCGTTCGCCTTCGCGCGCGCGTCACGGCATGGCCGCGACCGAACATCCTCTGGCGTCGCTGACCGCTATCGACATCCTCCGCAAAGGGGGAAGTGCTGCGGATGCGGCTGTCGCGGCAGCTGCCGTCTTGGCTGTCGTCGAACCGATGGCGACCGGCATCGGCGGCGACGCCTTTTGTCTCGTCGCCACAAAAGACGGCGTTGAGGGCTACAACGGCTCGGGGCGCGCGCCCCAGGGCCTGTCGCTCAAACTGTTCGAAGGTTCCGGCCTGAAGCGGATTCCGGTTGAATCGCCGCATGTGGTGACGATCCCCGGTGCCATCGACTGTTGGCTGTCGCTGATTGAGCGTCACGGCAAACTTGATCGCGCCACGGTGCTTGCGCCCGCCATCGCCGCTGCCATGAACGGCTTCGCGGTGACGCAGCGCGTCGCTTACGAGTGGACCTTGGGCGCGCCGAAGCTTTCGAAGAATACGAACGCAACGGCGCTCTTCCTGCCGGACGGGCGCACACCGCAGGCGGGCGCGATGTTCACGAATCCGGGTTTGGGCCGCGTTCTCGAGGACGTCGCGCGTCATGGCCGCGCCGGCTTCTACGAAGGCCGGGCGGCCGAAGACATGGTGAACAGCCTCCGCGCGCTGGGCGGGACCCACACGCTGGAAGATTTCGCGGCCCATCGCGGCAATTGGGTGACGCCGGTGCAAAGCACCTACCGCGGCATTGAGGTTTTTGAAATTCCGCCCAACGGACAGGGCGTCACGGCGCTGCTGATGCTCAATATCCTCGAGAACTTCGACCTCGGGCAATATGCGCCGGTGGGAGTCGAGCGGTTCCATCTCGAAGCCGAAGCCACGCGCCTTGCCTATCATGAGCGGGACCGCGTCATCGCCGATCCCGATCGTGCGGCGGTCGACGTCGGCTACTTTACCGATAAGGCTTTTGCAAAAACGCTCGCAGCAAAGATTGACATCAAACGCGCCGGTGTCGCGCCGGCGCAAACGCACGCGGGCGACACAACTTACTTATCGGTCGCCGATTCCGACGGCCTCATGGTGTCGTTCATCAATTCGATCTATCACGGCTTTGGGTCCGGCCTCGCCTCAAAGAACAGCGGCGTGTTGTTCCACAATCGCGGTCACGGTTTTGTCCTCGATGCCCGTCATCCCAACGCACCCGCAGGCGGAAAGCGTCCGTTCCACACCATCATTCCCGCCATGGCCCGCAAGGACGGCAAGCCGTGGCTGGCCTTCGGTGTCATGGGCGGCGACTACCAAGCGGTTGGCCACGCCCATGTGCTCACCAACGTCGCCGACTACGGGATGGATATCCAGGAAGCCATCGACTGTCCGCGCGGCTTCCTGTTCAACGGCGAATATGCGCTGGAGCAGGGCGTTTCCGACGCCGTGAAGACCGCGCTCGCGGGGCTAGGCCACAAAGTGGTTGCGGCGCCGGAGCCCATCGGCGGCGGACAAGGCGTCATGCGCGACTTCGCCGGCAAGAGCTGGATCGGCGGGTCCGATCCGCGCAAGGATGGCTGCGCGCTGGGGTATTGAAGTGCTCTTTACACCACAACCCGATCCATTTATGTTCCGCGCCATGTCGCAGCTGAAGATTAAAACGATCACGATTACCAAGACGACCACCATCGGTGGGGCGGCGAGGGCGTGCGCGTAGGTCGAATGTGACATAAAGCGAAACTCTCGAGGCCCCACCAAACCGGATGGGGCCTTTGTCATGTCAGGCGCATCCACTTCGGTACAAAGGGTCTCCGGCACAACAAGGAGAAAGCGTCATGTCTAAAGTCGTTGCCATTGTCGGCGCCACCGGCGCCGTCGGTGTTGAATTCTTGAGCTGCCTCGATCATCGCAAATTCCCCATCAAGGAATTGCGCCTGCTGGCTTCGGCGCGGTCCGCCGGCAAGGCCCTGCCGTTCAAAGGCAAGCCCATCCCCGTGCAGGAACTCACCGAGCGCAGCTTCGACGGTGTGGACATCGCCCTGTTTTCCGCCGGCAGCGGCATCTCGAAAAAATTCGGCCCCATCGCGGTCAAAGCCGGCGCCGTGGTCGTCGACAATTCCTCGGCCTTCCGCATGGACAAGGACGTGCCCTTGGTCGTGCCCGAAATCAATGCGGAGGCGATCAAAACCCACAAGGGCATCATCGCCAATCCGAACTGCTCGGCGATTATCTCGATCACACCGCTGTGGCCGATTCACAAGGTCAACCGCATCCTTCACATGAACATCGCGACCTATCAGGCCGCCTCGGGTGCTGGGGCTGCGGCCATGGAAGAACTTGAAGCCTCCACGCGCGCGTATCTCGACGGCAAGGACTATGCGCCGAAGGTGCTGCCGCACCCTTACGCCTTCAACCTCTTTAGCCACAATGCCGACATCGATCTCGCTACCGGCTATAACGGCGAAGAGAGCAAGGTCATTGCCGAAACACGCAAAATCTTCGGCGATCCCGATGTGCGCATTTCAATTACCTGCGTCCGGGTACCAGTGCTGCGCGCCCATGCGGTGGCCGTCACCTTCCAATGCGAAAAGCCAATCACGGAGAAAGAAGCCCGCGACATTATCGCCAAGGCACCGGGCGTGCGGCTGGTCGATGACCGCGCGAAGAACTATTTCCCCATGCCGCGTGACGCTTCGGGCGGCGAGGATATTCTGGTGGGGCGCATCCGCCAGGATCTGGGCGACCCGACGGGCCACAGCATCGCCCTGTTCGTGGCCGGCGACCAACTCCTCAAGGGTGCCGCGCAGAACGCCGTGCAGATTGCGGAGCTGCTTTAGCCGAGCGCCTTCACGCCGGGCAGGTCTTTGCCTTCCATCCACTCGAGGAAGGCGCCCCCTGCGGTGGAGACATAGGACAATGCGTCCGTGACGCCGGCGCCGTTCAAGGCGGCGACGGTGTCGCCGCCGCCGGCCACGGACACCAGTGTGCCGGCCTTAGTCAGCGCCGCCGCGTGATGGGCGACGTCGAAGGTGGCGGCGTTGAAGGGCTTGATCTCGAAAGCGCCGAGCGGGCCGTTCCACAGCAGCGTCTTGCAGCTGTTGAGTTTGGTTTTCAGCGCCAGCGTCGTGGCCGGGCCGACATCGAGGATCATCATGTCGTCGGGCACTTTCTTCACGTCACAAACCGCCGTGTCGATGCCTTCTTTGAGGCCCGCGGCCATGACAACATCCGTCGGCAGGAAGATCTCGCACTTGTTGCGCTTGGCGTTCGCGAGAATGCCGCGCGCGGTGTCGGCCAGATCGCGCTCGCACAGGGATTTACCGACGTTGATGCCTTGGGCATTGAGGAAGGTATTGGCCATGCCGCCGCCGATGACCAGCACGTCGACCTTGGCCGCGAGATTGTTGAGCACGTCAAGTTTGCTGGAAATCTTCGAGCCACCGACAATCGCCATGACCGGCTTTTTGGGGTGCTCAAGAGCCGCCGTCAGCGCTTCAAGTTCGGCCTGCATCTGGCGGCCGGCGTAAGCCGGAAGCATGTGGGCGAGACCTTCGGTGGAGGCATGGGCGCGGTGCGCGGCGGAAAAGGCATCGTTTACGTAAACGTCGCCGAGTTCCGCCAATGCGCGCACGAACTTCGGATCGTTGGCTTCCTCGCCGTCGTGGAAACGCAGGTTCTCTAACAGCGCCACCTGGCCCGGCTTCAAGGCCTCCACGACCTTTTCGGCCGCCTCGCCGATACAATCATCGGCGAAGAACACCTCGTGGCCGATCGCCTTGGCAAGCGCCGGCACGATGGGCCGCAAGGACATCTCGGGCACGCGTTTGCCTTTGGGCCGGTCGAAGTGCGAGAGCACGATGACTTTGGCGCCGCGCATCAACAGATCGGTGATGGTGGGCGCGAGCCGGACAATGCGCGTGTCGTCGGTGACGCGGCCGTCTTTGACCGGCACGTTGAGATCGGCGCGCACCAGCACGCGTTTGCCGCCGACGTCGGCCTGGCCCAGAGTCTTGAACTTGATCATGGACGATTACGGACTAAATCAGCTTGCCCATGGCCGCGAGCGTGTCCAGCATGCGGTTCGAGAAGCCCCACTCGTTGTCGTACCACGACACCACGCGCACGAAGTTGCCCGGCATGACCTTGGTCTGGGTCGCATCGAAGGTGCTGGACGCCGGATTGTGGTTGAAATCGATGGACACCAGCGGCAGCGTGTTCACTTCTAGAACCTTCTTGAGCGAGCCGTTGAAAGTCTTGCCCGAAGCCGCGTCAACCATGGCCTGATTGATTTCGGCTTCGGTCGCCGGCTTGCTCAGCACGCACTTCAAATCCACCACCGAGACGTTGGGCGTCGGCACGCGGATCGACGAGCCATCGAGCTTGCCCTTCAGGGCCGGAAGCACTTCGCCGACGGCCTTGGCCGCGCCGGTGGTGCTGGGGATCATGCTGAGCGCGGCGGCGCGGGCGCGGCGCGGATCCTTGTGCAGCGTATCCACCAAAGCCTGGTCGCCGGTGTAGGCGTGGATCGTAGTCATATAGCCCTGTTCGATGCCGAAGGTCTCGTGCAGCACATAGGCCACGGGCGCCAGGCAGTTGGTGGTGCAGGAGGCATTGCTGACGACCAGGTGCTCTTTCTTCAGCTTGTCGTGATTGACGCCGTAGACCACCGTCAGATCGGCGCCACCCGAAGGGGCCGAGACCAGCACGCGTTTGGCGCCGGCGCCCAGGTGCGCTTGGGCCTTTTCCTTGTCCGTAAAGATGCCCGTGCATTCGGCAACGATGTCGATGCCCAACTCTTTCCAGGGCAGCTTCGCGGGGTCGCGCTCTTTATAGACTTTCACGCCCTTGCCGTTGACGGTCATGACGTCGCCGGAAACGCTGACGTCCGCCTGCAGCGGTCCATGGACCGAGTCCCACTTCAACAGATGGGCGTTGGAGTCCGCCGGGCCCAAGTCGTTGATGGCGACGAATTCCACGTCCGAACGTTTGGCTTCCACCATGGCGCGGAAAACCATGCGGCCGATACGGCCGAATCCATTGAGAGCGACACGAACTGGCATGGGCGTTAAGTTTCCTTCTCTATATGCGTGGGACCCTGGAAACGGGCGACCGGACCCGGGTAAAGGATGCTGGGGGAGATACAATAGTCTCCACCGGAATCCAAGCGGCGGCATAGCAATCCGGCTATAACCTGGGCGCAACCTTCATGTGGCAGCGCAATATGGCAAGAATTGGGATGTTCAGGACGGCTGAAAAAGGGAGAACGCTGACCGACGCGGCGTTCCGCGACGTCAAAGATCGGCTCAGGCTCGACCTAGTGGATCTTCAACAGCGCTGCCGCCTGGCCGCGGAATTCCCGATTATTGTCGTCATCTCAGGCGTCCAAGGCGCTGGGGGCGTGGATACCTTGAACCTCCTCAATACCTGGATGGACCCCCGCTGGATCCATACGCATGCCATCGATACACCCAGCGACGAGGAGCGTGAACGGCCGCTGTTCTGGCGCTATTGGCGCACCTTGCCGCCGGCCGGAAATATCGGCCTCTATCTGGACGGATGGTACGCGGACGCCGTCAACGCCCATTGCCGGCGACATACGACTGCAACCGTCTTTTCCGCGCATTTAAAACGCATTGCCGCTTTTGAACAGACGCTGGCCGCTAATGGCGCGCTGATCGTGAAACTCTGGCTGCACCTCGGCAAAGACGAACAGCGCCGCAAAGCCGATGCTCACCGTGTCGATCCGATGTTCGGTTTCCGGTCTAGCGATGCCGCTTGGCCGCAACCAGCGCCCTATGATGCCTTTACGGCCGTCGCCGCAAAAAGCCTCAAGGCGACATCAACCGCTGAGGCACCCTGGCACGTCATCGACGCCGCCGATGACAACCATCGCCGCGCCAGCGTCCTGACCATTCTGCGCGACGCCATGAAGACGCATCGAAAAACCTGGCGCAAAAAGTCCAAGGCCGCCGTAAAGGAACTCAAGCACGCCCACAAAACGGACAAAAACAAAACCAAGCCGCAGAAAACCCGCCGCGGCGCTCTCGCTAAAGTCGATCTCTCGATGACCATGAGCCCGGCGGCTTACGCGCGCGCCTTTCGCACGCGCCAAGCGCGCCTCTATGACCTGCAGAAAGATGCGCGCAACGCCGGACTTTCGACGGTGATCGCCTTTGAAGGCTGGGACGCCGCCGGCAAAGGCGGCGCTATCCGCCGCCTCACCTACGCCTTGAGTGCGCGCAATTATAAGGTCGTGCCGATCGCGGCCCCCAATGATGAAGAACGCGCGCACCACTACCTGTGGCGATTTTGGCGTCATCTGGGTCGCGCCGGCCACATGAGCCTGTTCGATCGCAGCTGGTATGGCCGCGTGCTGGTGGAACGTGTCGAACATCTGATCACCGAAGAAGCCTGGAAGCGCTCCTACGGCGAGATCAACGATTTCGAAGCTCAGGTGGCCGAACACAGCGCCGTGGTTTTGAAATTCTGGCTGCACATCGATCCGCAGGAACAGCTCAGGCGGTTCAAAGAACGCGAAGCGACGCCCTATAAGAGATGGAAAATCACCGATGACGACTGGCGCAATCGCGCCAAGTGGGACCGCTACGAGATCGCGATCAACGACATGATCGCCGCCACATCCACCAAACAGGCACCCTGGCATCTGGTCCCGGCCAACGACAAGCACTTTGCGCGCATCGTCGTCCTCGACACGGTCATCAAAGCCCTGGAAGGCGCCCTAAAAGCCCGGAAGAAGGGTGGTCTGAGGGCTCTTTGGCGACGTATTTAGAGGTGGTTTTCCATGCAACGCCGGAGAATGTCGGGCGTTTGTAGGATGGGACGACACTGGGGGCGGCTTAAACCGCAGTTTTCTTACCGCCCGTCATCACTGTTCCCGTTCGGCAACGCAGGAAGTGTTGGGCCGGATCGTCTTATGTAAAGCACGTACAAGGACCTGGGTATGTTGGGAAATTACCAAATTCCCTGTTTCTTTTAAGCCTATCGGTTCCAGTGTTTTGTAATTTTCTAACCGGCGGCCCAAGGGAAGATGTCGTGGGGATCAATAGGTTAATATTGCGTGCCAAAGCCTGCGGCGATAGGGTTTCTGACCTCGCCCGGTTTGGCTTGAGGAGGGGCAAGAATGCTTCCTGCTAAACCCGATTCACTCCGCGTCGCGCTGAACCGCGTGACCTTTGGAGCCCGCGATCTCGACGTCGCCGCCGTGAACGCATCCGGCTGGCCGGCGTGGGTCGATGAACAGCTGAGCGCGCCCGCCGGCGACGATCCCGCGCTCGACTCTCATCTCAGAAACCAGGTTCTGCATATCGAATATCCGGCTGTGTCATCGGCGCAGGGAAATTGGCCGGCGGTCAAGGAAGACCGCGCGCTGTTTTATTTGAACGCCGACACGCCGACGCTCTGGAATATCGCGCGGAACGCGGGCGTCTCCGTCTCCTTCAACGAACGCTTCCGCATCCGCCAGGAGTTGGCCGCGGCCACGTGGATCCGCAACACCCACAGCCGCTACCAGCTGCGCGAGTTCATGACCGACTTTTGGCACAACCATTTCAATATCGGCAAAAACGAAAACGAGTTGGCGACCGCGCTGCTGCCGCTCTACGACCGCGTCACCATCCGCCCCCATGTGCTCGGCAATTTCCGCACCATGCTGGAGGCTAATGCGACCTCGCCATCGATGCTGATGTACCTGGACAACTGGGTCAGCACCGCCACCACGCCTAACGAGAACTATGCCCGCGAGATCATGGAACTGCACACGCTGGGCGGCGGCGCTTATTTCGGCACCGGCTTTGGCGCCGCGCTGCCCACCGGCGTCGACGGCGTGGCCGTAGGCTTCACCGACCAGGACGTCATCCAAGCCTCACGCGCACTTTCCGGCTGGACCGTGCAGTACGGCCAACGCTTCGGCGGCATCACGCTCAACAATACCGGCGAGTTCATCTACAACAACGCGCAGCACAACACCCAAGCGGGCGTCATACTGGGCAACAATGTCTCCAATCTCACGGCCTCCCTGGCCCAGGGCCGCAAACTCCTGGACATGATCGCCTATCATTCGGCGACCGCCACGTTCATCTGCACCAAGCTTGCCAAACGCATCTTCGGCGATATCCCGCCGGAGGCCGTCATCGACCGCGCCGTGGCCACGTGGAAGTCCACCCAGACCGCGCCCGACCAGATCGCGCAGACCTTGCGCACCATTCTGCTGGGCGGAAACGAAATCATGACCGAACCGGTCGTGAAGGTCCGCAGACCTTACGAGCGCATCATTGCGCTGGCCCGCACGACCGACATGGTGGTCAACGCCGCCAATACCATGACCAGCGTGCTCGATCCCTTGAACGACGGCCTGTTTGCCTGGCAGGCGCCCAACGGACGGCCCGACTTCAACAGCTATTGGCTGGCGACCGGCGCCTCCGTCGCCACCTGGAATCTGCTTTTGCAGTTCCCCTACTTCCCGGAGGTCAAAACCTCCCTGGCGCTGCAAACGCCACTCAATTCCGCCAATTCCGCTATCGCTGTGGTTGAATATTGGGTCGGACGCATGGTAGGCGCGCAATTATCGGATGCCGCCATGACTATGCTGGTGGCCGATCAGGCGGGCGCCAACGGCGTACCCAATCTTCTTAGAAAGAATAGCGACTTCGTAATCGAAAGCGCGTATCGTCGGCTGGTGAGTCTGATCGCCACGGCGGAAGAATTCTCAATGCGGTAGGCAGCCGCTGGGCGTGGAGCAGAAAGCATGAACATGACACCGAGAGCCTCACATCTAAACCTGTCGCGCCGCGATCTTCTCGCGGGCGCATCGGCGGGTGCCGCGCTTGCAACCGTCGTTCCAGGCCTCAATGTTTCCTTTGCCGCCGACGTCACGGCCAAGCGCGACATCCTGGTCGTGGTGTTTCAACGCGGCGCCTGCGACTGGCTGCAGATGCTCTCGCCCGCGGGCGACCCAACATATATTGCCGCGCGTCCCAATATCCGCGTGCAGACCACCGGCACCAACACCGGGCTGGGTATCGGCACCATGAACAACACCGACTTCTATCTCAGCGCCAGCGCGCCCGAGCTGAAGACGCTTTACGATGCCGGCAAGCTCGCATTCGTTCACGCGGCCGGCATGAACACCATCGACCGCAGCCATTTCACCTGTCAGGACACGATGGAAAAGGGCGGCGCCGATGGCAAGCTCAAGCATACCAACGGCTGGCTGACCCGCCATATCGCCTCGGCCGGCGTCAACGGACAGGCGCTCTCGACCATTGCCGCCAGCGCCACCAATCCGGTCGCGTTGTTGGGTGAAAGTACGACCATCGCCATCGCCGACGCGTCTAACTTCAATGTCAGTGGCGGCACCGCCAACGCGAATGTCATCCGCGCCATGAACAGCGGCACGACGACCTATCAGAAGGTCGCCACAGCGGCACTCGATGCCGTGGCCAGCGTGCAGGCGGGCCTTGGCACCATCACCGATACCTCAGCCAGCGCTGGTTACACCGGCGGCTCGCTGTCGCAGCCCCTGCGCTCGCTTGCCCGACTGATCAATATGAACGTCGGCGTCGATGTCGCCACTGTCGACTTCGGCAGTTGGGATATGCACAACAGCCTGGTCAGCGAGTTCAACACCCGCACCATCGAGTTCTCAAGGGCGATCGCGGCCTTCTGGAAAGACATGGCGGCGCACCAGAACCGCATTACCTTGGTCACCATGACCGAGTTCGGCCGCCGCCTGCAGGAAAACGCCAGCCAGGGCACCGATCACGGCTCAGCTTCAGGCATGATGGTGCTGGGCGGCAACGTCAAGGGCGGCAAGCTCTACGGCACGTGGCCGGGACTCGCGTCCAGCCAGCTCACCACCGGCGATCTGACCGTGACAACCGACTACCGCCAGGTCTTGAGCGAAATTCTCGTAACCCGTCACGCCGAGAAGAATCTCTCGGCGGTTTTCCCGACGGTTAAATACAATCCGCTCGGGTTCATGAACAGCTAACGGAGTCCGACAGCGGACCTAAGCAAAGAGGCAAGAATGCTTCCCACCATACCAAGCCCTATCCGCATCGCTTTGAACCGCGTCACCTTTGGTGCCCGCGACACCGACGTCACGCAGGCCACAAACATGGGCTGGACCGCCTGGGTCGACGACCAGCTCGGCGCCCCGCCCGGCGATGATTCGATTTTGGCCACTTATCTTGGCCAGCAGACCATGCCTATCAAATACAATGCGCCGGCTGCAAACGACACGCGCGGCACGTGGAAGGCAGTCAACGAAGACCGGCCGCTTAATTACATCGGCTCCGACACGCACGTGCTGTGGAATATCTCCCGCAACGTCGGCTCTACGTTCTCGTCTACGGAACTCACGCGTATCCGGCAGGAACTGGCGGCGGCGACATGGATCCGCAACGCCCACAGCCGCTATCAGCTGCGCGAGTTCATGACCGACTTCTGGCACAACCATTTCAACATCGGCAAGAACGAGAACGAATTGGCTACCTCGTTGCTGCCGGTCTACGACCGCGTCGCGATCCGGCCCCATGCGCTGGGCAACTTCCGCACCATGCTGGAGGCCAACGCCAGCTCGACGTCGATGCTGCTCTATCTCGACAACTGGGTCAGCCAGGCCGCCACACCCAACGAGAACTACGCCCGCGAGATCATGGAGCTGCATACTTTAGGCGGCGGCGCCTATCTCGGCACGGCTGATCCCAAAACGGTCCAAAGAGACGCCAACGGGGTTTCGGTCGGATTCACCGACCAGGACGTCATCCAGGCCTCGCGCGTTTTGTCGGGCTGGACCGTGCAATACGGCCAGCGCGGCCCAGGCAACGTGACGCTCGGCAACACCGGCGAGTTCTTTTTCAATTCGAACCAGCATAACACCGCAGCCGGGACCATCCTCGGTGTCAGCATGGCGCCGGTCTCCAACAACATTTCCCAGGGGCGCAGGTTCCTGGACGTCATCGCCTATCACCCGGCGACGGCGGCCTTCATCTGCACCAAACTTGCCAAACGCATTTTCGGCGATACGCCGCCGCAAGCCGCCCTTGACCGTGCCATCGCCGCCTGGACGGCCACCCAAGGCCTGCCCGATCAGATTGCCCGCACCGTGCGCGCCATAATCGTGGACGGCGATGAGATCATGACTTCCCAGAGCATGACCGCCCCCGTCGCCAAGGTCCGCCGGCCTTACGAGCGCATCATCGCCTTAGCGCGCACGACGGACATGGCGGTCAAAGCCGCCACTTACATGACCAGCCTGCTCGATCCGCTTAACGATGGCCTGTTTGCATGGCAGGCGCCCAACGGCCGGCCCGACGTCAACGGTTACTGGCTAGCCACGGGCGCGTCTGTCGCCACGTGGAACATCTTGTTCCAGGTTCCCAACTTCGCCGAATTCTCGTCCAAGAGCTTGGGCGATCAGTCGCCGGTGGACGCCTTGAACACGCCCACGGGCATCGTCGAATACTGGGTGGGACGGATGGTGGGCTATCAGCTCAATACCGCCGCCATGAACAGTCTCGTGGCCGATCAGGCGGGCGCTAACGGCGTGCCGGCGGCTGTCAGGACGCGCAGTGCCAGCCGCATTGAAACCGCGCACCGCCGCCTGGTGAGCCTGATCGCGACGTCCGAGGAATTCGGCCTGCGCTAGGCCTTTAGCGCGGCGTTGAACTGCGGGTATTCCAGAGATAGCCCGCGACAGCGATCACCAACACCACAGCCTGACCGATCAGCGGCAGCATTGAGGGATAAATGCCGAGCGCCTCGATACGCGGGGCGTTGACGGCGATGGCCGGTACCCAGCCGGCTTCCTGCAAGGCCGCGAAGCCTTTGCCGGCCAGCACCACGGACAGCACCGCAATCAGCAGCGAACTCCAGGCAAAAAACTTCGCGATCGGCAGACGCCGGCTGGTGCGGAACAGGATCGCGGTAATGACGCCGAGCGCAGCAATGCCCGCCGCGAGGCCGGCGAGGATGGAGATACCGTTCCCGCGGGTCCATAGCGCGATATAGAACAGGATGGTCTCAAAAACCTCGCGGTACACGGCGACGAAGGCCAGCGCAAACAGGAAGAAAGCCGATTTCTTGGTCAACGCCGCTGACAGCTTTTCCTTGAGATAAGCCTGCCAGCGCCCCGCCATGCTTTTCTGGTGCATCCAAATGCCGACACCGAGCAGCACGATGGCGGCGAACAAGGACGAAATGCCTTCGGTCAGCTCGCGGTTGGCCCCGCTGATATCCACCATGGTGGCCGCGACGCCCCAGGTGGCGACACCCGCCACCAGCGCGCCGATCCAGCCGGCATGGACGTAGGGCAGCACGTCGCGGCGTTCCACTTTGCCGAGGAAGGTGATCATCGCCACCACGACCAAGAGGGCTTCTACGCCTTCGCGCAGCAGGATGGTGAAGGCGCCGAGGAACGTCGCCATGCCGTCCTGATCGCCCGACAAGGCCGCGTCGGTCGCGTCGAACAGGCCGTTCAGCACTTGCGCTTGCGCCGCCACATCGGCCGCCGGCGCGCCAGCGCTGATGCGGCTGCGATAGGTCACCATGGCGCCCTCGACCTCGGCCAGAAGCGCCGCGTTACGCATGCGCAGCATGGCTTCCACCGGCTCGAAGCCGTCCAGATAGGCCGACAGGGCCAGCGTGCCGGCGCGTTTGGCGTCGCCGGCTTGATAGGCCTTGAGACTCTCGGCCAGCTGGCTGCGGGCCAGCGCGAGGCCAGCGGCATTGCCGCGGCCGATAACTTCGGGCGCGCCGCGCAAATACGACAACACCGCGCGCGCCTTGTCCGCGCCGATGTCGACGCCGAGGCCGGCCTCGATGGTATGCGTGAGCGTCTCCAGGTTCGGTAGGCGGGCGCGCAAGGCCGCATCGTCCTTCCAGATTTTTTCGCCCTGCGGACGCAGCTCCGGCGGCGAAGCAAAGGTGCTCACATAAAACGCCAAGTCCCAGCGCTCGGCATCGGTGAAGGTCGCCTGGAAGCTAATCATGGGCGTGTCAGCCAGACCCTGGCTGATCACTTCGTAGAGCGAGAAAAGGCTGCGCTCGCGGGCGCGCTCTTGATCGGTGAAAGCGATCGGCGGCGGATCTAGCGCCTTGGCGGCCGGTCCGTCGCCGCCGCCTTGCAAGCCGTGGCAGGCAACACATTGGCTCTCGTACAGCACCTTGCCGTGCGCGAGATCGGGCGTTTTCGACGGCGCCATGGGCACGGGGTAAACAGCCAGCAGATTGTCGGCGACGCTGTGGGCCATGCGGTTGATGTCGGCGGGCGAAGCCAGGGCGCCGATGGAGGCCCGCAGCTGCTCGGCCTGTTTGATCAACTCGGGCTGACCGTCGCGCGGCGGCAATGCCGACATCCGCGTCACCGCGGTCGCGGCGAACTCTTTCATCTCGGCATATTCGGACTCACTGCTGACGGCACCGTTATCGACCGCGCCGGCGTAATCCACGGCGAGATAATCCAGCAGCTTCCAAACCTGGCGCACCTCGGCGTTAGCATTGGCTGCATTGGCATCGGACTCAGCCGCCAATGCCGGAAGCAAGCAGAGGCCCATGGCAACGATAAAGCCCGGCATCAGCACCCACCGCAGGAGGCCATGTGCTTGCCGTCGATGACTCGATACCTGACTCAAAATGAATGTCCCAGCCTGGTGTTCAAGGGTCGCCTAGCCCTTCGCGATCATACTACTTAAATATTGCAATTAAGAATAGTTCGCAAGTTAAAACACGTTGGGGAAGCTGAATAACCCTTCAATTCTGATAGGAAAATCGCCCCGCGAGGATCGGGGCGGGGCCTTTCCATAGGCCGGCGAACTCCAAACGGCGCTTACTTCAGCGGCTGGGCGCTGGTCGGCTTGCACTGTTCCGTCCAGGTCATGACATCTTCACTGCTGTCGCGGGTCTGCTTCAGGCTGAGGGCCGGGCGATCGATTGTGCCCTGCCACGTGCCGGCGCCTTGTTCAGCGCCGCTCCAAGCAATCTGCTTGTCGCCGTAAGCCGTAATGCCCAGCAGCGCAAGCGCCTGCGTCGAGGGCACGTACTTGTAGAGCTTTTTCAGCTCGTCGTTATAGACGTAGACGTCGCTGACGGTTTGGGCCGTGGACTCCCCGCCCTTCAACTTTTTTGTCACAACCGATCCGTCGCAGGCGAGCCACGTGTCCGCCGCCCACGCCGAAGTCGAGACGCCGGCCAGCGCCACGCCGATCAGCGCCGCGCGCAAAGTGTAGGAAGCTTGTGCAAGAATATTGGAACGGTTGAAGGCAAATACTTTCATAAGGCATCCTGCTCTTTATATTATGTCGGGCAAAAAAATGGCCGCGAAGGATGTAGCGGGCTCCAGCGGGAATTCAAGGAAATAAGAAAACTCTGAACTTAAATTTAGGCATCACTTCAGTTCGACTTAAGGTTGGTGATCGACCGCGTCGAAACTTTCAGCGAGAGTGTCCTTTCGCCAACTCCTGAAGCCCAACTCCTGAAGCAAGGCAGCACACGCGGCGCCGCATCGCGCAAGAGGAATGGTATGCGGTTCCCTTGGAGCGGCTGATCGACGAAAGCTGCACGCATTTTTCTGGTGTGATCACGACGACATCTATGATGCATATGATGCGTCGCCTATCGCCGTCGGCGTGCTACTGCTGAAAGCGCTTCATGCCTTTGACCCCGATACGGCCTTCACGCCCACGCGCCTGGCGGCGGCTACGGCAAGCTGTGACGCCGCTGTTTCTGGCGGACTCAAAATGCATGTTTCGGCGGCGGCCAAAGCACGCTAGCTTTCATCGAATTCGTTTGGGGTACGTTACGTGACGCAAGCCAACGCCGCTGGGTTTAGCGGAGCCGCAGGCAGTCCGGCAGCGGATGCCTTCTACTTGCCCGCCGACAATTTCCGCCAAGCCCGCCTGTGGCTGCCTTGGCCCGCCAGCAATTCCGTCTTGCAAGCCGCCATGACCACCGTGGTGCGCGCGGCCGCAGCCTTCGAGCCGGTTTCACTGCTGGCCGCCCCCGGCAGCGAAGCCGCGGCGCGCGCCGCCTGCGGCAGCGACGTTGATGAAATTGTGCCCCTTGCCCACGCGTCGCTGCGCCTGCGCGATACCGGGCCGACGTTCCTGGTGGACGGCAAAGGCGGTTCGGCGGCCGTGGACTGGCGCTTCAACGGCTGGGGCGCACGCGGCGACACCAGCGATGTCGACCTAGCTCATGCGCTGTTGGGCGTGGCGGAAGTACGCCGGTTTCGCGCACCCTTAACGCTTGAGGGCAGCAGCTTTGTCGCCGATGGCCGCGGCACGGTGCTGGCCTTGTCATCGGCGGTCTTCGATACCGCCCGTAATCCGGGTCTCTCGCAGATGGAGGCCTTCAGCATTTTTCAGGGCTGGCTTGGCGCGGCACGGGTGATCTGGCTACCCGAGCGCCATCCGGGCGACCGGCTCAACACCGACGTGCGCGCGCTCGCGGCCTTCGCGGCGCCCGGCGTCTGCGTCATTACCGCGCCCGGCGACCATCCCGTCTTCACCCGGACCGCCGACCATCTGGCGCGCACACGCGACGGCCTCGGCATGATGCTCGAACTGGTCCGGCTGCCGGCGCCGCCGCGCGGCCCGCGCGCGCTGCCCTATCCGCTGTCTTACACCAGCTTTCTGCCGGTCAACGGCGGCCTCCTAGTGCCGGCCTTCGATGCGCCGAGCGACGCTCGCGCCGCCGATATGCTTGCCGAGGTTTTTCCCGATCGCGCCATTAAGCTGGTGCCGGCAACGCTGCTGGCGGAATCCGATCTGCCGCTCACCAGCTTGGCCGTGCCGCATCCCGCGCGGCTTCTGGAACGCGACCGCGCCACGGTTTTGCCGCGCTCGGCCTGGTCGCAGCCGGCGACCGATGCCGAAGGCGTGTTGCAGCACTACGCCGATATGGCGGACAACGAACGCTAGAGCGTTTTTGGCCAAAGTGGGTACCGGTTCGGGAGCCGGCGGAAGGCCGGCATCTAACGAAGATGCGCGCCTTCCGCGCGCATGAAAAAAGCGACCAATTAAAAATAGGATTTAAGGCGCGCTCGGCGCTTTGGCGGGCGGCTCAGTCACCGGCGGCGCGTTGATGAGCTGCCAGAAGCGGTTGCGCAGCGCGACCGCCGCCGGCGCCGGCGACATCTCATCCAGCACCTTGAGCTTGCCCAAGTCGGGTACAAGCCCGTTGTCGGATTTGATCTCCGGTTTGATATAGAGCGCGGCCCCCGTCACGGTACTGGCGAAGCCCTTGGCATTGGTCAGGCGCGCCGCCACTTCCGGACGCAGCAGGTAGTCGATGAAGCGCAAGGCATTAGCGGTATTGGCGGCGGCCTTGGGCACCGCCAGCAAGTCGTACCAGACCACGGTGCCTTCTTTCGGCAAGACATAACGAATGTCATTTGCGAGCCCGGCGGTCCGCGCTTTGCTGCGCGCCTGATAGGCATCGCCGGAGGTCGCCACCGCCATGCAGACCGCGCCGGCCGCGAGATTGTCGGTGATGTCTTCGCTGGAGAACTTCGTGATCGAGGGACGGATGGCTTCCCACAACCGCGTCGCCGCCTCGGTGTCTTCGACCTTGGCCGAGTCCGCCGGCAAACCGAGATACGTGAGTGCGATCGGGAAAACCCCGGTTAGGCTGTCGATCACCTGAACACCGCAGTCCTGCAGTTTGGCGGCATTGGCCGGATCGAACAGCGTCGCCCAGCTATCGAGCAAGGCGTCGGGGCCGAGGCGCTCGGTGACCTTGGCGGCATTGAAGGCAAGCCCGATCGTGCCCCACAGTATGGGGATCGAACGCGCGTTGCCGGCGTCGTAAATCGCCGTGCGCGCGGCCAGGGCCGGATCGACATTAGCGGCATTGCGCAGTTCGCCGCGTGCCAGCGGTTGCAGCAACGCCTGATCGGCCAGCGCCTTCAGGCCCACGCCCGACACCAGCACCACATCGTGCGCGATGCCGCCGGAAGCCGCGCGGTCTAAAAGCTGTTCATTGGTGTCGTAGCCGTCCACCACGACCTTAAGACCGGTGTCGGCGGCAAAGCCCGCCAGCACGTCGGCGTCGATGGCATTGCGCCAGGCCAGCAGGCGGATCTGGTTCGAGGGCGGCGGCTCGCCGGGCGACGGAGCAACCGCGACTAAGGCCGGCGGCTGGATGACTTCGGGCGTCGGCGCCACGGCCAGGAACATCGCCCAGCCCGCAATCAAAATCAGGCTCAGGATTACCGCGAGCGTCCAGCTCCGCAGGCGGCGCCCCGGCTGTTGCGCGGGCGGCTGAGGGGGCGTTCGGCCCGGTGGAGGCGTGGGTGCGGCTGTCATTGCAAGCCCTTTTCCCGGTTTTGCGGCGGGGCTGCAAGTTCAAACGACCGGGGCGGGAAAACGGCCCATGCTCTTGTGCGGGCCCTCGGGCCCCGTTACCTAGGGGTCATGACCCAGGATTTTGCCAGCGATATCACCCGCAAAACCGTGCTGATTACAGGCGCCGGACGGCGCATTGGCCGGGCTTTGGCCGAAGACCTGGGGTCGGCCGGATGGCAGGTTGCCGTGCACTATCACCTCTCCTCCGATGAGGCCGACGAAGTCGTCGCGGCGGTCGTCAAAAAAGGCGGCAAGGCCGCGGCTGTCCAGGCCGACCTGGCCGACGCCGCCTCAGTAGCGCGCCTGGTTCCCGCGGCAACCAAGGCCTTGGGCCCCCTGGGCTGCCTCATAAACAACGCCTCGATTTTCGAACGTGACGACGTCGCCACGGCGACGTTGGAGTCCTGGGACAGCCATATCGCTGTCAATTTGCGCGCGCCTTTTTTCCTCGCCCAGGCCTTTGCCGCCCAGGTGGCGGAAGGGGATCGCGGCGTCATCATCAATCTGATCGACGAGCGCGTCTGGCACCTCACGCCGCATTTTACCTCCTATACGGTCAGCAAGGCCGGCCTGTGGACGCTGACGCAAACCCTGGCCATGGCCCTCGCGCCACGCATCCGCGTGAACGGCGTAGGCCCTGGCCCGACCCTGCCCAGCCCCTATCAAAGCCAGGCCCAGTTCGACGCCCAATGCGCGCGCATGCCCCTCGGACAAGGCACTAACCCCATGGAAATCTGTACCGCCGTACGCTTCATCCTTGCGGCGCGGGCCATGACCGGGCAAATGATCGCTCTCGACGGCGGCCAGCATTTGGGATGGCGCCAGGACGACACTTAAGGCCGGTTAAGCTTAGGACCCGATTAGCTTTAGGATTATGACAATGGTCAAACCCGTGGTCGAACCTTTGAAAATTGCCGACGCCGCCGAAGGCCTGCGCCATGTTTTCGTGCGCGACCTGGTGTTGGACTGCAATATCGGCGTCCATCTACATGAAAAGAACCGCGTTCAACGGGTGCGGATCAATCTCGATCTGGGCGTATGGGAAGGCGACGGCATTCATAACGACCGCCTGGAAAACGTCGTCTGCTACGAAGATATCGTCACGCGCGTGCGCGCCATCACCGCCGACGGCCACATCAACCTGGCGGAAACCTTGGCGGAGCGCATCGCGGCGATCTGCCTGCAGGACCCGCTCTGCCGGTCGGCCCGGGTGCGTGTGGAAAAACTCGAAGTCTTCGATGACGCCGCCAGCGTGGGGGTGGAAATCGAGCGCCTGTCGACCGTACGGCCTCGTCCCCGCACCTAGCCAAGCCAAGCCCCCGGCCCAATTGTCTAGCGTTGTGCAGGGCAAATAAGACGGGATGCGACGCAAAAACGTCACGATTTCCGCCATCGAATCGTACCCCAGACATTTCACCTGAAGGCCTGTCAAGCAAAGTTGTTCACATGGAACGGTCTCTGCGCGCCATCGCGCTTAATATTCTATGGCCTCGCAACGGAGTCGCGTGCGGCCCCGCGGTTCTTCTAAAAAATAAATATTATTCAATGGGGTAATATTTATGCCCAAAAATAAGGCAGAGGCGCTTGACGCCATATTCTGCGCCCCACCGTATTAACTCACCGGGCTTTTTCAACAGACTTATCCACAGGATTCGTGGATATCCTCGCGCGGCGCCGCGCGGGGACTTGGCGGAATTTCAAGACGCCCCCGTGTTTCAGCCGCGTGACGACTGCGTTTGAGCGAGGGTTTGCGCCGTTTTGCCGCGCGTTGACGGTACGGAGCAAAGGTTCCACATAGGGGCATGATTCCCGATACACCGACACCCGATACACCTACACCGGCACCGGTTGCCGACGCGACCGACAAAGAAACGCCCCATAGCGGTTTGGCGGTGCTGACGGCCTTTGTAAAAAACTTTCCGCGGAAGCCCGGGGTCTACCGGATGATCAATGCCGCCGGCGACGTGCTGTACGTCGGCAAGGCCAAAAATATCAAGAAGCGCGTCGGCTCTTACCTGCACATCGACCGGCTGCCGGGTCGGTTGCAGCGCATGGTTTTCGATACCCACGTCTGCGAAGTGGTCATCACCCATACCGAAGCCGAGGCTTTGCTGCTGGAGAGCAATCTCATCAAGCAGCTGAAGCCGCGTTACAACATCCTGCTTCGGGACGACAAGTCGTTCCCCTACATCATGATCCCCGGCGGCCATGAATATCCGCGCATCGTCAAACACCGCGGCGCGCGCACCAAAGGCAACGAATACTTCGGACCTTTTGCTTCCGCCGGCGCCGTCAACGGCACCCTTGCCACATTACAAAAAGTCTTTTTGCTCCGCAGCTGCACCGACGTGGTTTTCGCCAATCGCACGCGGCCCTGTTTGCTCTATCAGATCAAGCGCTGTGCGGCGCCTTGCGTCGGAAAGATCGGCCACGACGACTATCTCGAGTTGGTGCGCGAGGCGCGGGAATTCCTGACCGGCGACAGCCGCGCCGTCCAGACCGAGATGGCGCGGCGCATGGACGCCGCCAGCGCGGCCCTGCAGTTCGAGGCCGCCGCCTCCTTCCGCGACCGCATCCGTGCCATGACCGCCGTGCAAGCCCACCAGGACATCAATGTCATGACTTTGGGCGAAGCCGACGTCATCGCCCTGCACCGCGCCGGCGGACACTCCTGCGTCCAGGTGTTCTTCTTTCGGGGCGGGCAGAATTTCGGCAACCGCGCCTATTTCCCGTCCCATGCCGCCGACGATAGTGACGGCGACATCCTGGAAGCCTTCATCGGCCAGTTCTATGATTCCTTCACGCCGCCCAAGGACATTTTGCTGAACGGCACACCGCCCAATCAGGCGGTTCTGGAAGAAGCCCTGACGATCAAGGCTGGGTGCAGCGTCAGCCTTGCCGTGCCGCAGCGTGGGGATCGCCGCAAGCTTGTCGATCATGCCGCCGTTAACGCGCGAGAGGCCCTGCTGCGCCGCATGGCCGAAAACACCGCCCAGCGCAAATTGCTGGAAGGCACGGCGGAGGTATTTTCGCTGGCGGCAACGCCGGAACGCATCGAGGTGTACGACAACTCGCATATTTCAGGCGCTCATATGGTCGGCGCCATGATCGTCGCCGGGCCGGCCGGCCTGATGAAAACCGCTTACCGGAAATTCAATATCAAGACCGCCGATCTCGCCCCGGGCGACGACTACGGCGCCATGCGCGAAGTGCTGACGCGGCGGTTTGCCCGCGCTCAGAAGGAAGACCCCGAGCGCAAGCTGGGCCAGTGGCCCGATCTGGTGCTGCTCGACGGCGGTCAGGGGCAATTGAACGCCGGACTGAAAGTTCTGGCCGATCTCGGCATCAGCGATCTTTGCGTCGCCGGCATCGCCAAAGGGCCCGACCGCAATGCGGGCCGCGAGCAGTTCTTCATGCCGGGCCGCGAGCCATTCATGCTGCCGCCCAGCCATCCGGTGCTGTATTTCCTGCAGCGCCTCCGGGACGAAGCTCACCGCTTCGCCATCACCGCCCATCGCGCCAAGCGCTCGAAGGCCATCGGCCTGTCGCTGCTGGACGAAGTCACCGGCATAGGGGCTGCGCGCAAAAAGGCGCTTTTGCGTCACTTCGGCTCGGCCAAGGACGTGGCTGCCGCGGGGTTAAAGGATTTAAAGGCAGTTCCGGGAATAAGCGCCGCGACGGCCAAAAAAATCTATGAACACTTCCATCCGGAAGGCTAACATCCTCGCCTCTTCGCCGGGGAAGGTATCCGCGTGCTGAACCTACCGAACATTCTGACGATGTCGCGGATCGTGATCATCCCGCTTGTGGTGGCGACGTTCTTTTTCGACAGCCCCGCCATGCGCTGGACGGCCGTGACGTTGTTCACGATCGCCGGCGTTACCGACTTCTTCGACGGCTATCTCGCGCGCCGCGCCAATCAGGTGTCGTCCCTGGGCCGTTTCCTCGACCCCATCGCCGACAAGCTGCTGGTGGCCTCGGTGCTACTGTTGATCGTCGCCTTCGACCGCGTCGGACGTTGGTCCTATCTGCCGGCGCTGGTGATCCTGCTGCGCGAGATATTCGTCTCCGGCCTGCGTGAGTTCTTGGCCGAGTTGCGCGTCAGCGTGCCGGTTACCAAGCTCGCCAAAGCCAAAACCACCGTGCAGATGATCGCGCTGGGGTTCCTCATTGTCGGCTCGGCGTCGCCGGATTGGATACCTGCGGAACTGATCGGCGAGATCGGCATCTGGATCGCCGCGGCGATCACCATGATCACCGGTTATGACTACCTCAAGTCCGGCGTGCGCTACATGGCCGGCAATCCCCCGCCGCCCAATCCATGAAGGCCCTTGATCCATGACAGTCCTGTACTTCGCCTGGGTGAAGGAAAAAGTCGGCCTCAGTAGTGAAAGCGTGAGCCCGCCCGCGACAGTCGCGACCGTCGCCGACCTGATGGACTGGCTGGCGGCGCGCGGCGCGGGCCATGCCGGCGCCTTCGCCGACCGCAAGCTGATCAAAGCCGCCGTCGATCAAGTCCATGTGCCGCACAGCACAAAGATTGCCGATGCGCGTGAAGTGGCGTTCTTCCCGCCGGTTACCGGTGGTTAATTAGACTTTGTGAGATAGACATAAAGCCCGGCAATATCCCGGTTCAGCTCGGTCCGGATGACGTCTTCCGTCAGGCGGGCGATTTCAAAGCCCTGGGCCTCCGCCAGCCGCGCGATATAGGCTTTGCCGTGACGGTAGTGTCCGGTGCTTTCCAGCTCCAGGTCGGCGGTGGCGCTGGCCTCTACCGTGAATACGAACATGCCGCCCGCATTCAGCACCCGCGACGCCTGTTCAAAAGTCTTCTCCAAGGCGCCGACGTAGACCAAAACGTCGGCCGCCATGATCAGGTCGAACCGGTCATCGCGCTTGTACATGGCGGACACCACATCGTCGCAGATCAGCTCGCCGTAGAGCCCGCGCTTTTCCGCCTCGCGCAGCATATTAGGCGAGAGATCAACGCCCACCAGTTTCCGGATCGCGAAATGCAGTCCGAGCGCAGCACCGATGAGGCCGGTGCCGCAGCCCAGATCAAGCACGGCGGCAAAGCCGTCCTTGTCCGCGCGAATCTCCCATAACACCTGCGCCAAAACGCCGGGCGCGCGGTACTTGAGCTGATCGACGAGGCGGTGATCGAATCCCTCCGCCAACGCTTCGAAGGAGGCCTTAGCGAAGTCCTTAGCAAAATCCTGGGAAACATCGCCTTCCGCCGCCGCCAGTAGATGCGCGGCGACTTTGTCGGCGGGGTCCGTGGCCAGGATCGCCCGGTAGCAGGCGGCGGCAGCCGGAAGGTCATTGGCGTAGCGGTAGGCTTGGGCGAGCAGCGAGTGAACAATGTTATAGGACACGGGCGGCAGGGCGGTCTGGGCTTGCAGGCGGGCAAGGCTCTCTTTGCCGAGCGTTATGGCGTCGGGCGTAAGCTGCAGATCCACCAGCGTCTGCATCAAGGAGGCGATGGCGTTGACATGCAGCGGATTGATGGCGATGGCGCGCTGGAAAAATTGCGCCGCCCGGCCGACGTTTTCCTGCGCGTAAGCAATCCGTCCCAGCTCGAAAGCCGCCGGCGCAAGGTTTGGGTTCAGCTCCAAAGCCCGCGTCAGAAGGGCCTCGGCTTCAGCGAGCTGGCGCTGGACCATCATGATGGACCCCAGCATGTAATGGCTATCGGCCGCCCTGGGCTCCAGCTTCATCACCGCCCGCCAGGCTGTCTCGGCGCCTTCAAGCTTGCGCTGCGAAACAAACGCGATGCCCAGTCCGCGCTGCGCCGCGCTCGAGGTCGGCTGCAGACGCACCGCCTCGCCGTACCAGCGCTCCGCGACGGGCCAATCCTTGGCCGCACCTGCGGCTTTGGCCTTGTTCATGCAGTCTTGGAAGAGATCAATCATGGTGCGCTCTTGTCAGATAGACATAGTAGCCCATCACATCTTCGCTGGCTTCCTTGCGGACCGGCGCATCTGCGGCCCGCGCAATGCTGAATCCATGTTCCGCCGCAAGACGGGCGATATAATTTCTGCTGTGCCGGTAATGTCCGTTGCTTTGCAGCTCAATGTCGTCGCTAGGGCTGAGCTCGACGCTGAAAGCAAACAGACCATCGGTTCGCAGCAGCCGCGCGGCGTGCGCAAAGACCGGTTTGAGCTCGCCCATATAGATAAACACGTCCGCGGCAATGATGAGATTGAACAGCTCATCCCGCCCCGAAAGAACCGCAGCAATATCGCCCTGGATAAGCTCGCTATAGAGCCCGCGCTTTTCGGCTTCGCGCAGCATGTTGGCGGAGAGGTCAATCCCGATCAGCCGGGTCACCCGAAACTGCACGGCCAGCGCCTGTCCCATAAGGCCTGTACCGCAGCCCAGGTCGAGCACGGCCGGAAAACTATCGGCATGCCCGCGCATATCATGCAGCGTTTCGGCCAGAATCGTGGGCGCGGCGTAGGCCAGTTTCTGCACAAGGTGTTTGTCGAAGGTGCCGGCCAGATTGTCGAAGAATGCTTTGGCAAAGTCGGCGGCATAGGCTTGCGTCAACTTGCCTTCGGCGGCGGCCAGAAGATGCTGCGTGACCGTGTCGGCGGGATTGGCGGCCAGCATGGCCCGGTAGCAATCCGCCGCGCGCGGAAGATCATGGAGCCGCCGGTAGGCATGGGCCATGTGGCTGTAGACCAGGTTATAGCTCGCGGGCGCTATATCGGCGCGGGCGCGCAAAGCGCTTAGGCCCTTGGCAGCCGCAGCGACGGCATCGGGCTCGCGTCCCGCCTCCGTCAAACACTGCACCAGCGCCGCCAGGGCTTTGATGTGCAGGGGGTCCGCCGCAACGGTTCGCGTGAACAAGCTCATGGCGCGCGGCGCGTCCGTGCCGATATAGGCGATGCGCCCGAGATTGAAGAGCGCGTCCGCTGAGCCGGGCTGAAGGCGTAAGGCCTCGCCGAAATAGCGCTCGGCCTCGGGCCACAGCTGGCGCGCCGCCGCCTCCCGGCCTTTGTTCATATGGTCTTGAAATTGATCGCTCATGATCGCTTTTGGTATTCTATAATCGCCAAAGTCACACCAAAGTCATAAATCGCTAAAGCCATGGCGGTCAGGTCCAGCCAAATCATGAGCGGAATTCGCGTCCAGCGCGAGCCTTTCGATCCCGGCGCCGAAATCAACGGCTTTTGCGCCCGCAATGCCACGTCCGGCGGGATTGCGAACTTCATCGGACAGATGCGCGATTTTCGCGGGCCCAGCCGCGGCGAAGGCGAGGCCGTCGCCACCATGACCCTTGAGCACTATCCCGGCATGGCCGAGCGCGAGCTGGCCGATCTGGTGAAAGACGCCAAGGGCCGCTGGACCCTGGACGACGTTCTGGTGATCCACCGCGTGGGTCTGCTGACCCCGGGCGAGGCCATCGTGCTGGTGGCGACCGCGTCGGCCCATCGCGGCGATGCCCTTGCGGCCTGTGCCTTCCTCATGGACTGGCTGAAGACCAAGGCGCCCATCTGGAAAAAGGAAGCCACTGCCGGCGGCGCAACTTGGGTCGAGGCGCGCGAGTCCGACGAAGCTCAAGCCGCCAAATGGACGGCGATCGCGCCCAAAGGCTAGCGTGCCAACGCGCTAGGAATGTATCGAAACGCCGTTACAAAAAAGGCCCGTCACCGACGGGCCTTTCTTCGCGGGATCAATGTCTATCGCGATTAAGCGGCGCTGGACGCCGCCGACATCTTGCCCACCAGCGCATCGTAGTCGGCCATAAGCGTGCGGCAGACTTCGCCCGGCGTGAACTTATAGGGTCCGATCTCGCGCACCGGCGTGACTTCGGCGGCCGTGCCGGTAAGGAAGCACTCCTGCGCCTTGCTCATTTCCTCGGGCATGATCGCGCGTTCGATCAGCTTGTAGCCGCGTTTCTTGGCGAGCGCGATGACCGTGCGGCGCGTGATGCCGTCGAGGAAGCAGTCCGGCGTCGGCGTGTGGATCTCGCCGTTGATGACAAAGAAGACGTTGGCGCCCGTGGCCTCGGCCACCTGGCCGCGGTAGTCCAGCATCAAGGCATCTTCATAGCCCGCGCGTTCGGCGGTGTGCTTGCTTAGGGTGCAGATCATATAAAGGCCGGCGGCCTTGGCTTTTACGGGAGCGCATTCCGGCGCGGGGCGACGCCACTGCGAGATTTGCAGCCGGATGCCTTTTAGCCGCGCATCCAGCGTGAAATAAGACGGCCACACCCATGTGGCGATGGCGACGTTGATCTTGGCGTTCTGGGCGGTCACGCCCATCTGCTCGCTGCCGCGCCAGATCATGGGCCGCAGATAGCCATCGACGATATTGTTGGCCTTCAAGGTTTCATAGGCCGCGTCGTTAATCTGTTTGGCCGTGAACGGCACCTTCATGTCGAGCAGCTGCGCCGAGAACAGCAGGCGCTCGGTATGCTCATCGAGCTTGAAGATATTGCCGGCGTAGGAACGCTGACCCTCAAAGACGCAGGAGGCGTAATGCAGGGCATGGGTGAGCACATGGACCTTGGCGCTGCGCCACGGCACCAAAGCGCCGTTAAGCCAGATAAAGCCGTCGCGGTCGTCGAAGGTCTGGGGCGTCGTCATGGAGCTCTCCCGGTGGCTGGATAGGCGTTAGATTGTTATATTATTACTCAATACAGACCCTGCTCGTAACATTCTGATGGTATTATGTCAAGTATGCTGCCATATTATACGCGCATAGCTGATAAGGCATGAAACCATGGCTGAGCCAAAAACCCTCGTCAATCCGCTGTTCCTGCGCGACGAAGACCTACGCCAGGGCATTGAATTGCTGTTTTTCGCCTACCGCGATTTCACCGCGCGGGGCGATGCCATCCTGGCCAAACAGCACTTTGGGCGGGCCCATCACCGCGTGATCTATTTTGTCGGCCGCCATCCCGGCATTACCGTCAGCGACCTTCTCGGCATTCTCAGCATCACAAAACAAAGCCTGTCGCGTGTTCTCAGCCAGCTGGTGCGAGAGGACTACATCCAGCAGAAGACGGGCACCGCCGACCGCCGCCAGCGCCTTCTGTATTTGACCGAAAAAGGCCGCACCCTGGAACAGGAGCTGACCTCGGAACAGCAGATGCGCCTGGCCGCAGCCTATAAGGACGCCGGCGCCGTGGCCGTGGAGGGCTTCCGCAAGGTCATGCTGGGGGCCATGGACCCCGGTTCCCGCCGCCATTTCCAATCGTCGGATAGTTAGGCATCAGGCTTCCGGCAAGCCGCCCTGGATTCCGCTACAATGCCCGTCATGCAAACCGCCGTTCCCGAGCCGCCGCCGATCGCGCCCCATATCCTGGTGGTGGACGACGATACGCGTATCCGGAATCTTTTGAAAAAGTTCCTCGGCGACAACGGCTACATGGTCACAACCGCCGCCGACGCCGCCGAAGCCCGCCGGCACTTGGCCGCGCTGCAATTCGATCTCTTGGTGGTCGATGTGATGATGCCCGGCGAGGACGGGCTCTCGCTTACGCGCGGCATTCGCCGTGCCAGCACGGTGCCAATCTTGATGCTGACAGCCATGGGTGAGTCCGCCGACCGCATCAACGGCTTGGAGCTCGGCGTCGATGACTACATGGCCAAACCCTTCGAGCCCAAGGAACTGGTCTTACGGATCGGATCGATCCTGCGCCGTGCGCCGGTGCAGGACATCGCGCCGAAAATGGAGCTGCGCTTCGGCGAGTGCCGTTACGACCTCGCGCGGCAAAAGCTGGTGCGCAGCGGCATCGCCGTGCACCTGACCGCGGGAGAGGCCGAACTCCTCAGAGTGCTGGCGCAAAATGCCGGCAAGCCCGTGGATCGCGCGATGCTGGCGGTCGGCGGCGACGATGCCAATCCGCGCACGATCGATGTGCAGATCACGCGTCTGCGCCGCAAGTTGGAGCCCGACTCACGCCAGCCGCGCTACCTGCAGACTGTGCGCGGCACCGGCTATATGCTGCGGACTGACCCGTGAGCGACGATGAATAAAATGAAAAAGCCGCTTCCAGATCTGACGCCGCCGCCGGCAAGCCTGCTCAAATGGCTGGAGCCCGGCGCACTCGACAAAGTGATGCCGCGCACATTGATGGCGCGCGTCAGCCTAACCATCGTCGTGCCACTGATTCTGATGCAGGTGATTTCGACGTTTGTCTTTTATGACAATCACGTGAGCGCCATGTCGCGGCGCATGAATGCCGACCTCGCCGGCGATGTGGCTTCGGTGCAAGCCTTCCTGGGGGATTTCCACACCCCTGAAGAACGCGCCTGGCTCGCCGTCAGCGCCAAGCAAACCATGGACCTGGATGTTTCGTTGCTTGACGGCGACACGCTTACGACCGACCGTCGGCTGATCGATGATCCCGACGACCCAGCCGATGTTCTCGAAGACGAGCTATGGCAGGCGCTGCGCTGCCCCTTCACCATTGACACCTTGCGCTATCGCACTGATCGCCTGGTGGCGATCCAGGTCCAGATGCAAGAGGGCGTGCTGCAAATCCTCGTGCCGCGCAGCCGCATCTTCGGCAGCAACAGCACCTATGTGTTCGTGATCTGGATGGTCGGATCGTCGATGCTGCTGTTCGGTGTGGCGACGGCCTACCTGCGCGGCCAGGTGCGGGCCGTACGCCGCTTGGCCCAGGCCGCCGACTCTTTCGGCAAGGGCCGCGAAGTCCCCGACTTCCCGGCGGAAGGCGCCTTCGAAGTCCGCCAGGCCGCACGCGCCTTCAATATCATGCGCGAACGCATCCATCGCCAGATCACCCAGCGCACCGATATGCTGGCTGGCGTATCCCACGACCTGCGCACGCCTTTGACGCGTATGAAGCTGCAACTGGCCATGATGACCAATGCCGCACCCGACGACATCGCCGCCTTGCGCGAGGACTTGAGCGAGATGGAACGCATGCTGGAAGCCTATCTTGCCTTCGCGCGCGGTGAAGGCACCGAGGAGGCCGCGCCCACGGATGTCGCCGAACTCATGGAAAGCGTTGTCGGCCGCTTCCGCCGCGAAGGCGCCAATATCAGTTTGCATGCCGGCGACCTTTTGCCCCGGGCCGCGATGAAACCCATCGCCTTCGAGCGCTGCCTCGGCAATCTGATCGGCAACGCGGTGCGCTACGGCAAAACTGTAGTCGTGAGTGCGTCGCGCGGCGGCGGATTATTGAATGTCCATGTCGACGATGACGGGCCGGGGATCGCGCCCAAAAAACGCGAGGAAGCTTTTCGCGCCTTCCATCGCCTGGAGCCGTCGCGCAATCCCAAGACCGGCGGCATTGGTCTCGGGTTGACGATCGCACGCGACATCGTGCGCGGCATGGGCGGCGAGATCATCCTGGATCAAAGCCCGGCGGGAGGCCTGCGCGCGAGCCTGAGAATCCCGCTTTAATATTCGTGTCAGCAATTGAGTCCGGTGTTGAGCTTGCCTCTGCCGGGACCGAGGACTAGGCTTTTGGCGACCTCACAGAGGAGTCCACCATGACAACCGCGCGCACCGCCCTGGTATTTTCCATCGTCGCCGTCGCTTTGTCCGCGGCCTCGTATTTTCACGGACGCCCCGCCGCGCCGCCGTCGGACAAAGTCACCACGGAAGATGAACGTGCGGGCTACCTGCCGGGCCTGGGCGAAATCATGACCCAGCAGCAGATGCGCCACGCCAAGCTGGCTTTGGCCGGCGCCGCCGGCAATTGGGACTTGGCTGCTTACGAGCTGGAAGAATTGGGCGAAGGCTTCGACGACATCGTGACCTTCCATCCCATCCACAAGAACATCAAACAGTCACTGACGGAATTAGTGCCGCAGTTCACCAAGGCGCCGGTCGAGAGCCTGGAAGAAGCCATCAAGGCTAAGGACATGGACAAGTTCAACACCGCCTTCGATGCGGTAACCGCGGGCTGCAACGCCTGCCATCAGGCGACGGAATTCGGCTTCAACGTCGTGATTCGGCCGGCGAACTCGCCCTTCCCCAATCAGCAGTTCGCGCCCTAAGCTTTCATACGGCCGGCGTGGGGTCTTCCTGGGGTCGTTTGCGCAGCGTGAAATTCGCCAGCTTTTCAGCGCGCGCGAGGGCTTGGTCCAGCGCCGCCATGGTCTTAGAGAGGTCGGCGCTGTCGTCGCTCATCCAGGCCCGCAGGGCGCAGACCATAACAACCTTTAAGCCCTTGATGCGGAGAAGGCCCATGAGGCCGCCGGTGGAAATGCCCGCCGCCGCCAGCATCGCCGCCGCCGACCGCTCCACGCGGCATACGCCCGCAAGCATCGCCGCCGGGTCGCGCGCCACACCGGCGACCACCGCCTTGGCGGCTTCGCGCTTTTCATTGAGCGCATCGAAGCGGCGCATCAGAATTTCAAACAACCGGTCGCGCGGCGTGTCGGCAGGATCAAGAGCCTTCACCGGCCCCAATATGCGTGCGTCGAGGCGCCCGAGAAAGCACAGCATGAGATGGATTTTGCCGGGAACCTGCAGCAGCACATCGCCGAGGGTAAGGCCCGCACGTTCGGCCACGGCGTTCATGGCAAGGTCGCGCCAGCCGACCGCAGCCGCCTCGTCTAGACCCGCATCGATAATGCGGTCGAGAACCGCGGCCCCAGACTCATTTTTGTCAGGCTTCTTCGCGCCCGACTTTGTGCCTGGGGATTTTTTTGCGGATTTCCGGACGGCCATGACTTACTCCCGAAGACACGCTCCCGAACTGAAGTCAGATGGTTTCACCGCTTTGCGGCGGAATCAAGCCTTCGGAGACAGGGCTTAGCCGGCCAACTCTTTCGAACGTTTAGTGGCCTCGGCCACGGCACGGGTAAGCAGCGTTTTAAAGCCATCCGGGCCCATCAAGACATTGAGCGCCGCGGCCGTGGTGCCGCCGGGGCTGGTCACATTCTGGCGCAGCGTTTCGGGCGGAGTATCGCTTTGTTCCAGCAAGGCGCCCGATCCCGCGACGGTCGCCCGGGCGAGGTTTGCCGCCAAGGCGGCCGGCAGGCCGGCTTTGACCCCGGCATCGCGCAGGCATTCCGCCAGCAGGAAGACATAGGCCGGTCCGCTGCCCGACACGGCCGTCACAGCGTCCATCAGGCTCTCATCGGTGACCCATTCGACCGCTCCCACGGCGGACATCAGCACGTCGCAAACCTGGCGCTGGACATCGCTGACACCGGGCGCGGCGTAAAGCACGCTGATGCCTTTACCGATCGCGGCCGGCGTATTGGGCATGGCGCGCACCACGGCGGCGCCCCCGAGGTGGCGCTGAAAATATCCCGTGGTCTTGCCGGCGATGACCGAAAGAAAGACCGGGTGCTGGGCGGCGAAAGACGCGTAGGCCGGCACGACTTCGTCGGCGACTTGGGGTTTGACGGCGAACAGCACCACGTCGGGGCGGAAATCGCGCGGGATCTTGCTGGCGTGCGGCAAGCAGGTCAGCGCGCGGTGCTTGGAACAGGGCATGACGGCGTCGCGGCCTGCCGGCTCAATGACGATGGCATCCACCGGGTTCAGGCCGCGCGCGAACCATCCGTCCAGGAGCGCGCCGCCCATCTTGCCGCAACCAACCAACAGGATCGTGCCTTCGATCATGGCGCGACGATAGCACCGGCCCTGGGGCCTGCTAAGTGGGTTTTGCGGTGAAGATGGTTTTAGGCTTCGCCAACCGTATCCAGGAGCGAACTGGCGATAGCATCTTCAGCGGTGCGCCCACCCCAGATGACGAACTGGAAAGCCGGGTAGTAGCGCTCGCATTCAGCCATGGCCAGTTCCATGAGTTCGCCGATGGCGTCGGTGTCGACGCGGTCGTTCAAGCGTACGGTGTGGCGGAACATTGGAATGCCCTCTTCCACCCAGATGGCGAAGTGTCCCATCCACAGGCGCTCGTTGAGCTTGGCGAGCAGCTCGTAAATTTGGCCCATGAGTTTATTCTGGACGCGCATGTCGAGGGCGCAGGAGAAGTGCAGTGCGGAAAGGTCCTCGGACCAGGCGAAGAACATGCCGTAATCGCACCAGCTGCCCGGCGCCTCGACGGCAAGTTCGGTTTCGCAGCGGCGGTCGTAAACCCACTCTTTGCCGGCGATGACTTCTTCGATGAGATCGATGGGATTGCTAACGGCCGTTTGTGACGTGCGGCGAAGCGTACTGGACTGCATAAAAGACCCCTCAAAACCCCTTGGGCCCGACGTGGATCTGTTCCCCTGAGAACCCGATCCGCGATTCAAGATATAGTAGGGGCTCAGGCGCCGCAACACTAAATCATGAGGGAATCTGCCGAGTCGCGTGCAGTGCCGAAAAGCTGTGGATAAGGCCTGTGGATAAGAGTCCACGGCGCAGAGTCCGAGCGCGAAAAAAGTGAGTCAGAGTGCAGTGTTCAGATGAATCAGGACTTTTTCGCAAGCGCCACCGCGCGCTCGAGTTCCGCGACGCGGACCGCTAGCTTTTCCTGCTCGGCCCGGGCCGCCGCCGCCATGGCTTGGACCACGTCGAACTCCTCGCGGCGGACAAAGTTGCCTTCAGCCATGAACCGCTCCAAGCGGTCGCGGACCATGGCTTCGACTTCCTGCTTCAGGCTGCCAAGCGCGCTCAGCGCACCGCCGGCCACTTTGGCGATATCGTCGAAAATCCGGTTCTGGCTTTGCATGGTACTCTCCCTTGCGGCGCGGCCTCTAATATCGGCATTCGCGGGCTTGAGCGCAATGGAGCGTTGGCGAGCGCGGCGGAGTTGGGCATAAGTAGCGGCGTAAAGCGCCCCAGCGTGGGCGTTAAGGAGAGCGGAGATGTACGTCGTCACCGGCGGCGCCGGTTTTATCGGGTCCAATCTGCTGGCGACCCTGGAGGCGCGTGGACTAGGTCCCTTGGTGGCCGTGGACCGCTGCGACGACCCCCACAAGATCCGCAATATCGCCAAGCGCCGTGACATGTGCCTGGTGGCGCCCGAGCAGACTTTTGCCTTCCTGGATGAGAACGCCGACGCCGTAAAGGCGATCTTCCACCTGGGCGCTATTACATCCACCACCGAACGCGATTTGGCCAAACTGGACGAAGTGAACGTGCGCTTGAGCCGCGCCCTTTGGGCGTGGTGCTCGCGCCGCGCTGTGCCAATGATCTACGCCTCCTCGGCCGCCACCTACGGCAACGGCGATCTGGGATTTGACGACGCCGGCACGGTGGAGGCGTTGGCGCGCTTGAAGCCGCTTAACCCCTACGGCCAAAGCAAACACACCTTCGATTTGATTGTCGCCCAGGAAACCGCCGCCGGCTCATCGGCGCCGCCCCATTGGGCGGGCGTGAAGTTCTTCAACGTCTACGGGCCCAATGAATTCCACAAGGGCAGCCAGGCCAGTTTGGTGCCGCAGATTTATCCCAAGGCCGCAATCGGCGAGCCCTATCCGCTATTCAAGTCCCACAATCCCGCCTATGCCGACGGTGGACAGCTGCGGGATTTCATCTTCGTCGACGACTGCTGCGACGTCATGCTCTGGCTCCTGGAGCATCCAGGCGCCAGCGGCCTTTACAACCTGGGCGCCGGCAAGGCCCGCAGCTTCATGGACTTGGCCGCCGCGGTTTACCGCGCCGTGGGCCGTGAGCCGCTGGTGACCTTCCGCGACACACCCACAGACATCCGCTCCCAATACCAGTATTTTACCGAGGGGCGCATGGACCGCCTCCGTGCGGCAGGCTACGCCAAGCCCTTCGCGGCGTTGGAAGACGGCGTCGCCGCCACCGTTCAGAAATATCTTTCGCAACCGGACCCGTACCGCTGATGTTCGCCCTCATCTTCCCCGCTTTTGATCCGGTGATTTTCCAAATCGGACCCTTTGCGATTAGGTGGTATGCCCTGGCCTATATCGTCGGCCTGTTCGCCGGCGTCTGGTACGCGCGCTGGATGGTGAAACACCCGCCGGCGCTCATGACGCCGACGCAAATCGACGACTTCCTGCTGTGGGTTTTGGGTGGCGTGGTCCTGGGCGGCCGGCTCGGCTACGTGCTGTTTTACAAGCCCGGCGAATACCTCAGTCACCCTATGAACATCCTCAAGACCTGGGAAGGCGGCATGTCCTTCCATGGCGGCCTCCTCGGCGTGACGCTGGCGATCATCCTTTATGCGCGCCACATCAAGGTCGACAAATGGTACGTGGCCGATCTGGTGGCTTGCGCAGCCCCCATCGGCCTCTGTCTCGGACGCCTGGCCAACTTCGTCAACGGCGAGCTGTGGGGCCGCCCGGCGCCGGACGTTCCCTGGGCCATGGCGTTTCCCGGCGGCGGGCCTGAGCCGCGTCATCCCAGCCAACTCTATCAGGCAACGTTGGAAGGCCTGATCCTGTTCGTGGCGCTGCACCTGTTGTGGCGCAACGAGAACTTGCGCAAGCAGCCCGGCATTCTGACCGGCGTATTCTGGATCGGCTACGGCATGGCGCGCATCATCGGCGAGTTCTTCCGCGAGCCCGATGCTTTCCTCGGTTTCCTTTTCGGCGGCGCCACCATGGGCCAACTGCTGTCGGTACCCATGCTGCTGTTCGGCGCCTTCAGCATCTGGCGCGCCAAGCGTGCGGCGCCCGCGGCATGACCGATAACGCGACGGCCGCTGAACTGGCGCGCCGCATCCGGCAGTCCGGGCCGATTTCCATTGCCGACTATATGAGTGCCGTGACCGAGGCTTATTACGCGCGCGGCGACGTCTTCGGGGTCGCGGGCGATTTCATCACCGCGCCGGAGATCAGCCAGACCTTCGGTGAACTGATCGGCCTGTGGTGCGCCGTGGTCTGGCGCGCCATGGGCGCACCCGCAGCCTTCAGGCTGGTGGAGTGCGGTCCCGGGCGCGGCACCCTGATGAAAGACCTTTTGCGCGCGGCAGCCCGCGTGCCGGACTTCAATGCGGGCGCCGACATTCATCTAATCGAGCGCAGCGCGGCCCTAAAAACCCTGCAGCGCGAAACGCTCAAAGACTACGGTGTAACATGGCATGAGGATATGAGCGCCGTCGCCGAAGGACCTATAATCCTGGTCGCCAATGAATTCCTCGACGCGCTGCCAATCCGTCAGTTTGAAAAAACCGCCGCCGATTGGATGGAGCGTTATGTCGATGTGAATGAAGCCGGGGAATTCAACATCGTTCTGAAATCCGGAGCACCGGAGCTAGCGCCGGTGGCCGATGCCGGCGCAATCTTTGAGACCTCGCCCACAACCACGCAATTCATTTCACATATCTCGGCGCGCATCGCCCGCCAGGGCGGCGCGGCCCTGCTGATCGACTACGGCCACACAGCAACGGCGGCCGGCGAGACCTTGCAGGCGGTAAAAAAACACCGCCCCTGCAGAGTCTTCGACACACCCGGCGCAGCCGACCTGACGGCCCACGTAGATTTCGCTGCTGTGGCAGACACCGCTCGGGCGAGCGGCCTAACAGTTCACGGCCCATTGGCCCAAGGCACATGGCTCAGCCGTCTGGGGATTAAACTGCGCGGCCTACAACTGGCCGGCGGCAAGCCGCCCGATGTCGCCAAGACAATCGAGTCTGGCATCCGGCGTTTGACGGAGCCCGATGCCATGGGCGAGCTGTTCAAGGTCATTGCTCTCACGCATCCAACCCTGGCCACGCCCGACGGTTTCCAGCAGGATGCGCCCTCTTGAAGCAAGTGGCATGAAACAAATGACCGAAGATCCGGCTGTTGTAGGTGTGGAAGCGCTGACCGCCTTGCCCGGCGTCCGGCACGGCTTCTTTACGCGCAACGGCGGCGCGTCGACGGGCCTTTACGGCTCCAACAACTGCGCCTTCGGATCCGATGATTCCCGCGAGGTGGTCGCCTCCAATCGCGCCGCCTGCGCGCGGGCGCTAGACGCCGGCGCGCTGGTCACGGTCAAACAGCGCCACACATCTGACGTTGTGATCGTCAAAACCCCCTGGAGTTGGGACGATGCACCCGACGCCGATGCGCTGGTCACCGCGCGCCGCGGGATCGCGCTGGGCATTCTCACCGCCGACTGTGTGCCGGTTCTGCTGGCCGACCCCGCAGCGCCGGTGATTGGCGCGGCCCACGCCGGCTGGCGCGGGGCCTTGGAGGGCGTCCTCGCCAATACGGTTCTCGCCATGACCAAGCTGGGCGCCGAGCGAGCGCGCATTGTCGCCGCCGTGGGCCCTTGCATCGGTCAAGCCTCCTATGAAGTCGGGCCTGAGTTCATCGCGCGCTTTGCGGCCCGTGATGCCGGCTACACACGCTATTTCACGCCCGCCAAAGCCAACGGCCACGTCCACTTCGATCTCGCGGCCTTTGCCGCCGACCGCCTGCGGCAAGCGGGTGTCGGTACGGTGGTTATAGAAGGCAGCGACACCTGCGCCGCCGCGACCCAGTTTTTCAGCTACCGCCGGTCGGTCCTGCGCGGCGAGCCCGACTATGGCCGCCAACTCTCCGCCATTGCGCTGGTATAGCCATGACGACCTCTCAGCTCCTGCGTGGCGCCGGTCTCGCGTGCCTTCTGGTTCTACTGGCGGCTTGCGGCGCCGTGCCGCAGCCCTTCCGCGACACTCCAAAAATCACCAGCGACAACCCTTTGCTCGACATGCCGACGGCCGTCGGCATCGCCGTGCTGCCGGTCCGCGGTGCGCCGCAGCCCTTGGACACTCAGATCAGCACCGCCCTTGCCGCCCGGCTACAGTCGTTCGAAATTCCGGCCGAGGCCATGCCCAGTAATCCCGGCCTTGGGTTCACCCTGGACGGTGAGGCGCGCGCCACGGAAGCTACCGCGCGCGATGTTGCGGTGGTCGTGACCTGGAGCTTGCGCTCACGGCGCGGCGGCGCGCCGGTGCGTACCTATCGCCAAGTTGTGACGGTCCCCGCCGCGGTCTGGCAGGCCGGCGACATGGTGACAGCCACCCGGCTCGGCAATGAAGCCGCCCTGGCCATCGGCGATATGATCGGCGGCATTGCCATCCCCGCCCAGGGCCCGGCGCAAGGACCTGACGCGACCGAGCAACCGCGGCCCAATTTCCCGACGGTCTCGGTGAAGCCTGTAGAGGGCGCGCCCGGCGACGGCCGCGAAGCCCTACGTCGGGCCGTGATGCAATCGCTGACCTACAACGGCGTCAAAAGCGACGACGCGAGCCCCGACGTGACGCTCACCTGCGAGATCACCATCGGCGCTTTTGATGCGACTTTGCAGAAGGTCGAAATCCTGTGGCACGCCCTCGGCCGCGACGGCAAAGAGCTGGGCACCGTCCGGCTGGACAATACGATCCCGATAGGCGCCCTGGACGGTCTCTGGGGACCTACAGCCTTCTCAGTGGCCGATGCAGCCCTCAACGACCTCTTGACCCTTCTGGCCACCCACGCCCCCGCCGGGGCGAACCCCCCAACACCCTAGGGAAACCCTAAGGGTGATCGGGCGGGCTGTGGATAAATCATGGCTTGGAAATCACAGCCGGAATTCATCGGCAAAATACAGTGCGAGGCCGGTTTACAGTCCTGTGACAGATTGATACTTTCCGCGCGCCTGAAGCGCGTTTGCCGCTGCCGGCGGGGGATTGTTTAGGGGCCGCGGAAAACATGAAAATTTTAGCCGGCAACAGCAATAAGCCGCTCGCTGAAGCCATTGTCGCCTGCTTGCATCTGCAACTGACCAACGCCAGCATCAAACGCTTCTCCGATATGGAGATCTTCGTGGAAATCCACGAAAACGTGCGCGGCGAAGACGTTTTCGTCATCCAGTCCACATCCTATCCCGCCAACGACAACCTGATGGAACTGCTGATCACGCTGGACGCGCTCCGCCGCGCTTCCGCGCGCCGCGTCACCGCCGTGATCCCCTATTACGGATACGCCCGCCAGGACCGCAAGACCGGCGGCCGCACGCCCATCACCGCCAAGCTGGTGGCCAATCTCATCACCCAGGCGGGCGCCGCGCGCGTGCTCAGCATGGATTTGCACTCGGGCCAAATTCAGGGCTTCTTCGATATCCCGCTCGACAATCTCTATTCGGCGCCGGTTTTTACCGACGACATTCAGGCTAAATATAAAGGCGAAAACCTGGTGATCGTCTCGCCGGACGTGGGCGGCGTGGTCCGCGCCCGCGCCATCGCCAAACGCATCCACGCCGACCTTGCCATCATCGACAAACGCCGCGAGCGCGCGGGCGTTTCGGAAGTCATGAACATCATCGGCGAGGTCAAAGACCGGCCCTGCATCCTGGTCGACGATATCGTCGATTCCGCCGGCACCTTGTGCAACGCCGCCGTGGCCCTGATGAAGGAAGGTGCTAAGTCGGTCTCGGCTTACGTCACCCACGGCGTGCTCTCGGGCGGCGCGGTTGGGCGCGTAACCTCCTCGCCCCTCAAGGAACTGGTGATTACCGACAGTATCCAGGCCACCGAAGCGGTGCGCCTGGCCGACAACATCCGCCAGTTGTCCATCGCCCCGCTGATCGCCGAAGCCATCAAGCGCATCAGCCAGGAAGCCTCCGTCTCCAGCCTGTTTGAATAGGCCATCCACCGGTCATTGCCATTATGGCATCGACTTTGGCCGCTTTTTCGGCTTTGCTTAGGTCAGACCGGACGGAGGAACTCCATGACGGCGGGCTGGCGGTGTTTTGCGACTGTCTTGATGTTAGCGTGTGCGGGCATGACGGTGCGCGCCGCCGACTTTCCACAAGCCGACGCGCCCTTTTCTCCTAAAGATCGCCAAGGCGATTTAGCGCGCCTGCGCGATTTTGTTTATCCCAAGGGGTTCACGGAGCAAGCGATCGTCGCGCTTGAGAACGGCGAAGTCCCGGACGACATCGCCATATACGATTACGCCCGCCTGCACTGCGGCGAGACCAACCGCTTCGTTCTTCATCCCTGCATCATCCGCTATCCCGAAGGCCAGCGCATGGCCTATTACGTCGTCGCGCAAGAAGCCAATATGCGCTTTGGCGATTTTGAAAGTGCCGCAGCCTACTATCGCGAGCGCGTCACCGATATCAGTAGCCACCTCGCCATGGAGGTGGACGTGATGAATATGTTTGTCGAAGAATTCTGTGCCCAGATCGCGACGGGCGCGCGCGCCGCCGACATTCTCCGTGCACGCGGCGGTGACCGCCCGCGCATCTTCCATCCGATCGGCCCCGCCGATCCCAAAGCTAAGTTTCAGTTCTCGAATCTATTTTCGTGGCCGAAATGCGCGCAGTGCGTGGGCATTGTCGCGGTCAACCAACCGGACGCACCGGCCGAACCGACGTGCGGCGCCTTGCGCAAGCAAAGCCTTCCGCATCTGGCTTATTTTGTCGTCGACCGCACCACCAGCAAGGGCCATCGCTCGCTGGATGAAAGTATCAGCGACTTTGAGCGCCTGTCCAAGACTCGCAAGCCCTAAATGCTGTTCCAGTCGACGACGGCGAGACCATGCGTCTGCGCGAGGCGCAGCAGCTTGGCGTTCGGGTTCACGGCCATACCCTCGTCGGCCCAGCGCAGCAACTCGAAGTCGGAATGGTGGTCGGAATAAAAAACGCTGCGGGGCCGCGCGGGCAAAGCCTCGAGAAAAGTTTTCACGGCTTTGACCTTGGCAGGCCCGTAGCAATTCTCGCCCCCCAAGGCTGCGCGCAGATGCCCGCTTTCATCCCAGACGCCGGCCGTGGCGATGACATGATCGAAGCCCAGGCGCGCGGCAAAGACCGCAGCATAAAAATCGAAGCTGGCGGTGGCGAGGACCAGGGTGTGGCCCGCCGCGCGATGCCGCGCGATGGCTTTGAGCGCGCCCGGGCGGAGGCGACAGCGGGCCGTGAACGTGTCGGCCCAAAGTCCCACCTGGGCGCGGGAGGCTCCGGCGATGAACAGCGCCAGCATGCGCGCTTTAAAGGCGCCCCGGCTGCTGAATCCGGCGACATAAGCCAAGGCCAGTACCACGCCGGTCAGGATCCGAACGACCGTCAGCGGGCTCCTGGGCGCGCAATGGAGGAGGAAGGGCGTATAGGTGCCCGCCCGGGTCACGGTCCGGTCGAGATCGAAGATGGCGACGGTGGGCGCTGACGGCATAGAACCTCAATAGGACGGGGCTTAAGCCTGCTTTAGCCTAACTTGCTTTAGGGGGCGAACCCGTGTACATGACCGCCACCTTGCCACATGGCAGGGTGGGCGCCGGCACCCCTGGAGGCCGCGCCGGCATTTCCCGGACTTTAATGTAAGGGATATGCCATTGACTCTAAAGGAGAAAACCGATGCCTAAGACCAGCAGCTTGCAGGTACAGGGGCGCGATCGGGCAGGTAAGGGGGCAGCTCGGGCCACACGTCGTGGGGGTTTAGTCCCCGGCGTGATTTATGGCGGCAACCAAGATGCCACGCTGATCGCCCTCGAGCCCAAGATCCTCACGTCCCTGATGCACGACCCCGCCTTCAAGACCAACATCTTCGAAGTCGAGATCGGCGGCAAAAAGCAGCGCACCATGGCCATGGATGTGCAGCTTCACCCCGTCAGCGACCAGCCGATCCACGCGGACTTCCGCCGGATCGAAAAAGACACCCTTGTGCGCGTGCCGATTCCCGTACGCTTCCACAATGAAGGCGCCTCGCCCGGCATTAAGGTGGGCGGCGTGCTCAACATCGTGCGCCATGAGGTCGAAGTCCGCGGCCGGCCCGATGACTTGCCCGACCACATCGATGTGGACCTGACGGGTCTGGAGATCGGCGATTCCGTGCACATCAACGCCGTCACCTTGCCCTCGGGCATTAAGCCGACCATCGCGCGTAACTTCACGATCTGCACGATCGCACCGCCGACGGTCATGACGGTGGAAGAAGAAACACCCGCCGCGACTGCCGCTACCGCCGAGGGCGCTACACCCGCCGAAGGTGCGGCCGCTGCTGGTGCTGCTCCCGGAGCCGCTGCTCCGGCCGCCGGCGCCAAGGGTGCTGCTCCCGCTGCCGGCGCCAAGGCTGCCGCGCCCGCCAAGGGCGGCAGCGACAAGAAGAAGTAAGACGACACTTCCGCCCGCTCACCTGGCTCCGCCGGGTGAGCGGCGCGCGAAGTCTGCTCGCACGAAGTCTCCTGGGGAACTCCCGCCATGCGGCTCCTGGTCGGTCTGGGAAATCCCGGCGTGGAATACGCCTTCAACCGTCACAACATCGGGTTTCTGGCCGTGGACGCCATCGCCGAGCACTATCGCTTTGCGCCGTGGCGCGCACGTTTCCAAGGCGTTATCGCCGAAGGCACCATCGGCGGCATTAAAGTGCTGGCCCTTAAGCCGGGCACCTATATGAACCTCTCCGGCGAGTCCGTCGGCGCGGCCATGCGCTTTTTCAAGATTCAGCCGGCCGATGTCATTGTCGTCTCCGACGAGATTGAATTGGCGCCGGGCAAAGTGAAAGTCAAACAAGGCGGCGGCAGCGCCGGTCATAACGGCATCAAGAGCATCGACGCCCATATCGGCCCCGACTACTGGCGCGTGCGCTTAGGCGTGGGCCGCCCCGACGGCAAATCCCAGGTCAAAGGCCATGTCCTGGAGAATTTCGCCAAAAGCGACATGGACTGGCTGGGCCCCTTGATGAACGCCCTGGCCGAAGCCGCGCCGCTGATGGTGGCCGGCGACGAAAACAAATTCATGAGCAAGGTGGCGTTGCTGACCAAGCCGCCCACTGAAAAAAAATCGCCTGAGAAGAAGAAGCCCGAAGGTAAAGCGCCCTCGGAACCAACGGAGCCTAAGTAGATGGGTTTTAATTGCGGTATTGTCGGATTGCCCAATGTCGGCAAGTCCACCTTGTTCAACGCGCTGACGGCCACCGCCGCCGCTCAAGCCGCCAACTTTCCGTTCTGCACCATCGAACCCAATGTCGGTCGCGTGGCTATGCCCGACGAGCGCCTCGACGTTCTCGCCGGCGTCGGCAAATCGGCCAAGATCATCCCGACCCAGTTGGAGTTCGTCGATATCGCCGGCCTGGTGCGCGGCGCCAGCAAGGGCGAGGGCCTCGGCAACAAGTTCCTGGCCAATATCCGCGAGGTCGATGCGGTTGTGCATGTGCTGCGCTGCTTCGAGGACGGCAACGTCACCCACGTGGAAAACTCCATCGATCCGATCCGCGACGCCGAAACCGTCGAGACCGAGTTGATGCTCTCGGACTTGGAGAGCCTTGAGCGCCGTGCTGATCAAGCGCAGAAAAAAGCCAAGGGGGGCGACAAAGAAACCAAAGAACTGCTGGCGGTTATGGAGCCGGTGCTGGAAGCTTTACGCGCGGGCAAACCCGCCCGCAACGCCCGGCCTGACGATCCGGCGGCCCGCAAGATTTTCAACAGCCTGCAGCTCCTGACCGGCAAACCGGTTCTGTATGTGTGCAACGTCGAGGAAGGCAGCGCCGCCACGGGTAACGCGCTGTCGGCCAAGGTCGCCGCGCGCGCCAAGGCCGAAGGGGCCGGCATGGTGGTGATCTCCGCCGCCATCGAGGCGGAAGTCGCGCAGTTAACCGACCCGGCCGAACAGAAAGAGTTTTTGGCAAGCCTCGGCCTCAAGGAGACGGGGCTTACGCAGGTGATCCGCGCGGGCTACGCCCTGCTTGATCTCATCACCTATTTTACCGTCGGCCCCAAGGAAACCCGCGCCTGGACGATTAAGCGCGCGACCAAAGCCCCGCAAGCGGCTGCGGTCATTCACAACGACTTCGAGAAGGGCTTCATCCGCGCCGAGACTATCGCCTACAAGGACTTTGTAGCTTTCAACGGCGAACAGGGCGCCAAGGACAACGGCAAGGCGCGCTCGGAAGGTAAGGACTACGTGGTGCAGGACGGTGACGTCATGCACTTCCTGTTTAACGTCTAGAGCTCAATGGCGTCGATCTTCTGCTCGTGAGACAGGCGAAATATTGCGGTTTCGACAAAACGCCGCAAGGCATCGACATCAATCTTGAAGTCGGTGATTTCATTGACGCCAAAGAGGTTAGAGCGGACGGGGGACTCGACCGGCTCGCCCTCGATGCGTTCGTAGATCTGACGCAGAAAGAGGGCAGCCCCTAAGCCGCCCCAGGGTCCTGTGACCGCGCCCGGCGGCGCCAGAAGGAAAATCGTGCAGTGTTCGGGTGCAAAGTGCGTCAGCACGCCGCCCGCGCCCGCGGCTGTGACAACAAAATCAGCGCCGCTGATGATTTCGATCTGCTCGCGGGCGCTGAGCTTGGTGGCCTCGACAAATTCAAAGCCGTAGTCCTGCAAGACCTGCTTTACCGCGTCCTCATTGACGATTTTTCGCCACCTCGCGCCGTCGCGTCCCAGATAGATACGCCGGTGTTTGTGAAGTTGCGGGCCGCCAATGCCGGCAAAGGCGCGGGCCCGCAACCAGTGCAGGCCGGCACCCCAGAACCGGTAATTGCCGGCGGTGTCGCGATAGTGGCAGGACGAAGACATCCAGACTTTGCGGTATGCGGGCCCATCGACGATCGGCACGCGAATAATGCGTTCCTTGGGAATACCCATAAGTTCCAGGAACCCAATCCATCGCTCGGGCATACGGTCATAGACGACGACGGGGAGTCCATTCAGGAGACCCAAGGGCTCGAAAATCGCCAAGCGATTGAGGAACTCGAATATGAAATGCCCGAAGTTCGGCGGCTCGACATCGTGCATCCAACCGTGAGGGTAGCGTTCGGTATACATGCCGCCGATAAAAATGCACTCGTCCTCAAGATAGGACGTGAAAAGGGACGATTTCTTCTCGTCGATGAACGTGGCGACGTTTTCGTCCAGGCCCCACGTCTTATAGGTCTGGCTGGACTGACAGTGGAAAACCACCTTGTCGTCCCGCGAATAGACAAACGTGCGGCCAAAGACGTGGACATCCTGCAGAAGCCCGCAGCAAACATAGGGGGCATAAATTTCGGGTAGGCCGATATCATTCAGCCGCCGGAGCGGGAGCTTTAAATCAGAGTTCCCGATCGACAGTTCATAAAAGGGGGTGCCGGCGGCAGCGCAGAGGGCTTTGATAGTCGTAAGCTGCTTGCTCACGGCAAACTTCCTAACAAACGCCGCGCGTTACAGGCGCCGGCCACAAAAAACCGCCGGTTTTTGGACCGGCGGTTTTGTTTGAACCTAACGTTCTAGTGAGGAATATTCTTCCATATGCGGCGTTTGGTCAGATAAGCCAGTACCGCGAAGATCAGCGCGTACAAAGTCACGCGCAAGCCCGTGGAGTGGCGGGCTTCCAGCTTGGGCTCGGCGGCCCAATGCAGGAACGCGGTCACGTCCTTGGCGATATGCGCGGCGTCGTTGGGCGATCCATCGGCGTAAGTCACCAGACCATCGCTGATCTGCTTGGCCATGGCGATCTGGTTTCCGGGGAAATATTTGTCGTAGCTCGAGCCCGGGTTCATGACGAAACCGGCCGGCGGCTCTTCGTAGCCGAGCAGCAGATTATAAATATAGTCGGGCCCGCCCACGCGCGCCTTGGTGATCAGCGAAAGATCGGGGGGCAACGCACCGCCGTTCGCCAAGCGCGCCATGGACTCGTTGGCGAAGGGCTTCGGAATATGGTCGGACGGTTTGGCTTTGCGCTTGAACATGTCGCCGCTGTCGTCGGGACCGTCCTCGACTTCGTATTGCGCGGCCAGACTTTTAACCTGTTCTTCGCTGTAGCCGAGCGCCTCAAAATTACGGAACGAGACGTAATTCAGCGAATGGCAAGCCGCACACACGTCCTTATAAACTTGGAACCCGCGCTGGAGCTGGGCGCGGTCGAAGCCGCCCAGAACGCCGTTAAAGCTCCAATTTTCCTTCGGAAGTTCGACGTGCTCGGCGGCCCGCAGAGAGGTGGGGAGCACCGAAGGGATCGCAAGGGCAACGACCGCGGCGGCGGCCAGAAGATACTTTTTCATGGCTTTACTCCGCGGCCTGCAGAACGGGTTGGCTGATGCTCGCCGGCAGGGGCTTGGGTGTTTCCAGCCAGCCCACGACGGGCAAGATCACCGCGAAATGGATGAAATACCAAATCGTGCCGATCAAGCCGATGGTCGGGATAATCCCTTCCGGCGGCTGCGAGCCGACCCAGCCGAGGATGAGGACGTCGATGATCCAGGTGACGAAGAAGATGCGGAACACCGGGCGGAAGTTGCCCGAGCGCACGCGGCTGGTGTCGAGCCACGGCAGCGCGAACAGGATCAAGATCGAGCCGAACATAAGGATGACGCCCAGCAGCTTGTTCGGGATCGAGCGCAGGATGGCGTAGAACGGCAAGTAGTACCATTCCGGCACGATGTGCTCGGGCGTCTGCAGCGGATTAGCTTTGATGTAGTTGTCCGGCTCACCTAAGGCATTCGGGAACCAGAACACGGCGATGAAATAAATCACCACGAACACGCCGAGGCCGAAGACGTCCTTCATGACGTAGTAGGGGAAGAACGGGATCTTGTCGGCGGGTGCCGCGTCGATGCCGAGCGGGTTGTTGGCGCCCGGAACATGCAAAGCCCAGATGTGCAGGAAGATCAGGCCCACGATCACGAACGGCAGCAAGTAGTGCAGCGAGAAGAAGCGGTTCAGTGTCGGGTTGTCGACCGAGAAGCCGCCCCACAGCAGGGTGACGATCGATTGACCAATTCCCGGGATCGCCGAGAAGAAGTTGGTGATGACGGTCGCACCCCAGAAGCTCATCTGGCCCCAAGGCAGCACGTAGCCCAGGAAGGCGGTCGCCATCATGGCGAGGTAAATTAGAATGCCGATCCACCACAACACTTCGCGCGGCGACTTATAAGAGCCGTAGTACATGCCGCGCAGAATGTGGATGTAGACGACGATGAAGAAGAAGCTGGCGCCGTTGGCGTGCATATAGCGGATCAGCCAGCCGTAGTTCACATCGCGCATGATGTGTTCGACGCTGTCGAAGGCGAGGCTGACATGCGGCGTATAGTTCATGGCCAGGAAAATGCCGGTGAAGATCATCACCGCCAGCATGAACATGGCCAGTGAGCCGAAGTTCCACCAGTAATTCAGGTTGCGTGGCACCGGGTACTTGGTGCCGAGGGAGTGATCGAGCCAGCTGACGATGGGAAGGCGAGCTTCGTGCCACTCGTAAGCTTTGCGCCAGGCGCTTTTTCCAGTCGGGCCGCTTTTTTCCGTGCTCATGGTGCTGCTCCCCTTAACCGATGCGCACAGTTGTATCGTTGATATAGGTATGGGCCGGAACTTCGAGGTTCAACGGCGCAGGACCTCGGCGGATGCGGCCCGAGGTATCGTAGACCGAGCCATGGCAGGGACAGAACCAACCGCCAAATTCGCCGCGCACTTCGGTCGACGCGGTGCCCTGTGGCACGCAGCCGAAGTGCGTACAGACGCCGACGACAATCAGGAACTCGGGCTTCTTCGCGCGGACTTGATCGGTCTGCGGATCGCGCAGTTCGGCGACGTTGACCTTGCGGGCTTCGTCGATTTCCTGGGCCGTGCGGTGACTGACGAACACCGGTTTGCCGCGCCACAGCGCTTTGATGCGCTGGCCCTCGGCGATGCCGGCGAGGCTAAGCTCGATGCTCGATAATGCCAGCGTGTCGGCGGCGGGGTTCATGCTGCTGATCAAGGGCCAGACCATCATGCCAGCGCCCACAACGCCCATCGCCGCCGTGGTGTGCAACAAAAAGTCGCGACGCGTTTCGTCCGCCGCATCGGCAGCATGAGCGTGTGCGGTATTAGCCATGATGTAATCCCTCTAACTGTGACCCCGAAGGTCCGTCCCGCAACGCACAGCCAAAAGATGCTTTCGATTCGAGCGATTCTTTAGAATTTCGCTCTCGGCAAAAGGGTCTAGCGAAGGGTGAACCTTTATCCTTATTACCCCGAAGACCGGCCCCAACCGGCGGAAGCATAAGGGTTTTCAGCGCCGCGGGTATAGAATAAAAAGCCCGCCTTGAAAAGACCTCGCGGCAGCGGCCCAGCCCACCCAAAAGTGCATGATGCGTCTCGCCCTTTACCAGCCCGACATTCCCCAAAACACCGGCGCGGCGCTGCGGCTCGCGGCCTGCTTCAAGGTGCCTGTGGATATCATCGAACCGTGTGGATTTCCTTTTGATGACAAGCGTTTACGCCGCAGCGCCATGGACTACGGCGGAGCGTGCGCGCTCGCCCGGCACGACTCCTGGGAGACATTCTTGAAGACCTTCCGGCAGGCCGGCGGGCAGCGGCTGATCTTGTTATCCACAGCCTCGGCGATCACCTTTACGGACTTCGAATTTCACCCCACGGACACACTGCTTTTGGGGCGGGAAAGCCACGGCGTGCCGGAAGCCGTCCATAACGCCGCCGACGCCCGGGTCCGCATCCCCATTGCGGCCGATATGCGATCCTTAAATGTCGTGGTCGCGGCGGCGATTGTGCTGGCCGAGGCCTTGCGCCAGCAGCATGTTTTTCAAGGCCGCACTTTTCTTTAAAGCGGGCTTTGAGAGGTGCACCCAACCTGGGCGGGTGACAAAAAATTCATCCTCCAACCATCATTCTGTAAGGCTGGCGCGGCTAAAGTCCTCGGACGGTACGACGACCCAAAACATCCCCTCTGTAAGGTCGTCGACGGGCTCTGCACCCCTCAGGGCCCCTACAAAGCTAGCGGCTCCGGTCCCCCTCCGGAGCCGTCTTTGTTGTCAGCGCCGGCGCTTTGATCGACCAGATGCCGCAAATGAGCCAAGGTTTGCGCGCGGTCGGGCTCGAAGCCGGCGCCGATCCACCATTCCGCCGCCGCCGCCAAAAGCCGGCCAACGGCCGGACCGGCCGCAACGCCCAAGGCCAAGACATCGTCGCCGCTCACCGGCAAGGTCTTGGGAGTCCAGGCCGCCGACGCCGCCAGCAGCGCGCGCCAGGGCGCGGGACTGGGAACGTCTTGGCGCTGTGACCAGGCCAACAGAATCCGGTCGGTCACCGGCGCCGCCCCGAGATGAAACAGCGCGCGGCGCAGGTGCAAAGGATCGGTGTGATCGTCAAGAAACGGTCCAGCTTGTGTCAACGCCTTCAGCCGATCGCGGTCGACATTGGACAGCTTGAGCCGGTCGGCGACACTTCCCGATTCTCCGCTCGGCAACAAGGCCGCCAAACGGCGCAGCCAATCGCGTGCGCCAGAACCTGTTTGCGCTTCCAGCGTGACCAGCCGCGCGAAACTGGCCACGTCAAAACCGCCGGGCAGCACTTGTTGCAAGATGCCGCACGCGGCCATGAGTGTGATCGCTTCCACCGGCGACGGCGCGGACAACAACTTCACCAACTCCTGTTGGATACGTTCGGCCGACAGCCGCGACAAACCTGAGGCATGCGCACGGCAAGCAGCCAGCGTCGCCGGTTCCAGCGGCACACGGCCGTACCAGGCAAAGAACCGGAAGAGCCGCAAAATGCGCAAGTAGTCTTCCTGAATGCGGTCCCCGGCATCGCCGACAAAGCGGACGCGCCCGGCTTTCGCATCGTCGAAACCGCCGTGGTCGTCGAACAGCGTGCCGTCGGGCCGCAGCGACAGCGCGTTCATGGTGAAGTCGCGCCGGCGCGCGTCCTCGTGCCAATCGGCGGTGAATTCCACGGCGGCGTGACGCCCGTCGCAGGCCGTATCGCGGCGCAAGGTTGTAATCTCGAACGTCGCGCCGTCGGTGATCGCCATGACCGTGCCGTGTTCAAGCCCCGTGGGCACGGCCTTGAGGCCCGCACCGGCAAGGCGCTCGATCACGCGCGCGGGCACGTCGGGCGTCGCCAGATCGATCTCGCCGACGTCCAAGCCCATAACAGTATTGCGCACCGCGCCGCCGACAAAGCGCACATCGACACTGCCGGCGTCCAACGCGCGCAGTACACGCACGAGCGGCGCGGCGGTCATCCACGACTGTATTCGCAGCTGATGTTGAGAACCGGACGTCACGGGCAGGTCCTTAAGGCTTCTTGGGTTCCATATGGCCCGGGATCATCTCGCCCTTATCGAGATGCGGCGGTACATAAGTGCCGTCGGGGGGGCCGCCGCGAAGGAGCGCCGTCGCCGACAACACCGCGAAGGCCAGCACCGCGCCCGAGAACAGAAGCAAGGGCCATGGGCCTTGCTCCAGCTTCGGCGCTTCACCGCCGTGACGCGCGACATAGCCCGTGCGGTACCACACCCAAGCGGCGTAGACCGCCGCGGGCAGCAGAAACGGCACGATGTAGGTGAACACGATCCGCGACATCACCCGTCCCCTTAAGCAGTCAAAACCTCGTAGAGATTGATCAGCATACCCGCGGTCGCGCCCCAGATATAGCGATCGCCATAGGGGATGGCGTAATAGGCGCGAACCACACCGTCGCTGATGACGCGGCTATGGCGCTGGTGATTGGCGGGATTGAGAAAAAATGCCAGCGGCACTTCGAAAATGTCCGCGACCTCAACGGGGTCCGGCTTCAACGTGAATGGCGGCGTCACCGCGCCAACGACCGGTGTGACTTCATACCCCGTGACCGTTGCGTAGGCATCAAGGCGACCGAGAATTTCGATATGCGACGCATCGAGGCCGGTCTCCTCGGCGGTTTCACGCAAGGCGCCCGCGACGGCATCAGGGTCCGTGGGTTCAATGCGTCCGCCGGGAAAGGAGATTTGTCCGCCGTGGGATTTCAGATCGGCAGTGCGCTGGGTGAAAAGCACCGTGAACCCTTCGGCGCGTTCCACTAATGGAATCAGCACAGCCGCCGGAACCGGCGGGGTATCGCGGCCGGGCAGCGGCGTGCCCGGCATCACGACGGAGGCAAATTTCGCCGGGTTGAAGGCCTCGACCCCGCCGGCGTGGAGTAGCCGCGCAGCCGTGGCGTTATCACCGCGCGGAGCCACCCGGTGTGGCGCGGCAAGGCGGCGGCGCAGAAGCGCCCGGCTTAAATTCTGATTTAGAGTAACGTTCGGATTCATGCGGGCTGACCCCCACCTCGGCCATCCACCAACGACCCTAGCGAGAAGAACTGTCCACAGCTCCAAACACCAAAAGTATCGCTGCTTTCGGCCATTTCTCCAATTTCTACTAGGTGGTAGTAGACCGCGCGGACCAACCGAGCCTCGAGGCCTTTTCTCACGTGTATATAGGGTCGGGGCTCGCCGCTGGCGGCATCATAGACCACACGTAGAGCGTGGGTGGCGTCCAAGGTTACAACGTCGTCGACATTGGTCCGGAAGCGAATAATTTGGTTGCGTCCTGCGCCCTCCGCTATAAGTTCCACGCCGATAAAGGGAGAGTCTTCGACCTCGATACGGCCGTTTTCCACGGGCGTCGTCAGCCAGTAGAGACCGTCCTGATCGCGGCGTAAAACCGTGGAGAACAGCTTAACAAGGGCGTGCCGACCGATAGGGGAACCCCGGTAATACCAGGTTCCGTTGCGATCGATGCGCATGCTAAAGTCGCAGCACATATCTGGAAACGGCACGGCCTTGCCCTCGCCGGCAGGCGTGGTTGGAGGATGCGCTTCCGCCTCTCCGATAGGTGTTCGACGTTCCATACTCATTGCAATGAAATGTCTAAGCCTTTGAAATCTATACGTGGAGCCATTCTGTGAGCGCAACGATAACACAATCGAGCGGCCTAGTGACCCGAGCAGCCCAGGACGGCGCCGTGGCGGATATGGAGCGTATCGCCGGGCTCATCAAGAACGCCAAGACCGAGGTCGAGCAGATCATCTACGGCCAAGGCCTTGTGGTCGAGGAATGCCTGATCACCATCCTGGCCGGCGGCCACGTGTTGCTGATCGGCGTGCCCGGTTTGGCCAAGACCAAGCTGGTGCAGGCGCTTGGCACGGTGCTGGGCATGGACGACAAGCGCGTCCAGTTCACGCCCGACCTCATGCCCGCCGACATTATCGGCTCGGAGGTCCTCGAAGAGGACGCCGAAGGCCGTCGGTTCTTCCGTTTCATCCAAGGCCCGGTGTTTTGTCAGTTGCTGATGGCCGACGAAATCAACCGCGCCAGCCCGCGCACGCAGTCCGCGCTCCTGCAGTCCATGCAGGAGCATAGCGTTTCGGTCGCCGGCCAGCTGCATCCGCTGCCGCAGCCGTTCCACGTGCTCGCCACACAAAACCCGGTCGAGCAGGAAGGCACCTATCCGTTGCCTGAAGCTCAGCTCGACCGCTTCTTGATGCAAGTCGACATTCATTATCCCGACTTCGAAGCCGAGCGTCAGATCGTGTTGCGCACCACCGGCGCGGATCAGCCGGTCGCGCGCCAAGTTCTGACCTCTGACGACTTGATCGCGGCGCAAAGATTGGTGCGTCAGGTTCCCGTCGGCGAGAGCGTTGTCACCGCCATCTTGAAACTGGTGCGTTCGGGCCGTCCCGAAACCACCGACCTGCAAGAAGTCAAAGACCGCGTCGCCTGGGGTCCCGGCCCCCGCGCCAGCCAAGCCTTGATGCAAGCCGCGCGCGCACGCGCGCTACTGCAAGGCCGCCTATCGCCGTCGATCGACGACGTGTTGGCCTTAGCCAAGCCGGTTCTACAGCACCGCATGGCATTGAACTTCGGCGCACGCGCCGATGGTCACACCGTGTCGGGCTTGATCGATCTTCTGTGTCAGCGCGTGAACGCCGGCTAATCGGTTTTCTTCTTTAGCCGCCGAGGCGATTGCCCATGAAAGTGGCCGATAAACGGGAAGAAAGTCATCGCCTGCGCGCGCAGGCCGATGCCATTTCCGCGACTCTGCCGTCGATCCTAATCGCTGCCAAACGCATCGCAGCGTCGGTGACCATGGGCAGCCACGGCCGCCGGCGCGCCGGTGTCGGCGATAGCTTCTGGCAGTTCCGTCCCTATTCCAAAGACGACTCGCCGCAGTCCATCGACTGGCGCCAATCGGGCAAGGTCGACATGGTTTTCGTGCGCGAGCGCGAGTGGGTCGCGGCGCAAACCGCCGCCCTGTGGTGCGACACCTCGCCATCCATGCGCTACCGCTCGTCGCCCAAGCTGCCGACAAAAGCCGAACGCGCGGCGGTGATGATGTTGACGACCGCCGAACTTTTGACCGACGCCGGCGAACGCATTTTACGCATTTCCGGCGATGGCCGTCCGCAACGCGCCGCTGCCGCGGGGCGTCTGGCCGTCGCCCAGATGGCCGACGCCCTCGCTGCCGAGCTGATTGCCGAGCCCCGCGCCGATGCGCCGGAGATACCGGCCTTCTCAAACGCCCTGCCGAAGCATTCCACCGTCGTTTTGTTCAGCGATTTTCTGGGGCCACTCGACGAGATCGCCGGTTCCGTGCGCGCGCTTTCGCGTCTCGGCATCAACGGGCACATGGTGCAGGTTCTTGATCCCGCTGAAGAGACGTTGCCGTTTTCCGGTCGCGTGCGCTTCGTCGGCATGGAAAGAGAGGGCGCGACCGTCATTGATCGCGCTGAGGAAGCCCGCGCAGGCTATGTCCGTAAACTCAATAGCCACCGCGACGGCTTGCGCGCCCTTGCCACCTCGATTGGCTGGAGCTTTGGTCTGCATCACACCGACCACTCGCCGCAGCCCGCCCTAGCGGCGTTGCATAACGCCATCACCGGCCATAGACGATGAACAAGTTGGCGATGAGTGCGGGGGCGATGAACACGTTGGCGATGAACACAGCATGTTGAGTCTTGGTTTCATTTCTTTTGCGACACCGTGGGCGCTGGCCGCTGCGGCCGCGCTGCCGTTGGTATGGCTGCTCTTGCGTCTGACGCCGCCGACCGTGCGGCAGATCAATTTTCCGGCGATCCGCCTCTTATTCGGTCTCGACCCGACCAAACGCACGGCGGCGCACACGCCTCCCTGGCTTATGATTTTGCGCGTCTTGGTGCTGACGCTGGCGCTGCTGGGGCTGGCCGATCCCATCATGAACGTGAAGCAAACCGAAAGCGACGGTCCGCTGATTGTCGTGATGGATAACGGCTGGGCATCTGCAACGCAGTGGGATGAGCGGGTTGCCGCGGCGCGTGAAATACTTGAAGGCGCCGACCGGCGTAATCAGCCGGCTGTCCTTGTGACCACCGCGCCTTTGGCCACACCTTCGACAATGCCCCTGCAGATGATGCCGGCGCGGGAAGTCCTTGCGCAGACCATGCTCACCGCGCCGCAACCCTGGCCCACCGACCGGACCACGGCAGCGCAGCGTTTGAAGGACTTAAAAGTTTCAGGCGCGAGCGCGACGTGGATCAGCGACGGCGTCGACAGCCCCGGCGCCAAAGAACTCGCCGACGTCTTGCAGGGATTTGGGCGTCTGACGGTGATCGAGACAAGTGCCTTGGTGTCGCCGCTTGTGCAGCTTCCGCCCGAACGCACTTTTGGAACCGGCACGTCAAAGGGCATCGGCGCCAGCACGAACAACGGCATCAATATAAAACTCGCGCGCGTCGCGACGACCACCAGTCCGCAAATCGCCCACACCGTGCGGGCCATGGATGCCGAAGGCCAAGTGCTGGCGCGTGCGCTGGTCAGCTTGCCCGCCGGCAGCGGCAGCGGCAACGCGGCCATGGGCGTGCCCTCCGAGCTTGCCAATCGCATCGCCCGCTTCGATGTGGAAGGTCTCGCCACGACGGCAACCACGGTACTGGCCGACGATCAGTGGCAGCGCCGCCCGGTCGGCATCGCCAGCGCCACTGCCACGGGCATCGCCGTGCCGTTGCTGGAAGACGCCTATTACTTGCGCGAAGCCCTTCAGCCCTTCGCCGATACGCGCAGCGGCGCACTCAATGATCTGCTGAGCCGGCCTTTGGCCGTGCTGATCATGGCCGGCGGCGGCAAGATCCTCGACGCCGAGCTGACCCAAGTTACAGCCTGGGTGGAGAACGGCGGCTTGCTGGTGCGCTTTGCCGGCCCGCGCCTGGACGCCAATGTCGATACGCTACTGCCGGTCAAGTTGCGGACCGGCGGGCGGGCGCTGGGCAGCACCATGTCGTGGGAAGTGCCGGCGCAGCTGGCGCCCTTCCCCGAGACTTCGCCCTTCCGGGGCATGAACGTTCCCGACGACGTAACCGTGACGTCGCAAGTCCTGGCCGAACCGGCGGCCGATCTGATCTCCAAAACCTGGGCCCGCTTAAGTGATGGAACGCCTTTGGTGACCGCGCAACGACGCGGCCGCGGTTGGGTGGTGCTGTTTCACGTCACCGCCACGCCGGAGTGGTCGAAGCTGCCCTTGTCCGGGCTGTTCGTCGACATGCTGCGGCGGATCGTGGACGTGAGCCAAGGCGTGCCCGCCGACGGCTCCAACGAGGTCACCGGAGCCTTGGTACCGTTCGCAACGTTGGACGGACGTGGCCGCCTGAGTCCGCCTGCGCCAACCACCATCTCCATTCCCGCGCCGGAGTTCGCTCAGACCTTCGTCGGACCCAAAACTCCGCCCGGCCTTTATGGTCCACCGGGCGCCACGCGCGCGTTGAACCTGGGGGCCCATCTCGGAGAGCTGCAGCCGCTGGCCGACGTGCCGCTCAGCGCAACGCGCCTGACATTCAACGCCGTCTCGCGCGAACGTAGCTTCAAGCCCTGGCTGCTGACCGCGGCCTTGCTGTTGCTGTTGGCGGATCTTGTGGTCAGCTTCGCCCTGCGCCGCCTATTGCCGCAGGCTCTGCTGGGGAAAATCGGCGGTCTTTCCAACGCCGGCACCGCGACGATCTTAGTGTTGATGCTCGGTTACGGGATTCCTCACGCCCGCGCCGCTGACACGCTGGCGCCGCCGGCTGAAATTGACGCCAACACGCGCGCGGCGGTGCTGGAAACGCGTCTGGCCTTCATCGCCACCGGCTCGACGGACGTCGACCGTGTCGCGACCTTGGGACTTACCGCGCTGACGCAACTGCTCTCCGACCGGACGGCGGCGGAATTGCAGCCGCCGACACGTATCGATTTGGCCGCGCCGGCGCTCACCGCTGACGCGCTCATGGGCTATCCGCTGATTTATTGGCGCGTGCTGCCGACACGGGATGTGCCCTCGCCGCGGGCGCTCTCGGCCGTGAACAGCTATCTGCATAGCGGCGGCATGGTGGTCTTCGACGCGCCGGATCAAGCCGGCGCCATCGGAAACCCCAGCGGCGGCGGCGCCAGGGCGCGCCTGGAAGAAATCCTCACCGGTCTCGACGTGCCGCAACTGACCGGCCTGTCCGAAGATCATACTCTGAACCGCAGCTTTTATTTGCTGCACGGCCTTCCCGGCCGTTACGCCAGCGGCCCGGTGCAAGTTGAGCGCGATGCCGCCGCCAACGACAGCGTGTCGTCGGTGGTCATCGGCAGCAACGATTGGATCGCCGCCTGGGCGAAGGATGCGCAAGGCGTGCCGCTGTATGCGGTCGTCCCCGGCGGTGAACAGCAGCGCGAGATGGCCTTTCGCGCCGGCGTCAACATGGTGATGTACGCGCTGACCGGAAATTACAAATCGGACCAAGTCCACGCGCCGGCCATCATGCAACGGTTGAACCCATGAGTTTAGTGTAATGACCGGTCTAACCTACTCACCGCTGATCCCGGCGCCACTGCTGCTCTTGCTGTGCGCGCTGGCGGTCGGGCTGATCATTTACGGCCTCTGGCATCGCGCCAAAGGCGTTTTGCTGCGCGCCCTGCCCGTGGCCGCGCTGATCATCGCCATCGCCGACCCTCAGCTGATCCGCGAGAACCAGACCCCGCTCAAAGACGTGGCGGTCATCGTCGTCGACGAAAGCGCCAGCCAGAAGTTGGGACAGCGCGAGGGCCGCACGGCCAAGGCCGTCGAGAAGCTGACCGCCGATTTCGCGGCTGGCGGCGATTTGGAAGTGCGCACGGTGCGTACCGGACGCAACGATACCGCCGGCGGCGCCGGCGGGACGCGGCTGTTTGAAGCGCTGTCGAGCGCCATCAGCGATGTCCCGGCGCAGCGCCTTGCCGGCTCGGTCCTGATCACCGACGGTCAGGTACACGATGCGCTGCCGGCTGACCGCGCGACGATCAATCACGCCGCCTACATGAACGCGCCGGTACACCTGCTGATCACCGGCGAGCACAAGGAATTCGACCGCCGCATCCGCCTAGAAAGCGCGCCGGACTTCGGCCTGGTGGGCCAGCCCGCGATCGTGCGCCTAAGGGCCGAAGATACGCAGGCGGTAGCAGGCACGCCGATCCCCGTGAGCATCAAGCACAACGGCGGCTTGGCGCTGCATATTGAACTGCCCGCCGGCACGACCATGGACGTACCCATGGAGATCGAGAACAGCGGCGCCAATGTCTTTGAAGTCGAGATCGCCGCCGGCCAAGGCGAGATTTCCACCGCCAACAACAAGACGCTGGTGTCCATCAGCGGCGTACGCGACCGCATGCGCGTGCTGTTGGTCTCGGGCCAGCCGCACGTCGGCGAACGCGCCTGGCGCAATCTTTTGAAATCCGATCCCAATATCGACCTGGTGCATTTCACGATCTTGCGGCCCTTGACCAAGGACGACAGCACGCCGTTCAACGAATTGTCGCTGATCTCGTTTCCAATCCGTGAGCTGTTCGAAGAGCAACTGAAGCAATTCGACCTGATCATTTTCGACCGCTACAGCCAAAAGGGTCTGGTGCCCTTCCAGTACATGACCAATGTCGCCAACTATGTGCGCCAGGGCGGCGCGCTGATGCTGGCGGTGGGGCCGGAATACGCCGATAGCTTCGCGTTGTTCGGAGCGCCCCTGCAGAGCATTTTGCCCGCCGAGCCCACGGGGCGCGTCTACAACGGCGCCTTCCGTCCGCACTTGAGCGACGTCGGCTTGCGGCATCCCGTGACGGCCCTGCTGGAAGGCGCGCAAAACAGCCGCTTCAAAGCCGGCGATCCCAGCTGGGGACGGTGGTTGCGGCAGATTCAGATCAGCAAGGCCGTCGGCGCGCCGGTGCTGCTGGGACAGGATAAGGACCCGCTTCTGGTGCTGAACCGCGTCGGCCAAGGCCGCGTGGCCTTGCTGCTCAGCGACACCGCCTGGCTGTGGGGCAAAGGCTTCGACGGCGGCGGCCCTCAGACTGAGCTGCTGCGCCGGGTCGCCCATTGGCTGATGAAAGAGCCGGAGCTGGAAGAAGAGTCCCTGACCGCCGAAGTGCGCGACGGCGGCCTGCAGGTCAACCGCCGCAGCTTATCCACCGAAGTCGTACCGGTAAAAGTCAAAGCCCCCAACGGCACCGAACAAACCGTGCTGCCTCAGCCTGCGGCTGCCGGCGTCTTCACCAGCCGCCTCGATATCACGGAACCCGGCCTCTACAGCCTGACCGACGGCAAAATCACGACTATTGCCGCTGTGGGAACGCCGAATCCGCTGGAAAGCTTTGACGTGGTGTCGATGGAGGCCAAGGTTGGTCCCCTGGCTGAAGCCACCGGCGGCGGGGTTTTCTGGCTGGAAGACACAACGCCAACCATGCGCCGCGTTGTGCCGGGCCGCGTCGCCCATGGCTCGACTTGGCTGGGCCTGAAGGCCAACAAGCAGGTCGCCGTGACGGGTGTCACCCAGACACCGCTGTCGCCGGTGGCCTTGATCTTGCTTTTGGTCATGGCCGGGGCAATGTTGGCGTGGTGGCGCGAAGGCAAGTAACTTCGGCGGACCGCTTGCATTGCCCGCTTGCAATGCCCGCCCGCATTGATAGAGGAGCCGCATTTTGGTCCCGGCCGTTTCCACGTCTTCCGCTTCTGAGACCGCGCGCCTCGGCAAGCTCGTCGAATACCTGATCCTCGACACGCCGCCGGAAAGAGAATTCGACGAAATCGTTGAGGTGGCCGCGAAGTTGCTCGGCGCGCCGATTTCGCTGGTGTCGCTGATCGACCGCGACCGCCAGTGGTTCAAGGCGCGTTATGGCTTGGACGCGACGGAAACGCCGCGCGAACAGGCCTTTTGCGATCACGCCATCAAAGCCGACGATGTTTACGTCGTCGGGGATGCCACGAAGAATCCGCTGTTCGCGGAGAATCCGCTGGTGACCGGCAGTCCCAACATCCGCTTTTATGCCGGCGCGCCCTTGATTACGCCCGACAAATTCCGCCTCGGCACCTTGTGCGTCATCGATACCAAACCGCGCGAACGTTTGTCCGAAGAACACGAGACCATCCTGACGTTGCTCGCCCGCATGGTCGTGAATGCCCTTGAGAGCCGCCGCCTGACCATGCGCGCGCATCACCAGGCACGCATGATGACGAAGCTGGCGGAAACCACCGTGGCCGTCTCGCAGGCCATGAGTCTCGCCGAAGTCGCCCGCACTTTGACCGAAGCAGCACGCAGCCTCGTGGTGGCAGATGTGGCTTATCTGCATGTCATTGCGGGCGGCGCGAGCGTAGCGTTCGATCATTTCGCGACGCGCAGCGGCGAGAAAAACCAGCCGCCGCCGGTCCCCTGGCAAGCCTATGGGGACGCCCTGATCGCGCGCAAAGGCCTGGCCGCCGCAACACTCAAGGACTTGCCCGGTGCGGTCAAAACGGCCCATCCCGTGAAAGGTTCGTGGATCGGTTTTCTAATCGGGCTCGACGCTGAAGAGCCCTTGGGGCACTTCCAGCTCTGGCGTCAGTACACGACGTCCTTCACCGACTTCGAAACGGCGATGGTGACCGACGTGGTGCGCGTAGCCTCGGCAGCCGCGGAGCGTCTCGTCGGGCGCTAACGTGGAGGCGCCGTTTATTGTAACGAGGGGCCCAGTTCGGCGCGCACCTTCTGGCGGAAGGCGTCAATCGCCACCAGGTTATTGCCCATTTTCACATGCCAGAAGGTCCAGCCGTTGCAAGCGGGTGCGCCTTGCACGGCGGCCCCGACCTGATGGATGGACCCGCGGTGCGTGGCCGAGATCAAAGTACCGTCGGCGCGCACCTTGGCCGTGAAGCGGCCCGAGGGGTCGGACAGGACCGTGCCGGCCGGCAGAAAACCGCGCTCGACGACAGTGCCGAAGGGAATACGCGGCTCGGAACGCTTGCTGTGGGTAAAGAGCATTTTTTCATCCGTTATGGGTTTCACGAGGGCCAAGCGCTCGCGCGCCGCGGCGATGTAGTCGGCGTCGCGCTCGATGCCGATGTATTTACGCCCCAGAAGCTTCGCGACCGCGCCGGTGGTGCCGGTGCCGAAGAACGGATCAAGCACCACGTCGCCGGGCTTGGTGGCCGCCATCAGCACACGATAAAGCAATGATTCGGGCTTTTGTGTCGGATGCAGCTTGTTGCCGTCGGTGCCTTTGATGCGTTCCTCGCCGGTGCACAAAGGCAGCATCCAATCGCTGCGCATTTGCAGGCCTTCATTGAGGCTCTTCATGGCGTCGTAATTGAAGGTGTACTTGGACGCCTTCGACTTCGCGCACCAGATCATGGTTTCATGGGCGTTGGTAAAACGCGTGCCGCGGAAATTGGGCATGGGGTTCGACTTGCGCCAGACAATGTCGTTCAGCATCCAGAAGCCGATGTCCTGGAGGATCGAGCCGACGCGGAAAATGTTGTGATAGGACCCGATGACCCACAAGGAGCCGGTGTCTTTCAGAATCCTGCGCGCGGCGGCGAGCCAGCGGCGCGTGAAATCATCGTAAGCGGCAAAATTGTCGAAGCGGTCCCAGGCGTCGTCGACGCCATCGACACGGCTATTGTCGGGCCGGTGGAGTTCGCCGCCCAGCTGAAGATTGTAGGGCGGATCGGCGAAGATCAGATCGACGCTGTTTTCCGGCAACCGGTTCATAGCGGCAATGCAATCGCCGCCATAAATCACGTTGGTCTTGAGATCGGCGGTCTTTACGGCTGCGTTCTTGGGGGAATCTTTCGGCATGTGATTGGCCCGCCTCTGACGAAGTGCGCGCGAAGTCCGTTCGGGACTTCGCGCGTCTTCGATGTTGTGCGCCCCTTAAATCCGAGGCTTCTTCCCTCCCCACCCCACAACCCTCGCGGCAAAGCCGGAGACGTTTGGGCTGGGACCCATATCCAGGACCCTTTTTTTTGAAGCGCCATCCTCGGGACAGCGGGGTACCTGCTAAGGAAGAATCATAAGAATCAAAGCTTTACGATTGCTTAATGAGATACACAATGAGGTCTGTGGATAACACCACATGTTGAGTCCCTATGACTCACGGGACTCCACCCCTAGCGACCGAGGGGTGGTGGCAAAAATTTTTCGAGGAACGTTTCTAGAAAAATGTCAGACCAGATCGATCTGACTCGCGGGCGGCTTGCCCACGAGACGCTCGCGCACCGGCGCGAAGGAGCGGCGGTGATGCCGCGTCGCTCCCAGTCGCACGAGAGCTTCACAGTGCTCAGCCGTGCCGTAGCCCATGTTGGTTTCCCAGCCGTAGCCGGGATGCTGGGCGGCGAGACTCCGCATGAGGCGATCGCGCGTGACCTTGGCGATGACCGAGGCTGCGGCGATGGAAAGACTTTTGCCGTCGCCTTCGACGATGGTCTCGACCGCGCAGGAGAGCGGCGGCGCGCGGTTGCCGTCCACCAGCGCGACGGTGACGCTACGCCCCAGGGCCGCGACGGCGCGCGCCATGGCGCGGAAGGTGGCGTTGAGAATGTTGAAGCTGTCGATCTCGTGGACGTCGGCCTGACCCACGCCGGTCACGGCCGTGCCGCAGGCGCACAACAGACCGTAGAGTTCCTCGCGCCGCGCGGGCGAAAGTTTTTTGGAATCATCCAAGCCCAGCAGCAGCTCCTTCGGTGTCTTTTTGTAATCCAGGATCACGGCGGCCGCGACGACTGGACCGGCGAGCGGCCCGCGGCCGGCCTCATCGACGCCGGCAACCACCGCATCGGGTGAGCGCTTCAGAACAGCGCGTTCAAATTTGAAGCTCGGCGGCACGGCTATCCGTTCATCTTTATTTGTTTCCCTGGGCCGCGCGCCATTTTTTGACGGCGGCCATGGTGTTGGCGACGTGCTTGTCGGGAGCGAGCGCGGTGTAGGAATAGATCACCTTACCATCGGGCGTGATGACATAGGACGTGCGGTTGGCATAGGAGAATAGCAGCGCCGCATCGTAGGACTTGATGATCTTGCCGTCCTTGTCGGCGCCGACCGGAAACTTGCTCTGGCACTCGCTGACCGAGAACTTGTTTAGGGTGGCGATATCGTCGTTGGAGATGCCGATGACGCTGGCGCCCAGCGCCTTGAATTCATCGGTAGCGGCGGCGAAGTCGTGAGCTTCGACCGTGCAGCCCGAAGTGAAGGCCTTGGGGTAGAAGTAAAGCACGACCGGGCCGCTTTTCAGCGCATCGGCCAGCGTGAAGGTGAACTCCTTGCCGCCCAGCGAAGCCTGCGTCGTGAACATCGGCGCAAGCGCGCCGTCCTTCAGCGCGGCCTCGGCCGGCAGGCCAAGAATGCCGGCGAGCAATGCATATAGGAACCCCCGCTTCACGTCAGGCGCCTTTCCTCAAATGTTCTTTCAGGCGCGGCATCAACTCGACGAAGTTACAGGGCTTGTGACGGCTGTCGAGCTGGTACTTGAGGATTTCATCCCAGCCATCTTTGCACGCGCTGGGGGAGCCGGGCAGCGCGAAAAGATAGGTGCCGTTGGCCACACCGGCCGTGGCGCGCGATTGCACGGCGGATGTGCCGATGCTTTTCAGGCTGACCCAGCGGAATAGCTCGCCGAAGCCGGGGATTTCCTTCTCCCATACCTGCGCAAAGGCTTCGGGTGTCACATCGCGGCCCGTAACCCCGGTACCGCCCGAGGTGATGATGCAATCGACCTTGGGGTCATCGATCCACTGCTTCAGTTTGGCGGCGATCAGACCGACATCGTCTTTGATGATCGCGCGTTCGGCGAGTTTATGTCCGGCGGAGGTGAAGCGTTCCACTAGCGCATCGCCGGACGTATCGTTGGCGGGCACGCGCGTATCGGACACCGTCATGATGGCGATGTTGATTGGCAGGAATATTTTGTTTTGATCGATGCTCATGTCTCGTCCTTAGCCTCATCCAATTTCTGTTTGATCGCCAGCAGGTCGCGCCAGGCGAAACGTTTTTGCTGCGGCGAGCGCAGCAGATAAGCCGGGTGAAATAACGCCATGGACGGAACCGGACGCGGTAGGCCCGGACTTTCGTAGTCATACCAGTGGCCGCGCAGCTTAGTTATGCCGACCGGCTTGCCAAGCAGCGTTTTGGCCGAAAGGCCGCCGACAAAAACCAGAACGGCTGGGTCCACCAGTTCGATGTGACGCACGACAAACGGCAGGCAGGACGCAATCTCTTCATCCGTCGGCGCGCGGTTGCCGGGCGGCCGCCAGAACACGACGTTGGTGATATAGGCGTTGGTGGCGCGGTCGAGGCCCACAGAGGCCAACATGCGGTCGAGCAACTTTCCCGATACGCCGACAAAGGGCAGCCCTTGCCGATCCTCGTCGGCGCCGGGCGCTTCGCCGATGAACATGACACGCGCCTCCGGATTACCGTCGGCGAATACCGTGCGGCTCGCGAACTGCTTCAGCCCGCAGCCGGTATAGGCTTCGACCGCCGCCTTTAACTCCTCCACCGTGTGCGTCGCCTGGGCAAGATGCGTGGCACTTGCGTCACTGCTTTGGACAGGAGCGGGAGCGCGCACCGGAGATGCGGGTGTCGCATTTATTTGCGGTGCGGACGGCGCAACAACAGGAACAGACTGAGCGGTCTTGAAGCGATCGACCGCGTGATCACCGACGGCCTCGTCCACACCCGCGTCCGCATACCAGCGCAGCAAGGCGGCGGGGTCGGAGGACAGGGTGTCGGCGGAAGGGGTCATGGCTCGCGTCGTCTCTCAAAACAGCCCGGCACGGACGCTAAAGTCTAGCGTGATGGAGCACCGAGGCGGAGAGATAAAGCGCAGGCTGGCGATCAAACAGCGGTGGGTTTGGCGTGAGCGGCGGCTTCTTGCGCCGTCAGGATGCGTTCGGCGGCCAGGGCCTTGCGGTAGAACCAGAAGCTGAACCACAGCATGATCGGCACACTGAGTGCGCCTGCCAGCTGCATGAGAATGACCACATTATTCTCGCCCCACCGGATCGGCAGGATGCCCAAAGCCTCGGCCATCTCTTCGAACAGGCGGATAACGCCGAAACCGGCGACGGCAATCAGCACGCCCAGGGTACTGGCGAAGAGCACGGTGGTCAGAAGCGCGATAACGACGGGGTTCTTGCTCACAGTTCATCCTTAATGGGGCCGGGGCTCAACCGGCCCGTTTTTGCCCCAGACAGCCAGCCGAGGCAAGGGCTAGGGGGTCCGATTCTAACATTCGCATCCCAGTTCGGCGGGCTATCTTGCGAATGTTAGAATCAAAGGACCCCTAGCAATCTATACGATCTCGTGGAGCTTAGGATTTGACATTCGCTTCAGGGTCTCGCCGTCGGGCTAGACGCGAATGTCAAATCCGCTCCACGAGGGGCCCAAACCCATTGAAAGACTTGGAGAAGCCCGGGTGGCGGGGTATCCTAACCCCTTGCCACAATGATGGGATTGGCGTCGCGTGGGACGCCTTACCGGACGGCCTAGCCGGCCAAGCAGGGTGGGATGAGCGAACGCGAAGCAATGGAATTCGATGTGGTGGTGGTCGGCGCCGGCCCCGCCGGTCTATCCGCCGCGATCCGCCTGAAGCAGTTGGCCGCCGCAGGCGACCACGACATCACGGTCTGTGTCATTGAAAAGGGCTCCGAGGTCGGCGCCCATATCCTATCGGGCGCGGTCATCGATCCTATCGCCCTCAATGAACTGATCCCCGATTGGAAAGACAAAGGCGCGCCGCTCAACACACCCGTCACCGACGACCACTTCCTGTATCTGACCGAGACCGGCTCGATCCGCTTTCCGAATTTTTTGATGCCGCCCTTGATGAACAATCACGGCAACTACGTTGTCAGCCTTGGCAACGTGTGCCGCTGGCTTGCGACCCAGGCCGAAGCCATGGGCATTGAAATCTATCCCGGCTTCGCGGCGGCGGAAGTGCTCTACGACGAAGCCGGCGCGGTGCGCGGCGTCGCCACCGGCGACATGGGCATCGGCCGTGATGGCGAGAAGACCGATCATTACGAGCCCGGCATCGAATTGCACGCCAAGTACACGCTGATTGCCGAAGGCGTGCGCGGATCGCTGGCCAAAATGCTCATCGCCAAGTTCAACCTGGCCAAAAACAGCGACGTGCCGAAGTTCGGCATCGGCATCAAGGAACTTTGGGAAATCGAGCCTGCGAAGCACAAGCCGGGCCTGGTGACGCATACCATGGGCTGGCCCTTGGACAGTTCCACCGGCGGCGGCTCGTTCATGTATCACGCCGAGAACAACCAGGTCGCCATCGGCTTTGTGCTGCATCTGAACTACAAGAACCCTTATCTCTCGCCCTTCGACGAGTTCCAGCGCTTCAAACATCATCCCGCCATCAAGCCGACGCTGGAAGGCGGACGGCGCATCTCCTACGGCGCGCGCGCCATCACCGAAGGCGGATTCCAGTCGGTGCCGAAGCTGACGTTCCCCGGAGGTGCGTTGATCGGCTGTTCGGCGGGTTTTGTGAACGTGCCGCGCATCAAAGGCAGCCACAACGCCATGAAGACCGGCATGATGGCGGCCGAAGCGGCCTTCGCGGCGGTCAAGGCCGGACGTTCACGCGACGAGTTGACCGACTATCCGGCGGCTTACCGCAAGAGCTGGGTCTACAAAGACCTGAAGCGCGTGCGCAACGTGAAGCCCTTGTGGAGCAAACTGGGCTTGCACATGGGACTGATGGTCGGCGGCCTCGATATGTGGATGAACCAGCTGGGCATCGGACTGCCGTTCACACTCGGCCACGGTAAGGCCGATGATGCGACGCTGCTGCCGGCCGCCAAGGCCACGCCTATCGCCTATCCCAAGCCCGACGGGAAAATTTCCTTCGATAAACTGTCCTCGGTGTTCATCTCCAACACCAACCACGAGGAAAACCAGCCGATCCACCTGAAGCTCACCGACCCCGCCATCCCGATTGCCGTTAACCTGCCCCTGTGGGCGGAGCCCGCGCAGCGCTATTGCCCGGCGGGGGTCTATGAAGTCGTCGATATGGACGGCGGAGGCGGCGGAAAACGCTTTCAAATCAATGCCCAAAACTGCGTTCACTGCAAGACCTGCGATATCAAGGACCCCAGCCGCAACATCACCTGGACGGTGCCACAGGGCGGCGGCGGCCCGAACTATCCAAATATGTAATCTGCCGAGGTCCCTTGATTACATGTCAGGGGTTTCCCGCGCGCGCCGGGGGCGGTTAAACTTGCGTCTTAATGACATAGGCCGCTTGGCGAATTTCGCGCGGTTATCTGCCCGAAGGGATATGATGGGACTATGACTTTTGACAGCGCTCGTCTTGCGATCGAGACCGCCCTTAAACGGATCGGCTGGCCCCTGGGCCTCCTCATCGGAGCGGTGCTCGCGGTCGCCATCGGCGCGGCCATCGGCGCCGGAACCACGGCCATGGCCGTCAGCGGCGATGTGCAGCAAAAACTTCAAGCCGCCGCGCCTTCGCCCAAAGCCGCCGGGCTGGCCGCCGCTTATCTCGCCGGACGTCATGCGGAGTCCTCCGCCCAAGGCAATACGGCGGTGGATTTCTATAACCGCGTCAACGAACTCGACCCTGAAAATCTGACGCTGCTGCAGAACACCTATTTTCTCGCCGCGCAAAGCGGCGATTTCGCGACCGCCATTCCGGCCGCGCGGAAAGCTTATGAAGTTGCGCCAACCCGCGGCATGGCGCCGGTCATCGTCGGGATCGACCACTTCAAGAAGGGCGAATACGACCAAGCTTTGACCTACCTTGAAAAGACCACCGCGCAGTCCATGAACGGCTTCGCCTTGCCGCTAATGCGCGTCTGGGCGCTGGCGCCGATCCGCCCGGTGGAAAAGACCATGCAAGAGTTGGAGTTGCTGAAGGCGTTCCCCGACACCAGCGACGCCTACTATCTCATGAGCGGATTGCTGAACGAGTTCTATGGCCGCACGGATCAGGCGGTTGCGAACTACGAGGCCCTTGCCGCCAATATCGACAAGCAGCGGTTCTCGGTTTTGCGCGTTGTCGCCGAAGGCCTGCACCGCCTCGGGCGCAACGACGAGATCAAGGGGCTCTTTGAGCGTTTCATGAAGACGCATGGGTCTTCGCCGACGCTCGACGCTTACGCCGCCTCCATTCCGACCATGCCGACGCGCAAGATCACAGCAGCCGAGGGCATGTCGGAAGCGATGTTCACCGCGTCCGAAATGCTGCTCATGAACGATCCCAATGAACTGCGGGCGCAGGTGTCGACGGCTTATGCGCAGGCCGCGCTTTACCTAAATCCGGATCTGGATATCGCGCGCCGCTTTGTCGGCAGCACCCTGGCTGCCCGTGGGCGCTTTGCCGAGTCCAACGCCGTGCTGGCGAATATCAAACCGTCCGTGCCGGGCTATCTCGACGTACAAATGCAGCGCGCCGAGAACCTGTTGCGCCTGGACCGTACTGAAGAGGCGATTGCAACTTTGCGCGACATCCTGAAGCAAAAGCCGAATTGGGCCGAGGCGCACGTCGCCTTGGGTGATATTCTGCGCGGCGAAAAGAAATATCCCGAAGCGGTCGCCGCCTACGACAGCGCAATTAAAGCCTCGCCCGAGGCCGAAGGTAACTGGGCGATCCACTATTCGCGCGGCATCGCCCTGGAGCGCGGCAAAAATTGGGACGCCGCCGAAAAGGATTTCAGAAAGGCCCTGGAGCTCAGGCCCGACGATCCCAGCGTCCTCAATTACCTGGGATACTCGTATCTGGATCGCGGCGTGAAACTGCCCGAGGCGCGCAAGCTGATCGAAGGCGCCTTCAAGCAGCGCCCCAACGACGGCTACATCATCGATAGCTTCGGCTGGGCGTTATTCAAGAACGGCCAATATCAAGAAGCGGTGGAAAATCTTGAAAAGGCCATCGAAGCCACGCCCGCGGACGGGACCATCAACGAACACCTAGGCGATGCCTACTGGAAAGTCGGGCGGCGCAACGAGGCGCGCTTTCAGTGGCAGCGGGCGCTGCTCAGCGTCGAGCTTGACGAATCGCAACGCACCGCCATCCGCACCAAGCTGGAGCGTGGTCTGGCGCAGCAGTAGCGGCGGCTCTGACGATGGCAGCATCGGCACAGGCCGCGATCACCGTAACGGCGCCAGCCAAGATCAACCTGACCCTGCACGTCTGCGGACAGCGGGCCGATAACTACCACCTGCTGGACTCATTGGTGGTCTTCGCGGGCGTCGGCGACCGCATCACGGTCTCACCAGCAGACCATCTACAGCTGAAGATGACCGGACCTTTCGGCGGAGCGCTGGCCAATGAGCCCGACAATCTTGTCTTGCGCGCCGCAAGGCTTTTGGCCGCGACCCACAAGGTCACACGCGGCGCGAACATCACTCTTGAGAAGAACCTGCCGGTGGCATCGGGCATCGGCGGCGGCTCGGCCGACGCGGCGGCGACCCTGGTCGCCTGCGGGCGTTTGTGGAATACGGGTCCGCTGACGCTCAAAGACACAGACATCGCCGCGGCTCTGGGCGCGGACGTACCGGTATGCTTGCGCGGCGTTCCCGCCTTTATGAGCGGTATCGGCGAAATCATCGAAGCTGCGCCGACGCTGCCCGAGGCCTGGCTGGTCCTCGTTAATCCAGGCGAGCCCTTGGCGACCAAAGCGGTCTTCGCCGCTCTTGCCGGACGGTTCTCGCCCGCCATGGCTCGGGACGGCTTCAAGACTCTGGCCGACGCGAAAAGCCTCGCCGATGCCCTCAAGCTTTACACGAACGACCTGGCGCTTCCCGCCCTGGAAATTCTGCCTTCCATCGCGGCGGTGCTTACGGCGCTGGAGGAAACCCCCGGCTGTCTCCTGGCGCGGCTGTCGGGCAGCGGACCCACCTGTTTCGGCCTGTTCGGGAACGGCGCGGCGGCGGCCACGGCGGCGGCCCAGCTCGCGGCGGCTCATCCCCGCTGGTGGGCCGTGGCGGCGCCCGTGTTAAAGCCGGGCAAACCCTCGGAATTGTGAGTTGATTCAGACCGGCGGTGGCCTATGTTCGCGTCCATGAAATGCCTTACCCGCTTCTTTATGCTTTGCGGCGCGGTGACCCTGATGGGCCTTTACGGGTCCGCCAGGGCTGAGACCGTCGTGCAGACCGAACAGGTCCGCGCCGAGATGACCGCCGAGCAGCCCACCGTGGCGCCGGGTGAAAGCCTTTGGGTGGCGCTGTCGCTGACCATTAAGCCGGGCTGGCATACTTATTGGCAGACGCCGGGCGACGCCGGCGCGCCGCCGGATATTCGCTGGAACCTGCCCGAGGGCGTCACCGCCGGGCCGATTCAATGGCCCGCACCCCACCGCATCGCCACCGCCGACCTTATGAGCTTCGGCTACAGCGAACACATGACGATGCTGACCGAGTTGAAGGTCGCCCCTAACGCAGCGCCTTCGGACATAACACTGCAAGCTGACTCGACCTGGTATGTTTGCGCCGACGTGTGCATTCCCGAAGACGGCAGCTTCGCGCTGCCGATCAAGATCACGCCTGCGAGCGCCCACGTGAGCACCGCCGCCGGCGCGGCCATCGCCGCCGCCCGCGCGGAATTGCCCAAGCCGGCGCCGTGGCCCGTCGCGCTCGCGCGCAGCGGCAAGACGCTGACGCTGATGGCGGGTCCCGATGTGGGCGCCGATAAATTTTCCGAAGTGGCGTTTTTCCCGGTGGAGGAAGGCGTCCTCGCCAATGCCGCGCCGCAAACCGCCGCGATTGAAAACCGCGCCTTGCGTCTGACCATGACGACGGGCGCTGCCGCACCCGCCAATGTCTCGGGCCTCCTCGTGCTGCAGAACGGCGATGAGCGTGTCGGCTACACCGTCGCGGCCGCCATCACCGGTTCGGCCAGTGCCGTGAATACGGAAGCTGCATCGGCCGTTGCCGTCATGCCGTTGGCTTTTGCGTTAGCGCTCGCATTCCTCGGCGGCATCATCCTCAACGTCATGCCGTGCGTGCTGCCGGTGCTGGTGATGAAAGCCATGAGCTTCATCTCGCGCGGGTCAGACGATGCCGCCGCCCTGCGCCGCGACGGTCTGGCTTATACGGCCGGCGTCATGGTCACCTTCGGCGCGCTTGTGGGCTCACTGCTGGCATTGCGCGCCGCGGGCGATGCCATCGGCTGGGGCTTTCAGTTGCAGTCGCCGATTTTTGTCGCCGGAATCGTTTACGTCATGCTGGCCTTGGGCCTCAACCTGTCGGGCGTGTTCAACGTTGGCGGCAGCGTCATGGGTGTCGGCCAGGAACTGACCTCAAAAGGCGGCGTGACCGGCGCGTTCTTTACCGGCTTGCTCGCGGTGGTGGTCGCGACGCCCTGCACCGCGCCCTTCATGGGCACGGCCATCGGCTTCGCCTTGACCCAATCGCCGCTCGAAGCGATCCTGATCTTCGAAGCGCTCGCCCTCGGTCTCGCCGCGCCCTATCTCCTGATTACCTTTGTGCCTGACATGGCGCGTAAGTTGCCGCGCCCCGGCGTCTGGATGGATCGCGTCAAGCAGATCCTGGCCTTCCCGCTTTACGCCGCCGCCGCGTGGTTTCTGTGGGTGCTGGCGCAGCAGGTGGACGCCATCATGCTCGCCAACGCGCTGGCCGCGCTCGTCCTCATTGGCTTTATCGCCTGGCTGTGGGGACTGTCGCAGAAAACGTCCGGCATGGCGCGCGGCTTTGCCCTGGGGACCGCCGCTGTGGCCTTCGCCGCAACCATTGCCCTCACGGCCCCCTTGAAGCCGATGGAAGCCCCCGCCGCCGGCGCTCAAGCCGGCGCCAACTTTGAGCCCTATTCGGAAGTCCGCCTCGCCGCCCTGCGCGCCGAAGGCCGGCCGGTCTTTATCAACTTCACCGCCGCCTGGTGCATCACCTGCAAGGTGAACGAGCGGATCGCCCTGTCCAAAACCGACGTGGAAAGCGCCTTTAAACGCGCCAATGTCGCGTACATGAAGGGCGACTGGACCAACCGCAATGCCGAGATCAGCGCGGCCCTGCGGGCCGTGGGACGCGACGGCGTGCCGCTCTATCTCTATTACGCGCCCGGCGCCACCGCGCCTGTCATCCTGCCGCAGGTACTGACCCCGGGCATGGTCATTTCGGCCATCGGCGGCTGAAAGGCCTATCCCCGGGCAAACTTTCTCCGTTGCGAGAACGGCCCAATTTCCCTAATGTCCCGCCGCTTCCCACGGGATGCAATTGGGGCGTCGCCAAGCGGTAAGGCAGCGGTTTTTGGTACCGCCATCCTAGGTTCGATTCCTAGCGCCCCAGCCATCCAATCCAATTCCCCGGACCACCCTCCCCGGGTTGGTTCTCCGTCAGTGAACCGCGCGTTTAATTCACCCGGCTGCGTTCGCCCTTGGCCAAGGCAATCTCGATGACATTCAGGCCATCTTTGTTGAGACGCGACGGGTACATGTCTTTCAACCGGTCCTCATGGACGGGGATAACGCGGCGCGTATCGTCGCCGACCAGACTCAACATGCGGTTGGTCGTCGCGATAAGATTGTAGTGGCTACCGGTGGCGAGACCGACTGGGATCGGCGCTCCGTCTCCACCGTCGAACCCGCGCAGGTTTTCCTGGCAGTAGACCAGATCGCCGGCAAAGACATAGCTGTCGGCGCTGTCGGCCTTTTTGCCGTCGTTGCGAACGCGGACGAACATGCAGCCCCATGTATGGCTGTCGAGTGCCGCATGAACATCAATCCCCGGCAGGACATCCTCGCGGTCGCCGTCGACGATCACGAGACGGCCACCCTTGGCCGAATTCACCATGCGAATGATGTCGGCCGGGTCGATGGCGACTGTCAGAGCGTTGTATTTGCTCCCCAGCGATAGCGCCCAAATCCACTTGGAGAGTTCCTGTTCTTGGATGTAGTAGCGCGCATTGGGGAATTCGCCGGTGCCGCCGATGTGATCGAAGTGCGCATGGGTAATAAAAATATCGGTCACCTGTTCGGGCGTCACGTCGCACTGGGCCAGGATCTCGCGTGGTGAATGCCAGTTCTGGACGCCGTACGTGGAGGCGAAGGTGGCACCCATGTCCTTATTGTTGAATCCGACATCCACCATGGCCACGCGCCCCTTGCCCTTAATCAGGACATAACCATAGGGAAGCTTGCGATGACCTTGGTTGTGCGCGCCGTAGATGATGCCGCTCACAGGAAAATTAGGGACGTAGGCATATTCCAGAACCCAAATTGAATATTCGCTCATGATATTTCCTCACCCTTAAAACTTAGTGCGGTGTGGCCCCATCGCGCGGCGCACAGCATGCTTGACTGACATCGACGATTTCGAAACCCGGCAACGCATGGCCCGCCCACCTGAGTTGTTGGTAGGCGGATTGCAGCGGCACAAGCACTGAGTCGACGCGCGCGCGCGCCATGGCGCTGAGATGTAAATCCTCTTGCGCCCGCCTGAGCGCCACGCCCATCGCCGCGAGCGCGGCGATCAGATGCTGATGGTGGTGTGTGGCGCGCGCGGTGGGGCGCACGCTGCGAATCCCGTCGCTGACGCGTTCGAAGGTCTGACGTGCCGTTGCAAACAGCGGATGGTCTTGCGTGACGGTCTTAGAGCCAGCGGCCGCGAGAACCAGCATGCCGGCTATTTGCCCAACGGCGTGCTTTAAATCCTCGAAATGAGGCTAAGTCTTGAGCACATAGTCGATGGTGCTATCATCGAGCGTATTGCCAAGCTTACTGGCAGTGGTGTTGTGGTCTTCGCAACCACAACCGCTTTCCGCCGCAGCGGCATCGAGGTGCAGTTCAGGCCGTAGGCCGTGATCGATCCGCATCGTCCCCTCCCCCGCCGGCCCAGGCCATGGTTGCCGCACAGCCTGGCCGATTTCAAGCAAATTGTGACACCTGAAACTTATCGGGAAAGTATACAATTTAGCGCCCTTCTTGAATCGCCGTGAATCAGGCGCTTTCGCATTGAATGATCTCAAATTTGAGGTCGAGGCTGACCGATTTGGCAACACCCGGAGAGACGATCGGGCAACATTCGGCTGACTTGACCAAGCAGCCGCCGCGATGCAACCTGCATAGGTGGCTCGCAAGGAGTGGTATAATGCCCGATCAGGCGGTCTATGAGATCTATGCGATCAAATACGCGCATTTGTTCCGCCACTCCCCTGCGAACTTCATTGGCGGCGACGAACACGACGTGCCGATGCCGCTCGATTATTTCGTCTGGGCGATCAAGGGCCGCGATCGGACGTTGATCCTTGATACCGGATTCTCCAAGGAAATGGGCGACAAACGCAAACGCCAACACCTGCGCTCGCCAGCGGTCGGACTGAAAGCGATCGGCGTCGAGCCCGATCAGGTCCGCGACGTCATTATTTCGCACATGCACTACGATCATTGCGGCAACTACGACCTGTTTCCCAACGCCACCTTCCATCTGCAGGATAAGGAAATGGCCTATTGCACCGGCCGTTGCATGTGTCACGCCAATTTGCGCCACGCATACGACGCCGACGATGTGACGGCCATGGTGCGGCGCATCTATGAAGGCCGCGCTATGTTCCATGACGGCACAAGCGAAATCGCACCCGGGATCACGGTGCATCATGTCGGCGGCCATACCAGCGGTCTGCAGATCGCGCGGGTGATGACACGACGCGGATGGATGGTGCTGGCCTCCGATGCCTCGCACTTCTACGCCAACTTCCAGCAGCAGCGCCCGTTCCCTGTCGTCGCGAACGTACCCGAGATGCTGGAAGGGTATCGCACCATGAACGCGCTGGCGTCGTCGCCGGATGCGATTATCCCCGGCCACGATCCCCTGGTGATGAAACAATATCCGGCCGCGGCTCCCGGCCTGGAAGATATCGTCGTCCGGTTGGACGCAGACCCGAAGGCGTAGCGGCAAATCGGTTTTTACTTTCGGACCTCGATAGCATGACCACGGAGTCACACAGCGATGTCCCCTAGTAGCTATCATATGCGTAACTCTCACCCTTCCCTTGCTCGTCGGATGGCGCGGCGCATAACGGCGGTGCGTTACGAAGACTTCTCGCCCGACACCATCGTCCGACTCAAGCTGTGCCTCCTCGACCTCTTCGCCTGCGCCTTCGAAGCGCGCGATTTGCCGTGGAGCCGCCGCGCTGCTGCACTTGCCGCCACTGAAAGCGGGCCGGCAACAATTCTTGCCACCGGCCAATCAGCATCCATGGCAGCCGCGGCCCTGGCCAACGGAGTCGCCGGGCATGGTCTCGTGCGTGAGGATATGCATGCGGGCAGCGTCAGCCATCTCGGCGTCGTGGTCTTGCCCGCGCTACTGGCGCTCGCCCAACGCAGGCCCGTTCATGGCCGCGACTTTATCGCCGCCGCGGTCACCGGTTACGAGGCGGGCGCACGTCTCGGCCGCGTCCTCATCACGCCGGACTTCGCGCGCTTCTTCCGGCCGACCGGATTCACCGGTCCGATCGCGGCGGCCAGTGCGGGCGCGCGGCTGCTTGGCTTCGATGAAGCGGCGTGCACCAGCGCCATTGCGCTTGCGGCCAATACAGCATCGGGATTGAACCAGTGGCCGCACGAAGGCAGTGAAGACATGTTTTTCCACCCCGGCTTTGCCGCACGCAGCGGCGTGACCGCGGCGCTGCTCGCCGAACTCGGGGCTGAAGGATCCGAGGGCGCGCTGGATGGGCCGGCCGGTCTCTTGACCGCCTATCTCGCGGGCAAGCCTGTCCCCGACATTAAATTGTTCGACGGCCCTCCAGAACTGCTCGCGGTTTATAATAAGCCGGTGCCGGCGTGCAATTTCGCGCAGACCCCATGCCAGGCAGCGCTTGCCGCCGTGCGCGGTCATGCCATCGCAACGGCCGACATCCGCTGGGTTCGCATCGCGGCTTCTTTTGCCGCGGTCAAATATCCCGGCTGCGACTATGAAGGGCCGTATAGAACGCGCCTTCAGGCGAAAATGAGTATCCAGTTCAGCGTCGCGGCGGCGCTGCGCCGTGGCGTGATTGCCGAAGCAAACTATGAGCATCTCGACGATCCTGAAATCATGCGGCTGGTGCGGCTAGTGCATCTCGAAGCCGACAACGGATTCACCGCGGACTTCCCGGCGCGACAGGGATCGCGGATCGAAATCGAATTGGCCGATGGCCGGAAGCTCAGTGAAACGCTCGCCGATGTCGTGCCGGCGACCGAGACCGAGATCCGCGCCAGGTTCCGCGCCAGCGCTATCGAAACCTTGGGCGCCCCACGCGCGAGCGCAATCGAGCAGATGATCGACCGCCTGGAAACGGCGCCCTCGGCCGGCGATCTTCCGCGTCTTGCAGCGACTGCGCACAACGCCGCGACGTCAGCGGCCTAGAAACGCCTGCCTCAGTACATGACCATGCCGCCGTCGGCGACCAATGTGGCGCCATGAACGAAGGATGCCTTGGGCGACAACAACCACGCGATCCCTTCGGCGATCTCCTCCGCTGTGCCGAGACGGTTGAAGGAAGACAACCCCTCCATGCGTTGCCTGATCGCCGGATCGGCCATGGGCCCGGCGGCGAACGGGGTATCGATGACTCCCGGCGCTATGGTGTTCACGGCGATGCCTTGGGGCCCCAGCGTGCGGGCGGCGTTCTTGGTCAAGGCCAGGATCGCACCCTTACTGGTGGCATAGGAGATCGTTCCCATGAGGCCGCCGCCGCGCAAGCCCGCGACGCTCGAGACGGTGCAGATACGCGCGCCGGAAGCCATCAACGGCACGGCTTCACGAATGCATACAAAGGTGCCGACCACGTTCACGTCGAGGATACGGCGGAAAGCATCGGCCGTCGTATCCATCAAGGTTGCTGTCTCAAAGATCCCGGCGCATGTAGCCAAAGCATCGAGGCCGCCCAATTTCATTTTGACTTCACGAAAAGCGGCGACGACAGAGCTTTCATCCGCAACATCGACTGCGATCACCGGATGGCCGCCGGCGACTTTGCGCGCGGCATCCGCATTGCGGTCGAGGCATGCAACCGTCCAACCCTCGCGGATCAGAAGCGCCGCCGTCGCAGCACCGATGCCGCTGCCGGCCCCCGTGACCGCTACCCGCTTGCCCACGCCCATCGTTTCGACCCTCTTCAATCTGATCCACCGCAATCGGCCGATCCTAACGCGCCGCCCCGCGTCTGGACTATACTCTCCCGCAGCATATCAGCTATAGAGTGCCAATCATCAACCGGGTGCCGGCGGAGAGAGTCATGGCGAACAAAAAATTAGGTTTCATTGGCGTCGGACGGATGGGCGGCCGGATGGCTTCGCGGCTCATCGACGCCGGGCATGAGCTCGTTGTCTGCGACCCCAGCGCCGAAGCGGTTGCCGCACTTGTGGCACGCGGTGCGCGCGGTGCGAAGAACGCCAAAGAGGTTGCTTCCGAGGCCGAGGTCGTCTTCGCCAGCCTGCCCACGCCGCCGGTCGTGGAAGCCACGGCGCTCGGCGCCGACGGCGTAATGCACGGCTCGAAGATCAAGGTTTTCATCGACACCTCCACCACCGGACCGCGCGTCGCTGCGCGCGTCGCCGCCGGTCTTGCCGCCAAAAACATCGTTGCTGTCGACGCGCCGGTGAGCGGTGGGTTGGCCGGCGCGCAGAACGGCACATTGGCCATCATGGTATCGTGTCCCAAGGATACCTATACGGCGCTGGAACCCATTCTCAAGAATCTCGGCAAGCTGTTCTTCATCGGTGAGAAGCCCGGTTCGGGCCAGGTGGTAAAGCTCGCCAACAATTTGATGGCTGCTTGTGCGCTGGCGATCACCTCCGAAGCGATGGTGATGGGCGCCAAAGCCGGCATCGACGCCCAGACAATGATCGATGTCTTCAATGTCAGCAGCGGACGCAACACGGCCACGGTCGACAAGTTTCCCAAGGCGGTTCTGACGCGAACCTTCGATTTCGGCTTTGCCACCGGCCTTTCCTATAAGGATGTCAGCCTGTGCATCGACGAAGCGGAGGCCATGGGCGTGCCGACCATCGTCGGCAGCGCCGTGCGGCAATTCTTGGGAATCACCAAATCACTCTTCGGCGCCGAATCGGACTTCACCTCGATGTGCAAGACCGTCGAGCAATGGGCCAAAGTCGAGGTTCGCGGCTAGCTACCTGCAGCCACACAAAAATAAGGGGAAGCACCATGAGCAAAGACGTATACGACCGCGGATTGGAAATCCGTAAATCAGTCATCGGCAAAGAGTTCGTCGATAAGGCTTTTGCCACCGCCGACGATTTCAACCGGCCGCTTCAGGACCTCATAACCGAATATTGCTGGGGCGCCGTGTGGGGCCGTCCGGGCATTTCGAAGCAAACGCGCAGCATGCTCAATCTGGCAATGCTCAGCGCCCTCAATCGCCCCCAAGAATTAAAGACGCATGTGAAGGGCGCTTTGACGAACGGCGTCACCAAGGACGAAATTCGCGAAGTGCTGATGCAGGTCGCGATCTATTGTGGCGTGCCTGCAGCCGTCGACTCATTCCGCATCGCTCGCGAAGCCTTCACCGAGATCGACGCGGCGCAAAAATAGAGCGCGGCATCAGGTCTTAGAAATCCACGTCCCTCGTCTCTTCACCCATCGCCGCTCCGATCGTGGCGATGACCGCGCCGATAAAAAGCAGCACGGCCGGTGCCGCCTGTGGAGAGACGAGATTGCCGAGCCATCCCAGATAGACGGCGTAGAAAGACGGCAAAACCACTGACAGACTAAAGCCGATACCAAAGCCCGTGGCCCGCACTTCCGTCGCGAACCGCTCATTGATGTAGGTGATGATTACACCCCACGGAGCGGTAACCAGCACAGCAAGCATGCAGACCAGCAGAATGATCTGCGGCAAGGGAGCTCCTGCGCTATTGGCGAGCGTGTAGAGAAGGCCGACGCCAGCCGTCGCGATCAGTACGCCCAGGATGATGAAGGCGCGGCGACGGCCGATTTTCTGCCCGAGAATGCCGGCGCCGATATAGCTGAAGAACAGGATGCAATAGGTGATGATCAGCGTCGTCGTCAGTTCGAATTTCGACAGCTTCAGCGTCTGGGCCAGCAGCGCCGAGGGCATATAAATTGTGATGATGTTCTGCGTGGTCCAAAAGCCGGTCATCATGAGCAGGACCTGGGCCAGTTTGCGAACGTTCGATCCCCTGAAAAGCCGCGCGGCGGCAGGCTTCTTGATGCCTTCCTTGGTTTTGACTTGCCAGACCTCTGATTCCGAGACCTTCTTCCAGTAGTAGTACGCCAGCCACCCGGCGAGAGCCGCCCCGATGATGAACGGAATGCGCCAGCCCCACACGGCGTAAGGCGAATCCATCCCATCGAGGGGAACGAGCGCAAACATGACCAGCGCTACCAGGCTGATCGCGACATAGGCGGCGGGGAAGGCCGCGATGATCAGACCGCCCACGAAGCCACGTTGGTCCTTGCGTGAATATTCCATGGCTAGAGGATGACTCGCCGTGTAGCCGCCGCCGAGACAAACGCCGTCCAGAAAACGGAGCAGCAAGAGCAGCAGATAAGATGAAATGCCGATCGTCTGGTAGCTCGGCAGGAGCGCAATCAGCAGGGTGAATATGCCAAAGCCCACCACTGAAATGATCGAGGATTTGCGACGGCCGATGCGGTCGGCCATCCGGCCGAAGATCAGGGCGCCGACAGGACGACCGAGCAGCGTCGTAATAAAAATAAATGAGTTTAGAATCGCCGCCAGGCCGGGCTCGATCTCGGCGGGTTGGAAATAGCCGAGCACGGGGGTGAGGACCACCACGGGCAGATAGATATCGAACATGTCGACGAACTCGGTGAAAAACGCGCCTTTGATCGCAGTGCGCCTCTTTACCTCGATACCGTCATGCGAAGTGACTGTACCCACAGCCTGTTCATGTGCGGCCACGGCATTTTCCCCTAAGAGCGCCCGTGGTCCAACTTCCACAGGCGCCGATTTATTTTTGCGTTATCGCAATTTGGTTAGTTCTGGGCTTGCTCCCGAGGGGATTCCAGCATTTTCTGCTGGCTCTCGACCGCTTTCTGCTTCTGAGCCACCAAATCCTTCTCGCAGGTCTTGAGATCGGGGCAATAATTTTCAGGCATGCGGCCCGACACTGGGTTCTTATAGGAGAACCACATCGGCTTGATGTCCGGCCAGGAGATCATATCGCCGGGTGCGGAGCCATGATGGCGCAGCGGCATCGAGGTGCGCGGAATGTCGGCGGGGAAATTGCGCAAAGGCTCGATGGCCTGCTTCACCGGCGCGCGCGCCGGCGCTTTGGGTTCATCGCGCGACCATCCCGATTTCCAGCTCGCGGAGGTGAGATAGGGTTGGTCCGGAGCCCCCACGTCCAGCTTGAAGACGCCGTCTTCCATCTTGATGACGTTGTTGGGGTACATGCCGTCGGAAATGCCCGCGCCATATTCAGAGCGGGTGTCGAAATGGAGCAGATAGTGACGGGCAGTGGCGGATTTGCCGTCTTCCGCCACGTCGATCACCGGCTGCATCATCCAGTGACTGGCCGACGCCAAATTCGGCTTGGTAGCTGCCGCCGCAAACGCCGGCGAACTCACCATGGTCACGGTGGCCGCACTTGCCATAAGCCCAAGCGCGTCACGGCGGTTTATGCCTTCAATCTTGTTGCTCACAATCAGCCTCCCCTTGTTGAAATTTTTGGTGACGTGCTCTGAACGGACATAAACGGTGTTCCCGCACTGGGTGGTTGGCAATAGTGAGCCCGACACAGTGATAACCATGTGTATTGTATGCAATCAGTCTCGTATTCTTCCGCGCTGCAGCTAAAGCGGTCAGCGCACATTTTCGTGCAGTTATGTTTTTGATGCGCCGCCTCGGATGCTAATATCTACTATCGCAATCCGGCATATCCCCAAGCCGGAGCACTCAGGGAGGAGACCATGGATAAAGACACAAAACTGCCGCGGCGCCGACTTCTTCAGGCTGCGGCCATAGCCGGCGGTCTGCCGCTTCTTCAATCCGCATATTCATCCATGCCCGCAGCGGCGGCGGAGACCTCCGAGTTTACACCGTACCCCATTCGGAATGATCTCAAGCCCACAGGTACTGGCTCCGCAAAAACGACCATCGGCTCAGGCCCTGTGCGTATTGCGGTTCTCGACGACCCGATGCGGTTGGTTGCAAAACTTTCTGATTGGGCGCCTGTGACTGGCCGCGCCACGGTCGATATCTACCACGATCATATTTACAACCAGGATGCCCTCGCCCGCCGGCTGGCGCCCTACGACATCATCGTCATGGAGCGCTACCGTACGCCCATCAGGGCGGAGGTGATCGCCAAACTGCCCAAACTGAAATTTGTTGTCGCCACAGGTGCTGATTTCTCCGAATTCCTCGACCTGCCCCAATGTAAAAAGCAGAACATCCAGGTCTCCTCGGCCGGCGGCGGCGGCGTTCCCGGCGGCGGCGGTGTCGAAGAAGTTGCGTGGGCACTTACCATGGATCTCGCCCGCCAAGTGACCTGGCACAACAACGATATGCACGCAGGCAAGTGGCAGATCAGGCCCAGCAACGGACTGGGGGGAAAGACCGTCGGCTGTGTCGGCTTGGGGAACCAAGGCCTCAAGATGGTCCAGTTCGCTAAAGCCTTCAGAATGAAGACCGTGGCCTGGAGCATGAACATGACGGACAAACAGGCCACAGACGGTGGCAGTACGCGCGTTGAGTTCAAAGACCTTTTGGCGCAAAGCGACTTCGTAATCATTAATTATCGGTACGGCGAGCGCTCGCACCACCTCTTTAAAGCCGAGCACTTCGCGCAGATGAAACCCACCGCCTATCTGGTCAACACTTCACGCGGACCGGTTGTGGACGAAACCGCCATGCTGGCGGCGCTGAAGTCGAAGCGCATCGCCGGCGCTGGCCTCGATGTGTTCGGCGTTGAGCCCCTGCCCACCAACCATCCGTTCGTCGGCATGGACAACGTGATCATGACGCCGCATATCGGCTACCCGACTGTCGAAAGCGTGCAGGTTATGTATGCCCGTGCCGTGGAAAGCCTTGTCGCCTATCTGGACGGCAAGCCGATACGTCTGTTGGACCTGGACAAGAAGTATGGAGAAACCTGAGCAACTCACGAGAGGAGAGATTCACGCGACAAGCGACTTCGTGTCGGTGCATTATCGCCTCGGCGAGCGCTCACGCCACCTGATCGGCGGCGAGCACTTCGCGAAGATGAAACCCACCGCCTATTTGATCAACACCTCGCGCGGCGAGATTTTGCGCGAAAACGAGCTGATCGCGGCATTGGAGAAAAAGCAGCTCGCCGGCGCGGGCCTGGACGTCTTCGCAGAAGAGCCCCTGGCCAAAGACCATCCGTTCCGCAAAATGGAAAACGTGGTCATTACGCCGCATATCGGCTACGTGACGACCGAATACCTGACGAATGCGTATCGCCAGACCATGGAAGATATTGTCGCCTTCATGGACGGCAAGCCGATTCGGATACAGCCGTACCGCACCGTGAATATCGACTAACAGAACACAAGACTACGCCATGAAAATGGGCCGGCCCCGCGAGGGACCGGCCCACTTTTTTTGACGCTTATCGGCTTATCTTAAAGGCCGGTCGCCAGATAAGGCTTGAGCTGGGCAAAACGGAGTTCGATTTCGGCCTTTTCTACCGGCAACTGGGCAACTTCCACGACGGTGTAGTTTTTCCCGGCCGCGCCGGCGCCAGCTCTACGCGCCATCAAGCTCTTGAACACGCCGCGCTTGTGGAAGACATAGCGCTGCGTGCCGGGAATGAAGGTCTCGCAGTTCATCATCAGCAACATCTTGGAGAAGATCTCCGCGGCGAGGTCCTTCTTGCCGGCTCTGTAAGCCTTCAATATGGCCACGCTGAGGTCGGCGTAAGCCCCTTGCGCGGTGGCTTGTCCGTCAACGCCGAGGGCGAGGTCGTAAAGGTAGCTGGGACCGCCTCCCGTGCTGAGGACCATTCTTAAGCCCGGCTTGGCGGCGATATCGGCGCGGATATGCGCGGGGATCGGGTTGCCCTCTTCTTTAACATAACCGAAGTTTGGGAATTCCTTGGCCAGGCGCAGATTGGTCGCGAGGCTGGGAAACCCCTGCGGGTTATTCGTCATGATGATCGGCCGCTTGGTGATCTTGGCCACGGGCGCAAAATAGTTATAGGCCTCGTCATCGGTAAAGGGCTTGTTCGCAGGCGGTTGCACCGCGATGCCATCCGGGTTCAGGCTTTCGGCTTTGGTGACATACTCCAGCATCGTGGCTTGGTCAGCACCCTGGCAGGACAGCACTGACGCCATCTTGAGCGGCCGGCAGGCATTCGCAATCGTTTCAAAGCCTTTCATGCGCTCTTCTTTGCTGAGCAAGGGCGCATCGCCGCCGCCCAGAGGCCACAGCGAGCCATTCGCGCCGCAGCTCTCGTAGAACTTCATCGTCTTGGCCAGATCTTCGTGGTCGATTTCGCCCGTCGCGGTATAGGGCGTCGTCGACACCGGCATGATGCCGCCGATGGGCTTGGTGGCTTGCGCCGCCCGCGCCGGCGCTCCCGTCATCAGGATGGCCCCGCCGGCTGCCATCAGTCCAAGCGCCTCGCGGCGCACCATGCCTTGAATTCTGTTACGATCCGTCATTTCAGCCCCCGCTATTTTTGATTGGAATGGCTATGCACGGTAAATGATCGCGGACGGTGTTCCCGCGCATAACGCTTGTCAATAGCAGTACCGCAGGACTTGCTCCGAGCGGCTGGTATGCCCTAGGCAATCCCATCTATGCCAGCCTGCCCGAAAATTAAAAAAACCCATGGAAATTCAATATTTTAGTTCCGCACGCGGCTCTGGCCTCGCGGTGGGAAAAAATTGAATCGGGGTCTTGAAGCTTCAAAAACCACACTTACGTCGTCCTTGGTTCTCCTTTCACGGGAGGCCGCTTCACGTCTTTGAAACTGAAACCGTCATTTGCTTACGGGAGGGATGACCGCGTCATGACGAACGTTGCTAATGGAGTTCCTGTTATGGGAACGCAAAAGAGAAGGGAATGGAGAGGAACGATGCCAACATCGAGAAAAATCGCCGCGGTAATCGTCGCTCAACTGGCTTTGACGCCAGTAGCCCATGCGGCTTGCAACGACACACAACCCGACACGCGTTACGCGCTGAACGGCGCTGAAGTTTATGATTCGAAAACCAACCTCACATGGCAGCGTTGCAGCCTCGGGCAAACCTGGAGCGAGAATAAGTGCACCGGATCGGTTACAGGAATGACCTGGGATCAGGCGAACAAGGCAGCACAGTCGGCTAAATCAGGCTGGCGCCTGCCGACCCGGCAGGAATTACAGAGTGTACTGCAAAACACATGCGGCCTGTCGCCCGGCGACAAGCTGGTCTTCCCGGATTTGGATATCATGTACTCCACGTATTGGAGCGCGACTACGAGCGAACCGGCGCTTGCCTGGCTCGTAGGTTTTAACAACGCTTCCACCTTCAACGGATTCCGGACGGCGCCTAACGCCGTGAGATTGGTGCGTACGGGAAAATAGTCGGATCGAATTCGCCTTAGAAAGCCCCACCGGTTTTGGTGGGGCTTTTTTTACGGCATATGGCAGGGTCGCGTCCGGCCTTTTCAGCACATGATGCATGCATGAAATTGTATTGCGCTGCGGGATTAAAGGCCCTAGCATTTCTGGCCTATAGTTAACTTTATGATGCGTTGCGATAGATTCTTTCAACGCCCACAAATGAGGAACAATGCTTGCGATGAAGTGATTTGGGGAGGCAACGGGAGCGCCAGGCACGCAGTGGATCGAGTCCTATATAAGGAGACTTGCCATGACCGATACAGATGCCACGCTGTTTTCGCATGTCAAACCAAAGGACACCCCATATCGCTCCGATGGCTTACGCGACTTCTTCCTTTATCGCGATCTGGGCATTGCCAAGGCTACCCACGGCAAAGTCATCGCCCACCTCGTCAAAGCCAATCATCCGCCGACCAACGGCACCGGCTGGCACCGGCATGTGGCCGATTTCCAGATCGTCATCATGATGAAGGGCTGGGCTAAATTCATGTACGGCGACAACGTGACCTTGGTTGAAGCCGGTGACTGCGTGCATCAGAGACCGGGGTTGGTGCATTATCTTTTCGACTATTCGCCGGACATGGAATATCTGGAGATCGTCTCGCCGGCCGATTTTGGAACGGTGGACGCGGAGGCGCCTTGCGCGGTGCCGCCGGTCACCCCGTGGACTTAAACGCAAGGCACTAGAGCGTGATGAATTGGATTCCCTCCGGCGGCCTTAAAGTCGCCAAGCCGCTTTACGAATTCATCACCGACGAGGTTCTGCCCGGAACCGGCATTGCCGCGGCGGCATTCTGGACCGGGCTGGACGAAATTCTGCACGAACTTGCGCCGCGCAACCGCGCCCTGCTGACTGAGCGCGATATACTGCAAGCCAAGATCGACGCTTGGCTGAAGGCCCGGCGCGGCCGCGATTTCGATGCGCCTACATATAAGGCGTTTCTCAAAGATATCGGCTATCTGAAAACCGAAGGGCCCGACTTTACGGTCGACACCGCCCATGTTGACCCGGAGATCAGCCGTGTCGCCGGCCCGCAGTTGGTGGTTCCCGTCGCCAACGCCCGCTATGCCCTCAATGCCGCCAACGCCCGCTGGGGAAGTCTTTACGACGCGCTTTACGGCACCGACGCTATTGCGGGCAAGCCGTCGTCGCCGGGTTACGATCCTGCACGCGGCCGCGAGGTCGTTGTCTTCGCCAAGCAATTCTTGGATCAAGCCGCGCCCTTGGCAACGGGCTCCCACGCCGATGCGACGGGATACCTGATCGAGGGCGTTGCGCTTAAAGTAAAGCTCGGCACCGGCACCGTCGTCGGTCTGGCACAGCCGGAGAAATTCATCGCTTCGCGCGGTGAAGCGTCCACCCCGTCGGTTATTCTTCTGGCCAACCACGGCCTTCACATCGAAATTCACGTCGACCGTCAGCATCGCATTGGCTCAGGTGACACCGCCGGCGTCAGCGATGTCGTGCTCGAATCCGCCGTGACCACGATCCAGGATTTTGAAGACTCCATCGCCGCCGTCGACGCGGAAGACAAAGTAGCTGCCTATCGCCATTGGCTGGGGCTGATGAAGGGCACTTTGTCCGCCAGCTTCCAGAAGGGGAAGGCTACCGTCGAACGTCATCTCAACCCAGATCGCACATATACCACTGCGGATGGCGGCACACTCACGCTGCCCGGGCGAAGCCTTATGTTGGTCCGCAATGTCGGACATCTCATGACCCTCGATGCCGTACGGCTTAAAGACGGCACCGCCGCACCCGAAGGCATTTTGGACGCCATGATTACGGTGCTGATCGCGCTTCACGACATCAAGCGCAGCGGACCTTTGCGCAACAGCCGCGAGGGATCGGTCTATATCGTCAAGCCCAAGATGCATGGGCCGGACGAAGTCGCCTTCACCGAAACAATCTTCACGCGCGTTGAAGACGTCCTGGGGCTACCGCGCAATACCGTCAAGATCGGCATTATGGACGAAGAGCGGCGCACCACGGTCAACTTGAAAGAATGCATCCGCGCTGCCCAGCACCGCATTGTCTTTATAAACACTGGGTTCTTGGACCGCACCGGCGACGAGATGCATACCTCTATGGAAGCGGGCCCCATGATCCGCAAGAACGATATGCGCTCCGCCGCTTGGATTAAGGCCTATGAAGACTGGAACGTCGATATCGGATTGGCTTGCGGGCTTCCCGGCCACGCGCAGATCGGCAAAGGCATGTGGGCCATGCCCGACCGCATGGGCGATATGCTGGCCACCAAAATGGGTCATCCGAAAGCGGGCGCTAGCGCGGCGTGGGTGCCCTCGCCCACGGCGGCAACGCTTCATGCGATGCACTACCATCAAGTCGATGTCGCGGAGCGCCAGCAGGAATTGAAGACACGCGCCCGCGCCAGCCTGGACGACATTCTCACGATACCGCTCGCCGACCGCCCCAACTGGTCGGCCGAGGTGATTCAGCAGGAGCTCGACAACAATGCCCAGGGCGTTCTGGGCTATGTCGTGCGTTGGATCGACCACGGCGTTGGGTGCTCCAAAGTGCCCGACATTAATGGTGTCGGGTTGATGGAAGATCGCGCGACCTTGAGAATTTCAAGCCAGCATATGGCGAATTGGCTTTATCACGGCGTTTGCAGCGAAGATCAGGTCCGCGAGACCATGAAACGCATGGCGGCCGTGGTCGATGGACAAAACGCCGGCGATGCCGATTACCGGCCCATGGCGCCCCACTTTGAAAGCAATATTGCCTTTCAAGCGGCCTGCGACCTGGTTTTCAAAGGCCGCGCACAACCCAATGGCTATACGGAACCGCTCCTGCACCAGCGGCGCCTGGAGCTGAAGGCCCGCGAAAAGGCTCATTAAGCCCGCGCGGTCTTATGCTATGACGGCACTCCATGCCGCCCGTTGTTCAGATCGACAATCTGTCATTGGTTTTTGCCGGAGCCAATGAAACCCACGCAGCACTGCGTGGGATTTCGCTGCATATGGACGCCGGCGAAATCGTCGGCCTCGTGGGTGAGTCCGGCTCGGGCAAGTCCGTCACGGCCATGAGCATCCTGCGGCTGCTTCCCACAGCAAAATTTCCCGAAGGCCGCATTACGGTTCTGGACCACGACGTACTCGGCGCATCGGCGCGGCAGCTGCAGGACATGCGTGGCGGCGAAGTGGCGATGATTTTTCAAGAACCCATGACCGCGCTCAATCCGGTTTTGCGCGTGCGTGAGCAAATCACCGACGTCATCCTGCGTCACCGCACCATGACCCAGGCCGAGGCCACGACCCTCGCCTTAGATTTGTTGCGCGATCTGCGCATCGCCGATCCGGAACGCACACTTAACGCCTATCCCCACGAACTTTCGGGCGGCATGCGTCAGCGGGTGATGATCGCCATGGCGTTTTCCTGCCACCCTAAATTGATCATCGCCGACGAACCGACGACCGCCTTAGACGTCACCGTGCAGGCCCAAATCCTCAGTCTCTTGAAAGAGCGGGCCACGGCCACCGGCACCGCCGTGCTGTTGATCTCCCATGATTTGGCGGTGATCGCCCAACTCTGCGATCGCGTTTACGTCATGTATCAGGGCGAAATCGTTGAACACGGGAGTACGCGCGCCGTCATCGGCGATCCGCAGCATGCTTATACCCGGGCGCTGCTGAACGCCCTTCCCGAAGGCAAGCCGGCTAAATCGCGGCTGGAGACGGTGGCCGCGGTTATGCGCGGCGAAACCGCGCTGACCTCCGAACCAATTATAAAATCGACCATTCCGCGCAGCGGGCCTTTACTGGAGGCCGTGGATGCAACCGTGCGTTATCCGCGCCGCTACGACATACTGGGGCGCGCCGCCGGTCTCGCCACTGTCGTCGACGGCGTATCGCTGACCATTGCCGAAGGCGAGACGTTCAGCCTGGTCGGTGAATCGGGCAGCGGAAAAACATCCTTCGCCAATACGCTGGTGGGCTTGGCGCCCTTGGCCGCCGGCACACTGAGATACAAGGGACGCGATCTGAAAGACCTTTCGCCTGCCGCGCGGCGCGAAATTCAAATCGTGTTCCAGGACCCGCAAAGCTCGCTGGACCCACGTTGGCCGGCGTGGCGCATCATGACCGAACCTTTAAGCCTCACCGCAGGCATAAACCGTGCCGATTTACGTGCCCAAGCCGTCATGCTGTGCGGCCTGGTTGGCCTTGATCCCGCCTCCATAGACCGCCTGCCGCATGCATTTTCCGGCGGCCAGCGGCAACGTCTCGCCATCGCCCGCGCACTGTCGGTGGAGCCGCGCCTGCTGGTTCTGGACGAACCGACCTCGGCGCTCGACGTCTCGGTGCAGGCGCAGATTTTGAATCTGCTGCTGGACCTGCAGGAGCGGCGCGGCCTCAGCTATCTCTTCATCTCCCACAACGTCAGCGTCGTCCGGCATATTTCCGACCACGTGGCGGTGATGTATCAGGGCCGCATCGTCGAACAGGGCCCGGCCGAGGCGATTTTAAATCACCCGTCGCACCCCTATACCCGCGGTCTCATGGACGCCGTGCCGACTTTGGCGGGTCGCCAGGCGTCCTCCTCGCTCTTGCGCTAGCGTCAGAAACCCCGATTACACGGGGGTTTTTTGCTGCGCCGCAATGTAAACCGGTCTGTGGATAACGTCGCCGCAGCGGACTCACGCGCCCGCGAATTCACGATTCAATTCAACGGTTTATGAATCGCTTTCGGCGGGCGCGGCGATTTTATCCACAGGTGCGCGGTCGATGACGCAACCCGCGACACGCAGAATCAGCCCGCAAACCGGGCCTTTGTTCACCCTCCCAGAACCGCGCCAAAACCGCCGGATGCAAGATGTATCGAAGATCAGCGCATTAAATGCATTATTCGGTATTGCGACACTTGCATAACACGAGCGGGTGTGATTCTCTCCCGAGCGCAGTTGAACACTTCATATCTTCGAAAAAGGATCGATAAAATGGCCACTACAGCCCCCAAACAAGCGGTCGTCACCCTCAAGCACCTCGCCGCCGAACTCGGCGAAAAGCATGAGCTGTCCAAGAAAGTCGCCGCGGAGATCCTGACGGATCTGGTAGGCCTGATCGCCAAGAACCTCAAGAAGGGCAACAAGCTGCGCCTCACGGGTCTCGGCATTCTCCAGGTCCGCAAGCGCCCGGCGCGCATGGGTCGCAATCCCGCCACCGGCGAAGCGATCAAGATCAAAGCCAGCAAGAAAGTTGCCTTCCGGGCCGCGAAAGACCTGAAGGAAGCCGTCTAATTTATTAGACAAGCGCCGGGGGGTGTTGCCTTAAGGCCGTCTTAGGCCTCGCCGCGTCCCCCGGCGACGATTTTGATGCGGCAGTTGATGTGCTGCCGCGCGGTCCGGTGTTGCCGACCGCTTTTTTTTGCCAGATTTTATTGCATAAACCAGCCGTGACTCACGACCATTGATTGGCCGGTGAGCGCGTTGGATTCGAACGACGCGAAAAACAGCGTCGCGGCGGCCACATCCTCGATGGTCGTGAATTCGCCGTCCACGGTCTGCTTCAGCATGACGTTCTTGATGACTTCGGCTTCGGTGATGCCGAGGTCCTGGGCCTGTTCAGGGATCTGTTTATCGACCAGAGGGGTCCGCACAAAGCCCGGACAGATGACATTGGCGCGCACGCCGTGGGCGGCGCCTTCTTTGGCGACGACCTTGGCCAGCCCGATCAGGCCGTGTTTGGCGGTGACATAAGGCGCCTTCAGCACCGACGCCTCCTTGGAATGCACCGAGCCCATGTAGATGATGCTGCCGCCGCGGCCGTGTTTGTACATGTTGCGCAAGGCCGCGCGCGTGGTCAGGAAGGCGCCGTCCAGGTGAATGGCGAGCATTTTTTTCCACTGGGCGAATTCGAATTGATCAAGCGGCGCGATGATCTGGACGCCTGCGTTGGAGACTAGAATGTCGATGCCGCCGAAGACCTCGATGGCTTTGGCCATTCCGGAATCGACTTGGGCCTCGTTGGTCACATCTATGCCGACGCCCAAAGCCAATTTGCCCGAGGGATCCAGTTCTTTGGCTGTGGCTTCGGCGCCTGCGACGTTGAGATCAGCAATGACAACCTTGGCACCGGCGCGCAAAAACGCTACGGCGATGCCCTTGCCGATGCCGCTGGCGGAACCGGTGACGACGGCAACTTTGTCTTTCACGCTCACAGGCAGTCCCCTTCTTAGAACTCGGCGTCGACTTCCTCGAGCTCGTCGACCTCAAGTTTCGCAGCCTCAATCCATTCAGCCATGGCGGGCCATTTCATGATGACCTTGCAATAGCCGGCGCTGACATCGTCGGTCATGACGCCGTAGGTCAGGAACCGGGTACACACCGGCGCATACATGGCGTCGGCCATGCAGAGCTTATCGCCAAACAGATAGGGCCCGCCGTAAGCGTGCAGGCAATCCTGCCAAATGGCAAAAACCCGGGCGATATCGGGTTTGGCCCCGGCCCAGGTCTTGAAGTCGTGATATTGCGCCTTGAGATTCATCGGCAAGGCGGAACGCAGATTATAGAACCCGGAATGCATCTCGCCGCAGATCGACCGGCAATGAGCGCGAATCACCCGGTCCTCGGGCAGAAGCCCGGCTTTGGGAAAGGTCTCGGCTAGATATTCGGCGATCGACAGGGTGTCCCAGATCCGGGCGCCCTTATGCTCCAGGCGGGGAACCAGGACCGAGGGCGACAAAAGCAGCAGTTCGGCGCGGTTGGTGGGATCGTCGATGGAGACGGTTTTTACGGCGATATCTAGCCCCGCCATCTTGCATAGAAGCCATGCCCGAAGAGACCAGGAGGAGTAGTTCCTGCTCGAAATCGTCAATGTGGCCGCGGCCATAGCCTTGCCCCTTCCGGCAATTAACCAGGGGGCCCGGGTAGCCCGCCCAGGGGGGCCGCCAGAGCCTTGCCAAAGGATCATCTCGCAATGCAGCATAAATTGCACTAGGCTTTATGAAGTGGCCTTCGATTTACTGGAGTAAGGGTGCTGTATACCGCCTACCAATGGCAGTCCGACCTGATGGCGCCGCTGCGCAAAGCGGCAGTCCAGGCCCAGGCCGTGCTGAAGCCGCTGCGCGGATTGCCCGGATTTGGGGGCGTGGCCTATATCAACGCGGTCTGGGAGTTCATTGCCCGGGCGGGGCTTAGCCACCATCGGCCCCATTACGGCATCAACAAGGTCCTGGTCGGCGAGCGCGAGGGCAAGGTCACCGAGGAAAGTGTGCGCGTGACACCCTTTGCGACCCTGCTGCATTTCCGCAAAGACGTCGACGTGCCCCAGCCGCGTGTACTGGTGGTGGCGCCGCTGTCGGGACATTTCGCCACCCTTTTGCGTGGGACTGTCGAGACCCTGCTCGTCGACCACGACGTCTATATGACCGACTGGCACAACGCCCGCGACATTCCCATCACCGACGGCCGCTTCGGTTTTGACGAATACGTCGAACACATCATCACCTTCCTGGAAGCCATTGGTCCCGGAGGTCATATGATCGCCGTGTGCCAGCCTTGCGTTCATGCGCTGGCGGCCGTGGCGATCATGGCCGAGGACAACAATCCCGCTCAGCCGCGCAGCATGACATTGATGGCGGGCCCCGTGGATACCCGCGTCAATCCGACCAAAGTGAACTGCCTCGCCAACGAAAAAACCATCGGCTGGTTCGAGCACAATCTGATTTCCACCGTGCCGCCGTGCCACAAGGGCGGCGGGCGGCGGGTTTATCCGGGCTTTATCCAGCTGGCCGCATTCATGTCCATGAACGCCGCGCGGCATAGGAAGGCCCATCAAGATCTGTTCATGCATATGGTCAACGGCGAGACCGAAAAAGCCGAAGCCATCAAAGAATTTTACGACGAATATTTTGCCGTGCTTGATCTGCCGGCCGAGTTCTATCTGGAAACCGTCGCCAAAGTGTTCCAGGACGCGCAGCTGGCCAAGGGCGAGTTGACATACAAGGGAAGACTGGTGAACCCCGCCGCCATCCGGCGCACGGCGCTTCTGACGGTCGAGGGCGAGCGCGACGATATCTGCGCGCCCGGACAAACGGTCGCCGCTCATGACCTGTGTACGGGACTAAAGCCCTATATGAAGCGCCATCACTTGCAGCCCGGCGTCGGCCACTACGGCGTCTTCAGCGGGCGGCGCTGGGAGAACCAGATCTATCCCATGGTCCGGAATTTGATGCTCTCCATGGCCTAAGCGGCTATACCGCTAGTGGAGCGGATTTGACATTCGCTAACCGACCTCGCCGTGAGACCACGAAGCGAATGTCAAATCCTAAGCTCCACTAGATTCTATAATTTCTAGTGGTCCTTTGATTCTAACATTCGCAAGATAGCTCCCTGAACCGGGATGCGAATGTTAGAATCGGACCACTAGCCATGAGACCCTTGCGCGCAAAACACCCAATGGACACCAAAGCCGCCGTGGTCGCGGCCTTCAGCGCCGCCGCCGACACCTATGAGGACGGCGCCGAATTGCAGCGCGATGTCGCCGCGCGGCTGGCCCGGCGCATCGCGGTGCTTTCCCTGCCCGAGCGTCCGCGCATTCTGGAAATCGGCTGCGGCACCGGTTTTTTGAGCCGCGCGCTACTCGCGATGATTCCCTCCGAACTGATGCTGACGGATGTCTCGGAAGCGATGCTAAATCGCTGCCGGGAGACCTTGGGGCCAATAGCCACTGCGCGCTATCTCGCCATGGATGGCGAGCGGCCCACGTTGGCACCCGGCTTCGACCTAATCTGTTCGAGCCTAGCGTTCCAATGGTTCGACGATTTACCCGCCGCGCTGCCGCGTCTGGCTACGCTGCTAAATCCCGGCGGCCATCTGGCCTTCTCTACGCTTGGCAGCGGCAGCTTCGAGAGCTGGAAGCAGGCCTTCGCCGATCTCAACATGCCGTCGGGGATGCGTGCCTATCCCAGCCGCGCCGCCCTCGCGGCGCTGCTGTCACCGCAGCTAGAAGTCGACGAACAGCACTTAACCCGGCGCTATGCTAACGGTCACGCCTTTCTGGACGAGCTAAAGTTGATCGGCGCCCACGCGCCGGAAGACAATCATCGGCCAGCACCCGGCCCTTTGCGCCGCGTTTTGCGCGGATTTGAAGGCGGCATCGACGTGACCTATCACGCCCTTTACGGGATTTGGCGTGCTTAGGGCTTGCGCAGCACGTCGACGATGGCAGCCGTCAGGGTGTTCAGATCCTCGTCGCTTATGGTCAGCGCGGGTGTGAGATAAACAATATTGTTGAAGGGCCTCACCCAGACGCCGGCTTCGACAAAGCGATTTTTCAGGGCATTCAAGTCATCGATCCTATCGAGCTCGACGACACCGATGGCGCCTTTGACGCGTACATCTTTGACGCCCGCGATATCACGGCATGGGGCGAGCCCCGCTTCCAACCCTTCCGAGATATCCATGGCTTGCGCAAGCCGCGGCTCCAGATCGAACAGATCGAGCGAGGCATTGGCCGCGGCGCAGGCCAGCGGATTAGCCATGAATGTGGGCCCATGCATCAGCGCGTGTTTGGGATCGTCGGACCAAAAGGCATCGAAAATTTTGCCGCGCGCAACAGTCGCGGCGAGCGCCATGGTGCCGCCGGTCAGTGCTTTGGAAAGCGTGATGATATCAGGCACGATACCTGCGGAGTCGCAGGCAAACATACTGCCGGTGCGCCCGAAGCCCGTGAAAATCTCGTCGGCGATCAGCAGCAGCATGTAGCGGTCCGCCGCCGCGCGGATGCGCTGCAAAACTTCCTGACCGTGGAACAGCATTCCTCCGGCGCCTTGCACCAAAGGCTCTACGATGATGCCCGCCAATTCACCGGCGTGCTCTTTCAGAAATTTATCGAAAGCCGCGATGGTTTTCTCGTCGCTCGGCAGATCGATGACAAAGTGTTTGGGAAGCAACCCATCGAACAGCTTGTGCATACCCTCTGCGGGATCGCTCACGGACATGGCGGCAATCGTGTCGCCGTGATAACCGCCCTTAAAAGCGAGGAAGGTACTGCGCTTGCGTACATTTTTGTTCAGCCAATACTGCGTCGCCATCTTCAGCGCCACTTCGACCGCGACTGAGCCGGAATCGCTGAAGAACACCCGATCCAAATCACCCGGCAGCATCTTCACCAACCGTTCCGCCAGCCTCAGGGCCGGCTTGTGTGTCAAACCACCGAACATCACATGCGGCATGAGATCGAGCTGGCTGGAGACGGCGGCGCGGATATGCGGATGGTTATAGCCGTGGCAAGCCGTCCACCAGGACGCAATGCCGTCGATAAGCTCGCGCCCATCGGCGAGCCCAATGCGCGTGCCGTGGGTATGGGACACCGCCAGCGGCGGCATCACGGTTTTCATCTGCGTATAGGGCAGCCAAATATGCGGAAAGCCGGACGTGTACCAATCAGGCGCGGTCACTGGGCGCGCTCCTTACGCCGGCATCGGCACCATGCCGAGCCGCGCGAACAGCGCGGTGTCGTGATCCTCGCCCGGGTTCGGCGTGGTCAGCAATTTGGCGCCGTAGAAGATCGAATTTGCGCCGGCGAGGAAACACAGCGCCTGGATTTCGTCGGACATTTCTTCGCGGCCCGCCGACAGGCGCACCATGGAGCGCGGCATGGTGATACGGGCCACCGCGATGGTGCGCACGAAATCGAATTGGTCGAGTTTAGCGGCGCCTTTCAGCGGTGTGCCTTCCACCTGCACCAGCATATTGATGGGCACGCTTTCGGGATGGGCGGGTAGGGTCGCCAGCGTCGTGATCATGCCGACGCGGTCCTCGGCTTCCTCGCCCATGCCGACAATACCGCCGCAGCACACATTGATGCCGGCGTCGCGCACATGGGCCAGGGTGTTGAGGCGGTCGGCATAAGTGCGCGTTGTGATAATGCTGCCGTAGAATTCCGCCGAGGTGTCGAGGTTGTGGTTGTAGTAATCGAGGCCGGAGCATTTCAGGCGGATGGCCTGTTCCGGTGTGAGCATGCCGAGCGTCGCGCAGGATTCGAGGCCCAGGGCCTTCACACCTTCGACCATGGCGCAGACGGCGTCGAGATCGCGGTCCTTGGGCGAACGCCAGGCGGCACCCATGCAGAAGCGTGTGGCGCCGGCGGCTTTGGCGGAGCGGGCTTCGGCCAGCACCTTCTCGACTTCCATGAGCTTGGAGGCCGGCAGGCCGGTGTCATGGTGGGAGCTTTGCGGGCAGTAGCCGCAGTCTTCCGGGCAGCCGCCGGTCTTGATGGACAAAAGCGTCGAGACCTGAACCTCGCGCGGATCGAAATTCATGCGGTGGACCGTCTGGGCCTGGAACATCAGCTCGGGGAACGGCAGGGCGAACAGCGCCCGGACCTCGTCCTTCGTCCAATCGTGCCGGACGCTTCCTAATTTAGGTCCCAATTCATGTACTTTTGTGAAAGCTTTGGAAGCAACTACTTTGGAAGCAATGGCCTCGACCATCGTAGACATATTCAGTATGCCTTTCTAAGAACCAATTCCGTCAGGATTGGGTAAAGATACACCCCTGCCTCGTCAATCCCAAGCAGAGCAGTTATGAGCAGCCTCGATACCTTTGCCGCACAAAAGCTCGCCAGTCTGGACGCCAAGCATTTGCGCCGGACGCTGGTCGATACGGCGCGGGAAGACGGCATCTGGCTGGTGCGGGGCGGTCGGCGGCTTTTGTCCTTTTCCTGCAACGACTATCTGAACTTCACGCAAAATTCGGCCGTACAGGAAGCTGCCATCGCGGCGATCCGCGCCCATGGCGTCGGCGCAGGCGCTTCGCGCCTTGTGACCGGCAATCACCCGCTGTTCGCCGTACTTGAGACAAAGCTGGCAAAGCTGAAAGATACGGAGGCGGCCTGTGTTTTCGGTTCAGGCTATCTCGCCAACCTCGGGATTGTCTCGGGCCTCGTGGGCCGCAACGACCTGGTGCTGGTGGACGAGCTTTCCCATTCCTGCATCTTGGCGGGCGCGGCCTTGAGCGGCGGAAAGCTGCTCGCCTTCCGGCACAACGATGTGGCCCACGCCGAGGAACTGCTGAAAGCCCATCGCGGCAGTCATCGTCACGTCCTGATCGCCACCGACGGCGTGTTCTCCATGGACGGAGACTTGGCGCCCTTGCACGAATTGGCGGCGTTAGCCCGCGCGTACGATGCCTGGCTGCTGTCCGACGACGCCCACGGTATCGGCGTGGTCGGCGGCGGGCGCGGGTCGAGCTTTGTGCAAGGCCGCAAAGCCGACGTTGACTTGCAGATGGGCACGCTGTCCAAAGCCATCGGCGGCTGCGGTGGATATCTGTGCGCGTCTCAGCCGGTCATCGATCTCATTAAAACCCGTGCCCGCACCTTGGTCTATTCGACCGGGCTGCCGCCAGCCAGCGTCGCCGGTGCGATTGCGGCGATTGATCTGATCGAACGCGATCCCAATCACGCTGCCAAACCCTTGCGCAAGGCCAAAGGCTTCACGGCACGGCTGGGCCTGCCCGAGGCGCAAAGCCCCATCGTGCCGATCATCATCGGCGACACCGAGGAAACCTTGAAAGCCTCGCGCATGCTGGAGGACGAAGGGTTCCTGGTGGCCGCCATCCGTCCGCCGACGGTAGCGCCCGGCACGTCGCGGCTGCGCATTACGTTCACCGCGGCTCATCCCGATGCCGAGATCGAACGCCTGGCGTCGATCATCGGCGAACGCATTTTGAAACGGCCACTTTAGAAAAGCATCTCATGCCCGCATTTTTTGTCACCGCCACCGGCACCGATATCGGCAAGACCTTCGTTGCCGCGGGCCTCGTTAAAATACTGAAGCAGCGCGGTCAGGCCGTCGCAGCCATCAAGCCCGTGGCCAGCGGCTACAACGACGAGGACGCCGCGCAAAGCGACGCGGGCCGGCTACTGACGGCGATGGAGCAGCCTGTCACGGCGGAAAACATCGCGGCGATTTGCCCTTGGCGTTTTGCCGCGGCCCTTTCGCCCCATATGGCGGCGGCCCGCGAGGGCAAGAAAATTGATTATGCGGGCCTTCTCGGCTTCACGCGCAAAGCCGTCGCCCAGACCGAAGGCATTCTACTGATCGAAGGCATCGGCGGCGTCATGGTGCCTCTGGACACCAAACACACCACGCTCGACTGGATGGCGGAGGTGAAGCTGCCGCTGATCCTGGTGGTGGGCAGTTACCTCGGCACCATCAGTCACACCCTGACGGCGGTGGAGGCCCTGACGGCGCGGGGCTTAAGACTTGTCACCCTGGTGGTGAATGAGTCGCCGGGCAGCAGCGTCGCCCACGCCGAGACCGCCCAAACCCTCGCCGCCCGCGTCAATACGCCGGTGGTGACATTGCCGCGCGACGCGATGACGAGCAACGCCGGCTTCGTGGCCCTTGAGGCTTTGGTCTCCGGATAACTACTCCGCATCCTCGCAGGAAAATCCCAGCTCGCTCAAGCCCTCTTCCAGCTCGTCGGCCAGGAGCGGCTGGCTGAGCAGATAGCGCGCAACGCGCTTGGGGTGCTCCTCCAGGGCGACCTCGACCGCTTCATCCCAATCGTCGGCGGTATAGGTGCCGCGTCCGACCCAGGTGAGCGCCACGAGATTGGACTGTTCGTCTTCGTTGAGGCTGTCGATAAACGCCTTGAGATCGTCGAGCTCGGGATTTCCGGCGTCGCCGCCATCGTCGTCTTCCGGCAGCTCATCGCGCATTGTGTCATCGCCGGCGTGGTGGCCTGGCTCGTCGTCGAGGGGGTCCAGATCGGCCAACACCTCGCGCGCGCGGTTGATAACGTAGCAAACGGTCTCGACAGCGATATCCATAGTGCCGGTTGACCTCCGAAAAACTAGCGCGTCATTGGACAGGATTCGCCGAAGGCTTTCAACGCCAGATCGGGGGTGTCGGTGAACAGCCCATCAACGCCCAAGCCGGCGAATTGGCAATATTCTCGCGCGGCACTGCCGCCGTAACTCGCGGGTAAAAATTGCGCCTCGGGCCGGAAGGTATAGGGGTGCACAAGAAGCCCGGCGCGGTGGGCGCGCGTCACCAGATCGGTGGGCGTGCCCGCCTGGCCGGCGGCATTGACCGGCACAATCATGGTCTTGGCCGGGCCAATACCCTTGGCATAGCTGGCTACGGCTTTCAGCCCAGCGTCGGTCGTAAAGGGACCGGCTGCCTCTAAAAGGAGAATATTCGGCAAGGTCGTGAGGGCGGAAAAGCGTTTGACGCTGTCGGCATCGAAAGATTCGAGGAAGATCGGCGAGCCGGGCCGGTCCAGCGCCCAGGCCTTCAGGATCGACACCAAGGGCTCCTCCAGGGGCCGATTGATGGACCTGAAGTAGGCCGGGTTCTTGACCTCGATATAAACGCCGATGGTGCGCCCGGTCTCGCGCGCCTTGGTAGCCCGCAAGACCAGGATATTGGCGATGGTCGGGATCACGAACCGTCCGTTGTAAGTCTGGCTGCGGAAGGGCACACGCTCCACGGCGCGCACGGTGGAAAGCTCGTCGAGGGTGAAGTCCTCGGTGAACCAGCCTTCGACGCTTTTGCCGTTGATGACCTTGGTGGTCTTGCGGTCGGGGAAGCGGCGGGCGACGTCGGTGGTGTCGGCGATGTTGTTCTCATGGCGCGCCACCAGATAGCCGTCCCTGGTGGCCACCAGATCGGCCTCGATGTAGTCGGCGCCCTGCTCGATGGCCAGCGCATAGCTCTCGATGGTGTGCTCGGGCAGATAGCCGCTGGCGCCGCGATGGCCGATGACCAGCGGGCGTTTTTGGGCTGCCTGGGGGGCGGTCGCGGGCTCTGCCGCGAGGGCGGGCAAAACAAAACCGACGACGCATGAGATCAAGAGCAGGCGCAGCAAGGGGGGTGCCTCCAAAATGGCCCTGAATACACCGGCAGTTTGGCACAGTTCTGACAGCGCCGAAACCGGCGAGGCGTAGAAAAAGCCGGATGAGCGGGGATAACCTTGTTAGGGCAGTTGCATCGCGCGCGCGGAAAAATCTAAACCGGGATGATCGGCGGGAATGAACCCGCCTCGTCATTTTGGAGACCTCAATGCCGAAACTTTTCCGAAACAACAGTCCCGGCACCCTCACCCGCAAACAAGCCACCGCCTTGATGAAAGAGCGCATCGGCGCACAGAGCGGCGGCGGCGCGGGCCACGACGTCTCCAACGAACCGCGTGTGCCGAAGGGCAGCGGGGATGAGAGCGGGCAGTGGACTCGGGTAGGATCGGCAGCCGACCTTGGGCCGCAGGCAACGCTGCACCCCAAAACGGTCGTCACATGTCGAGTGTGGTGCTCACCATGCTTAAGAAGCGGGAGGGGTATCGCGCTGAGCCTTACGACGACGGCTATGGAAACATGACCTCCGGCTATGGCCATACAGGCCCCTCAACGGGCTCAGCTGAGGAAGACTTTGACGCCGATGTCGCAAAGGCCGATGGGTACGTTCACCACTATATCAAAGTGCCCTTAACCCAATATCAGCACGACGCGTTAAGTTCTATTATGTTTAATATGGGACCTGGCAATTTCAGGGAAACATCCCTTCCCAGCTTGCTGAATGCCGGAAAATTTGATGAGGCTGCCGACACCATTCTTCAATTGAACAAAGCGGAGAATAAGAAAACTGGAAAGATGGAATTTAGCCGAGGCTTGGCAGACCGCGGAAAACAGGAGTGGCTGTTATTCGTCGGCAAACTTACAAAGCCTTGAAGCCGAAGTCCCCGACCGGCAAGACAGGCGCCGAAAAATCTGGCATAATTTTGACCCTTAACAATCGCGAGCTTCGACTATGAAAACCGCGACTTTATATACGCTCGTATTCGGCTTTGCGGTCACTCTCTGCGCATCTGTGCATTCGGAAGAGCTCCCCGAAGACAAGCTGATCGCGCTCGCGCGCGAAAGTCAGGAGGCGCCCTCCGTGCCTGGCGTTGACTCTGAGATCGAGCGTCGCGCGCTCGAGGCAGCCGGTAATTTTGCTTTTCGCAACGGGCATCAGCTTGTACTTGCCCTCGACGAACGCACACGCGTCTACACCGACAATCCGGAGTGCAAGGAAGAGGAAGAGGACCAGTACGGGAATAGGTCCTACCAAAATTGCGGTAGTTACAAATTGATTGTCTACGCGAAGAGCCGCGACCTCTTCGTCCTGCAACGCTTGTGGAACGGCGCCGTTGACTACGTCGTGGTGGAGCGGGGAATGAGACATGAGACTCTGTTCGCGGATTTGCCCCATCTCTCACCCACCGGAGATTTTGCGGTCGGCACCAATTTGTCTCAGGTCGGTTCAGGAGAGGAAAAGCAATACCCTGAGCCCCATTTGGAGATCTCAATGCGGGGATCGACGTATCACGTGGACTGGGATGGGGCTCCGCACTATCCGAAAAAAGGCATAGCGCGCTATATCGTTGACGGCTGGCGGAACGACGACCCCGCCATTGAATCCAGCGAGCGCGCGGTGGAGTTGTTGGCGCACCTTGAGGTGGACGGAAAAGTTAGAGCACGATTCAAAGTGCGCAAAATTCCGCTTCATAAGATGAACGACAATGACGACTTCTACAAAGTGATCGACATCCGGCGATAGAAAAGCAGGATTAGCGGGAACAAGCGCCGCCGCGGCCATTGCATTGAGCGCGCCGAAGACTAAACCAGAATGATCGGCGGGAATGAACCCGCCTCGTCATTTTGGAGACCCAAATGCCGCCTCTTTTCCGTAACAACAGTCCCGGCGCCCTCACCCGCAAACAAGCCACCGCCTTGATGAAGGAGCGCCTTAGCGCCCAGAACGGCGGCGGTGCGGGCCACGACGTCTCCAACGAACCGCGCGTGCCGAAAATGAGAGCGGCCAATGGACGACGGCTGGATCGTCGTCGGCGCCTCAGCCGCGGGCCAAAGGCCGTGCTTCGGCGAGCGGCGATACTATAACGATTACGGGCTCCGACGGCTCGACCGAGGTTCGGCAGGGCGGTGACCTGCCGTGGCGAGCCTATAATCCGCACAGTGTCATGGACGGCTCTTTTGCGCGGAGACATGGCGCAATCGGACAGATGAAGGGTGGACTGGCGATTTTCCCGGACGAAGCGACCGGAGAGGCCGCCGGGGAAGCCCTGTTAAATGGGCCAACTTACTCGTCGCTCACCATTGACAAGGCGATTGAGAAACGCAGTTCCAAAGAAGCAGGCAATGATCCCGAGAATATAAAACAGCAAGTTCATCAGTTCTCCGGGTTGCCGGGAGATGCTATCATCAAGGACCTTACACCCGAGGAAAAGCAAAGGCTTTACGCCGCAATTAGGCGCACCGAAGGCCAAAAACCGGGTGTCATAAAACGCAGCGGTCCATGAAGCACATCGCTTTTACAGCGGCAGCAACAACCATAGTTCTAGCGTGCGCTTTTGTATCGAACGCCGCAGAAAGCGCCTGTTTGGAATATGAGCCGGCAATCGTTTCGATGACCGGCAAGGTTACGACTCATCTGGAATATGGATCTCCTGGCTTTGGCGAAGATCCGGCTCACGATACGAAAGAGAACTATTGGTATCTCGACCTGGATAAACCGATATGCACGAACGGCAAGGACGAGGACTCACCCGATATGGAGGGCGAGGTAAATATTAAACGTCTGCAGATTGTCTTTCTCGATGGCTATCCAAAAAAACGTTGGGTGGGCCTTCGGGCAGCCATAACCGGGAGGCTGTTTCACGCCGAAACTGGGCACCATCACACGCGTGTTTTGATATTGCCCGAAAGCATAACAGAGGACAGTGCGCACCGCGCACCATGAAGTAAACGCAAAAAAAAGGCCGCTCCCGTCCCCGAAAGCGGCCCTTCCCCCAGTCATTTGATTAGATGCCATACCGCCGCAGCGCCAAAGGGCGAACAGGCGGCCCCTTTTGGAGCTAACATCAAGTCCTCGGACCGTCGCGCGCGCTCGATAGCGTCAACTGGACCGATAAAGAAAGCATCCCAAAAAGCTATTAGATTTTGCGCCACGTCATGGAACCGATACCGGTTCTTAGTCCGGGGATCGATAACTTTTGCTCTATAAACTAAACGCATTTCGCCAATTACAATACTTGCCGACGCAAGGATGCAGCTTGTCGCACTAGCAGTAGCTTCTATGAGAACCTCTCCTCGTTGAGCCCTATGTTTTGCGGTATTGGCGAGTTGTCGCGCAAGAGCAAACGCCAGCACGTTCCGAGAGAGCATGTTCGCGAAGTGGTCAACCTGCGCGACCACATCCCCATTCCGTTGAAATTTTTCTGCCAGTTCTTTTCGAATAGGATCAGACAATTCTGGAAACACCCAAGCGCAAACATCATACGCGGTGCTTACTGCGTTAAGCTCTTGATCACGTCGATTGTCGAAATCCACTAGATCAACTTCGCCAGCTCGCATCAAATCCCGTTTCGCTCGCGCGAGCGCATCTTTCGCGGTCTCGAGATTGACTGCAGCTAATGGGTATTTGAGCGAAAGGTCGACCAAGTGACTATTCCGCAGCGACACCTTCGGCAGATGCCGTGGCCTTGCGGGTCGTCATCATCTTGTCGAAGTGCGACCACACGCCTTCGACCCCGTGCCATTGGCCGCGCGTCGCGGCTTTGGAGTATTCGGTGGAGCGGGTTTCAAAGAAGTTGGCGTGTTCGACGCCGTTCAGGATCTGCTGCAGCCAGGGCAGCGGGTGTTCCTTGATGTTGTACACCGCCGGCAAGCCCAGCTGGCCCAGGCGCCAGTCGGCAACATAACGAATGTAGGACTGGATGTCCTTGGGCGTCATGCCGTTGACCTCGCCGACTTCGAAGGCGAGGTCGATGAATTTGTCCTCTAACCCGACCACGGTCTTGCAGCAATCGACGATGTCGTCCTTCACGCCCTGGGTCAGGCAGCCGGTCTCGTGGGCAAAGGTATGGAACAGCTTGACGATCGCCTCGCAGTGCAGGGACTCGTCGCGCACCGACCAGGACACGATCTGGCCCATGCCCTTCATCTTGTTCTGGCGCGGGAAGTTGAGCAGCATGGCGAAGGAGGCGAACAGCTGCAGGCCTTCGGTGAAGCCGCCGAACATGGCCAGCGTACGCGCGATGTCGGCCGGCGTGTCGATGCCGAACTTCTGCATGTAGCTGTGTTTGTCGGCCATCTCCTTGTACTGCATGAAGGCGCCGAATTCAGTCTCGGGCATGCCGATGGTCTCAAGCAGCAGGGCATAAGCCGCGATATGGATGGTTTCCATATTGGAGAAGGCCGCGAGCATCATTTTAATTTCGGTCGGTTTGAAGACGCGGGCGTAGCGCTCCATGTAGTTATCGTTCACCTCAATGTCCGATTGTGTGAAGAAGCGGAAAATCTGGCTCAGCAGATTGCGTTCGGAATCCGTAAGCCGCGTCGCCCAATCCTTGCAGTCCTCGCCCAGCGGCACCTCCTCGGGCATCCAATGGATCTGCTGCTGGCGCTTCCAATAGTCATGGGCCCACGGATAGCGGAACGGCTTATAGCCATGGCTGGCGGTCATGAGACCGGGAAGATTTTTTGGCGCGATAAGATTCATGGGCGTCGTCCTAGTGAGGTGATCTCTTGCCGCAGCTAACGCGCTACTGGCAGGCCAAGCATTCTTCGTAGTCGGTGCGGTTGCCGCCCAGGGGCTTTTCCGGCCACTGACGGGTGTTGTCTGCTTCGACGCCGGCAAAGGCGGCACGCTGCACCGACTTAGAGCGAAGATAATAGAGGCTTTTTACGCCAGACTCCCAAGCGCGCCAATGCAGCATCATCAAATCCCACTTATCGACGTCGGACGGGATGAACAGATTGATGGACTGGCCTTGGCAAATGTAGGGCGAGCGGTCGGCGGAGAGTTCCACCACCCAGCGCTGGTCGATTTCAAAAGCGGTCTTGAAGGTGTCCTTCTCGGCGGCGGTGAGGCCGTTCAGATGCTGGACGGAGCCTTCATGTTCCAGGATCGAGTTCCAGGTCGCGGAATTGTCGAGGCCCTTCTCGGCCAGAACTTTGGTCAGGTACGGGTTCTTGACGGTGAACGAGCCGGACAGCGTTTTGTGCGTGTAAATGTTCGCCGGGATCGGCTCGACGCACGGCGATGTGCCGCCGCAGATGATGCTGATGGACGCCGTGGGCGCGATGGCGAGCTTGTGCGAGAAGCGCGCCATGACGCCGCTTTCGGCCGCATCGGGGCAAGCCCCGCGCTCCTCGGCCAGCAGCACCGAAGCCGCATCGGCGGCGCGGCGGATATGCTTGAACATCTTGATGTTCCACGACTTGGCCATGGCGGACTCGAACGGCACGCCTTTGGCTTGCAGGAACGAGTGGTAGCCCATAATGCCGAGGCCGACGGAACGCTCGCGGATCGCCGAGTACTTGGCGCGGTCCATGGACGACGGCGCGCGGTCGATGAAATCCTGCAGCACGTTATCGAGGAAGCGCATGACATCGGGGATGAACTGCTCGTCGGCGTTCCACTCGTCCCAGGTCTCGACGTTCAAGGACGACAGGCAGCACACGGCGGTGCGGTCGATGCCCAAGTGATCGGGGCCGGTATGCAGCATGATCTCGGAGCAGAGGTTCGACGTGGTGACCTTGAGGCCCAGGTCGCGCTGATGCTTGGGCATCTGGCGGTTGACGGTGTCGGCGAAGATCAAATAGGGCTCGCCGGTGTTAAGCCGGGTTTCCAGAATCTTCTGCCACAGCTCTCGAGCGTTGACGGTCTTCATCACTTCGTTGGTCTTGGGGCTGCGCAGGCCGAAGGGGGCGTCGTCGCGCACCGCTTCCATGAACTCGTCGGTGATATTGAGGCCGTGGTGCAGGTTCAGGCTTTTGCGATTGAAGTCGCCCGACGGCTTGCGGATTTCCAGGAACTCTTCGATTTCCGGATGATGCACGTCGAGATAAACCGCCGCCGAGCCGCGGCGCAAGCTACCTTGAGAAATCGCGAGCGTGAGGCTGTCCATCACGCGCACGAAGGGAATGATGCCCGACGTCTTGCCGCAGTTCTTTACCTTCTCGCCGATGGATCGCACTTTGCCCCAATAGGTGCCAATGCCGCCGCCGTTGGAGGCCAGCCAGACATTTTCGGTCCAGGTGCCGACGATGCCATCGAGGTCGTCGTTGACGGCGTTCAGGAAGCACGAGATCGGCAGGCCGCGTTCGGCGCCGCCGTTGGAAAGCACCGGCGTCGCCGGCATGAACCACAGGCGCGACATGTAGTCGTAAATGCGCTGGGCGTGTTCGACGTCATCGGAGTAGACCTTGGCGACGCGGGCGAACATGTCCTGATAGGATTCGGTGGGCAGCAGATAGCGGTCTTCCAGCGTAGCCTTGCCGAAATCCGTCAGTAGGGAATCGCGGGCCCGGTCGATGCGAATCGAGGGCACCACTTCGAGCGCGGCTAGGTCGCGCGGCGGCTGGCTCTTGGGCGTTGGTGTGGGGAGTGATGTGGTGAGTGGAGCAGCAACCGCAGCGTGGGCATCCAATGCGTAATTCATTTAACCCTCTTCCCCTCGACGAACCAAAAATCCCCCGCGACAGCCACACGGAGACGTTCTCGAGGGTGAATCGGGCTCTGTCCCTAGTACGCTAAACCTTTAATATCAAGGGCTTAGCCTCACTTGAGTTGCGGCGGGTATAGTTCGCCGCGGCCTTGTTCTGATTGCTATCGGTCGCGAGTTAACCTCGCGTACCTCTCCAACCCCTCGTTCCGTCTTCGCCCTAGATTGTGTAGATCTGGACGACCGCGCTACGAGATATGGTGTTCTTGTGTCGGCTTGACGTCAACAGAACTAGTTATCTTATTCACAACATTTAGCGCTTGACGGGTGGACCGAAACTATATCTAGCAGTTCTTCGAGTCATTGGTGAGGTAACCAGTCCAAAAAGCTGAATCTCCACGCGAAAAGCATCATAACTGTCGCGTTACAATGGGTATCGGAAAAATCGCCTCAGGCCGCGACCCTGAGGTTTTCCGCCATTTACGGCCTATGCAGCCCAGGCAATGCTGCGTTGCGGAAAACACCTTTGTGGTGTGGGCCCCTGTCCCGCATATGAGCCTCCGCACCGCGCCTCCCGTTTGGCCGCCCACGTCTCCTCGCGCGGCCACATCCCTGGATGCGCACGACACGGGAAGGGAAAACGCCATGCTGAACCTCACGCAAGATCAACGCGGCCTCTTGGATTACCTGGCCGACCGGGTCCGCGAGTTGATCACCGCGGCCGGCGAATCCGTCGGCGACGCCGCCTCCAATCTGATAGCCGAAGCCGAGGAATTGACCGCGATTCGCGCGCATATCGTCAACCGTACACGAGTCCCCGAGCAAGAGCTGCAGATGCAACTGCCGCTGGAGCTGAAAGACGCCGCTTAAAAACAAAGAGGCGGAACGCACGTAAAAACCCGGCCTAATCCGCCGGGGTTTTTATTGCCCAGACGGCCGGCCCCACTACCCTTGCGAGAAAATCCGGCGAAGTTAAGGAAGATTCACGAATCCTTAACGGCTGCCCGCCATGATGCGCCCATCGAACGAGGAGCGCGCACATGCACCGGACAGAACAGTCCGCCATCTGGATAGACCCGAAGAACGGGGCCGGCCCAAGCCGCGGCTCCTATCCCGATGCCGGCGATACCGAACAGGCGGATTTTATACTTCAAGATATGGCGCTGGCTTACGGCCCGCATATGCCGACGGCTCGCATTCTCTTCTCAAATTCTGGTGATCGACGCGCCCTGACAACGCGCCCTTAGATCCCGACGACAGGTTTTAACGCTGGGGCTTATCTCTCCCTCCCCACCCCACAACCCCAGCAAACTCAGCGGCGGATCTTCATGATCCGCCGTTTCTTTTGGTGGCGTGCTAAACAATCCCGATGTTCTATTTCGCCTACGGCGCCAACCTGAACCTGCGCGGCATGAAGCGCCGCTGTCCCAAAGCGACGCCCGTGAGCGTCGCGACGCTCACCAGATATCGGCTTGAGTTCCGCACCTACGCCACCATCGTGCCCGACGCCGGCGCAAATGTTTTAGGAGCGCTCTATGAGCTCACGCCAGCCTGCTGGCGCTCCCTCGACGGTTTTGAGGGGCCCGAGTACGACAAAATCACTGTGACCGTGGAAACCGCCGAAGGTCCGCTGCAAGCCACAGCCTATGCCTTGAAAGCCGGCGAACGCGCGCCGCCGTCCGTGGCCTACTACGGCGAGATCGCGCGCGGCTATACCGATTGGAAACTGGACGCAGGCGCTTTACGCAAAGCGCGTCTCACGACGCTGCACGCCGTCAAGCCGGAGAAGATCGCGCCACGCGGCGGCGGAGCAGCACGACCGTAAAGAAGGTCATTGCGGTGACGCTCGCCAAGGCCGCCGCCAGTGAAGCAACCGCGGCGCCGGTGGGGCCGTAGATGCGCGTGGTGATCACCAGGATCGGCAGATAGATCGCGAGAATCACCACGGTCTCGATGCGCAAAGGAATGCTCGGCCGGCCCATGGCATAGAGCGCCGGCTCCATCGGAAAGCCGACGAGCGTGATGCCCGCCGTCGCCACCAGCAGCACCAGCGGCCAATAGGCTTCGACGAAGGCCGGGCCGAAGAACGTGCTGATGAAAAGATGGCCGCCGAAGACCGACAGCACGAACATGAAGGCAGCTCCCCCGCCCGCCACCGCCGCGCCGCGCAGGATCAGGCGTTTGAAGTCGCGCCAACCGTCGCGGCTGCCGAGGCGCGCGAACTCGGGGTAGATCGACTGATTGAGTAGGTCCGCGGGGCGCGCGATCGCCGTCGCCACATCGCGGCCAATCTTGAACAGCCCGGCCGCCGAGGGCCCAGCGACAATGCCGACCAGGAACGTACTCATCTGCCCGGTGACGATCGTCAGCGAGGCATGCAGATTGGAAAAGATCGAGAAGCGCCAGATACCGCCGTGGGGCGCGGTGATGCCGCGCAAGGATAAACTAATGCCCTTGAGCCAGCCGTGGCGGGCGGCTTCACGCCAGCCGATGTAAACCAGCACCGCGCCGCCGGCGACATTGGCGACGAACCAGGCCGCAAGATACGCCCAGAAGGGCCCATGCAGAAAAACCGCGAGCGCGATGCCGATGAGGCGGACCAAGGGCGTGACCGCCGCTTGCACAGCCAAAAGATCGAAGCGGTCGTAAAGCCGCAAAAGACCGGTGGGCGTCGCCAGGATGGTGAACAGAATCGCAAAGCTGAAGGGCTGGGCATAGGCGATGACTTGGTCGTTCCAGCCGACGTAAGGCCCGATCAAAGGGGCCGCGAAATATCCCACGCCCGCGCCCACCACGACCCCGGCGATATCCAAGAGCGTGGTGAACTTCACCAGCGCCTGGAAGTCGGCGACGTTTTTATTCTCGATGCAGATCGCGCCGTAACGGATGACCGCCTGCCATGACTGGAAGGTCGCGAGCGCCATGATCACCTGGACGTAGGTTTGCAGCAGCACAAACACGCCGAATTGCTCAAGGCCCAACCCGCGCGCCGACAGGCTAAGAGTCGCCAAACCCAAAAGTCCGTTGGTGGCCCGGCCGGTGAGCAGGAGCCCGGCGTTCTTGAAGATGCGGCGAAAGACGCCGTCGGCGAACCAGTGGCGCATGGTCTCGAAAATCGTCCGCCGGGGGGAAGGTGCGTTCATGGAATCGCCGCAGGTCTTATGTGACGCCGTTCGAGAGTGTGTTTAAAGGCCATGGACCCCAAAGAACAACCGTAAAAACAGTGGAAAATCGCCGGCGACATGCAACCGGCTGGGCGAACGCCGCGTTTGTGGGCACAATAGCGCAATAATGTGCCAACCACGTTAGCCCTAAACCCATGCCGGTTTATTATCCTCTTCTGACTTTGCTCTCGATTGCGGTGTTCGCCTGGCTGGGCCGGCGCTTGGCAAAGTCGCGCAACCGCAATGCCCTGGCCTGGGGTGTCGGCGGGGCGTTGCTGCCGCCGGCGCTGCTGGCGCTGGTGATGCTGCGGCCGCTTACCACCGCCGAAGCGGCCGAGGACGCCAATGACGATACGGGCGAATTGGACGAGGACTAAACCCCTATTTCACCAAACTGAGAGTGCGGCTCGGGTGCGCGTCGACGGCATTGGCGCGCCATCCCACCACACGCTGCGAGACCAGCGTCTTGGTGACGCCGAAATACAGCGGGATGATCGGCTGGTCGGCCATGGCCAGGGCTTCGCCATCGCGCAGCACCTCGGCGCGCGCGCTCGTATTCTCCAGGGCGGCGGCTTTGGCAATCAGCCCGTCGTAAATCGGATTGTGATAGCGGCTGTAGTTGGACCGGGTCGTGCCGGAGTCCAGCACATAGAGAAAACTCGTCGCGTCGTTGAAATCCGCCGACCAGCCCACGAAGGCCGCTTCAAAATTGCCCTCGCGCAGATTGGCGAAATGCACCTTGCCCTCGGTGTTGAGCAGCGTGGTTTCAACGCCGATGCGCTTCCACATGCCGGCGATGATCACGCCAATGCGGCGAAGATCGAGATTGGACGAATGGCTGTAGGCGATATGCAAAGGCTTGCCCGGCCCGTAACCAGCTTCACCGAGCAGGCGCTTGGCTTCATTGAGCCGGGCGTCGGCGGCCGTATCGGCGAAATCCAGCAGCGCCGGGCGGTAGTCGGCGACGATGGGCGGCACAAAGCTGAAGGCCGGGCGTTCACCGCCGCGTAAGACTTTGCCCGTCAAAATGTCGCGGTCGATGGCCAGCGACAGCGCGCGGCGCACACGTTTGTCGGCCAGCTTGGGCTGGGTGGTATTGAGCGCGAGGTAATAGGTCAGCAGCGTCGGCGTCAGGCGGGTTTCCACCGGCAGCTCGGCGGCAAGCCGCTCGACCTGGCTCGCCGGCACATCGAGCTGCGTATCCAGCTCGCCCGCGCGAAAGCGCGCGACGCCGGCGTTGACGTCTTCAGTCGGAATATAGGCGACCCGTGCGAGCTTGACCTCGCCGGCATTGTGGTACCGGGGATTGCGCGTAAGCGTCACACCGCTTTGAGGCCTCCAGGCTTCCAGGACAAAGGCGCCGCTGGAGACCATGACACCGGGATGGGTCCAGGCCTCGCCCTGTTGGGCGATGATGTGGCGCGGCACGACGACAGCGTAGGCATTGGCGAGAATTTGCGTGAGGTAGGGTGCCGGCGCGACCAGGTCCATCACCACCGTCAACGGGTCGGGCGCGCTGACGCCGAGCGCATCGAGAGGCATGGCTCCGCTATTCACGGCCCGCGCATTGCCGAGCATGTAAAACAGCGGCGCGAAGACGCCCGCAGTCTTGGGGTCCATGAGGCGGCGGAGCGAGAACACCACGTCCTCGGCGGTAAGAGGCGCGCCGTCGGACCACATCAGCTTGGGACGCAGCCGAAAGGTATACCGCTTGCCGTCGGTGCTGATGGTCCAGGAGGACGCGAGACCGGGAACCGGCTGGCCTTCGGCGTCAAAAGCCACCAGACCTTCGAACAGGTCATAGATGATGGCGAATTCGTAAGATGTGTTGACCTTGTGAGGGTCCAGCGTCGCCGGATCGTAGCGGTTGCCGCGATGGAGCGTGGCGTCGTTAAGCGGTTCGGCGGCACGCACACTGCCCATCGCCAGCAAGCTAGCACTGCAAAGAAGAAATGCGCGGCGCGAATATCCGGACGGAGGATTGAACCTCATCTCCACTCCCCGCGATATTGCCTCACCCCTTTTGCATCTGCCCGTCGATGACAGCAATCGCCGCCAGGTTCACCAGTCCGCGCGCCGTTACCGACGGCGTGGTGATATGGGCGGGCTTGGCCAGGCCCAGCAGCATGGGCCCCACCGGCAAGCCGCGCGCAAGGCTGCGCACCATATTGAGCGAGATGTTGGCGGCTTCCAGCGTCGGCATGACCAAGAGGTTCGCCGCACCCTTCAAACGTGAATGCGGGAATATCCTGAGACGCAGCGCTTCATCGAGGGCGGCGTCGGGCTGCATTTCACCTTCGACTTCCAGGGTCGGATGACTCTCGACCAGCAGCTTGAGCGCGCGGCGCATTTTGCGCGAGGCCGGCGTCGAGCGCGCGCCGAAGTTGGAGGTGGCGATCAGCGCCACCTTCGGCACGATGCCGAAGTCGCGCACCTTCTGGGCGGCGCGCGCGGTTTCCTGGGCGATCTCCTCGGCGCTGGGGTCCTCGGTCACGAAGGTATCGCAGAGAAACACCGGACCGTCGTCGAGCACCAGCAAACTAAGAGCCGATGTGCGGTGCGCGCCGGGCGCCAAGCCCAGAATGTCGGTGAGATATTTCAGGTGCCAGTGGTATTCGCCGTAGGTGCCGCAAATCATGGCGTCGGCGTCACCCCGCGCGACCATCAGGCCGCCGATGACCGTGGAATTGGTGCGCACCACGGTGCGCGCGGTATCGGGCGAAACGCCCTTGCGTTCCATAAGCTCGTGATAGTTGCGCCAGTAATCGCCGTAGCGCGCGTCTTCCTCTGGGTTCACCACCTCGCAGTCGGTGCCGGGCGCAAATCCTAAACCCAGCTTCCGCACGCGCTGCGAGATCACCTGAGGCCGGCCAATGAGAATGGGCTTGGCCAAGTTCTCGTCCAAGAGCGCCTTGACCGCGAACAGCACGCGCTGGTCCTCGCCTTCGGCAAATGCTACGCGTTTGGGGTTGGAGCGGGCCTGGTCGAAAACCGGCTTCATGACAAAGGCCGAGCGATAGACGAACTGTTGAAGCCGTTCTTTGTAGGCTTCGAGATCGGCGATAGGACGCGTTGCCACGCCGGAGTCCATGGCCGCTTTTGCAATGGCGGGCGCGATCTCCGACACCAGACGCGGATCGAAGGGCTTGGGAATCAGATAGTCGGCGCCGAAGCGGAGCTGGTCGCCGCCGTAGGCCGCCGAGACCACATCGCTTGTCGCGCCGCGCGCGAGCTTGGCGATGGCATCGACGCAGGCGATCTTCATGGCGTCGTTGATGGTCGTAGCGCCCACATCCAGCGCGCCGCGGAAGATGTAAGGAAAACACAGCACGTTGTTCACCTGGTTCGGAAAGTCCGAACGCCCGGTGGCGATGATGGCATCAGGTGCGGCCTCGCGCGCCAGCTCCGGCAGAATTTCCGGCTCGGGGTTGGCCAGCGCCAGGATGAACGGGCGCTTGGCCATGGAGCGCACCATGTCTTGCGTCAGAATGCGCGGCGCCGAGAGTCCGAGGAATATGTCGGCGCCCGGAATGGCTTCGGCCAGCGTGCGCGCTTTGGTCGCCGAGGCGTATTCCTCTTTCTGCGCGGTCATGTCTTGGTTGCGGCCTTTGAAAACCACGCCGAGATGATCGCAGAGAATCACGTTCTCGCGTTTCAAGCCGAGATCGATCAGTTGGTTCAGGCAAGCGATGCCGGCGGCACCCCCGCCGGTGGACACCACTTTTACATTAGCGATGTCTTTCTGCAGCAAACTGAGTCCGTTGATGATCGCGGCGGCGACGACGATGGCGGTGCCGTGCTGGTCGTCGTGGAACACCGGGATCTTCATGCGCTTGCGCAACTCAGACTCGACGATGAAGCAGTCGGGGGCCTTGATGTCTTCAAGGTTGATGGCGCCGAAGGTGGGCTCAAGGCTCGCGATGATCTCCACCAGCTTGAGCGGATCGCGCTCGGCGATCTCGATGTCGAACACATCGATGTTGGCGAACTTCTTGAACAAGACCGCCTTGCCTTCCATCACCGGCTTGGCGGCCAAGGGGCCGATCGCGCCCAAACCCAGCACGGCGGTGCCGTTGGTAACCACACCCACCAGATTGGCGCGGCCGGTCACGGTATCGACTTCGCGCGGGTCGGCGACAATCACTTCACAGGCGGCGGCGACGCCGGGCGAATAGGCCAGCGCCAGATCACGCTGATTGGCGAGCGCTTTCTTGGGAACAACCGAGATCTTTCCCGGCGTCGGGAAGCGGTGATAGTACAGCGCCGCCTCGCGCAGTTCGGCCTTGGCGGCCTCGCCGGCGGCGTCGGATTTCTTGTCGGTCATGATTTCCCTTGGAAACGAAAATCGGTCTCCCGCACATTATAGCGGGAGCTGGAAGGGGTACAGCGAGGCAAAAATGCTATTCGATGGCCCGCATCGCAAGCGCCGCCACCTTGGCCATGACGCTGGGCAGGCCGGCCCGGCCGATATGCGTCAAGGGTGTCCAGATGACGCCCTCGCCCAATTTGCGGGCCTGAGCGGGCGTGAGATCAGTAGCACGCACCGCCACTTCCAGGCGGAAATGCGTGAACGTGTGCGTGACGAGTCCTGGCAGCGCCCGCCACTTCGCCTTGAGCGGCGCGGCGGCGGCGGCCTCGGACGCACTCCAGATCTTGGAACGCCAGGCGCTGCCGGGCACTTCGGTCATGCCGCCGAGCAGGCCCTTGGGCGGGCGCCTTTGCAAAGCCACACAGCCGTCGGCGCGCAGCATCCAAAAGGCAACACCGTGACGCAACGGGGTCTCAACCTTCTTGGCCTTGCGCGGCAGGGTTTCGGCGATGCCCAGCTTGCGGCCTTGGCAGGACTCAACCCAGGGACAGATCACGCAGGCCGGCGATTTCGGCGTGCAGACCGTGGCGCCCAGATCCATGACGCCTTGGGCGTAGTCGCCGGCGCGCGCCTTGGGCGTCAGGCCGGCGGCCAGTTCGCGCAAGCGGTGTTTGCTGCCGGGCAAGGGGTCGGTGACGGCGAACAGCCGCGCCATGACGCGCTCGACGTTGCCGTCGACCACCACCGCATGACGCCCGAAAGCGATGGCCGCGATGGCCGCCGCCGTATAGGGCCCAATCCCAGGAAGCGCGCGCAAGGCGTCCTCAGTATCGGGGAATTGTGCGCTGTGATCGGCGGCGACGACGCCAGCGCATTTATGCAAATTGCGCGCCCGGGCGTAGTAGCCAAGCCCCGCCCAGGCCGTCATGACGTCCGCCACCGGCGCATTGGCCAAATCCTCGACCGTCGGCCAGCGCGCCAGGAATGTTTCATAGTAGGGCTTCACCGCCGTGACGGTGGTTTGCTGCAACATGATCTCCGACAGCCATACGGCGTAGGGATCCGGATGGCGGCCCGGCAGGGCGCGCCACGGCAGGCGGCGGCGATGACGGTCGTACCAGGCGAGCAAATCCCCGGACTTAGGAAGGGGTGAATTGGGCGCGGAGGGAGCGGGTTTTTTGGCCATGGCTGCGGGGCCACCTTGCGACAGCCGCGTATTCAAGTGCAAGTCGGGATGGAGTAAGCTGGGCCCATGCCCCCCGCCTCTAAGCCACCTTCTAAACCATCGGCTAAACCCCGGCTCTCCAAGGCCCAGCTTGCCGCGGCGCCAACCAAAAAGGTTTCTGCCGCACCGGCCGTGGAAAAGCCGCGCCGCTGGCGGCAAGGTCCGGTGAACATCGGCAACCTGACCGGCCGCCTCACCCGCCCCGCCTTGGGAAAACGCGGCTTCGCCGGCGCCGAGATCCTGTCTCATTGGCCGACCATTGTCGGCGCCGAGCTCGCCGCCTTCGCCTGTCCGCTGGAGGTGAAATATCCGCGCGGACGCAACGCCGGCGCGACGCTGCACTTGCGGGTGTCTCACGGTGCGGCGGCGGCCATGCTGCAGATGAAAGTTCCGGCCATCATGGAGCGCATCAACCGCTTTTTCGGCTACGAAGCCGTGGCCCAGGTCCAGGCAGCGCAGGGTCCCCTGCCGGCCCGCGCCCGAGCCCCGGCGCCGCCCGCACCCCTGACCGCCGATGCCGCCGCCCAGGTCGAACGCGATGTCGCCGCCATTACTTCCGAGCCGCTTAAAGCCGCCCTGACAAAACTTGGCCGTACATTGCAACAACGCGGCCGGTAGCGGCGTTGTAAGATGGGAAAATCACACGCCGGTATTGGGTCCACCTATATTAAGGTCGGGGCCGAACCTCGGTCCTTTCAGAGGGTAATGCGCACATGATCAACAAATCCGTCCTTCGGCTCTCGGTCGCGGTGTTTGCATTGGCCGCAATGCCGCTTTCCGGCGCACAGGCCCAAAACCTTGATCGCCTGACCACCGGCCTTACTGACGGCCTTACCGATACGTTGCAGTCCGCCATCGACCTTTTGCCTGAGGATGTCACCAATATCCGCCTCGGCTTGGGCCCCGTGGTCGGCCCCACCTACGAAGGCAGCAACGACTACAAGGTCAACCCGGTGCCCGCAGTCTCGCTGCGTTACAGGAACTTGCTCGAAGTCGACAACAACGAAGTCAAGCTGATCGCGTTCAATCGGCTGTTCGGCGCCGGCACGAGCACAGTCGGCGGCGGCGTTCTGAAGGCCGGTCCGCTGGTCAGCATCAACTTCGGTCGCAAGGAAAGCTACAGTCCCGACCTCAACGGCATGGGCAATGTCGGAACGTCGTTCGAGCTAGGCGGCTTCGTCAGCTATGCCTTCAACGCCAATACGCGCGTGCGTCTGCGTGCGCGCCACGACGTCGCCGGCGGCATCGGGATACCCGGTCTTTTCGATCAGTTCCGGCTTCAAGGACGTTGAAGTCGGTCTTAACGGCAATTACCGCATCACCGACCGCTGGGCGCTTGTGGCCAACGTCAGCTTCGAGCGCTTGATAGGCGACGCCGCCAACAGCCCGATTGTGCGGCTGGCGGGCTCGGCGAATCAGATGAATCTCAGTGCCTTCGTCGTGTACTCGTTCTAGGATAATTCCTTTCATTACTGTTGTCTTAGCGCCCAAAATTGGGACTCCGCCTTGGCGATGAGCTAACGTAGAGTGATCTTACCCATTTGGCGAAAAATCAAAGTTCCCCATGTCGACGCGCGTCCTTGTTATCGAAGACGATCCTGAAACTGCCGGCGAGATTGTGGCGGAGCTGTCGGCGCAGGGCTTCCAGGTAGACTGGGCGGCCACCGGCAGTGACGGCTTGGCCCGGGCCGAAAGCGGCAGCTACGACGTCATGACCGTCGACCGTCTGCTGCCGGAAGTCGACGGCCTGACCATCGTCGAGAATATCCGCAGCCAGGGCATCAAAACGCCGGTGCTGGTCTTGAGCGCGCTGGGCGAAGTCGACGACCGCGTGCGCGGCTTGAAGGCCGGCGGCGACGATTACCTGACCAAGCCCTTCGCGCTGGTGGAACTGTCGGCGCGCCTTGACGCGCTCTTGCGCCGCCCCGCCGATCCGCGTGAAACCGTGCTGCGCGTCGGTCCCTTGACGCTGGATCTCATCGAGCGCGTCGTCAAACGTGGGCCGCGCGAGATCGACATCCTGCCACGCGAATTCCAGCTCTTGGAATATCTGATGCGCCATGCCGATCAGGTCGTGACCCGCACCATGCTCTTCGAAGAGGTATGGCATTACCGCTTCGACCCGCGTACCAATCTGGTCGATGTTCACATGGGCCGCCTGCGCCGCAAGGTCGACGCCGCCGGCGAAGCCCCCATGATCCACAGTGTCCGCGGAACAGGATTTGTCTTACGTGCGCCTGCCTGAATTCATCCGCACCACCACCTTCCGGTGGACACTCACCATCTCGGCGGTCTTCTTCGCCGCGGTGGTCGTCTTGACGACGTTCGTCTTTCACCAAGTCATTGAATCCAACAAGACGCGCATCGACGGCACTTTGGTGCGAGAAATCCGCAACACCGTCGGCAGCGACCCAAAGATCGTATTCCAGTTCATCCAGACCAGGCTCAGCGAAGACCCGCGCCGCGTGCGCCTTGCCGGCCTGTTCGATGAGCGCGGACAGCCGATCGCCGGTAATATGCGTTCGATCCCCGAGAACTTCGTTCCGGACATGCAGATGTACGACGTCATCGCTGACCGCGAGGATGACCAGGGCGCGGAGAAGCAGGCCGCCCATGCGATAGGCATCGTGCTTTCGGACGGAAAAACCTACGTCGTTGGGCGCAACTTTGACGATCTCGTCGCGCTGCAGAACGATGTCCTCAACATGGTGGGCACCGCCTTACCGCCGGCCGCGATCCTGACCTTGATTTGCGCGGCCGTCCTCGCCCTGCGCACACAAAGCCGCATCGACGAAATTCACCGCATGGCCTTGCGCGTGATGGCGGGGCATTTGAACGAACGCCTGCCGACGCGCGGTACTCATGATGACTTTGATAAGCTGGTCGCAATCATCAACGACATGCTGGGCAAGATCGAGCAACTGGTGACCGAGGTTAAGGGTGTGGGCGACGACATTGCCCACGATCTGCGCACACCTTTGACGCGGGTGCGCGCGGCCCTGGAGCGCGGACGTGATGGCGCAACGTCGCTCGATGACTTGCGCAAGGCCGTCGATAAGGGCATTACCGGAATCGATCAGGCCTTAAGCGTGACCAGCGCCCTGTTGCGCATCGCCGCCATCGAACATGGCCAGCGCAATGCCGCCTTCGGCGACGTCGATTTGGGAAGCATCGTTTCAGCCGTTGTCGACCTTTATGAACCGGCGGCCGAAGATATGGGCATCAAATTACTGTCGGGTGGGATCTCGCATTGGGTCTTGCGCGGTGACCGAGATCTTTTGTTCGAGGCCATCTCCAATCTGATCGATAACGCCCTTAAGTTCACCCCGCGTGGCGGCAGCGTCACCATCGAACTCGTGCGCACCGACAACAACCTCATGCTGCGCGTGGCCGACACCGGCCCCGGCATCCCTGTGCCCGAGCGTGAGGCCGTGTTCCGCCGTTTCTATCGCTCGGACAAGAGTCGCAACCTCGCCGGCATGGGGCTGGGCTTGAGCCTCGTGGCGGCGATCACCCGGCTGCACGGCTTCCAGGTGAAGGTGGCCGATAGCCTGCAGGGCTGTACCATCGAGATGATCTGCAGCCCCGCTGCGGCCTGAGCGGCGCCCCCACTCCTGTAACAGCCCGGAATCGGCCGGAAAAACGGCGGATTTCGTCCCAAAACCACCACAAATGTTGGTATATAGTCGGGACATCTCGAAGTGGAGGAACTCGTGGAGGACAATATGAAAATTACGCGCAGAACTTCAGCGCTGCTCATTGGTGCCGGATTTATCGGCACGGCCGTTCGCGAGACCTTCGCCGCCGACGCTGCCAAAGCGCCCGCGGTCTATCAGGAATACGTACAGGGTAACCCCAAGTCCAAAGTGACGGTGATCGAGTACGCCTCGCTGACGTGTCCGCACTGCGCGCACTTTCAGGAACAGGAATACCCGAAGCTGAAGGCCGCTTATATCGACACCAATAAGATCAAATACATTTACCGCGATTTCCCGCTGGATGGCTTAGCCACGGGCGCTGCACTGCTGGCGCGCTGCGCGCCCAACGGCCGCGGCATCACCATGATCGACCTGATGTACAAGAATCAGCTCGAATGGCTTCGCGCCGAACAGCCGGTGGTGCCTTTGAAGAATTACGCCAAGCTCTCGGGCATGGACGATGCCGATATCGATTCCTGCCTGAAGAACGAGGCCGTCCTGAAGGAGATCCAGAGCGTGCAGGAAAAGGCCTCGACGCTGTACCAGGTCGACGGCACGCCGACGTTCTTCGTCAATGACGTGCGGGTCCAAGGCGCCGACTTCGAAGCTCTTAAAGCCGCCATCGACAAAGTGCTGAAATAGCTGCCGCCCGAGTCTCCGAAAACCCGGCCCACCCAGCGGGCCGGGCCGCCGGCTGAAGCCAAAAAATTGGCGGATTCCCTGGGGTTACGGCCCAGAGTCTAAAATTCTCCACAAATGGTATGGATGTTGGTATTCAACCCCATCATCTGGTGGAGGAAGACTTATGAAAATCGCGCGCGGAACAGCGCCCTTTTGGGCCGGCGTAGCCCTTTTAGGCGCCCTGGCTACCATCGCTGTGAGCCCGGCTTTCGCCGCCGATGCCGCCAAGCCGGCGCCGGTTTACCGTGAATTCGTCCACGGCAATCCCAAAGCCAAGGTCATCGTCATCGAATACGCTTCGCTGACCTGTCCGCACTGCGCCCACTTCGCGCAAGAGGAAATGCCCAAACTCAAGGCCGAGTATATCGACACCGGCAAGATCAAATACGTCTTCCGCGATTTTCCGCTGGACGGTCTAGCCACCGGCGCCGCCATGATCGCGCGCTGCGCGCCCAACGACCGCGGCAAGATCATGATCGATATGATGTACAAAAATCAAAGCGAGTGGATGCGCTCCGAAACTCCGCTGAATCCCTTGCGCGACTACGCCAAGCTCGCCGGCATGAGCAGCGACGATGTCGATGCCTGCCTGAAGAACGAGGCCATCCTGAAGGAAATCCAGGATGTGCAGGAAAAAGCCCGTACGCTCTACAAGGTTGAGTCCACGCCCACCTTCTTCGTCGGCGAGGAAAAGGTACAGGGCGACGACTACGCCGCGCTGAAGAAAGCCATCGACAAACAGCTATAGCCGCGAGGCTGCGATAAGCGCGGGACGTATGCGCGAGACACTGAGGGGACCGTGCGGGCATCACCGTACGGAGATAATCGGAGAACTTTTTTGGTCGCCTTTTCAAAACTGCGCCTGTCGGGCTTCAAATCCTTCGTCGATGCGACAGAGCTTCTGATCGAACCCGGGTTGACGGGCATTGTCGGCCCCAACGGCTGCGGTAAATCCAACCTGGTCGAGGCCCTGCGCTGGGCCATGGGCGAGACCTCGGCCAAGCAGCTGCGCGGCGGCGAAATGGACGAGGTGATCTTCGGCGGCACCCGCGACCGCCCTGCCCGCAACATCGCCGAGGTGTCAATTTTCCTCGACAACTCGACACGCAAGGCCACCGCGCAGTTCAACGATACCGACGATCTGGAAATCACGCGGCGCATCGAACGCGAGAAGGGTTCGCTGTATCGGGTCAACGGCCGCGACGTGCGCGCCAAGGACGTACAGCTGCTGTTCGCCGACGTGGCGACGGGTGCGCGCTCCACCGCCATCGTCAGCCAGGGCCGCATCGGCGCGATCATCAATTCCAAGCCATCCCAGCGCCGCAACCTGCTGGAGGAAGCCGCCGGCATCACCGGTCTGCACAGCCGCCGCCACGAGGCCGAACTGCGCCTGGCCGCCGCCGAAACCAATTTGAACCGCCTCAACGACGTCATCGTCGCCCTGGAAGCCCAGCTGGAAAGTCTGAAGAAGCAGGCCCGCCAGGCCGTGCGCTACAGAACAATCAGCGAGAGCATCCGCGCCGCCGACGCCCTGGTGCTAATGATCAAGCGCGACGAAGCCACGGCGCAGTTGGCTGCCGCCCGCGCCGCGCTGGCGGACTCCGAAACCGAAGTCGCCACCCGCACCGGCGAAGCCGCCGCTGCCGCCACGGGCCAGGCGGACGCCGCCGCCAGCATGCCGTCTCTACGCAAGACCGAAGCCGAGGCCGCCGCACGCCTTCAGCATCTTGTCATCGCCCGCGACAAGCTGGACGAAGAGCTGGAGCGTATCGCCCGCGCCCGCGAAGCCGTCGAGATGCGCCTTGCGCAAATCCGCGACGACTTGACGCGCGAAGCCGGCCGTATGACCGATGCCGAGCAAGCCTTGGCGCGCGTCACCGGCGAACAGAACGAACTGAACGCCGCCGCCGCCGCCGAAGCCGCCGAACGCGAGCGCAGCCGCGAAGCCCTGATGAACGCGGCCAAGGCCGTGGAAGTCGTCGAGGAAGAGCTGACCGCCCTGGGCCGGCAATTGTCGCTGGCGGATTCCGCCCGCGCCGCCGCGCGCCAGCAGCTGAACGAGTCCGACATGCGCCGCCAGCGCGCCGACCGGCGCTTGCAGGAAATCCTCACCCAGCTGGAAACCGTGCGCCAGAACGCGCTGGCGCCCGAGGTGATCGCCGCCGAGGAAGCCAACTTCGCCGCCGCCGAGGAAGCTCTTGCCGCTGCCCGCACCGCCTGGGAAGACGCCGAACGCGCCCGCGCCGCCGCGCAGACGGCTTACGAGCAGACGCGCGATGTAGCGCAGACCAAAGCCGCCGAACACACCAAGCTTCGCGCCGAAGCCGTGGCGCTGGAAGAACTGCTGGCCGAGCCCAAGACCGCCGGCGCCTGGAGCCCGATCATCGATGCCGTGTCCGTGGACCCGGGTTTCGAAGCCGCCCTCGGCGCCGCCGTCGGTGACGACCTTTCCGCCGCCGGTGACGACAGCTCGCCCATGCGCTGGCAGCTGCTGCCGCCGTTCTTTGATGTGTCGCCCTTGCCGCAAGGGGCAAAGCCGCTGTCGAGTGTGGTGCGCGCACCGGATCGCCTGAGCCGCCGCTTGTCGCAGGTCGGCATCGTCGCCGACACCGCCACAGCTTTGTCGCTGCAATCGCAGTTGAAGCCCGGCCAGCGTCTGGTCACGGCCGGCGGCGATCTCTGGCGCTGGGATGGCTTCGTCGCAGCCGCCGGTGCCGCCAATGCCGCCGCCACGCGCCTGAAGCAGCGCAATCGCCTGAAGGAACTGCTCGGCCTCTTGGAGTCCTCCGCCGCGGTGCTGGGCGACGCCGAGCGCGCCGTCGAAGGCGCCAAGCACGCTATCGCGAGCGCCCAACAGGCCGAACAGGCCGCGAGAGTAAATGTGCGCGAAGCCGAAAGCGTCAATCACCGCGCACGCGAGGCCCTGGGCGTTTTGCGCCAGAAGCTCGCCGCCTCGCAAAGCCGCATCGCCGGCCTGGAAGACACCCGCAACCAGTTGCAGACCGAAGCCGATGAAGCCCAGGCCCAGATCGCCTTTGCGCAAAATCGCTTGGCCGAGCTGGGTGACGGCCAGGCCTTACGCGCCGAAGTCGACGGCAAGCAAGGCGGCCTCGGCAACTTGCGCCAGGAGCTGATGGAAGCCCGCGCGGTTTACGACAGCCTCGCCCGTCAGGCCGAGGAACGCGCCCGCCGCCTCGCCGCCCTGACCAACGAGGCCGCCTCATGGCAGGCGCGCCGCGCCGAAGCCATCCGCCAGGATGACGAACTGCGCCTCAGACAGCGCCGCGCCAGCGAGGAACTGGAAGAGCTGGCCAGCCGCCCCCGGGAAATTGCCGCGCAACGCGTCGACCTCATGGATCAGCTGGAGATCGCCGAAGCCCAGCGCCGCAAGGCCGCCGATGCCCTGGCCGAAGGCGAAACCCTGCTGGCCGAAGCCGACAAGCGTTTGCGCGATGCCGAACATGCGCTGTCCGACGCCCGCGAAGAGCGCGTGCGCCGCGAGTCCGCCGTGACACAGGGCCAGCAGACGCTCGACATCATCGACGGCAATATCCGCGAGCGCGTGGCTTGCGAACCGGGCGATGTGCGCAGCCATACCAAGTTCGACGACGGCGACGAATTGCCGACGCTGGAAAAGGCCGAGAAGAGCCTGCAGCGCCTAGTCAGCGAGCGCGACAACTTAGGCGCCATCAACCTGCGCGCCGAACAGGAAAGCGAAGAGCTGACCCAGCAGATCACCGGCCTGGTGACCGAGCGCGACGACCTGGTGGCTGCCATTGCGCGGCTGCGGGAAGGCATCATGACCCTCAACAAAGAGGGCCGCGAGCGCCTGCTGAAATCCTTCAAGGAAGTCGACGGCCATTTCCGCAACCTGTTCACCAAGCTGTTCGGCGGCGGCCGCGCGCACCTGGAACTGACCGAAGCCGAAGACCCGCTGGACGCCGGCCTTGAGATCATGGCCAGCCCGCCCGGCAAGCGCCTCGGCAACCTGGGCCTCATGTCCGGCGGCGAGCAGGCGTTGACCGCGCTAGCCCTCCTGTTCGCCGTGTTCATGACCAACCCCGCACCGATCTGCGTGCTGGACGAAGTGGATGCGCCGCTGGATGACGCCAACGTCGACCGCTTCTGCTCGCTGGTGGCGGAGATCATCAAAGTCACCGATACCCGCGTGCTGTGCGTCACCCACCATCGCATGACCATGGCCCGCATGGACCGCCTCTTCGGCGTGACCATGGCGGAACGCGGCGTGTCGCGCCTGGTGTCGGTGGATTTGAAAGCCGCCGAACAGATGCGGGACGTGGCGTAGGGTCTAGCTGCCGTTAACGCGTGAGGTGCGGCAACCAGAGTGACGCTGCTGAAGCGGGCACGCGAGACCGGTTTGGCGCTAGGCATTTGCTCTATCTGTCGCAGGGCGTATAGGCATTATGGCGGGAAAGCTTTCAGACGATCATTGACTCCTTATCTCCAAGGGCAACGCCAATACAATAAATGATTTTCGCCTGGGAGCTCTTTTCGTAGAGCGATCTGGAAAAGTAGTTGACCAACTACTTGTCGAGGCCTGTGAAGCCCGGTTTAATTTTGCGCTTGGGATATTGAAGTCCGCAAAAAAGTTACAGAAGAACAAAACGTCGTTCAACCGGCTGCGCATAACGCGCTCTTACTATGCCATGTATCATGCTGCGCGAGCGGTGGTCTTTCTGGTTAAGAAAGGCGATGATCATGAGAGCCATTCAACGCTGCCGGAACATTTGCCAAAAGATTTTCCTGATCGCCATGCTTGGCACAACGAACTAAAAAACGCGCGATTTGAGCGCAACCGAGCAGACTATGATCCGTACCCAAAAGGAGAGCGCGGGTTCTCTGGGACGGCGCACGCGACGTATCATCAAGCTGACGCGTTTATAAAAGTTGCAAGAGTGTACTTAAGAAAAAAAGGCTGCAGCCTATGAATGACGGCCAAAATTCCGATGCCTTAGCACTCGTTCGAGATGCCTTCGACAAGCGAGGTGTTCCGCTTGTTAGTGCGACGGTGCGCCAATTTCCTGGCGAAATCATCGTGGTTGTCGAAGTTAGTGAAAAGGACTTTGTAGAAGCCGTTAATATATCTAACGATCTCGATTCGAGGCTATTGGGCGGCTTTGTGACCGTGAAAAAGGTGCAAACTTCGTCCGCACATGGTCAAAAATCGCACGCTAGGGTCAGGACTCATTGATCATAGCCAGAAGATGACGGTTGCGGCGATATAAATGGCTGACATGAAGGTGTGGGCGCATCGGTCGTAACGAGTGTGGATGCGTCGCCAGTCCTTGAGCCTGCCGAACATGTTCTCGATCCAGTGAC
>CANJLF010000003.1 GCA_947475295.1 Fidelibacterota bacterium
AACCTTAGCGACGACGCCCGAACCGACGGTACGGCCGCCCTCGCGGATGGCGAAGCGCAGGCCTTCGTCCATGGCGATCGGGGCGATCAGGTTGACCGTGAACGCGATGTTGTCGCCCGGCATCACCATCTCCGTGCCCTTAGGCAGTTCGATCGTGCCGGTCACGTCCGTCGTGCGGAAGTAGAACTGCGGACGATAGTTCGCGAAGAACGGCGTATGACGGCCGCCCTCATCCTTCGAAAGGATGTAGCAGTTCGCTTCGAACTTGGTATGCGGCGTGACGGTGCCCGGGTGCGCCAGAACCTGGCCGCGTTCAACGTCTTCACGCTTGGTGCCGCGGAGCAAGGCGCCGATGTTGTCGCCGGCCTCCCCCTGGTCGAGCAACTTGCGGAACATTTCAACGCCGGTGACAACGGTCTTGGTCGTCGGCTTCAGGCCGATGATTTCGACTTCTTCGCCGACCTTCACGATACCGCGCTCAACACGACCCGTGACCACGGTGCCGCGGCCCGAGATCGAGAACACGTCTTCGATCGGCATCAGGAACGGCTTGTCCTTGGGACGCGCCGGCTGCGGGATCGAAGCATCAACCGCCTTCATCAGTTCCAGGATCGCGTCGTGACCGATCTTGGGGTCTTTGCCTTCCAAAGCCGCCAGCGCCGAGCCCTTGATGATCGGGATCTTGTCGCCGGGGAATTCGTACTTGGTCAAAAGCTCGCGGATTTCCAGTTCAACCAGCTCAAGCAGTTCCGGATCGTCGACCTGATCGACCTTGTTCATGAACACAACAATCGCCGGAACGCCGACCTGGCGGGCAAGGAGGATGTGCTCGCGGGTCTGCGGCATCGGGCCGTCGGCGGCCGACACAACCAGGATCGCGCCGTCCATCTGCGCAGCACCCGTGATCATGTTCTTCACATAGTCCGCGTGGCCGGGGCAGTCGACGTGCGCGTAGTGGCGGTTCGCGGTCTCGTACTCAACGTGCGCCGTCGAGATCGTGATCCCGCGCGCCTTCTCTTCAGGCGCCTTGTCGATCTGGTCATAGGCCGTGTACGTCGCTCCGCCCGTCTCGGCCAGAACCTTCGTGATCGCAGCCGTCAAAGACGTCTTGCCGTGGTCAACGTGACCAATCGTGCCAATATTGCAGTGCGGCTTGTTCCGCTGAAATTTCTCTTTCGACATGTCTTTTCCAATTCACTGTGATCACGGTTGATCCGAACCGCGGAAAACCCTTGTCTCCCGGTTTCGAGCGGCGCCACCTTTAGCACTTGCGTCGCCTTGTGATCATCAAAAATCCGCCCTGTGATGCGCCATTCGCGACATTCCCGGGCTGGACCCCATCCCAAGCCGCCGGTAGTATTTGGCTTATCATCTCAAGGACCTGAAAATGTTCACGAAGCGCGCGCTTAGCTTCACCGGGGGCTTCGCCCGGAAACTAAGTTTCACCCTGGGCTTTACCCTGATCGAAATGGGCATTGTCCTGGTCGTGCTGGGTCTGGTGGCGGGTGGTTCGATAGCACTTCTCGGCCCGGTCTTTGACGCGCGCCGGGCTGAACTCACCACACAGCGCATGGACGTCATTCAGAAAGCGCTGCAGCTTTATGTGATTCAAAACGGCTGCCTGCCCTGTCCGACCGATGGGTCGCGGGCGTCAACCTTGGCTAACGCCGGCACAGCCATGACGTCGGGCAGCGTGGCCGTCGCGACGGCATGCGTGACCGTAGCCTCCGCCCTGACATGTCAATTCGTCGATGCGGTCGTGCCTTGGACAACCCTTGGCCTTTCGGAACAGGACATCACCGACGGCTGGGGAGATCGCATCAGATACGCCGCTGCCGGCGGCGTCTCGGCCGCGGTAGGATGTCCCGCCACCGCCGGCAACCTTCACGTCGCCAACGGCATGGTGCGCACAACCGGCGCCAGCGGGTGCTATCCGGCCGGTAATCTGACGGTCGATGATATTGACCTAGCCGTCGCCTCGGATACGACCAACGCGGCTTATGTGCTAATCAGCAGCGGCCCCGACCAAGCCTTAGCCTTGAGAGCAAAGACCGGCGGCTCCACTGGCAATCGCTGGACTCAAACAGTGGCAGACGGGCAGTTCGTCAATAGCGACGGCAATACCAGCTATGCCTCGGGTCTCCTTAACGCCAATACGAACACGTCGCATTTCGACGACATCACGCGCTTTCAATCGGCGCCGAACATGATTCAGCTGTGCGGAGCCGGCGCGTGCGGCAATCCGAGTTAGGCGGGCCTGGAACGCGCGATATGACAAATCGCTTGCCGGTGCATATGGGGCTTGCGTAAAACTACCGCCGGAACGCGGGTGTAGCTCAATGGTAGAGCAGAAGCCTTCCAAGCTTACGACGAGGGTTCGATTCCCTTCACCCGCTCCACGCCTAGCTTTTCTTAGCGAGCCCTCGCGAGCTTAGAAAAGCTGGCGCGCTGCCGAAGGGCGGAGGCGGCCACTCCAACTGAACAGCGAACCCTCGTAGCTTTTGTTGGCGCGCCGTAAACGGCGCGCGGGGTTCGATTCCCCCCAAGCTTAGACTAACCCTTCCGCCTTCATGGCGGCCTGCTTGAGATAGGGCTCGACCTTGCCGCGCAGCAGGATCGTCATGGGGTTGCCTTTGCGGTCGAGGGTCTTGCCGGCGGCGACGCGGACCCAGCCTTCGCTTACACAGTATTCCTCAACATTGGTCTTCTCGACGCCATTGAAGCGGATGCCGACGCCCTGCTTCAGCAGTTCGTCGTTGAAGAACGGGCTGGCGGGATTGACGGAAAGGCGGTCGGGGAGAGTTTCGGACATGAAAGAACCTAGAGTTCGTTGCTACCAGCCCCCTCGCCTTCGCGATGCGAAGGCTCGAAGGGGTCCTAGCTTTCCTAAGCTCGCAAGGGCTCGCTGAGGAAAACTAAGGATGGTGGAGGGAGAAGGATTCGAACCTTCGTAGACATAAGTCGGCAGATTTACAGTCTGCTGCCATTGACCGCTCGGCCATCCCTCCGTAACCCAAGGAATTTCCCAAAGAATTTCTCAAACACGACGGCTTCCTTAGGAGGGGGTCCAAGTAGAGTTTCGGCCATTGCTTGTCAACGTGAAAGAAGCAGTTTAGGCCAGGGGCAAAAGGAACCCCATTATGTCAAAGCATGGATCTCAAGGCCCCCGAAACCCCAGAGGCGCCGGCCCAAGAAACAGCGGCGAGCGGCCCTCGGCGGGCTTTCAACGCCCAGGGTATCAGCGCGACAGACCTCAGCGCGAGGGTGCGCCCAAAGACGGTGCGCCCAAGGCGCGTCCACACAAAGGCGGTGAAGCACCTGCGCGCCAAAGAACCGACAAGCCGGGCGCCGAGCGGTCCAAATTCAAACCGCACGGGAGCAAACCCTTCGGCAATAAGGAGCGCGGCAAGCCTCATGGCGGACGTCCTCAATCAGAGCGGGCCCCGTCTGAGCGGGCTCAATCCGAGCGGGCTCATACCGAACGCCCGCGTGGCGATCGTGCGCCAACCGAACGGGCGCGCATGGAGCGTCCGCCGATGAAACTCCCGCTCACCGCATCCAGCCCATCGCGCTCCCAAAGCCAACGGCCCGACGCCGCTCAAAAACCGCAGCCGCCAAAGCCCGAAACCTACAGCGCACGCCCGCGCCCCGCGCCGCAATCGGCTGCGGTTCAAAATGAACCGGGCGAGACACCCGTAGGTCGCAAGGGTCGCGCGAACGAAACCTGGATCTACGGCCATCATCCCGTCACGGCGGTGCTCGCCAACGTCGAGCGCAAAGTTTTGCGGGTTTTGGCAACGACCGAAGCGCTGGCCAAGCTCGGCGAAGAGTCATCGATCCCGCCGCGCGCGCTGGGCCAGGTCAAAGGCGCTTCGCGACGTGACATCGACGCCCTGGTCGGCGAAGGCGCGGTGCATCAGGGCGTCGCCGTGCTGACCCATGCGTTGGATTACGACCTGCAGGATGTGTTGGAGCGCATCGCGGTGAATCCTGAGTCTTGCATCGTCGTGCTGGACCAGGTGACCGATCCGCACAACGTCGGTGCAATCTTGCGTTCAGCGGCGGCTTTTGGCGCAGCGGCCGTCATTGCGCCAGACCGCCATGCGCCCGATGAAAGCGGCGCCATGGCCAAGTCCGCCTCCGGCGCCCTCGACAAAATTCCCTACATCAAGGCCGGCAATTTGGTGCGCGCCTTGGAACTCATCAAAGAGCACCAGTTTTGGCTGGTGGGCCTGGATGCCGAAGCGCCGCAGCAACTGTCGAGTGTCAAGCTGGACGGGCGCATCGCTTTGGTGCTGGGCGCCGAAGGCGAAGGCCTGCGGCGTCTGGTGCGCGAGACCTGCGATCACGTCGCCAGCCTGCCCATGGCCGGAAACATGGAAAGCCTCAATGTCTCTAACGCCACCGCCGTGGCGCTGTACGAACGCGCTCGGCAAACCAGCACAAAGCGGTAGCTTGCCCTTTTTGCCGCCTGGCCCTATTTTCCCGGCGATTTTGCGTAAGAGATGGCGTTGTGGGCCGGCTTAGCTCAGGGGTAGAGCAACGGTTTTGTAAACCGTGGGTCGGGGGTTCAATTCCCTCAGCCGGCACCATCCGCACAACGACCTTGAACCTCCTCTTCTTTTCTTTGCGGCCTGCGGCCGCGGGGGTTCAATTCCTCCCTTGCAGGGACTAGCTTTCTTAAGTTCGCTACGCTCACTAAAGAAAGCTAGGTCTCAGCCGGCATCATACTCAAAAGTATTGGGCCACCCGCCGCCGCGCACTTACACGAGGCGGCCCATTGTCGGCGGATCCTCAAATCTCAGTTTTTCGTGACGACGAATTCCGCCTCGCCTGCGTCCAGCACCAGCTTGCGTTCGAAGGACACGTAGTGGAAACGCTTGGCGGTATGACCGGCATGAACTGAAAAACCAATATTATAGGTTTTTCCGGGCACGATATCTTTGTGCCCCGGGCCGGCGCCAACCAATTTGCGCGTGAACGTCACGGTCCAAATCCCGGCTTTGGTTTGGGTGGCATCAACATTCACAACCGGCTTCTCGTTTTCGACACGTTTTTCCAGGATATAGCCGTCGACGGGTACAGCCTTGGCGCCAGGATTGAGGCGCGCCTGCCAGTATTCAAGGTACTGTCCTTCGGCTTTCAGAGATGCCAATTTCTCGGCATCCACGGGGTCGCCGCCGGGCGCACGCGAAATATTGAGATACTTGGTAATGTACACGATGCCGCGTGACATGCTGGCGGAATTGTCATGACAGGCTGTCCAACAGCCGGCGCGCTTCGCATCGGCGACACTGCCGTCATCAATGATCATCGAGACTTTGGTTTCAAAATCCTTGTCCATGGCGGAATCGGGCTGCTTGCCCGGATCAAATTCCACGCGGACATAGAGGTTGTCGGCGTCGTGGGAGGTTTTGACCTGTAGGTCCAGAAAGCCGGGTTTACCCGGGATAGGCTCCGGTTCCTTGAATTTCTCGGCGTGGACCAGCTCATCGCCCAGGGGGTGCTCGTCGATATTACCGTGGCAGGCTATGCAGTCCTTGCCTTCGAGGAACCTGCGCCGGCCGCTGTGACGATTCTGGATCATCAAAACCTCCCAGGAGGTTTGCGCCGGGTACAGCAGCATGACCTTTTTGGCTGGGATTTTCGCCCAATTGGGAGCCGCTTGCGCGCTTCCTGATGCCGACATAACGGCGGTCACGACACATAGGCTTGTCAACCATGGGCCCGCCAAAATTTGCCCCAGCCTGGGCGAGATTCTTAGTGACACTTTGTTTCCTCCGCGTTTACCGTCGAGCCGGATAGAGGGGATACTTTAGCATGCAACCGGCCAGCGAGAAGTTCGCCGATGAAAAATTTGGGCGGGCGGCGATTTACCTGCATTGGCTGACGGCCATCGCCATGGTGCCGACGGTCATTTATGGGCTGGTTTCCGTCTATGCCGACGGCGCGGAGATGACGCGCGAGGCCCTTTTGATTCACCAAACCGTGGGCACCGCCATCTTCATTCTTGTGCTGTTTCGGACGGTCTGGCGCTTGACCCACCCTGCCCCGCCGCTGCCGGCGGAAACACCGCGCTATCAGAAAGTCGGCGCGACCCTGACCCATATGCTGCTTTATGTAACGATGGTCGCCCTGCCGGTCACCGGTTACATGGGGCTGGCCGCGCGCGGGCGCGACATCAGCATGGCCGGGCTATTCGATTTGCCGCGGATCGTCCCCCTCGACCGCCGGCTGTCGGTTAACGCGCAGAACCTGCATGACTACGGGCAATATGTTCTCTACGCCCTCCTCGCCTTGCATGTGGCCGCCGCGCTCTACCACCACTTCATCGTTAAGGACGGCATTCTAAGGCGCATGTGGCCTTAAGCGGTTGGTCGGAGGGCTCCAAACCGTCGTTCAAAACAATCGCGCCGGGAGCGCATATATTTGCGCCGTCGAACGTCTTATGAATAAGGCAGAATCCCCGTGGGAACCTCGGCACCACGGGCGCGTTTCACATACACGAAACTTTCACGTCCACTATTAGGTGCTGTCATGCGTGAGTTTATGTTCGTTTTGGCCGCTGGGCTCGCCCTCGCCGCTTGCGGCAGCGATAGAACCCGCCTTGCGTTTGAAAGTCCCGCCCCGGGCGAGCCGGAAGCACAAGTCCGTTTTGTGCAGTACGGCACCGTCAACAACTGGCATGCCGACAATGATCGCGTGTTGTATATCGAGGACCGTGGCCATCAGTGGTACCAAGTCGCGCTCTTCGGGCCCTGCCTTGGTCTGGAATACGCCAGCGGCATTCGACTCATTCCCAGCGACGGGGCCGGCACCTTCGACCGTTTTGGTCACATCGCGACCCGCGATCAGCGTTGCCAAGTGGAATCGGTCAAGCGTATTGCACGGCCGCTGCGCACGACCGCGCCATTGAACCGGGCCACGAATGCCGACCGGCTTTAAGACGTTACTCCTTAACTACCTACAGAGTGCATGAGGTTTGGGCGTAGCTCGGCGCAAACGCCGAGACCACGGCGACGGCCCAAAGGTGAATTGACCGGCGCACAACCGACATAACCATTGTAATATGGGGCGCACGATCTCGCGCCGCCAGCAGGTTTGTTTTCATTTCGGGGGCCCTCTTTTTGAGGGGATGACACGAACATGATCCGGAAACTCACGCACGCGCTCTCCGTCTTAATGGTCTTTGGATTGTTCGCCTCCAGCGAAGCCGCCGAGATAAAAGGCGTCGATATGACGTTGCCGGCGACCGAGCGCGCCGTAAGCGTGATTCAATTCAAGGCCCCCGGCGATGCCAAGCGGCCCTCGACTTTGATCCTACACGGCGCCGGCGGATTCGACCGGCGATTCAAAGACTACAATCGTTATGCGGCTGCCGTCGCCAACGCCGGCATCGACGCTTACCTGGTTTATTATTATAGCGGCGCCGATGAGCGCACCGGCGGGCGTAACTTTCAGAAGCGCTTTCCGGCCTGGGCCAAGCTGGTGGATGATCTCGCCGATCATCTGCTGGCCGAAAAAGACTCTAATGGTAAAGTTGGCCTGATCGGTTTCTCCAACGGGGGTATCCTCGCCACAGGCGCCGCGGCGCTTGACCCCAAAGTCAACGCCGCGGTGATTTACTACGGCACAGACCCTTGGCCCCTGGGCGAGGACGTCACGCACTATCCGCCCTTGCTTGTTCTGCACGGTGATGCCGATGAAGTCATTCCCGTGATGTCCGGGAAGATATTGGCCGATAAAGCCCGCGCGTTGGGCGCGTCAGTGGACCTTGTGATCTATCCCAAGGAAGAGCACGGTTTCGGCGCCAGCATCGACGAGCCAAACGGCGCCGATGCATTGAAGCGCACGATTACATTTCTAAAGATCCAACTCGCTCCGTGAATCGGAACACAGCCTTCGCACCGCACCATAAATTTCAATTTATAACTTTAGAATTTATAACATTAGACATGTGTTGAGAGTGCCGATACGCGTTCCGGTTTAGTTCTTTGCATACATAAGTCCTTGCATCTTTAGAGGCGGCGGATTATCGATCAAAGATGCTTTGAGACCGGCCCAAAAACGCTACATTTGGACCGAGGGGAGAAGGTTCGCGATGGGCTTAAAATCGGGCGCGTCGCGGCTGCACGATCAAACGGGGATCGCAAAAAATTGAGACGAGGCGAAGGCTGTTTACAGCTTCGCTCTGCCTAGGGATTGCGGCCGTCAGACCAACCATCAGGTGAGAGATTTCCAATGACCGACGAAACAACCTCCTCTGTCTCTTCACGCGCCGACGTGGTCGCTCCCGTCACCCGCGAAGATTTCAAAGTGATTGCCGCATCGTCCATCGGCAGCGTGTTCGAGTGGTTCGATTTCTTCCTGTATGGCGCGCTGGCCGGCGTCATCGGCCGGCACTTTTTCGCCGGTGTCAATGAAGCCACCGCCTTCACCCTCGCGCTGCTGGCCTTCGCTGCCGGCTTCGCGGTCCGGCCTTTCGGCGCCATCGTGTTCGGCGCGCTGGGCGATCTCTGGGGCCGCAAAAATACTTTTATCGTCACCCTGCTGCTGATGGGCGCCGCTACCTTCGGCGTCGGCCTGCTGCCGGGATATGAGACCGCGGGCGCGATCGCGCCGTGGACACTCGTGGCGCTGCGCATGCTGCAAGGCTTATCGGTCGGCGGCGTGTACGGCGGCGCGGCGATTTATGTCGCTGAACATTCGCCCCCGAACCGCCGTGGTTTCTACACCAGCTGGATTCAAACCACGGCCACCGTCGGCATGGCGCTCAGCCTCGCTATCGTCTACGGCACGCGCATGGCAGTGGGTGAAGCCGTGTTTGGCGATTGGGGCTGGCGCATTCCCTTCCTGATGTCGGCCATCCTGCTCGGCATCACGATGTGGATTCAGCTGAAGCTGAATGAGAGCCCGGTTTATCTGAAGATGAAATCTTCGGGCAAAGCCACGCAAGCCCCGCTGCGGGACGCCTTCGGCAACTGGGCGAACCTCAAGCTCATTCTGATTGCCCTGTGCGGCGCCGTAATCGGCCAAGCGGTGATCTGGTACGCGTCGCAGTTCTACACATTGTTCTTCCTGCAGCGCGTGCTGAAGGTCGATGAAGCGCTGTCGAACGTGCTGATGGCCGTGGCGCTCATCCTCGCGACGCCGCTGTTCGTATTCTTCGGCTGGCTGTCGGATCGTGTGGGCCGTAAGGCAGTGATGATGACCGCCTGCTTCCTCGCCGTCGTGCTGTACCTCCCGCTGTTCAAGGCCCTGACATGGGCCGCAAACCCGGTTATGTACCAGGCGCAAACGACCTCGCCCGTAACGGTCTTTGCCGATCCCAACGATTGCTCATTCCAGTTCGACGTGTTGGGCAATAAGGTCTTCGCCACCTCGTGCGATATTTCGCGGTCTTATCTGGCAAAAGCCGGCGTGAACTATGAACCCGTAGATGCGCCAGCCGGCACAATCGCCGAGCTGCGCGTGGGCGACAAGGTGCTGCCGTCCTTCAAAGGCGATGCACTTGCAGCCGCCGATCTTAAGACGCAGCGCGCCGATTGGGAAAAGCAAGCTCAGGCGATTATTTCGGAAGCCGGTTACCCCCCCAAAGCCGACACCGATAAGGTCAACATCCCGTTGGTGATGCTGATCCTGGTCGCGATCATCTCGCTGGCCGCCATGATCTACGGCCCCATAGCCGCGCTGCTGGTGGAACTGTTCCCGGCGCGGATCCGCTATACCTCGCTCAGCCTGCCCTACCATATCGGCACCGGCTGGTTCGGCGGCTTCCTGCCCTATACGGCCTTCGCCATCGTTGCCGCGACCGGCAACATCTACTCCGGTCTCTACTATCCGATTGGCTTTGCGCTGTTCACGTTAGTCGTTGGACTGATTGTCCTGCCGCAGACCCACCTGCGCGACATCCGCTAAGCCGGACTTTCGACAAACAACCCCTGGCGCCGCGAAAGCTGCGCCAGGGGTTTTCTTATGTGCGGCTGGCGGCGATGAGGGCCGCGACCGCCGTGCCCAATTTCTGCATTTCAGAACCATCCGGCGCGCGCTCCAGCTGAAGCGCGTTCAGCAACAGACGTTCCACGCCTTCGGCGGCAACACCCAGCGCATGGCGCCCGAACAGCCCGGCTGATCCGGCAAGGCTGTACCTGGACTTCACCGTGCCCAACGGTAAACACAACTGCGCGGCAATCTCGCCGTGGGGCTTGTCTTCGAAGAACGACAGCCGCACCACCACGGCTTGTTCCTCGGGCAGTTGGCGCAGTGCTTCGCGCACCTGTTGTTCCAACTGGTCGTATTGCAGTACGTCATCGGGCCTTGGCGGCGGGTCCGATACAAAGGCCGGATCGTCGACATCGAACTCCGGCCGCCGCAATTTCCGCAAAGCATCGATTCTCAAGTTACGGACAATTGTATAAATCCACGTCGCCGCCGAGGCTTTCGCCGGGTCGAAGCTGTCCGCTCTTCGCCAGACGATCAGCATGGCCTCTTGCGCGAGTTCCTCGGCCGTCGCGCCGTCGGTTCCCTGACGCATCAGGTACGCCTTCACGCGCGGCGCGTAGTACTCGAACAGCTGGGCGAACATCTGCTTGTCGCGCGTCGCCGCAATGGCTACGAGCAGGGCCGACATTTCGCCCGAAGGTGACGCTTTGGAAACCAGGACCGCCTCGGGCGTCACGGGGAGCATGGTAGCGTGCTCCTGTCGCCGTCAGCGGTCCGCAGCCCGTGCAGGTCAAGTCGTATTACGAGAGTCGCAACACCTCTTACGAGAGTCGCAACACCTAGACTGCGAGCACAGGTTGTCTCCCGTTTATGCTCCACCCAGTTTGTAGTACGGGCGATAAGGCGCGCTGGATTACTCATGAGACTCCAAGACCGCATTTTGTCCGGGAATAGATGAGTCCTAGGTTAATAACCGTACTTTCGATAGGCTCATGTCTTGGATTTTCGACTTCTGCGCTGAACCGTTCGGCGGTCCCCAACGTACATATAAGTACTTGAACAAATAGGCCTTGTTACAAAGGGCCAACATTGGGGCGTGGGGCCCTGCCGAAGACCTGAAGACTTCATCCTAGATTTAGGGGGGGTTCACACTTACCGCTTCAAAACGAGAATAGTGAGAAACATGTTAGACAGCGAACGTCTGCGCGTAGCCGTCATCGGGACCGGGGTTGCAGGCAACTCGGCGGCGTGGCTCTTAAATCAGCACCACGACATCACCGTTTTTGAAAAGGGTCCTTGGGTCGGCGGGCATTGCAATACGGTTGAGGCGGTGCTGGGAGCCGAACGGCGAACCATTCCCGTCGATACCGGCTTCATCGTCTACAATGAAAAGACCTATCCCAACCTGACCGCCCTCTTCGCGCATTTGAAGGTGGCGACGGAGCCGAGCGACATGTCGTTCTCAGCCTCGGTCAATAGCGGTGCTTTCGAATACTCAGGCTATAGCCTGCGCACCATGCTGGCGCAAAAGCGCAATCTGGTGCGGCCGCGCTTCTGGAGCATGGTCTGGGACATCATGCGTTTTTTCCGCGAGGCGGCCGCCGACGCCGCACGGCCGGAGAACGGCCGTATGGCGCTGGGCACGTATCTCGCCAGCAACGGCTACAGCGAGGCTTTCCTGCGCGATTACCTGCTGCCTTTGGGCAGCTCGATATGGTCGGCGTCTTTGCGCGATATGCGCGCCTATCCTTTGGAAGCCTTTGTGCGGTTTTTCAAAAATCACGGGCTTTTGGAAGCCAAGCAGAAAAATCGGCCGCAATGGCGCACGGTCACGGGCGGCAGCCGTGCCTACGTCGAGCGCCTGACCGCAGACTTCGCCCAGCGTATTCGTGTGAACTGCGGCGTGAAGACCCTACGTCGCCATCCGCAGCATGTGGAACTCACGCTGGAGGACGGCACCGTGGAAATCTTCGACCACGTTGTGGTGGCCACCCACAGTGATCAAGCTCTGGCGCTGCTGGCCGACGCTTCGGCCATGGAGCGCAAACTACTGGGCGCGATCCGCTATGAGCGCAACCGTGCCGTGTTACATATGGACACGAGCTTGATGCCAAAGCGCCGCAGAGCCTGGGCCAGCTGGAATTACATTTCGGCCACCCAGGACACCGATACGCGCCTGGTCTGCCTGACCTACTGGATGAATCTGCTGCAGAACATCGACCGCCGCTTCCCGCTGTTCGTGACCCTCAATCCGCACCGCGAACCCCGCGCGGAGACAACTCTTGCAGCCTTTGAATACGACCATCCGATTTTCGACCGCGCCGCCTTGGACGCTCAACAGCAGCTTTGGACCCTACAGAGCGTCAACCGCACCTGGTTCTGCGGCGCCTACTTCGGCCACGGCTTCCACGAGGATGGATTGCAAGCCGGCTTGGCCGTGGGCGAAGCGCTGGCCGGCAACCGCCGCCCTTGGCAGGTGGAGAATGAGTCGGGCCGCATTTGCATGAACCCGGTTTATGAGAGCGCGGCGTGAGCGAATTCGCATCCTGCATCTACAACGGAACGGTGATGCACCGGCGGACACGGCCGCGCCGCCATCAGCTTTTCTACACCGTAACGTCGTTCCTACTGGACCTGGATGAGTTGCCGCTTCTCGACCGCGCGGTCACCGGCTTTGCCTATAATCGCTTCAGTCTTTTCAGCTTCCACGACCGCGACCACGGCCCCGGAACCGGCGAGCCCTTGCGGCCCTGGGTGGAACAGCAGTTGGCGCGCGCCGGCATCAACCTCGACGGCGGCCCGATCCGCCTGCTTTGCTATCCCAGGACCTTGGGTTACGTTTTCAATCCCATCAGCATTTATTTCTGTTACCGGCAGAGCGGCGGCGCGGAAACATTGGCGGCGATTTTGTATGAGGTCACGAATACCTTCCGCGAGCGTCACGGCTATCTCATCCCGGTTGATCTCACCGACGGCGAAATCATTCGCCAAACTTGCGCGAAAGAGTTGTACGTCTCACCCTTCATCGAGATGGATATGATCTATAACTTCCAGATTCGCCCACCAGCCGAGGAATTCGCCGTCGGCATCCATGAAGCCGACAAGGACGGCACGCTGCTCTACGCCTCCTTCAGCGGGCGACGCCGGGCCCTGACCTCGCGGGCATCGCTGCTGTCATTCCTGCGTTTCCCGCTTCTGACCTTAAAAGTCATTGGCGGAATTCATTGGGAGGCCCTAAAGTTGTGGCTGAAGGGCCTGCCGCTGGTGCACCACCCGCGGCCGCCCGATGAACCGGTCTCGATCATCAAACGCGAAAAAATCGCGGCCTAAACCGGCGGAATGGGACCTATGGTAAGTGAAAGCAGAGAGGCGGTTATCCACTCCGGTAACCGCATTGTCCAGAAAGCCATCGACGTGGTCGGCCGCCTCGTGGTCGGCGACTTCACGGTGATTCTGCCTGATGGATCGACCTACAGGCTGTCGAGCAATACGGGACGCGGACCCCACGCCATCGTGCGGATCGTACGTTGGCGCTGCTTGCGCAAGTTCATCACCCAAGGCGATTACGGCTTCGTGGAGTCCTATCTGGACGGCGATTGGGAAAGCCCGGAGCTGTCGAACATCATTGAACTGGCGGTTTTGAATTCCGAGAGTTGGAATTCGGGCAATCTGCAAAGCGTTTTCCACAAGGTCTGGCAGCGCGTGGCCCATCTGCTGCGCGCCAATTCCAAACGCGGCAGCCGGCGCAATATCGCCGCGCACTACGACCTCGGCAACGACTTCTACAAACAATGGCTCGATCCGACCATGACCTACTCGTCAGCCTATTTCGCCAAGCCGGGCCAAACCCTGCCCGAAGGCCAGATCGAAAAGTACCGGCGTATCGCGACACTCCTCGACCTCAAGCCCGAACATAACGTTCTCGAAGTCGGTTTTGGCTGGGGCGGCTTTGCCGAATTCGCCGCCAGGGAATACGGCTGCCGCATCACCGGCCTCACGCTGTCCAAGGAACAACTCAAGTTCGCCGGCGAGCGGTTGCAGAAACAGGGCCTTTCGGAAAAGGTCGACTTGCGCCTGCAGGATTACCGCGACGTCGCCGGAACCTTCGATCGCATCGCCTCCATCGAAATGTTCGAAGCCGTCGGCGAAGCCCATTGGCCGCGCTACTTCGACATGCTGCGCGAGCGCCTTGCGCGCGGCGGCGCGGCGGCTCTGCAGATCATCACCATCGCCGAGGACCGCTTCGAGCAATACAGCCGCAATCCGGATTTCATCCAGCGCTATATTTTTCCGGGCGGCATGCTGCCTTCGGTCGAGCGCCTGAAAGCGCAAATCGAGCGCGCGGCGTTACGTTTTGAGGACGCGGCCATGTTCGGCGATAGCTACGCCCGCACCCTCAAACAGTGGCGCGACAAATTCTTAGGGGCCTGGAGCACCATCGAGCCGCTGGGTTTCGACGAGCGTTTCCGGCGCATGTGGGAAATGTACTTGGCCTATTGCGAAGGCGGCTTCCGCGCCAAAGTCATCAACGTCGGCCAGTTCAAGCTGGTGCGACCCTAACTTTTGATGACTTTCTTCGTCAGGCGGAAGTATAGCCCATAGGGCAGCATCCGCAGTATTTTTAGGATCAGCACGAAGGGCAGCGGGAACGCGATCTCGAACTTGCCCTTGGCCATGCCGCGATAGATGTGGCGCGCGGCCACATCGGCGTCGACCAGGAACGGCATGGGAAACATATTTCGATCCGTGAGCGGTGTGCGCACGAAACCGGGATTGATCACGCTGAAGGCGATGCCCGCCGCATCCATCTCCGGCTTCAAAGCTTCGCACATATTGATCAGCGCGGCTTTGCTGGCGCCATAAGCACTAGCCATCGGCAAGCCGCTATAACCGGCGACGGAGGCCACCACGGCGATGTGACCCGCGCGGCGCGATGCGAAGGTCGGCACCACTGCGGCGAGACCGTTCACCACACCGAGGAAATTGATTTCCATAAGGGTGCGGAACGGGGCCACGTTGAAGTCTTTGACCGCGTTGGGCACATAAGTACCGGCATTGAAGATCACCTGATCCAAAGGGCCCACGTCGTGTTCAATAGCCTTGAAGGTCTGCTTCAGGGCATCGTGGTCGGTGACATCGGCGGGATAAGCGACGATGACACCGGAGAGCTGCGCTGCGCGCGCTTCCTGCACCAGTGCGTCCAAGTCCGCGGCCGTGCGTGCGCTGACCGCCACGGTCCAGCCGCGTGCGGCATACTCCCATGCCACCGCGCGGCCGATGCCTTTACCGGCACCAGTGATCCACAAGCGGTTACCTCTGATGTCCTGCATTTGCCGCCGATACAGATTTAGGTCCTTGCGGTATAGTAGCGTTTCACCTGGAGAATCACGATGCGCGATATGAGCGAACCCCAGCGGCCGGCCCGAAATGTTCTGGGCGGCAATTTGGTCATTTGCTCGACCAAGCCCCTCACCGGCTTTTTCCGCGACGGCTGCTGCAATACCGGGCCCACCGACCGCGGCTCGCACACGGTCTGCGTGGTGACGACGGCGGAGTTTCTGGCCTACAGCAAAAGCGCCGGCAACGACCTATCTACACCCATGCCCGACTATGGTTTTCCGGGGTTGAAGCCCGGCGACCGCTGGTGCCTGTGTGCGCCGCGCTGGCAGGAGGCGCTCAAGGCCGGAAGCGCGCCGAAGGTCGTGCTGGCCGCGACGCATGAGGGTGCTTTGGAATACACCACCCTCGCCGATCTCAAAAAGTATGCAGTTGATTTGAACTGAGCCGACTACAGGCTGCCCGGCCTACAAACCGAGGGTGCTCAGCGAGACATGCCGGTCGATGACCACGGCCAGGAACACACCGGCCAGGTACTGCATCGAGAACAGGAAGTTGCGCTTGGCCAATTCCCGAGACGGGTCTTGAACCAGCTGCCAATTCAGCCACAGGAAGCGTGCGCCGAAGCCGGTTGAAACCACGGCGTAAAGCACACCGAGCTCACCGAACAGCGTCGGCAGCAAAGCCGAGATCACCAAGGCGACGGTATTGGCCAAAATCAATTTAGCGCAGACCGCGTCGCCCACGACTACAGGCAGCATGGGCACGCCGGCTTTGGCGTAGTCGTCTTTGATGAGGATGGCCAGCGACCAGAAGTGCGACGGCGTCCACAGGAACAGCGTGATCGCCATAAGCGTCGGCAGCAGCCACTGCGATGCATCGACCGCCGCGGCGCCGGCCAAAACGGCAAAGCTGCCGGCGGCGCCGCCGATGATGATGTTGGTCCAGTGACGGCGCTTCAGCCACACGGTGTAGACAATGCCGTAGACGAAGGCGCCGAGGAACAAGTGGATCGCCACCAGCCAGTTGAACGCGAGCACGGCGATCAAGCATCCGGCCAGCAGCAGGATGCCGGCAAACCACAGCGCATTGCGCGAATCGGCCATGAGGCCGGCGGCCAGAGGACGGCGCGCGGTGCGCGGCATCAGCCGATCAAGATCGCGGTCGTAGAACTGATTGAAGACGGCGGAGCCTGAAGACGCCAGCAGTCCGGCGATGAACAGGATTACGAGTTGCCAGCCGTCGACCTTGGTCGCCACGGCCGCATAGCCCGCCATCGCGCTGAGCGCGATCAAGAAGCCAATGCGGAGCTTCATCAGCTCGAGGTAACTACGGAACTGCAAAGGTTTTCACTCGGCCTTGAAAGGTTTTTTTGCAACCAATTGAAAAGTAACCATTATTCCCCGCGCCCTGAAGCCGGGATGAAATCAGAGTCTGCCGTAACATCATGCCCCGTCTTTGCCAACAGTAATTTGCCGGCCAGGACAATGAAGATGATGCCGCCGGTGACGGCAATCACGCCGCCGACCCCCTCCACCACCATGAATGTGATTTTGGTGGCGGTGTCCAAATCCTGGGCGGCGCCGGCGGTCTTGCGGGCCACGCCTTCAAGCCCGGCGATATAAAGACCTAACGAATGCAGGAACTGGCCGCCGCCCAAGAGCAAGTACATGGCGGTGCGCAGACGCCGGCGTTCAGTCCGCCGCCGCAAAAGCGGGAGCAGCAATCCGAAATAGAGCGCGATGAAGCCGAGCGTCACAGCGATCAGCATGGCGTGATAGTGGCTGGGCGTGCGCGTATCGACCGAACCCTCGAAGAAGCCGATCACGCCGCCGAAAACGAACAGAACCAAGGCCGCGGCCACAGCCTTCACCTCGGGCGCACCGGCCCAGACGTCGCTGCGCCGGCGGATCAAAAGCGCCGCCACGCTGAACATGACGACGCCGGCCGGAAGCGGCAGGGCGTACCAGTAGAGATGTGTGAAGGTCAGGCGCATGGCGGGGCTGCCGCCTTCGAAGGTCAGGTACAACAGCGGCCCGGCCGCAGCGCCGGCCACCAGAAGCAGCATCATCGCCTTGAACCACAGCGGCGGTAGCGGCGTCTCGCCGAGGGACACCCGCACCAGAAAATAAAAGCCGCACAACATCAGCGCGGTATTGGCGAATTGCAGGATGTGCCCGCCGCCCCACATGACGTATTCGGCCGCACCCGCGATATCCATATTCGGCGGCAGCGTGAACCAGGCCGCAACGACACAAACCAATGCGATGAGGTAAATCACGCCCGCGCAAGCAACGCCGAAGGTGCCGGCCTCGACGAAGCGCTGGTGCGCGAGGGAAATCAGCAGCCGGATAATCGGCAGCGCCAAACTTACAGCCAACAGCGTCAGACCGGCGAAATAGAGCGGATGCACCAACAGCGGGATATAATTGTTGATCGACGGCTCGCCCAAATCGGCCAAGGCCGGAATCAGCAACATGATGAAACTCAAGCCGAAGCCATACATGGCGGTGCGGCCCACCAGAATGCTGAGCCCGCCGAAGTCGGCGCTGCGCGACTGCGCCGTCACGACCACCGTCAGCGCACCCTGTACGCCCAGGTACCACACGACAAAAGCGAAGCTGACGTGAACCACGAGAAGCTTTTGGAAAAAAGTCTGGCCGGTCCAGGGCAGGATGTTTTCCGCGCCGGGCATACGCGCGAGGGCCAGCAGCAGCGCTAGAAACCCCGCCAGAGCCAGAGCCGCCAGCGGCAGGACCGTCCAGCCGTGCAACTCCGCGCGCAAATCGGGCGTCAGCTTGCCGGCAAAATTGCCGTCCACCGGCACATCGACCGGCGGCGGCAGCGATCGCGCAATGACTTCCCTATCGTCCATAAGCTTGGGCCGCTCCCCAGCGCTTCAAGCGCCGGCCGGGTACACGTGATAAAGGATGGCATAAATCACCACGCCGGTCACGGTAACGTACAACCAGATCGGCAAGGTCCAGCGCGCAAGCTTCTTATGGCGCTCGAAATCGCCGTGCAGAGAGCGCCAGGCAGTCATCACCACCATAGGCGTGACGACCACAGCCAGCACCACATGACTGATCAGCAGACTGTAATAGGCCGGAATGGTCCAGCCGGTACCGCGAAACACAAAAATCGGCGCCATGAAATGGTAAGTCAGATAGCACGCCAGAAAGACCGCCGAGACAATGATGGCGGCGATCATGACTTTGCGGTGCATCGCGCGGTTTCCCGCACGGATGAAAGTAAATCCGATCAGGATCAAAATCGTCGACAAGGCATTCAGCACGGCATTGACGTGCGGCAAGATGGTCGCTGCGGTCATAAAAAACCTTAGAGGTGCGGCTTTACGGGCCTTTAATGGCTGTCTTGATGATGAAGCTCACGTACATGAACAGCGACACCCCAAATAGCGCAATGGCGATGAGAACACGCTTGCGGCGGGCGGCCTTTTCCGACGGCGGGAGATCCTTGGCGACCACGATATGACCTGCTGAATTGAGGGGCTTGGAAGTTCGCGCTTGTATAGCCGACGGGGTCCGCCGGGGGAACCCCTCACACACGCGAACGGGAGGTCTAGATGCCTCCTGCCATCTTAAAATCCAATATAAAAACCCACCGATTGTCGTGGCTTTACGCGGGGATAGGCTTCGGCTAGTCTGCGGCGTGGGTGAGAGGTCGGGGATCGGGCTCTCGGTTAACCCCCGGGGAAATAACGCTAAATTGCTAAAAACCTCGAAAATATGAGTTGACCCGCTGGATCGGTCCGCTGCGGCGGCAGCCGTCCGCGGATTGCAATGGAGACCGAGTGTGAGCCGTTTAACATTGGCGATCAGTGCCGCCGTTTCGAGCTTCCTGTTTTTCGCTCTGCCGACCTGGGCGCAACAGGCTGCCCCCAACCCGCCCCAACCTTCCTTCCCGGTTCCCTGGCAGATGGGTCTGCAGCATCCGGTCACCCCGGTCGCCGAGCAGATGTACCATTTCCACACTTTCCTGTCTTGGGTCTGCGTGGTGATTTCGCTGTTCGTGCTGGCGCTGCTGCTGATCGTGATTTTCCGCTACAACGAAAAAGCCAACCCGATTCCGGCCAAGTGGTCTCACAACACCCTGCTGGAAGTGATCTGGACCGCAATCCCGGTGCTCGTTCTGGTCGTGATCGCGGTGCCTTCTTACCGCCTGCTCTACTACATGGACCGCACCACCGAAGCTGAGATGACCCTGAAGGTCATCGGCAACCAGTGGTACTGGTCCTATGAATATCCCGACAGCGAGATTTCCTTCGACGCATTGACGCTTCAGCCCGACGAAATCGATGTGGCCAAGGGCCAGCACCGCATGCTGGAAACCGACGAACATGTCGTGCTGCCGGTCGACACCAACATCCGCATTCTGTTCACGGCCACCGATGTGATCCATGCCTGGACCATTCCGGCCTTCGGCGTGAAACTCGACAATATGCCGGGCCGCACCAACGAGACCTGGACGCGCGTCACCCAGCTCGGCCGCTATTACGGCCAGTGCTCCGAACTGTGCGGCGTTGATCACTCCAACATGCCGATCGTCGTCGACATCGTCAGCAAGGATGACTACGCGAAATGGGTTGCCACGAAAAAGGCCCCCGCCGCGCCGGCGCCCGCCGCTTCCGCCGACACCGTCAAGCTCGCCAACCAATAATCACCCGCGATTCTGAGGTATCTTCCATGAGCGCTGCCACCCACGACGCACACGACGGCCAGAGCCACGATCACCATCCCTCAGGGATCGGCCGTTGGCTGTTTTCCACCAACCACAAAGACATCGGCACGATGTATTTGGTGTTCTCGGTGGTCGCATCCCTGTTCGGGGGCGCCTTCTCGATGATGATCCGCATGGAACTGATGCACCCGGGCCTGCAGTTCATGCAGGACAAGCAGTTTTACAACGTTCTTGTCACCGCCCATGCACTCTTGATGGTGTTCTTCGTGGTCATGCCCGCCGTCATCGGCGGCTTCGGCAACTGGATGATGCCGATGATGATCGGCGCACCCGACATGGCGTTCCCGCGCATGAACAACATCTCGTTCTGGCTGATGCCGCCGGCCTTGATCCTCCTGATCCTGTCCATGACCACCGGTTCGGGCGCAGGCACCGGCTGGACGCTGTATCCACCGCTGTCCTCCATCGCCGGACATCCTGACGCATCCGTCGACTTCGCCATTCTCTCGCTGCACCTTGCCGGTGCGTCGTCGATCCTGGGCGCGACCAACTTCATCACCACCATTCTCAACATGCGCGCGCCCGGCATGACCTTCCACAAGATGCCGCTGTTCGTGTGGGCAACGCTGATCACCGCGGTGCTCTTGCTGCTGGCGATGCCGGTCCTGGCCGGCGCTTTGACCATGCTGCTGGTGGATCGCAACTTCGGAACCGCCTTCTTCGATCCCAGAGGCGGCGGCGACCCGCTGTTGTGGCAACACCTGTTCTGGTTCTTCGGCCACCCCGAAGTGTACATCATGGTGCTGCCCGGTTTCGGCATCATCAGCCACATCGTCTCGACGTTCTCGCGCAAGCCGGTGTTCGGCTACCTCGCGATGGCTTACGCCATGGCCTCAATCGGCGCGTTCGGCTTCGTCGTGTGGGCGCACCACATGTACACCGTCGGCATGGGCGTCAATTACCGCGCCTACTTCATCGCCGTCACCATGGCGATTGCGGTGCCCACGGGCATCAAGATCTTCAGCTGGATCGCAACGATGTGGGGCGGTTCGATCGCGTTCCGCACACCGATGGTCTGGGCGGTCGGGTTCATCTTCCTGTTCACCGTCGGCGGCGTGACCGGTGTGGTGCTGGCCAACGCCGGCATGGACATCGCCATGCACGACACCTACTACGTCGTCGCGCACTTCCACTACGTGCTGTCGCTGGGCGCGGTGTTCTCGATCTTCGCCGGCTTCTACTACTGGTTCGACAAGATGACCGGTCGCGTATTCCCGGAATGGGCCGGCCAGACACACTTCTGGATGACCTTCATCGGCGTCAACGTTACGTTCTTCCCGCAGCACTTCCTGGGTCTGGCCGGCATGCCGCGCCGCTACATCGATTATCCGGAAGTGTTTGAAGGCTGGAACATCGTGTCGTCATGGGGCGCCTATCTCGCCGGAGCGGGTTCCATCTTCTTCATCGTGATGGCGATCCACAGCATCTTCTTCGGCAAAAAGTCGGTCGCCAATCCGTGGGGCGACGGCGCGACGACGCTGGAGTGGACCGTGCCCTCACCGGCGCCGTTCCACACCTTCGAAGAGCCGCCCGTCCTGGCTCACGCGGCGCACCCTGCCGAGTAAAGCGAGACTTTTGAACTTATGGACAAGCGCATACTCAAACGCCGCAACGCCATCCTGGGGGCCGCCGTACTGTCGGTCTCCGGGCTGATGCTCGGCTTTGCGTTTGCCATGGTTCCGCTGTTTAGCATCATCTGCACGAAGCTGGGCCTCGACGGCACCATCCAGCGGGCCACCGAAGCGCCGAAGAACATCACCAACATTCCGATGACGGTCCGCTTCGATGCCAATATCGACCGTGATCTGCCGTGGACATTCGCCCCCGAACAGAAATCGGTCGGGCTGAAGCTGGGTGAGACCAAGACAATCTTCTATCGCGCGACCAACACCTCGGATCACGCGGTCACTGGCCAGGCCAGCTTCAATGTCACACCGGAAAAGACCGGCCAGTATTTCAATAAGCTGGAATGCTTCTGCTTTACCGAGCAGACCTTACAGCCCGGCCAGACCGTCGACATGGGCGTGACCTTTTTCATCGATCCCGAACTGGTCAAGAACGCCACCACCGACGAAGTACGTACGATCACGCTCTCCTACACTTTCTACAAAGCCAAGAACGAGCAGCCGGCAGCCGTCGCGTCTGCGAAAACGCCCGATGTCACGCTGATGCCGATTGCCGGCTCGGCCAGAGTAAATTGATTGGCAATTAGCGAATAAAAAGGATCTTTGCTGATGAGCGCCCACGCCAAACATCCCTTCCACATGGTCAATCCGAGTCCCTGGCCTGCGGTTGGAGCTTTCGCCGCCCTGCTGACAGCTGTCGGCGCGGTTATGTTCTTCCACAAGATGCCGGTGTTCGGCATGGAACTCGGCATCATCAAGATCGTGCCGGGCATGGCCCTCATTCTCTTCACGATGGCGATGTGGTGGCGGGACGTCATCAAGGAATCCATCGTCGAACACGCTCACACCGCCGAGACCAGCACCGGCTTACGCATGGGCATGGCGCTGTTCATCGCTTCGGAAGTGATGTTCTTCGTCGCCTTCTTCTGGGCCTTCTTCCATAACGCGCTGGGCTTCTCGACTTCGACGCTGCAGTGGCCGCCCCAAGGGATCGTGCCGCTCGATGCCTGGGAGCTGCCGTTCTACAACACCGTCATCCTGCTGACGTCGGGCGGCACCGTGACCCGCGCCCATCTGTTCATCGAACGCGGCAACAACAAAGCCGCAGCCCGTTGGATTTTCTTGACGGCCGCCTTGGGCGCTTTGTTCTTGGGCCTGCAGGCTTACGAATACAGCCACGCCTCCTTTAAGCTCACCGACGGCATCTATCCGTCGGCGTTCTACCTGGCGACGGGCTTCCACGGCTTCCACGTCTTCGTGGGAACCATCTTCCTGATCGTCTGCGGTTTCCGCGCCGCCAATAACCAGTTCAGCGCCCACAAACACATCGGTTTCCAGGCCGCGGCCTGGTACTGGCACTTCGTCGACGTGGTGTGGCTGTTCCTGTTCGTGTGGGTCTACTGGCTGCTGGGCTTGCCGATCCGCAATTTCGGCGGCTAACCACTGAACGTTTCGAGAAAAAAGGGCCGGTTAGCGCGCGATAGGGAAAAGTCGGAACCGGTTTTCCCGACCATCGCGCGCTAGTAATTTGAATCAAAGCAATAACGGGTCAGGTTAAAACAACCTGGCCCGTTATTGCTTTGGGGCCGGCCCTTTTTGTTTACACTCGCCGCCGCAGCCGTCAGCGAAGGAATTTCCCGTGAGGGCTCCCGAAAGCACACCTCCCCGCGTCGCGGCGCCGCTATGGGTCGCGGCCTTGGGTGCGCGCTGCCCGCGCTGCGGCCGAGGCCGGCTGTTCGACGGTTACCTGCGCATTGCGCCGGCGTGTACGGTCTGCGGCCTGAAGTTCGGCGGCAACGATACCGGCGACGGGCCGGCATTCTTCGTCATGCTGCCGCTCTGCATAATCACTGCGGTATCAGCCCTGCTTTTCGAGCTCAAGGCCGAGCCGCCTTTGTGGGAGCACATGTTGGTATGGCCGACCTTCATCGCTTTGGTCGTGGGCTTCTCGCTGCGCCCGGTGAAGGCCCTGATGGTGGCGCTGCAGTATCGCTATCGCGACGTCGAACACCGCGATTAGGGCGGAAGCCTGGCACTTCCGCCCTTTCTCGGATTAGTGGCCCATATCCTCGTCGGGCGTCGAGGAAATCTTGTGGATCGCAAGATCGGCCCCGACAAACTCGTGCTCTTCCGAGAGCCGGATACCAATCGTGGCTTTGAGCGCGCCGTAAACGATAAAGCCGGCGATGGCAGCAATCACAACGCCGACAAGCGTGCCGACGAGTTGTGCGCCGAAGGTCACGCCGCCCATGCCGCCGAGCGCTTCAAGGCCGAAGACCCCGCAGAGGATTCCGCCCATGGTGCCGCACAGACCGTGCAGCGGCCAGACCCCCAGCACGTCGTCGATCTTGAGACGGTTTTGCTGAAAGTTAAACGCCCAGACAAAGAGCGCGCCGGCGATGGCGCCTGTTGCGAGGGCCCCCGCCGGGTGCATGACATCGGAGCCTGCGCAGATCGCCACCAGTCCAGCCAATGCGCCGTTGTGGATGAAGCCCGGGTCGTTGCGGCTCACGAAGAGCGCCGAAAGAATTCCGCCGACCATGGCCATGAGGGAATTCACCGCCACCAGGCCCGAGACCGTTTCAAGGTTTTGGGCGCTCATGACATTGAACCCGAACCAACCCACCGAGAGGATCCACGCACCGAGGGCTAGCCAGATGATATTGGAGGGCGGCATGCCGACCGGCGAGCCGTCGCTGCGATAACGTCCCTTGCGGTTGCCCAGCAGAATCACGGCGCCGAGCGCGATCCATCCGCCCATGGCGTGAACCACGACAGAGCCGGCAAAATCATGGAATTTCGCGCCGAAGGTGCCTTCCATGAAGGTCTGGAAACCGAAATTGCCGTTCCAGGCCATGCCCTCGAAAAGCGGGTAGACCAACGCCACGAGAACAACGGTCGCGATCAACTGTGGATAAAACTTGGCGCGCTCGGCGATGCCGCCCGAGATGATCGCAGGGATCGCCGCGGCGAAGGTCAGCAGAAAAAAGAACTTCACTAGATCGTAGCCCTGAGGGGCAAAACTGCTGCCCTCGCCGCCGGAAATGGCATGGGCGCTTTGCATAAAACTCACACCGTAAGCGAGACCGTAACCGATAAAAAAGTAGGCCACCGTGGACGCCGCGAAATCCACCAGGATCTTCACGAGCGCGTTGACCTGCGAGCGTTTGCGTACTGTCCCCACTTCGAGAAATGCGAAACCCGCGTGCATGGCCAGCACCATGACCGCGCCGATCAGAATGAAAAAAACGTTGGAACCCATTGATAGCCCCTCCCAGGGTTAAGGCCCGCGCCTCCCTCCCCCAGGGAACAACGGACCGAGCGAGACACCTGCCCGGCTTCAGCTTGAATGCCGGGCAGCATAAAATGGCTGCCCGAGAACACCCGAGCCGCCACCTTCGGAGGGACATATTCAAGAACCGTGCCGCACTAATTTATTATTTAAAATCAGAATATTATATGATCGTTCCCACGAAATGCGCGACATGATGGTTACGCTTTCAGCATGATCGAAGAGGGCGTGGCTAATTGTTAGGCAGCGGAGGTTGATTTCTTAAGGCGGAAGCGCAAAAGACCGTCGGTCTCTTGCCCGATATGCTCAACCACATGGCCGTGGCTGGCACAGAACGCCGGCACGTCGCGCAAGGCCGCGCGGTCCGTGGCGAGCAACTCAACGGCGGCGCCCGCGGCCAGGCCCTTGAGGCGCTTGCGCAGCCGCAGCACCGGTAGAGGACAGTTGAGCCCGCGGGCATCGACGATAATTGGCTGATCTTGCGTCATAGCCTAAGCACGATACTGTGAGCCCACTTTGCGGCAGGAGTTAAAGCGGTGGAGAATGTCTCGTCGGGCACTTTAGCCGCCCTTTGCGGCCTTGGCATCGGCGCTGTCGTGGGTGCTGCGGCTTTGGTGAGCAATTTCTGTGCGCTCGGTGCTGTGGCCGACATCTTGTTCGCCAAGGACTGGCGGCGCATGCGGGCGTGGATGCTGGCCGCCGGGGTTGCCCTGCTGGGCACGCAAGGGCTGGACGCAGCGGGACTGATCCATATCGAGGCCCTTTTAGCGCTCCCTGTGCTGTGGCTGCCGGCGGTGATCGGAGGCATCTGTTTCGGCTTCGGCATGTCGCTTGCGGGCGGCTGCGTCAACCGCGCCCTGGTCCGCCTGGGCGCAGGCTCGCTCAAATCCTTGGCAACGGTGCTGGCGGTCGGCATCGCGGCGGCAGTTACAGCCGTGGGCGTACTGGCCCCGGTCAATGCCGCCCTCGCCCGCTGGGGCAGTCTCGACCTGCTCATCGCGCCGCAGGCCGTACGCTGGATCGTGACTGCAGTGGTCGCCGGCGGACTGATCGGCTTTTGCCTGAAGGATGCCTGGTTCCGGGCCTCACGCGACCAATTGGCGGCGGGTTTCATCATCGGCGCCATGATCCCGGCGGCCTGGCTGGCATCGGAAGGAACCGAAGCTCTCAACTTTGTAGCACCCCTCGGCGATTTTCTCATGGCAATCACCCTCCAGCGCGCAGCGCCGATTTTCGGCATGGCCGCGGTGCTCGGCGTGCCGCTGGGCGCATTTATTGCCGCAGCGGTGACGCGCAATCTGGCGCTGGAAACCTTCACCAACCGCGCCGATTTGGGCCGCCATCTTGCCGGCGCGGTGCTGATGGGTTTCGGCGGCACGCTGACGTTAGGCTGTACCTTCGGCCAAGGGCTCTCGGGTATGTCCACACTTTCGCTCACCGCCGTGATAGCGGTGGCGGCGATCCTGTTCGGATGCCTATGGGGTATTCGCTATTTTGAAGCCGAAGGTGTGTGGGCTGGGCTGAAACTGACCCTCAAGCGCGGCGTTTGAAGGACTTGGCTGATAAGGCGCCGTGCAACGCCTTCAGATCGGCGGCGATGGCTTGGCCTGTGACGTTCTGCATATTGCGGTAGCGCGCGAGCACCTCGCGCCCGAAGTCAGTAAGAACCGCGCCGCCGCCGCCGCCTTTGCCGCCTTTGGCGGTCGTGACCACCGGCGCCTTGAACATGCGGTTCATTTCGTCGACCAGCAGCCAGGCCCGGCGGTAGCTCATGGCCATGTGCCGGCCCGCAGCGGCGATAGAACCGGTTGCGACGATGTGGTCCAGCAAATCGGCCTTGCCCGGACCGATGGCGGTCTCGGCTCCCAGCACGATCTTGAGGCGCGCGCCAACCGATGTCTTTGAAGACGCTCTTGCGGGTTTCATCTGGAGAATTTCCTTTTTCGGCAGCCACTATACACGGCCACGCGGGCGGGTGACTATTCTCAGACGGGGGCCGTCCGCCCTAAACTATAAACTGGTCCCCCTTGAACATCCCGGGGACAGCGGGAGAACGTCATGGCGCTACCACCTAACCAAGTTTTTTACGTCACCGTGGACCAAATCAATCAGTGGCGTGACCAGGACGCGGCCGTGATTGTCGACGTCCGCGAGGAAAACGAATGGGACGAAGCCCACATTCCCGGCGCCATTCTGATGCCGCTTTCGACCTTCGACCCGGCGCGCATCCCCGACCCCCACGGCAAACATCTGGTATTTCACTGCCGCAGCGGCCGCCGCTGCGGCCTGGCAGCGGAAAAAGCCGTCGCGGCCGGATACACTGGCGTGATTAAACGCATGGAAGGCGGATTCCTGGCCTGGAACGCCGCCGGTTTTGACTCCGAGCCCGGCTGAGAACGCCTCCCCATGACGACCGCCACGCCTGCCCCCACGCCAATCCCGCTGCCGGTGACGGCTGCCGGGTTGGGTACAAGCGGGGGCCAGGAAGCGCACCGGCTGTTTCTGATCGTCGTCGATGACTCCGAGGAATTGCCGGCGGCAATTCATTACGCCTGCATGCGGGCGCGCCAAACCGGCGGACGCGTCGCCCTGCTCTACGTCTATCAGATCGATACCGACTTCCATCACTGGAAGTTCGTCAGCGGACTGGTGGAACAGGAAGCCCAGCAAGACGCTGAAAACATCTTGAAGCTGCACACCTTGCGCGTGGTGCAGGAAACTGGCCGTCGGCCGGAAACCTTCGTGCGCAAAGGCAACCGGCGCGAGGAATTATTCAAGCTGGTGAAGGAGCACCTGGAGATTTCCATTCTGGTCTTAAGCGCCGCGGCGGGTCGGCGCCCAGGGCCACTGGTCGAGGCCGTCACCGGAAAATTCGCCGGCAAGATTGGTATTCCCGTCACCGTGGTGCCGGGCTTGCGGCCAAAGGCACCATCGCCGGAAAGCGCGCAGGCGCAGCCATGACACTCTTCAGACCCGATGTGGTTTATCCGCGAAGCGCCACGTTCCGCCAATGTGTTGGATTGGCGTTGTGGTGGATCGGACAATATTTCGCCGTCATGAGCATTCTGTTCGGCGCGGCGGCGACGCTGCCGATGTTTATTTTCGGAAAATCGCAGATGGGTTTTGAACTTCTCGGCAAGTGCACGGCCGCGGGCGCGCTGTGGTGGATTCTGGGACGCGCGTGCCTCAATTTCTTCGCCGCGCGTTGAAAACGACTCCGCTTTCCCAGTGTGGTGTCCGCCGTAAGCCCCATGAAGCCAGGTTGTTTCGGACAAAAACTATTGGCCGGTTTAAGGCTGCCAATGGAGCCACCGACAGCGTCACCCGGCGGGTTTTCACCACGTCCAGTAGAAGGTTTAAATGTTAAACGGCCTCTTACAATTTGAGGCCAAATCCACATTGCATTCCCATGACAGGGCCCATACGACCTAATAAATAGGCGCTTAAACGGGGCTGGCGAAACGCCCGCAGCGCCGCACGCTGGGGCTACCGTCGATGGCCGAGATCACGCCGCAAAAGGTCGTGCCGCATCCGAAGGCCGAATTGGCCAAACCGCATGATTTGCGCTCGCTGGTCCATGACATGAGCCAATGGCGCCATGCCCCAGTCGATAACGTTCATCTGATCCTGGTTAGCCTCGGCGGCGCCGTGCCCGAAGCCAAGCATACGCCTGAGATGATTTCCCAGATTGGCAATGGTCTGTGCCACCTCGCCGGCCATCGCGGCATTCGGATTTATCAAGTCGCGCCCGCGGACTTCGCCGTCTTGGTGCGGATGTCGGGCCAAATTCTGATGGATCTGTTGCGCGACCTTAAAGTCGAACTCCTGCGCGTGGTGGAGCGCCACTGCCCGGAGAATTTCGGCGCCATCAACCAGAACCGATTTGTGATGCTCTTCAATTTGACGGAGCATTACCGCGTCGCCGCCGAGCGCGTGGCGAAATATGCCCTCGACGCCCAGAAGGCCCACGATCCCGAGGCCAACCAGCAGAAGACGCTGCGCCCACTATCGCCGGAAGACCTCGAGCACGTTCTTCATGCCATCAAGAAATTCGGCTCCGATAAATTCCTGAAAGCCTTCATGCGTGACCAGGTCGTGGTCCGCAACGTGCCTGGCAGTGCGCCCGAGCCGTGCATGCACGAATATTTCATCAGCATGGACAGCTTGCGCAAGCCGCTGTTCATCGACGTCGAGATGCGCGCGTCCGGCCCGCTGTTCAACGACTTCACGCGCGTGCTGGACCAAATCGTGCTGCGCGCCTTCAGGCACCTTGAACCAACGCCCATGCCGTTTTCCATCAACGTCAATGTGGTGACGGTGTTCACGGCCGCCTTTGCCGACTTTATGGACCATACGCCGAAAGATGTGCTGTCACGCCTGACCTTTGAATTCCGCCAGGCCGACATCGTCGAGCACTTCGATCAGTTTGAAATCGCGCGCGGCATGATCCAGGCCATGGGCGCCCATATCGGCGTCGATAAAATCTTCCCGCAGACGTTGGGGCTGGTGGATCTGGATTATATCGGCGCGAGCTACGCCAAAGTGCAGTGGCGCGAAAGCGCCGAGGACGTTCTCAGGGAACGCGGCAAGACCTTCAAGTACATGATCGAGTGCGGCGTGCAGCCAATCCTAATCCGGGTAGACAGTCCGCGCGCCATGACTGTCGGCGCGGAGCTGAACGTACACACGTTCCAGGGCTTCTTGATCGACGACCTCTTGCGCAAACGCGCCGCCTAAACGCATCTCAGATTATCAGGACTTCTTCTCAGGTTTTTTGGGGGCCGGGTTGGCCTTGGCGTGGCGCGCTTTTACGCCGAGGCCAATACCCCAGTCCCTGGCCCATCCCAGGCCCTGCTCGGTCCCGGCGCGCGGATTGTATTCTGCGCCGACCCAGCCGTCGTAGCCGTGGGCATCAAGCATATCGAAAATGAAATGCCAGTTGATCTCGCCCAGTTTGTCGGGCTCGTGACGTCCCGGCACACCGGATACCTGAACGTGGCCGATCAGCGGCAAGTTGTTTTCAAGAAATTCGCCGAGATTGCCTTGCGTGCGTTGGGCGTGGTGCAGGTCGTATAGCAGCGCAAGGTTCGCGTGATCGACGCGCCGGATCACATCCACCGCCTGGTCGGGCCGCGTGAGAAAGTAGCCCGGCATGGAAATCGGTTCGATCAAAAGCAGCACGCCGGCGGCCAAAGTCATTTCCGCCGCGATCGCCAGATTGGCGAGGTAGGTATCCATGGCGGCGGTACGATTGTCCTCGCTGATGCAACCCGCCATGACATGCAGGCGCGTGCATTCGGTCATGTCGGCGTAGTTCAGAGCGACTTCGAGCGATTCCCGGAACTCGGCTTCGCGCCCCGGCAAGGCCGCGAGACCGCGCTCGCCGGCGGCAAAGTCGCCCGGCGGCGCATTGAAAAGCGCCAGCGTCATGCCGGCCATGGCGATCTTGTCGGCCACGTCGTTAGAATCATGATGATAAGGGAACTGGCACTCGACGCCGGGAAAGCCCGCTTCAGCGGCAGCGGCGAAACGCTCCAGAAACGGCAGCTCGGTGAACAGCATCGAGACGTTTGCGGAAAAACGCGGCATATGGGCGAGAACCTAAGCTAAGCGTTACGGAGAAGACGGAAAGCGGCGGCGTATCAGGTCATCGACAGCGCGGGCCACGTCGCCCGCCGGATTGAGCGGCGGATGCCGCCAGTCCTTGAAGCGCAGCTCTTCGGCAAATGGCCGGGCGAACCCCTGCGCGTAGAGTTCCAGGTGCAGGCGGGCATGTTTCGGCGCCACCATGCCCTCCGGGGCGTAGATGTACACCGGTCCCGGCGTGGCGCAAGCCTCGGTACACATGGACACCGAATCGCCGGTCACGACAATACTGTCGGCCAGAGCCAAAAAGCCGAAATAGGGGTTGTCGTCGCCGGGCGCGGTAAACGCGCCCGATTTAATGGAAGGCGGCCTTTCGCCGCCTTGGCTCCAGAGAAAGGCCCAGCGCGGTTCAGGGACCGCCTCCAGCAAGGCCTCTTCGGCCGCGAGGCCCGTACGCCGCGACGTCGCCAAGAGCACAGAGCCGCCTGCCGCTGCGGCCATACGCCGGACTCGGCGGCCCAAATCCGCGGCCAGATCGGCTGAGAAAGGCTTGCGGTGGGTTACTCCACCGACGATCAGGGCGATGCGCGGACGCGGCAGGTCGGCCAGCCGGGCCGCCCAGGCGTCGGCGGCGCTGGCGAGCCGCGCGGCGGTCAGGCGATGGGCGGCCCCGGTGGTGCGCTGCACATTGGGCGCATCGCCACCGGTTGTGACGCAATCGTGACGGGGGATGGCGATCAAATCGAACTCATCGGCGCCGCGCCGACCCGGATTCATGAGATGGACGAGAGTGACGGGTTTTTCGGCACTGCGTTTGATCCAGCGCGCCACGGGCGCGGTTCGGCGCCCGGCCGCGATCACCACATCGGGCCAGGGCGGCGCCAGGGCCATGCGACTTTCAGGCGTAAGACCCACAAGGCTCGCCCCGGTCACGACATTGGGTAGCCGCGCCAAGGGCGTGTAGCGAATGCCCTTGATGACAAAGGGCCGGCCCAGCGCTTCCGCCACGCCCACGGCCTGGGCCACATTGCCGGCGCGGTCGTCGGCCAAGACCCAGATGAGGGGCAGATGAGACATAGATGCTCCAGGGTTAAGCCAGCTTATTTTCCTACATTCCGACGCTTTGAGCGATGACGAATATTTTGCGCTGCACAGGAGAGCGTGCAGTGCAGAAAGACAAATCGCGAAACAAAAACACTCCGCGCGGAAGATATTTTGGATGGCGTTTTCCGTGCGCGCGGCGTTGCAAAATTTTCACGCTACCGTCTCTTGCATCGGTCCCCGCAAAGATCAATCATGACCACCGTGGATCGTCGGGGGACAAAAGGTAGCTAGGGAGATGTGCATGATGCCCCCATCTGAAAAGCGCGAAAACATCATCAGCCCCACACCGCCCGAAGCCTTCTCCACGTGGCATGACCTGGCAGGCCACTGGCTACGAAGTCCCGGGGCGGATACGCAGGGCAATGAAGCCCTGGCCCGGCGCCTGGCCGCGCTCCAACGCTGGCGGGGACTTAACCCCGAAGCCGGACCAAGCCTTTAGGCCTCCTGAACCGGCTCGTGAAGCTCACAGTTGTGCCATAGGGCCAACCCCGGTAAATAATCCCGCTCTTTCGTTAAATCAGCGCGGGATTACCACCATGTCAGCTTCGCCCTCACGCAACGCCCGCCAGCAGGCGGCGGGTCAAACCGTTGCCAAAATCCTGCTCGACATCAAGGCGGTCAATTTTCGCCCCGAGGAGCCCTATAAGTTCACCGCCGGCTGGGCAAGCCCCTGCTACATCGACTGCCGCAAGCTGATTTCCTTTCCCCTGGCGCGCCAGACCGTCACGGCCTTGGCGAAAGCGGAAATCCTGGAGCAGATCGGCGCGGGTAAGCTGGACGGCGTGGCCGGCGGAGAGACCGCCGGCATTCCCTACGCGGCCTGGATTTCCGACGCCCTGAACTTGCCCATGCAATATGTCCGCAAGAAGCCCAAAGGCTTCGGGCGCATGGCGCAAATTGAAGGCGAACTGATTGAGGGCCAGAAGATTATTTTAGTCGAAGACCTGGCCAGCGACGGCGGCTCGAAAATCCTGTTTGTGAATGCCCTGCGCGAGGCGGGCGCCGTTTGCGAACATTGCCTGGTGGTATTTTTCTACGGCGCCTTCCCGGGGGCTATCGAAAGCCTGGCTAAGGACAACATCGCCCTGCACTACCTTTGCACCTGGGCCGATGTGATAGCCGTGGCAGAAGCCGGCAACTATTTTCCGGCCAAAGCCATCGCCGGTGTGCGCGAATTCCTGAAAGATCCGGTGAACTGGTCCGCGGCCCACGGCGGCAAGGGGGCGTAGAGCATTTCCATCAGGAAATGCGCCCAATAAAAAGCTACTCGGCTGCCGCCGCCAGCGACTCTTCCTGAGCGACGGGCAGCGTCACGCGCACGCGCAAGCCGCCTTCGGGCCGATTGATCAACTCGACATCGCCACCCATACTGCGAATGGCATTGCGCGCGATGGTCAGACCGAGACCAGCGCCACCGGTCTCGCGAGACCTCGAGGACTCAAGGCGGATGAACGGCGCGAAGACGTGCTCTTTCTCGCGCAACGGAATGCCTGGTCCGTCGTCGTCGATGCAAATCTCAAGTTCTTCGCGACCTGGCATCAGACTGACGCGAGCGACGCGGCCGTATTTGACGGCGTTATCGACAAAATTATTGATGGCGCGCTTGAGGGCCAAGGGCCGCGCGATCAATCCGACGCTGTCGGGCCCCGTATAAGTAACGTCGCGGCCCGCCGCGCGCTCGTCGCCGCACAAGGCCGCGACAATCGCCGCCACATCGACCGATTCCGCCTGCTCGTTGGCGGCATCGTCGCGCGCGAAGGTTAGCGTCGCGCCGATCATGGCTTCCATTTCGTCCAGATCGCTGAGCATCTTGCGGCGCTCGAGTTCGTCCTCGACGAACTCGGCGCGCAGACGCATGCGCGTGATCGGCGTACGTAAATCATGGGAGATCGCGGCCAACATTTGCGTGCGATCATGGATAAAACGCTTGATGCGCGTTTGCATGGTGTTGAAGGCGTTGGCCGCGCGCCGCACTTCGGAAGGGCCGGATTCCGCCAGCGGTTCGGCGTTGACGTCGACGCCCAGGCGCTCGGCGGCTGCGGCGAAGACCGAGAGCGGCCTTGTCGCCTTGTTCACGCCCCACCAGGCGACGCCGCCGATAATGATCGACAAGGCCGTCAGCCACAGGAACGGGGCATAGTCGCCGATGGGCTCGCCCAGGTTCAACAACACCCGCGCATTGAACCAGGTCTGTGGCTGATCGGGCGTGCGGATGGAGATGTTGAACAAGGCTTCGTCCAACGCCGGCATGGCGCCATGCATGGCGATCATGGCGGTGGGGATCGCCGGTCGTTTGGCCGCGGGATCGGCATTGGACTTGAAACCACGCGGATCGATGCGGCTGTCGACGCGAATGTCAGTGCCTGCGGGAAACTCGTTCAGAAGTTTGTCGAGCACCACATGGGAGGAAAATTGATCATCGGACTTCTCGACAATCGGGTATTGCGTGATGCGCAGACTCATCAAAGGCGATGACAGCCGGTCGATCAGCGCCGGCTGGTCGGCGACAGGTGCGCGTTCCACCAGCCGCTTGATGACGATGATCTGATCGCCCGCCTGCGAGGCCGCGGCGGCAATGGCGGTTTCATCGTGAGAAACCACATAGAAAAGAACCGACGTAAAGTTGATCAGCACCACCACCAGAACCAAAGCCGCGAAGACGCGGCCTATGACGCTCTGGGGCAGGAGTCGCTTCACGCCGCGGCCACCTCTGGCGTAAACATATAGCCGCCGCCGCGCACGGTCTTGATGAGGATGGGGTTCTTAGGATCGGGTTCGATCTTGCGCCGCAGACGGCCCACCTGCACATCAATAGAGCGATCGAACGGGATTGCCGCCCGCCCGCGCGCCATATCGAGCAGCTGGTCGCGGTTCAGCACGCGCCGGGGATGATCGACAAAGGCGATCAGCAGATCGTATTCGCCGGCCGTCAGCGCGATGCTTTCGTTGTCGCGCCGCAAGGTGCGCGTGACCGGATCGAGCATGAAGCCCGCGAAAATGACCTTGTCGGGCCGGTTATCGAGGTTATCGGGAGCGAGCGCCGAGGACGAGCGGCGCAGGACCGCCTTGATCCGGGCGGCCAATTCGCGCGGATTGAACGGCTTGGCCATGTAATCGTCGGCGCCGACTTCAAGGCCGATAATCCGGTCCACTTCCTCACTCATGGCGGTCAACATGATGATCGGGATGTCCGACTCGTTGCGTACCTGACGGCACAAACTGAGGCCGTCCTCGCCCGGCATCATAAGGTCTAAAACCACAAGATCGAAGGACCAATCCGTCATGGCTTGGCGCATCTCGCGGCCATCCTTGGCGGTGGTCACGCGAAAGTCGTGCTTCGACAGGAAGCGGTTTAGAAGATCACGGATTTCGCTGTCGTCGTCGACGATCAGGATATGCGGTTTGGGGGTTTCGCTGGTCACCGGGAACTCCTTGTGTAAGCCGGTGATTTTTATACACCGGGATTGGAGCTTCTCCACTGAATCCACACAACAATTTGGCAACAGAGCGTAATCGGCTCAACCCTATTTACACTCTGTTACAATTAAACTTTAAGCTACCCGAAAGCGGCTGAAAATACCCTATCCTGCAGGCCATGAAGCACCACCATCATCCGAAGCACGAACTTCTGATCCGGGACGTGACGTTGCGCGATGGGCTGCAGAACCTGCCCGAAATCGTCTCCACTGAGCACAAGCTCGGCATTCTCGACGCCCTCAGGGACGCCGGCGTGAAGGACTTCCAGATCACCGCCTTCGTGAATCCGGCCCGGGTTCCGCAAATGAGTGATGCCGAGACCCTGTACGCCGAAGCCGTGAAACGCGGGCTTATACCCAATGTATTGGTCGCGAACCTGCACGGTTTCGAGCGTGCCGTCGCGGCGGGCGCCAAGTCGATCGACGCGGTGCTGTCGGCCAGCAATACCTACAACGCCAAGAACGCCAATCGCACGACGCTGGAGAGCGCCAACGAAATCATCATCATGCTAAGCCGCGCCGCCCACGCCGGATGCACCGTCGGGATCAGTGTGGCCAATTGTTTTCATTGCTTCAGCCAAGGCGCCGTAGATCCTGAAATCGTGCTGGCTCTGGTGCGCGGCTTCCATGACTCGGGGGCGCGCATGGTCTGGATATCGGACACCACCGGCGCCGCCAAGCCCGACGCCGTGACAAAATTGGTGGAGGCTTGCGCGCATATCGGTGTCGAAGTCGGGCTTCATCTGCACGACACCCAAGGGCGCGCCGGCGAAAACGCACTGGCCGGCTATAAGGCCGGCGTGCGGCGCTTCGATGCGGCGCTGAGTGGGCTGGGCGGATCGCCTTTCACGCCCGGTGTCGGCGGCAACTTGTCCTTGGAGACGGTTCAAGTGGTCTTTACCGAGGCCGGCATCGCCACGGGCCTTGATCCCGCGAAATTTGAGACCGCGCGCGAGAAGCTGGCCGCCGGTCTGGCGGCGGCACAGACAGCCGGAGCGGCCTGACTCCCCCGCTAACTCCCCGCGCTGACTAGTTTCAAATGTTCTTGTTTTGTTCTGTTCGCCGATCTACAGTCGGGCCATGCTCAACAAAGGCAAAGCGCCCAACCCTAATCCCCGGGCCGAGGACCGCTATATGGGCGGCACCCTTGAAGGCACCATCGGCGTGCATCCCGACGCGCGGCGCGGCCGCGGAGCGGTCAGCAATGCTGCCGGACGCTATGAGAAGTCCGGGCGGGTGGCCCTCGACGACGGCTGGGACAATCTCGATGAGCCGCCCCCGCCCCTGAAAACCCAGATGTACCGGGATTCCACCCGGACCATCATTGCCCGCAACACCTCGCCCGACATCCCCTTCGACCGCTCGATCAATCCTTACCGGGGCTGCGAGCACGGCTGCACATACTGTTTCGCGCGGCCGACCCATACCTATCTCGGCATGTCCGCCGGCCTCGATTTCGAAAGCAAGATTTTCTACAAGCCGGACGCCGCTGTGCTTTTGGAAAAGGAACTGCGCGCGCCCAGCTACAAGTGCCGCGCCATGGCCATGGGCACCAACACCGATCCCTACCAGCCGGCCGAGCGGCATTTCAAAATCACGCGCTCTATTTTGGAAGTCTTGCAGCGCTTCAAACATCCGATCGGCTTTGTCACCAAGTCGGCCTTGATTACGCGTGACATCGATATCCTGGCGCCCATGGCGGCGGAGAACCTGGCCAGGGCCGCCGTCTCGGTGACCTCGCTCGATCCCGGCCTCGCCCGCAAGATGGAACCGCGCGCCTCGACGCCGGCGCGGCGCATCGAGGCCTTGCGGCAAATGAGCGCGGCGGGGATTCCCACGGCGGTGATGTTTGCGCCTTTGATTCCGGGGCTCAACGATCACGAACTTGAAGCGGTGTTGCAGGCCGCGAAGGACGCGGGCGTCAGGTCGGCCGGCTACGTCATGCTGCGCCTGCCTTTGGAAGTCAAAGACCTGTTCCAAGAATGGCTGGTGGCGGAAGTGCCCGAGCGCGCCAGCCGCGTCATGAGCCTCATCCGCTCGACCCGCGACGGCAAGGATTACGATGCCAAGTGGGGTGAACGGCAAGTCGGCAACGGACCCATTGCCGAAGCCGCCACGGCGCGCTTTCAACTGGCGTGCAAGCGGCTTGGTTTCAATGACGATCGCAAGCGGCTGGACACCAGTAAATTTCAGCCTCCGCCGCAGCGGGGCGATCAACTTGCATTGTTCTGAAATTCGAATTTGCGGAGAGCGCGTGGCGGACAAAAAAAACCGGGCGGCTCCCGTAATGAAACCGCCCGGCCTCCCCCTCCGGCGGGTGTCGCGCCGGCATCTTCGCGGCTAACGCCGCACGTCGATGCCGGTAGCTTACAAGAGGCGGTGGCGCAGTGAAGCGCGATCAGACGCGAGTTTAAATCGGAATTTATTTTCCAAAATGGTGTTGCAAAAATAGCCCTAGTTTTTGTGTGCGGTGCGCAAAAACTTGTGCAGCGCACAACGCGCCTAGGATAGGGCGGCGCCGACGGGCTGATGAAATTCTTCAACGCCTTCGGGGTCCTGATGGATGATGATATCCGCACCGGGAAAGGCTGATCCTACGGCTTTTTCGACGTCGTCGGAAATGCGGTGCGCTTCCAGCAATGTCAGTCCGCGGTCGAGCACGACGTGCATCTGGATGAATTTCTGCAAGCCCGAGGCGCGCGTGCGCAGCTCGTGAACATGCTTCACTTTGGGGTGCTGACTCGCCAGGGCGATGATCGCGCTGCGCTCGCTGTCCGGCAGCTCATGATCCATCAGGCCGCCGACGGCTCTTATGGCAATTCTAATCGCATTGATGAGCATGAAAGCGCTGATGCCGAGACCAAATAATGGATCGATCCAAGTGAAACCAAAATTCGCCGACAGCACCAGGGCGGCGATCACACTGAGATTCATCAAGAGATCGCCGGTGTAATGCAGTGAGTCCGCGCCGATGGCCACGGAGCCGGTTTTTTTGATGACGATCCTTTGAAACGTCACCAGCGCCAACGTCACCATGGTCGCCATGATCATGACGATGATCCCGGCCGTACTTTCCTGGACCGGAAGTGGACTATGGAAGCGCGATACCGCCTCGACCATCACCAGCACCGCCGAGCCGGCAACGAAGGCGGCCTGCGCCAAACCCGATAAAGGCTCGGCCTTGCCATGACCGAAGCGGTGGCCTTCGTCCGCCGGCGTCAGTGCGAGCCGTACCGCGATAAGTGTTAGCCCCGAAGCCAAAAGATCTAGGGCGGAATCGGCGAGGCTGGAGAGCAGCGCCACCGACTTGCTGTCAAAATAGACAGCTGCCTTGACCACCACCAGCACAGCGGCGCTGATCACAGCCACCGCGGTCGCGATCTGCATCAGTCGCGCATGGCCGACGAGATTCTCAGCTTGCATCACGGGTATAGCCTTTCAGTCCGCCAGCCGTCCCCCCGCCCGCCTTTGTCCAATCGGTGAAACACCAAGCGGTCGTGCAGACGGTTGGGCACGTCATGCCAAAACTCGATGGTTGCCGGCGCGAGGCTGTAGCCGGTCCATTGCGCGGGCCGCGGAACCGGATGGCCGGCGAAGCGCGCCTCGAATTCCGCGACGCGGGTTTGCAACAGCGCGCGGCTGGGCAGATTGCGCGACTGTTCCGAGGCCCATCCGGCCACCTGGCTTTCGCGCGGACGCGTCGCCCAATAGGCATCGGCCTCGGCGCTGCTGACGTGCGTGAGAATGCCTTCCGCGCGCACTTGCCGGCGCAAGGACTTCCAGTGAAAGCACAGCGCCGCCGCGGGGTTGGCGGCGATCTCGATCCCCTTGCGGCTATCGGCGTTGGTGTAAAACACGAAGCCCTGGGGTCCGACGTCCTTCAGCAGCACGAGCCGGACCGAGGGTTTCCCGTCGGCGCTCGCCGTGGCCAAACTCATGGCATTGGGCAGGCTGGGCTCTTGGGCCTCGGCTTCGCCTAACCACTGGCGAAAGAGGGCGATCGGGTCGGCGCTATCGGGAATCAGGGGCGAGGCGTCCATGGGCGGCGCGTCCAGGATCTAAGAGTGATTAGGAGGGCTTAAAGTCGGCCCAGCGCACCACCTTGTCAATGCTTGCGGTTTTGACATTTTTCTAGGCGTTGACAGCGGCTTTTGCTTCCTTATTTTTGCCAACATTCCCAGGCTCAATGATTAACACAAGGGGGGGGGTTGGGAACGTCCCAGCTTCTCAAGCGTTACTGCAGGTACGTTAAACCAACAAAAGGACATGACAATGAGTGTCGCGTGTATGAAGACCGGTAAAATCGTGACGGTGCTTGCCATGGTGTCGACCCTCGCTCTGGCGGGTTGCGCAGAGGGCAACAACAAACCCGGCGCGACGATTCTCGGCGCGAGTCTGGGCGCGCTGGTAGGTTCACAGTTCGGCAGCGGCGGCGGCCAGCTGGCCATGACTGCCATGGGCACACTCGCAGGTGCGGCCATCGGCAACAGCATCGGCAAGAAGATGGACGCGGCCGATCGTCAACACATGCGCGACGCCGAGCAGCGCGCTTACGCTGCCCCGATAAACGAAACCATTATCTGGAACAACCCCAACAACGGCCACTCCGGCACCGTGACACCGGTCCGCGACGGACGCCGTCAGACCGGCGAGTATTGCCGCGAGTTCCAGTCCGAGATCAATGTCGGCGGCCAGCGTGAAAAAGGCTATGGCACCGCCTGCCAGCAGCCCGACGGTTCGTGGAAGATCGTCTCGAACTAAGCGCGACAACCGATTTTTTCTGAAAGAGGCGGCCGCAAAGGGCCGCCTTTTTTTAGGGCGCCGCTTCGGGTGGGCTTAAGTCTTGCGGCTGCATGACGACGCGGGCGAGCGTGACGCTCAGCAGCGTGCGTTCGGACTCCGCCGCACTGCGCAGGTATTGACCCAGGCGCTTGCCCAGCTCGCCGGTTTTCAAATCATTGCTGCCGAGATCGAGGTTCAAGCCCAACCCAAAGTGATGCACCAGATCGGCCAGCGCCGTGCGCTCCAGATCGCGGCTCAGCACCCAGCGGCCGTCTTCCGTGGGTGCGACAAACTGGCCGGCGCCCAAATCATTGAGGATGGCCGTGAGCACCATGTCCGGCGACGCCAGGATCTGGGCGAGGTGTTCCAGCGTCAGCCCCACACCGCCCCGGCGTGCGACGGCCAAGCGCGCGAGGACCTCCAGCGCCAGTAGCATGCGGCCCGCCGTGCCGACGCCGACTTCAGCGCGGGCATAACGCCAGTCCGGCAGCGTGGCCGTCACCACCGCGCCCATCATGACCGCGAGCCACACCAGATAAACCCAAATCAGAAAAACCGGCACGGCAGCGAGCGCGCCGTAGATCGCCTGGTAGGACGTCATGAAAATGATGTAGAGCGCGAAAGTATAGCGCAAGCCCGTCAGCAATAGCGCCGCGATGCCCGCTCCGATGAGGGCGTCCCGCAGTTGCATGCGGCGATTGGGAACGATCATGAACAGAAACGCGAGCGTCGCCCAGGTCAGCAGGGTCGGCGCAAGATTGCCGAGCAGAATCACAGCCGGCGCTAGCTCTGCACCTTCGATCATTCTCTCGCGCGCGAAATAGCCCAATAGCGACGCGCCCAAACCGAGCAGCAGTGGACCGATGGTCATGACCGCCCAGAACACCAAAAGGCGCTGCCGCAAAAGCCGTGGGCGGATAACGCGGAAGACCTCGTTGAGCGCGCCTTCAACGGTCAGCAGCAGCAGAATGGACGTGATGACGATGCCGATGACACCGAAGACGGTGAGCTTGCCGGTGGCCTCGATGAAATTCGTGAGGGCTTCGCTGATTTTCATGCCCGTGTCAGGCACGAGATTGCTGACGATGGCGTTCTGCAAAGCCGCGCGCAAGGAATCGAAGGCCGGGAAAGCCGCGAGCGTCGCCAAAACCAAGGCCAGGGCCGGAACCACCGCGAGGGCTGTCGAAAAGCTCAAGGACGCCGCTGCCCGGCTGATGTGGACCTCGTTGATACGTTTAATGAGAAACGGGATCAGGCCGTCCGGGCGGGTCAACGCGCCCTGCACCGCCTTGCGCGCGACCCCCAAACGCTGGGGACGGGAGGGTTCCGCGGGGGACTCTTCGGCTGGGGTCATCTGTCGCCTGCCTTGCCCAAAAAATGGTTTCGTGTAGGATGCCGCAAGTTATTGGTTCCCGAAAGCTTTTTGGCAGTTTTGGACGCGGGATATGGGCGATCAGCAACAATTGATGCACGGCAAGAGGGGCTTGGTCATGGGTGTGGCCAATGACCGCTCGATTGCCTGGGGAATCGCCCAACAAGTGGCCGCCCACGGCGCCAGTCTGGCATTCACCTATCAGGGAGAGGCCCTGGAAAAACGCGTCCGACCCCTCGCCCAAAGCCTGAATTCGTCCGTGATCCTGCCCTGTGACGTCACCGACACCGGATCGGTGGAGAATGTTTTCGCGGAGATCCGCAAAGCCTGGGGCGGCTTGGACTTCGTCGTTCACGCCATCGCATTCTCCGACAAGGACCAGCTCAAGGGCCGCTATTGCGACACAACGCGCGACAACTTCCTGAAGACCATGGACATCTCGTGCTTTTCCTTCACCGAGGTCTGCCGCTATGCCGAGCCCCTGATGACCAACGGCGGTAGCCTGCTGACGCTCAGCTACTATGGTGCCGAACGTGTCGTGCCCAATTACAACGTCATGGGCGTGGCCAAGGCGGCGTTGGAAGCCAGCGTGCGCTACCTGGCAACGGACCTGGGCAGCAGGAACATCCGCGTGAATGCGATCTCCGCCGGCCCGATCAAAACGCTCGCGGCCAAAGGCATCGGCGACTTCAACTACATCCTGAAATGGAACGAGCTCAACGCGCCCATGGACCGCAACGTCACGCTCGAAGACGTCGGCAAGTCCGGGCTCTATCTCCTGAGCGACCTGGGCAGCGGCGTCACCGGTGAAGTGCATCACGTCGATTGTGGATATCACACGGTGGGCATGATCGCGCCGGAATCCTCGCAGCAGATTTCGGAGTTGCTCGCCGGCGCCAATCTCGTCAAGTAGGCCGCCATGTCCAGCAACACGTTTGGCACCCTCTTCCGCTTCACGACCTTCGGTGAAAGCCATGGACCGGCCATCGGCTGCGTTGTCGATGGCGTGCCGCCGCTGATTCCGCTGAACGAGGCCGACATTCAAGTCTGGCTCGACAAGCGCAAACCGGGACAGTCCAAGTACACCACCCAGCGCCGTGAACCCGACGCCGTTCGAATCCTGTCGGGTGTGTTCGAGGGTAAAACCACCGGCACGCCCATCGGCCTGTTGATCGAGAATGTCGATGCGCGGTCCAAGGACTACGGCGAGATCGCAGAGAAATTCCGCCCCGGCCACGCCGACTACACCTATTGGAAAAAATACGGCATCCGCGATTATCGCGGCGGCGGCCGGCAGTCGGCGCGCGAAACCGCCATGCGTGTGGCCGCAGGCGCCATCGCGCGCAAAGTTCTCACCAGCCGTTTAGGCAAGGGTGTGAACATCCGCGGCGCGCTGACGCAGATTGGACCACACCTCATCGACCGCAAGCGTTGGGACTGGAAACAGGTCGACAAGAACCCGTTCTTCTCGCCCGACGCCAAAGCCGCGAAGACCTGGGCTGACTATTTGGATGGCGTGCGCAAGGACGGATCAAGCGCGGGCGCCGTGATCGAAGTGATCGCCGACGGCATTCCGGCGGGCTTGGGCGCGCCGGTCTACGGCAAGCTCGACGCCGATATCGCTTCGGCCATGATGAGCATCAATGCCGCCAAGGGCGTGGAGATCGGCGCGGGCTTTGCGGCCGCGGCCTTTTCAGGCGAAGAGAACGCCGACGAAATGCGGGCAGGTAAGAAAAAGGGCGAGGTGAAATTCCTCTCCAATCATGCCGGCGGCATCCTCGGCGGTATTTCCAGCGGCCAGCCGATTGTCGCGCGTGTGGCCATCAAGCCTACCAGCTCGATCCTGACCCCGCGCAAGACCATCGACATTCACGGCCGTGACACCACCATCAGCACCAAGGGGCGCCATGACCCCTGCGTAGGCATTCGCGGCGTGCCCGTGGCCGAAGCCATGCTGGCCATCGTGCTGGCCGACCATCTGCTGCGCCATCAGGCCCAATGCGGCACCTGAGCGCGGCGCGTGAGCTAGAGCGTCTGAACCGTTAGCAAAAGGACTCTTCGCGATGCGCACGTTCGGTTTCATTGTGCTCGGCATATTCTCTGGCATCGGCCTGTTGACCTTGGCGATAATTGTCGGCCTCGTGTACCTGGCTGAAAGCTTCGACGGGGTGCGCAAGCCGGTCGCCGCGGTGCCCAGCAAGATCGTGCTGGCGCTGGACCTGGATAAGAACTTTGTGGAAGGCCCCGGCGGTCCGCGCTTTGAAAGTTTCTCATTTAAGTCCGCCCCCACGCTGCAGGAAACCGTCATCGCCATTCGCAAGGCCAAGGACGACGCCCGCGTGGTGGCGATCAAAGCGACCATGAACAATCCCAGCGTCGGCCTCGCGCAAAGCCAGGAGCTGCGCGACGTGATCGCCGAGTTCCGCGCCGCCGGCAAACCCGCCGAGTTGTTTTCGGAGTCCATGGGCGAAGGCTCCGGTGCGCTGCCGACCTACTACCTGGCCGCGGCCTTCGGCGACATCTGGGTACAGCCGTCGGGATCGGTCGGGATCGCGGGTATCGGCACCGAGGCCTTCTTCCTGAAGAACTTCCTGGCGCGATTCGGCATCAAGGGCAGCTTCGTTGCGCGCGGCGAGTACAAAAGCGCGCCGGAGATGTTCACCAACACCGCCATGTCCGAGCCCAACCGCGAAGAGACCCGCGCGCTGCTCGGGTCATGGTTCGGCCAGATGGTGGATGGCATTGCCGCCGACCGCAAGATGACCGCCGACGCGGTGAAGGCCATCGTCGACCAAGGCCCGCAAATGGCCAAGGAAGCGCTCGATAAAGGCCTCATCGACCACCTCGGCTACCGCGATGAATTCGACGACGCCATGAAGAAACAATACCAGGGCGCCCAGGATATGGACCTTGGCCGCTACGCCCGCCTGCCGGTGCCGGGTGCCGGTGCGGCCACCAAACGCATCGGGGTTATTCACGCGGTCGGCGAGATCGACAGCGGCGGCGAGGATGACAGCCCTTTTTCCGACCGCACCGGCATTCATTCCACGCCCATGGTCAAAGCCATCCGCAAGGCCGCCGACGACAAGAACATTAGCGCGATCATTCTGCGCGTCGACAGCCCCGGCGGCTCCTACGTCGCCTCGGACACCATCTGGCGCGAGATCGTGCGCGCCAAGGAAGCCGGCAAGCCGGTGATCGTCAGCATGGGCGATACGGCCGCGTCCGGTGGCTACTTTATCGCCATGCCGGCGGATCGCATCTTTGCCTCGCCCGCCACCGTCACCGGCTCCATCGGCGTATTCACCGGCAAGATGGTGATCGGCGACGCCCTGACCAAGCTAGACATCAACCGTGAACGCATTGCCTTCGGCGATTCAACCGGCATGTTCAGCGCGACGACGGACTTCACGCCCAAGGACATCGAACGCCTGAACCGCACGCTGGATGCGACATATGCGGATTTCACCGGCAAGGCGGCCCAGGGTCGCGGTAAGACCGTGGAAGAGATCGACAAGGTCGCGCGCGGCCGGGTTTGGAGCGGCACCGACGCCATTGGCGCAGGGCTGGTGGATGAATTGGGCGGCTTCCTGAAAGCGCTCGACTACACCAAAACCAGAATTGGCCTTCAAGCCACGGATCGCGTACGCTTGGTGGAGTTCTCCGACAGCCGCGAAGGCTGGTGGGACTTCTTAAAGTATTTCGACGACAGCGACGTACCCGATGACGTGGAAGCGTTCTTCCGCACGGCGAGCTGGTTCACCAAGGTATTCGCGCCGCTGATGCGCGAGATGAATGCCGCCGAGGCGCAGGGACCGCAGCTTTACATGACACCGGTGGGGGCGAAGTAGGCTTAGTCCCGCGTCGCGCCCATCAAAAACTCCACATTCCCTTCCGGCCCCGTGATGGGGCTTTGCGTCACACCGATGACGCGCCAGCCGACTTGTGCGTTCATCCAGGCGGTTATGTCCTCGCAAACCTCAGCATGAAGTGCCGGGTCGCGCACCACGCCCTTGTCGCCGACACGGTCTTTGCCGACTTCGAATTGCGGTTTGATGAGCGCGATGAGCCAAGCGCCCGGCGCTGAAAGCGCCATGGCCGCGGGCAAGATCGTTTTTAAGCCGATGAAGCTCGCGTCACAGACAACCGCGCCGATGGGATCGGGCACCATCGTCTTATCGAGATGCCGCGCATTGGTGCGTTCCAACACCACCACACGGGCATCGGTGCGGAGCTTGTGCGCCAGCTGGCCGTAGCCCACATCGACGGCGTAAACCTTGGCCGCGCCGTGGGTGAGCAGCACGTCCGTGAAACCGCCGGTGGAGGAACCGAGATCGAGGCAGATACGCCCTTTGGGATCGAAAGGAAAATGCGCGAGGCCGTGGGCAAGTTTTAATCCGCCGCGCGAGACCCAGGGATGCTCGGCGCTTCTGACGTTTACTTCCAGGTCCGCGCTGATTTTAGCACCAGAAGATGTCAGTTTTTGCTCACCGCTGAAGACCACGCCGGCCATGACCAAAGCTTGCGCCTTGGCCACCGTGTCGGCATGGCCGCGCCCGACCAGCAAGTCATCAAGACGGGTTTTCGGGGATTTCAAGCCGGCTCAGGCCCGGACAGGCTTTTCGCCCGCGCGGTCCACAGTCGCGACCCCTAAGGCCTGCAAGGCCGTGGCGGCAATATTGGGCGCCGTCAGGCCAGCGTGTTGAAGCTGATCTTCGGGCTTCATGTGTTCGAGGAACTCATCGGGCATGCAGAGTGTGCGGATCTTGAGTCCTTTGTCGAGACGCCCCACCCCGGCGAGATATTGCAATACCGCCGCGCCGAAACCGCCGCTAGAGCCCTCTTCCACCGTCACCAGCACCTCGTGATTGTCGGCGAGGCGATTGATGAGATCCGCGTCCAGAGGCTTGGCGAAGCGGGCATCGGCCACGGTGGTGGATAGTCCGCGCGCCGCGAGGTCATCGGCGGCCTTAAGACATTCGGCCAAGCGCGTACCGAGGCTGAGGAGCGCGATCTTGTTGCCTTCGCGCACCACGCGGCCTTTGCCGACTTCCAGCGGCGTGCCACGGGCCGGCAGTTCCAGGCCCACGCCCTCGCCGCGCGGATAGCGCAGGGCGATGGGTCCAGAGTTATGCGCGGCGCAGGTCGCCACCATGTGCATCAATTCCAACTCATCGGCCGCGGCCATGATGGTGAAATTGGGCAAGCAGCCGAGATAGGCAAGATCAAACGATCCTTGATGGGTTGCCCCGTCGGCGCCGACATAGCCGGCGCGGTCCATGGCGAAGCGCACCGGGAGATTTTGCACAGCGATATCGTGGACCACCTGATCGTAGGCGCGCTGCAGGAAGGTCGAATAAATCGCGCAGAAGGGTTTGTAGCCTTCGGTCGCGAGGCCGCCCGCGAAGGTCACGGCATGCTGCTCGGCGATGCCAACGTCGAAAGTCCGCGTCGGGAACTTCTCACCGAACTTATCGAGGCCCGTGCCGCTGGGCATGGCGGCGGTGATGGCGACAATTTTGTCGTCGGCGGCGGCTTCAGCCATGAGCGCCTTGGCGAAGACGCCGGTATAAGACGGGGCTTTGGCGACGGCTTTCGCTTGGGTGCCGGAGACAACATCGAACTTGGTGACGCCGTGGTATTTGTCGGCGGAGGCTTCGGCGGGCGCGTAGCCCCGGCCCTTCTGCGTCACGACGTGGATGAGGAACGGGCCCTTGGCTTCGCTGTCGCGCACGTTGCGCAACACCGGAACCAGGTGTTCGATGCGGTGGCCATCGATGGGGCCGACATAGTAGAGGCCTAATTCCTCGAACAATGTTCCACCCGTCACCATGCCGCGCGTGTATTCCTCGGCGCGTTTGGCGGCGACTTCGAGCGGCTTCGGAAAGTGCGCCGCGATCTGCTTCAAAGCCTGGCGGATGCCCATGTAGGACTTGGACGACAAGAGCCGTGAAAGATAGGCGCTCATGGCGCCCACAGGCGGCGCGATCGACATATCGTTGTCGTTGAGGATGACGATCAAACGGCTTTTGAGCGCACCCGCATTGTTCATGGCCTCGTAGGCCATGCCGGCGCTCATGCTGCCGTCGCCGATGACGGCGATAACGTGATTGTCGCGGCCGGCGAAGTCACGCGCCACCGCCATGCCGAGGCCCGCCGAGATGGAGGTCGAGCTATGGCCCGCGCCGAAAGGGTCGTATTCGCTTTCGGTGCGCAGCGTGAAACCGGACAGACCATCTTTTTGGCGGATGGTCGACATGCGGTCGCGGCGGCCGGTGAGGATTTTATGGGGATAGCACTGGTGGCCCACGTCCCAGATCAGGCGGTCGGTGGGCGTCTCGAAAACGTGGTGCAAGGCGACAGTGAGTTCCACGACACCGAGGCCGGCGCCCAGGTGCCCGCCGGTGCGCGACACGCTGTGAATGGTTTCGGCGCGCAGTTCGCCGGACAACTGCGTCAATTGCTCGATGCTGAGATTGCGGAGGTCCGAGGGACGCGCGATGCGGTCCAGAAGCGGCGTGTGCGGGGGCGTGGGCGTGGAGGAATCGGTCGTTGAGGTCAAGGCGATGGCACCACAGTCGAAGGCTTGAACGCGAATGTATCAGTTGCGGCGCTGCACCGCGAACATTGCGGCCTGGCGCAGGAGGTCCGCCTTATTTCCGAACGGTACCAAATGATTACAAGCTTGGCGAGCGAGCGCCTGGGCTAGATTTTTAGCACCTTCCAGGCCGAGCCGGGAGACAAAAGTCGCCTTGCCGGCGGCGGCGTCCTTGCCCGTGGCCTTGCCGGTCTCGGCGGCCGTGGATTCCACGTCCAACACGTCGTCGGCGATCTGGAAGGCCAAACCCATATCCATGCCGTAATTGCCCAATGTATCGATGCTGCCGGGGACGCTTTCCCCCAATACCGCACCCATACGGCAGGCGACGGCGATGATGCAGCCGGTCTTGAGGTTTTGGAGGCGTTTGAGGCCCGCGTCGTCCAGATTAAGGCCGGCGGCCATGAGGTCGATCATCTGGCCGCCAACCATGCCGGCGGCGCCGGAGGCCCGGGCCAGCTCGGCCACCAGCTTGGCGCGCACCGCGCCGTCGGGATGGGTGGCGGGATCGGCCAGCACGGCGAAGGCTTCCGTCAGCAGCGCATCGCCCGCAAGGATCGCCGTGGCTTCGTCGAACTTCTTGTGGACCGTGGGACGGCCGCGGCGCAGGTCATCGTCGTCCATGGCCGGCAGATCGTCGTGCACCAGCGAATAGCAGTGCACCATCTCGACGGCGGCGGCGGCGCGCAAAGATCGCGCGCGCGGTACGTTGAACAAGTCAGCCGCGGCGACGGCGAGGAACGGACGCAGGCGTTTGCCGCCGTCGAGAGCGGCGTAGCGCATGGCCTCGGTCACGCGGCCTTCGGGACCGGGAACCGGCGCCAGCAGTTGATCCAGTGTGGAATTGGTGGCGGCGGCGATGGCGATCAGCTCGGCCTTAAAGGCCGCCAAGTCGTCGGACGCGGACTTGCTTTGCGCGGCAGCATTACTCACGATCGACCGGCTCCAGCCCCAAATTCTTTCCGCTGCCGGTGATCTTCTCGACCTTGGCGCGGGCGTCGGCCAGCTTGCTCTCGCAATGCTTCTTCAGCGCCGCGCCGCGCTCATAGGCTTTCACGGCGTCGTCGAGCTTGACCTGGCCGCTTTCCAGATCGCGCACGATCTTTTCCAATTCCTTCATGGCTTCTTCGAAGCCCAAAGAGGAAATACCCGCGGCAATATCGTCAGGAGCTTTAGCCATTCAGTGATCCTTCAGGGTCTCAACATGGGCGGTCACACAGTCCGCCAATGCATCCAGGTTGTAGCCGCCTTCGAGCACCGACACCACCCGTCCGCCGCAAAGGCTTCGGGCCGCATCCATGATGGCCGCCGTCGCCCAAGCAAAGTCGGTTTCGGTCAGTCCCAACTGCCCCAGGGGGTCGTCCTTATGGGCGTCGAATCCGGCGGAAATAATAACAAAATCCGGCTTAAATGTGGTCAGGCCCGGGAGGATTTCGTCCCGGAGGCCGCCCCGAAATACGTCACCCCGGTCGCCGGCCGCAAGGGGCACATTGACGATGTTGTTATGGCCGCCCCGTTCCCGGCGCGACCCGGTCCCCGGGTAAAACGGATACTGGTGGGTGGAAGCGTAGAAGGCCTCGGCATCGTCCCAGAACATTTCCTGGGTGCCGTTGCCGTGATGGACGTCGAAATCGATCACCGCCACGCGGCGATGGCCATGGGCCGCACGGGCATGCAAAGCGCCGACGGCGGCATTGTTGACCAGGCAAAACCCCATGGGCCGCGTCGACTCCGCGTGGTGGCCGGGCGGGCGCACGGCGCAGAAGGCGTTGTCGGCGGTCCCCGTGGCGACGGCATTGACCGCGCGCACGGCGGCCCCGGCGGCCCGCATCATGGCTTCCGCCGAGCCAGGCGAGACCACGGTATCGCCGTCGAGGTGGCGTAGGCCTTGGGTTGGGATGGCGGCAAGAATATCGCCGACATATTCGCCGGGATGGGCGCGGGCGATTTCATCCGCCGTGGCGCGCGGCGCCTCTTCGCGCACGAAACCCGACAGAGAAGACTGCTCAAGCGCCTTCAAGACGCTGCGCAGGCGGTCAGGGCTTTCCGGATGATAGGGCCCGGTGTCGTGGGTGAGATAACTCTCGTGGCTAAGGATGAGCGTGGTCATGATGGATGATAGCGGTCGATGCCCCCGGGGGATTCGTCGCGCGCAAGCACGCCCGTGGACATAAGATAATTCAGGTGGGCCAAAGTTTCACCCAAAGCGAACGCCATCTGATGCGGATCGAGTTCGCGCTTAAACATGGCTTTCATGACTTCACCCGCCGTCGCGCCGTTTACGCAAGCTAGGCGCGCGACCTCAAGTCGGTCGCGATGATGGGCGATGAGTTGATCGATGCGCTCATGCAGACCGTAGAACGGCATTTTGTGCGACGGCAGTACCAGCGTATCGGCGGGCAGCGCGCGGAACCGCATTAGACTTTCGAGAAAGAGCTTTAGCGGATTGCTTTCGGGCTGGGAGTCACGCACGCTGACATTGGGCGAAATGCCGGGCAGCACCTGATCGCCCGAGATCAGAACGCCGGGAACATAGAGGGCGGCCAGATGCGGCGAATGCCCCTCGCCCACAACAATGCGCCAGAAATGGCCGCCGGCTTGGACGGACTTCGCGGTATCGAGCACGGTGAATGTCGCGGGCAGCGGCCAGAGACGTCCTTTGTAGCCATCGCCGCGCGCGCCGATATAGGTCGGCAGGGCCGATTCCAATCCGGCGCGGATATAAAGCTTCGAGGCCAACGACACGGCGGTTTCGCGTGTCATGGCCATATTAAAGCGCGCGGCCTCGATCTCGGGCGCGGTGATCCACAAAGGAATATTGAGCTTCGCGACCAGCCATCCGGCGAGCCCGAGATGGTCCGGATGAAAATGCGTGCAGAGCAGGCGCTTCACCGGCTTGGCCTTCAGGGGCCCCTCAAAAATCTCGGTCCACAGCCGGCGCGTATCGTCGGTACTGATGCCGGTGTCCACCAGCGTCCAGCCGTCGCCGTCGTCGAGCACCCATAAATTGATGTGATTGAGCGCGAAGGGCAGCGGCATGCGCAACCACTTCACACCCGGCGCCACATCCATGAGCGTGCCCGGCGCGGGCGCTTCGGCGAAGGGAAAGCGCAGCGCGTCGTTGTCGCGATTATGAGGCTTCGGCGGGTGGACGTTCATGGGCCCTGGGTGTCACAGAATGGTAGTGTTGTCCACAATAGCAGATAGGGTAGCTTATGCGCGATCCGGCAGGAGATAAGCTTGCAAGCTGACGTGCGTTTAGGCGTCGATCTCGGCGGCACCAAGATTGAGATTCTGGCGCTGGACCGCAGGGGCGCGGAACGTTTTCGCCACCGCGTAGCCACACCTGTGGGCGATTATGACGCCACTGTTCGCGCCATTGCGGACTTGGTTGCCGCCGCCGATGCCACCACACAAAGTCTGGCTACTATCGGTGTCGGCATACCCGGAACGATCTCGCCCGCCACTGGTCTTATCAAGAACGCCAATTCCGTTTGCCTGATCGGCTACGCCCTGGACCGCGATCTGGCCGACGCCATTGGACGTCCGGTACGCCTGGCCAACGACGCCGACTGTTTCGCATTGTCCGAGGCCATGGATGGCGCGGGCGCTGACGATCCAATTGTTTTCGGCGCCATTCTTGGCACCGGCGCGGGCAGCGGACTGGTCGTCAACAAGCAGCTGGTGCGCGGACCCAACGCCATCACCGGCGAGTGGGGACATAATCCCCTGCCCTGGCCGCGCGCCGACGAACTGCCGGGCCCGCAATGCTATTGCGGCCTTAAGGGCTGCAACGAGACCTTCATTTCGGGCACCGGCCTCAGTTTGGATTTCGCCGCGGCGACAGGCGAGAGCATTCCGGCGACGGAGATCGCGGCGCGCAGCGAAGCCGGCGACGGCCCTGCCCGCGCGTCGATGGCGCGTTACATCGACCGGCTTGCGCGCGCCACCGCAACCATCATCAACGTCATCGATCCGCATGTGATTGTGTTGGGCGGCGGCTTGTCGAAGATCGCGCGGCTGTACACCGAAGTGCCGCGCCTGTGGCCGACGTATGTGTTTTCGGACACGGTTGTCACGAAGCTGGCGCCGCCGCGACACGGCGACGCCGGTGGTGTCCGCGGCGCGGCATGGTTGTGGCCTTAAACGCCGCCGATCAACAGGGCGGTTTCGCGACGGCTTCGACGCGCACCGGCGTAAAGGACAGCGTGAAGCCGCCGAAGTCCTGCAGCATCGAGCGCGTGATGCCACTGCCCAAAATATTCTGCGTGATTTCGTACTCGGGCGTGGCCTGCGACGACGATGCTGGAAAATACGCGAGGCCAACGGGCCAGTACTGGCCCCCCGTCATGGTTCCGGAATCGCCTTTCACCGCCAAGACACCGCCCTCATGGGGCGGCGCGATGGTTGCTGTAACCCACAGCGGACCTTGATCGAAGGAACCGTCGATCACCATCTTGCTGACGAACTTCTCCCGGGCCGCGGCGCTTTTCAGCAGCGCCAGCGTATGAGCGGTGGACAGCAATGTTCCGCGCGGCAGATCAAATGTCTGGACTTCGCCGTCGTCATAGTTGGCGGTGCCGGTCCCGTCGTCCTTGAAATGGATGTCGCCATGATAGGCCTTGGCGATGGTGCCGTTCTCGACGACTTGAAAGCGGAAGGTCGACGACTTTCCGTCCTTGGCTTCCCAGGCGGCGTAGCGCTGTTCGACTTGATTCTCGTTGCCGTTGGCGAACGACAGGCTCAGCGACAGGTCGGTTTCGATGGTATAGCCGTCGCAGCGATCAGTCAGGGTATAGGTCATGGTGCCCGAGGCGGCACGCACGCCGTCGCTCTCACTGATTTTGCTGAGTGCCATGGTGTAGACCGCGCGATGAGACAAAAGGCTCGCAGCACCAGCCGGATCAACTAGCTTCGCGCCTTGTGCGCTCGAGACCGCCGGCCCCGCGGCTATTGCCCCTGCAGAACTGAGCAGCCACCCGGCTGCCGCCAATGCGGCGATCCGCCGCACGTTCGACCCGCGCCCCACCATATAAAAAAATCCGCCCCAAAACATTGAACCGGCGGCCAGCTTATCACCTCGTGATAAATCTATGACAGGCATAGGCTGCGTCTAAATCATGGCTTCATTGTCACGGGAAAAACCGCAGGCGGAGTCGCGATAAGTTGTTTTGACTGGAAACCTCTCAATCGCCATTTGGCATTTTCGGACAACTTCACCAATCGCGCGCATCGGGAATTCGGTGTGCGCCCAAAAGTTGAATAAATTGAAGGGGATGGCCCTTGAATAGCTGGGGTCATCTTTGTATAAGGGGCGTCATATCAATGAGTTATTCAAGTCCCTTGGGATAAACCATGCCATGCGCCATGAGCGTGCGTAACCCAAAGTTACGACTAAAACGAGAATTCTCACCGCCAGTTGAAGCTTGGCCAGGGACGCCAACGTGAAACTGTTGACCCTCGGGGTCATGGCCAACAGAATGCCGCCCCTTGGGGGATCTAGGAGACGTCGAGATGTCGGGGATGCCGGAGCCGAAGCGCGCACCCGCGCCGGAACCTGAGCACAATTCGATCGTGACGAAGCTGGCCCAGCTTGTCCGCTTCACCGAGCAGGTCAAACCCGACAAGGCCGACGACGGCGCCAAAGCGATCCTGCAGATCGCGCAGCTGGCCCATACCTTGCTGGAGGAAATCTCCAACCACCTCAAGGAACAGAATCGGCGCATTGCCGACCTCGAGAACCTTGCCACCACCGACGCACTGACAAAAGTTTTGAACCGTCGCGGCTTCGAGGAATGCCTGACCCATGAACTGTCGGTCGCACGCCGCCACGGCGTCGGCGGCGTTTTGATCTTCGTCGATCTCGACGAATTCAAACCCATCAACGATACCTTCGGTCATGCCGCCGGCGATGAAGTCTTGCGCACGGTCTCGAACCTGCTGCGCGGCCACATCCGCGACACCGACTACATCGGGCGCCTGGGCGGCGACGAATTCGCCGTACTGCTGCCGCGCTCCAACAAACGCAATGGCGTACGTCGCGCGGAAGACTTGGACCGCAAGCTCAACAACGCTTACGCCGCCTGGGATAACAACCAGATCAAGATCAAAGCGAGCTGCGGCGTGCACATGTACGCGGCCAAGGCCGAGGTCAATGAGCTATTGGAAGCCGCCGACGCCGCTATGTACAAAATCAAGCAGGAACGCCGCGAGAAGTTCGGCATCAAGGCGCGGTAGCTAGCGCTTCACTGTCATTGCCCGATTCATTCGGGCAATCCATTCCTTAACTTTTCACTTCCACCTTCGGCCCCGCCTCTTTCGGCAGATTGAGCTTGATATGCAGCTCGCGCAGCTGCTTTTCCGAGACCGAGTTAGGCGCCTGCATCAACAAGTCTTCGGCGCGGCCGGTCATGGGGAACAGGATCACTTCGCGGATATTGGGTTCGTCGGCCAGCAGCATCACGATGCGATCGATGCCCGGTGCTGAGCCGCCGTGGGGCGGCGCACCGAACTTGAACGCATTGAGCATGCCGCCGAAGCGCGCTTCAACGTCTTCCTGCTTATAGCCCGCGATCTCGAAGGCCTTGTACATGATGTCGGGGCGATGGTTGCGGATCGCACCCGACGAAAGCTCGATGCCGTTGCAGACGATGTCGTACTGGTAGGCCTTGATGGTCAAAGGGTCCTGACCCAGCAGCGCGTCCATGCCGCCTTGGGGCATGGAGAACGGGTTGTGGCTGAACTCGATCTGGCCGGTGTCTTTGTTGCGCTCATACATCGGGAAATCGACGATCCAGCAGAACATAAACTTTTCGCGGTCGAGAAGGCCCAGTTCGTCGCAAATCTTAGTGCGCACAAGGCCCGAGAATTTGGCGGCCGGTTCGGGCTGATCGCAGACAAAGAATACGCTGTCGCCGTCGGCAACGCCCGTGGTGGCCTTGATCGCCGCGACACGCGCAGCATCGAGGTTCTTGGCGATGGGGCCGCGGGCCTCACCGTCCTTGTATTGGATATAGCCGAGGCCACCGGCGCCGTTCTCGCGCGCCCACTCGTTGAGCTTGTCGAACCAGCTGCGCGGCTGGTCGGCCGACTTGGGCGCTGGCACCGCGCGTACGATGGCACCCTTGTCGATGTTCTTGGCAAATAGCCCGAAGCCGGAACCTTTGAAGGCGTCGGTCACATCGCTGACAATCAAGGGATTGCGCAGATCGGGTTTGTCACTGCCGTACTTCAGCATGGCATCGGCATAGGTGATGCGCGGGAACGGCGCTTTGGTCACGGGACGGCCCTTGCCGAATTCCTCGAACACCCCGGCCAAGACCGGCGTGATAGCGTCGAATACATCATCCTGCGTGACGAAAGCCATCTCGAAGTCGAGCTGATAGAACTCTCCCGGCGAGCGGTCGGCGCGGCTGTCTTCGTCGCGGAAGCAGGGCGCGATCTGGAAATAGCGGTCGAAGCCCGAGGTCATCAGCAGCTGTTTGAACTGCTGCGGCGCCTGGGGCAGCGCGTAGAACTTGCCGGGATGCAGACGCGACGGCACCAGGAAATCGCGGGCACCTTCGGGTGAGGACGCGGTCAGGATCGGGGTCTGGTATTCGACGAAGCCCGCGTCCCACATGCGCTTGCGGATGCTGGCGATGACCGCCGAGCGCAGCAAAATGTTGTCGCGCATTTTTTCGCGGCGGAGGTCGAGGAAGCGGTAGGTGAGCCGCATCTCCTCCGAGTACTCCTGCTCGCCCGCCACCTGCATGGGCAGAACAGCGGCTTCGGACAGAACCTCGGCGGAAGCCGCTACCAATTCGATGCGGCCCGTGGGCAGCTTGTCGTTGATAGTCTCGGGCGACCGCGGCACGACCTCCCCGGTGACGGAGATGACGGTTTCGGGCCGCGCGGCTTCGAGAATCTTAAAGACCGGGCTGGAGGCATCGGCCACGCATTGGGTCAAGCCATACTGGTCGCGCAGGTCCACAAAGAGGAGGTTTCCGTGGTCGCGCTTGCGATGAACCCAGCCTGAAATCCGCGCTTCCCGGCCGGCATCCTCAAACCTTAGGGCGCCGCAGGTATGTGTCCGATAGCGGTGCATCGCCAAATCCTTGCAAAAACAGGGGCAGACCCGGGGTCTTTTCGGGGCCTGGCCGGGGTACTTTGAGCGGCGTGAAACCACACCGAACACGGTCTTTTGTCAAGGCTTGGAGGGCCTGTGCCCCGGCCCCGCGCCCTTTAGGGATTTTCCGCCCCTCCGGTGGTTGCGACGGCGGAGGCGACCCGCTAAGACTGCCCCATGAATGCACTTAAGCCGAGCCTGATTACCGATACTGCCTCCCTGGCGGCCTTTTGCGACCGCATCAAGGGTGCGGATTTCATCACGGTCGACACGGAATTCATGCGTGAGACGACGTACTGGGCCAAGCTGTGCCTGGTTCAGGTGGCCGGTCCCGACGAGGCCTATTGTATCGACCCCCTCGCCCCGGACATGAACCTGAAGCCGCTCTATGAGCTGTTTTCGAACCCGAATCTCCTCAAAGTCTTCCACGCCGGGCGCCAGGACCTGGAAATTTTCTTCAACGCCATGGGCGAAGTGCCGGCCCCGGTTTTCGACACCCAAATCGCGGCCATGGTCTGCGGCTTCGGCGATCAGGTGGGCTACGAGGCCCTGGTGGCCAAGTTGGCGGGCGCCAACCTCGACAAGTCCCAGCGGTTCACCGACTGGGCCCAGCGTCCGCTGACGGACCGTCAGGTCACCTATGCCCTGGGCGACGTGACCCACTTGCGGAAAGTCTATGTCGCTTTGAAGCAGCGCCTGGAAAAATCCGGCCGCGCCTCATGGCTGGATGAAGAAGACGCGGTGCTGACCAGCGCCGACACCTACAAGGTCGATCCGCGTGAGATGTGGCGGCGCTTGCGCGCCCGCACCCGCGCGCCCCGTATGCTCGCGGTTTTGCGCGAGCTGGCGGCCTGGCGGGAAATCACCGCGCAAAATTTCGACGTGCCGCGCCAGCGTGTGGCCAAGGACGACGCCATCCTGGAACTGGCGGCGAATATGCCGCTGACCGTGGATGACATCAAACGCTCGCGCCTCGCCAAGCCGCTCGCCAGCGGCAAATACGTCGAGGGCGTGTTGGGCGCTGTGGCCAAGGGCCGGGCCCTGCCCGATGCCGAATGCCCGCGACTTGAACGCGAGGACGGCTGGGACAGCCAGGTGCCGCGCGCCGTGACCGAATTGCTCAAGCTCTTATTGAAAGCCCGCAGCGAAGCCCACGATGTCGCCCAGCGGCTCATCGCCACCAGCGACGAGGTGGAAGCCATTGCGCTGTCAGATACCGCCGACGTGCCGGCCCTGCACGGCTGGCGCCGGGAGTTGTTCGGCGAGGATGCGCTGAAGCTCAAGCACGGCAAGCTCGCCATCGGGCTGTCGGCGAACGGGAAGAGCGTGGAAGTGTTCGAACGCCAGAGCTAAAGCTCACACCCGCTCAATGCGGCCCTCAAGTCCCATGTGATCGGCGATGCGCTTGACGCGGCGCAAGTAGGGCCCGGATTTAAACAGCGGGTCGCCGTCGGGCACCGTCAGAATCAATGTTCCGGCGCTGATCTTGAGGCTGGTTTTTTTCACCACGCCCGGCGCACCGGCGGACAGCGCATAAGCCAGCCGTAGCGCGAGGCCGATGGTCTGAACCCGGTGGACGCGGGATTCTTGTAGCAGCGTATGGGCCTGTTTGATGATGGGCTCCGACGGCCCGCTGCCGTAACGGTAATAGAGCGACAAGGCCAGACCGGCGCGGTCTTCGTGGCCGAGGCCCAGGAACGGCAAACGCAGAACCCGCAAAAACGCCTGTTCAGCACGATAGTCAGGATGCTCGGTCCACCACACATCGCGTAGCAAGCACGCAGTGAGCCGCAGCTTCTTCTGCCGGGGCGTTTCATCCTTGAACAGCGGCGACATCCAATCGAAGGTCTCATAACCCGCCGCCGTGGAACGGCCAGCGCCGCGGGCAATCTCCTCGGCCAGGGCCACCAGGGGATCCTGCTTGCGCACATTATCCGGCAGGGATTTGAAGAACTGCCCCTCGCGCATGCCGTAGATCGAGAACACCAGCACTTTGGGCTTGTTGATCTCGAGCAGGCGTTCCAGCACCGCCGCCGCCAAAGGCAGCGTGGCAAGGCGGCCGCGCGATATGCCTTTGATCTGCTCCAGACTCTTGGGACTAAGGCGCGAAATCACATCGAACAGCGAAATTGCCTGGGCTCTATCGAGCGTGAAGTTGTCGAGCACGTGCAACGGATAATCCATCTGCGCGATGCACACACGCGCCAGAGAACGCCACGCGCCGCCGACCGCAAACAGTGTCTTGTCCTTGGCCTTGGACACCCACTTATGTTTTTCGAGCGCCTTATTAATGATGGCCAGCGCCTCGCCGCGGTCGCCGTCGGAAGCTTCGGTGAGCCGCAAAAGGCCCAAGGGCAGCGTGGTGTGCTCGCTCATATCGCCGCCGCCGATCTGCACCAGTTCGAGACTTCCGCCGCCGAGGTCCGCGACCACGCCGTCGGCGTCGGGAATGCCGCACAGCACGCCCAGCGCCGAACGCCGCGCTTCCTGCTTGCCCGTGAGAATCTGCACCTTGACGTCGCAGCGCTTCTCCAGCGCCTTGGCAAAGGCCGCGCCGTCTTCGGCGTCACGCACCGCCGCCGTGGCCAGGGTATCGATGCGCTCGACGCCCAGCGAGCGCGCGATCTTGACGAAGCGCGCAACGGTATCGAAGGCCATGCCGACGCCCTCGGAATTGAGCTGGCCGGTTTTCTCCAGACCCTTGCCCAGCGCGCAAATGACTTTTTCGTTGTGCAGGGGAATCGGTGTGCGGGTCAGGCCGCTGTAAACGACCAGACGCACGGAATTGGAACCGACGTCGATGACCGCCACGGGCCGATGCTTGGGGCCGGCCTCAAGAACCGAGGATGCGGCGGATTCTCTATTACCCATGTCTTCGCTGTCCGCTCCCCAGGGATAATTCCGACTTCTCTGCGGCGGTTGATAACAGCTTTAGCGGCGGCTGGGAACCAGCTTGGGGACACGTTTTTTGGCCCGCTCCACGGCGCTGCCCTGGCCCGAAAGGCTGGGATTGGTCATGAAGTATTCGTGGGCTGAGAACGGGTTCTCGCCGACGGATTCGCGCACATAGAGGCCGTCGGGCCCCAGGTCCCAGCTTTGCAGATTGTCGTTGAAGTTAACAACCATGATCTGGTCCAGGATCTGTTGGTGGACCGTGGCGTTCTCGACCGGCACAAAAGTCTCGACGCGGGCATCGAGGTTGCGCGGCATCCAGTCGGCGGAGGAAATATAAATCTTGGCCTTGCGCGACGGCATCTCCGCGCCGTTGCCGAAGCAGACGACGCGCGAGTGTTCCAAAAACCGCCCGACGATGCTTTTGACACGGATATTCTCCGATAGCCCAGGCACGCCCGGACGAAGTCCGCAGATGCCGCGGATGACCAGATCGATTTTCACGCCCGCCTGGGAAGCCCGGTACAGGGCGTCGATGATGTCGGGATCGACGATGGAATTCATTTTGGCCCAGATCGTGCCGGGCTTACCGGCCCGCACGAAGGCAACCTCGTCCTCGATCAAGGCCATCAGCTTCTTGCGCAAGCCTAAGGGCGCAATGGACAGTTTTTCCAGAGAGTCGGGCTGAGCATAGCCGGTCATATAGTTGAAGACGCGCGTGGCATCGCGACACAGAATGGGATCCGAGGTGAAAAACGAAAGGTCGGTGTAAATCTTGGCCGTGACCGAGTGATAGTTGCCGGTGCCGAAGTGCACATAAGAACGTGTCTCCGCGCCCTCGCGCCGCACCACGAGCGAAATCTTGGCGTGGGTCTTCAAGTTGACGAAGCCGAACACGACACTGGCCCCTGCCCGCTCCAAATCGCGCGCCCAGCGGATATTGGCCTCTTCGTCAAAGCGGGCCTTGAGCTCGACCATGGCGGTGACCGACTTGCCCGCTTCGGCGGCTTCGACCAGGGCTTTAACGATGGGGCTGTCCTTGCTGGTGCGATACAGCGTCTGCTTGATCGACAGCACGTTGGGATCGCGGGCCGCCTGACGCAAAAACTGCACCACCACATCGAAGGATTCGTATGGATGGTGGACGACAATGTCCTTCTGCCGGATGGCGGCGAAACAGTCGCCGCCGAAATCGCGGATGCGTTCTGGAAAACGCGCGTTGTAGGGCGGGAACAATAAATCCGGGCGGTCGTCGGTGATGAGCTGCTTCAAGTCGGTCTGGCCGATCATGCCGTCGATCTTGAAGGAGTCGGCCTGGGAGACTTCGAGTTCGTCGCAAATCACCTTCACCTGGTCCGCCGGCATGTCGCCAGCAAGAGCGAGCCGGATGCAGGTGCCGCGGCGGCGGCGCTTCAGAGCGCTTTCGAAACTGCCCACAAGATCTTCGGCTTCTTCGTCGATTTCCATCTCAGAGTCGCGGATGACGCGAAAGTGGCCGGTCTGCAGAACCTTGTAGCCCGGGAACAGCGCGCCGGCGAACATCAGAACCAGGTCTTCCACAAGGATGAAACGGATGACCGGACCTTTGAGCCGCACAAAGCGCTGCACCTGCGGCGGGATCGGCACCAGGGCCCGCATCATCTCACCGTCGGCGATGCGCACCAGCTGCAAGACCAGAGCGTGACCCAGATTCGGAATGAACGGAAAGGGGTGGGCCGGGTCGACCGCCAGCGGCGTGAAGATCGGGAAGATGTGTTCCATGAAGCGGTCTTCGAGCGACTGGCGATCTTCCACGGACAGGTCTTGCGGCCCGACGACGTGAATACCTTCTTTGTTCAAGATCGCCTTCAACTCGACCCAGGCGGCGTCCTGCTCCTTGAACAGACCGCGCACCGCTTCGTTGATGACATCCAGCTGTTCCTGGGGCGTCAGTCCGTCGGCCGAGGCCAAGGTCACGCCGGCGTTCACCTGGCCCTTAAGGCCGGCGACGCGCACCATGTAGAACTCGTCCAGGTTCGACGCTGAAATCGACAGGAAGCGCACGCGTTCCAACACCGGGTGACGCGGGTTGCGCGCTTCCTCCAGGACCCGGGTATTGAAGGCCAGCCACGACAACTCGCGGTTGATGAAGCGCTCGCGCGGCGGAAAGGTATTCACGTCGAAGGGCTGCATGACACCCGCCAGCCGGGCAGCCTTGCCTGACTCCTTGGCAGGAACGTCTTTGGGCAGTGGTTCCGATGGCGACATGTAACAATCTCCGCTGGGAGTGCCTCCCAGTTAAAACGTGTTAGTGGTCCGATTCTAACATTCGCATCCCCGCTCTGCGCACTGTCTTGCGAATGTTAGAATCAAAGGACCACTAGAAAGTATTTAATCCTAGTGGAGCTTTGGATTTGGCATTCGCTTCGCGATCCTGTGGCAATCTGGGTTGCAAATGTCAAATCCGCTCCACTAGCGTCGGTGATTCCACGCCAGCGCGCCGGGAAAAGCAACCTGCGTCGCGGAATATTCACCAAACTACAATGATTTCCGCGCGTTACAGGATATCATAGAGACCGCACCTGTGGAATGTTTCCCGCCAAACCGAGGCCGCTGCCCTTGAAAACGCTGCATCTTCTGCGACATGCCAAAGCCGTCGAGGGTAGCCCCGACGAGACCGACCATGCCCGACCGCTGGCTAAGCGCGGCGTCGCCGCCGTCGGTGCTCTGGCGCAGCATCTCAAGGACAGCGCTTTCACCGTGGACCGGGTTTTTTCCTCCACGTCGAAGCGGACACGCGAGACCTATGAACTGCTTGCACCGGTCCTTGACGGCGCCTCCATTGCTTACCGGGATCGGCTGTATCTGGTGGACGCCTCTGATCTGGTGGATTTTATCCAGGGACTGCCCGATGCCGCCGCTTCCGTCATGCTGATTGGGCACAATCCGACGTTCCACAACGTAGCATTGACATTGACTAAAGGTGCTGCGCGCGGACACGCCGAAGAACTGACGGCACTGCGCGAGAAGTTTCCGACCTGCGCCATGTGCAGTCTGGATTTCGACGTGGCCCACTGGCGACAGATTAAAGCCGGCGGCGGAATCCTGACCAGCTTTCTGCGCCCACGCGATCTTGACAGCGACTGAAATCTAGGTTTCGAGAACCTGTTTGATCAGCGGGATTGTGACGGCGCGTTTGTCCGTGAGGGATGCGCTATCGGCTTTGGCGACGACAGCGCGCGCCGCGGCGAAGCTGCGATCCATGTGCCGCACAAGATAAGCAACCACATCGGGTGCTACGGCGAGCTGCCGGTCGGCGAACAACTTTACAAGTACGGCTTCCATCATGGCGTCGTCGGGTGGTGCGATGCGCACTGCGGGTATGGCGGCCAGGCGCGATTTGAGATCGGGTAACGCCACCGGCCAACGCGCGGGCGGCTCACGCGATGTCAGCAGCAACGTGCCGCCTTTTTCCTTCACCGCATTAAACAGATGCAAAAGCGCGCGCGGATCGGACACGGCTTCGCCGTCTTCCAGCGCCAGCGCCGCCGGACCTTCGATCAGCCGCGCGACGCTGTCAGTGCGCACATCGGCCGCCGACAGCACATGGGCCTGAGCGCGCAGGGCAAAGACATGAACCAGATGCGACTTGCCGCAACCGGCGGGCCCGAAGATCGCCAAGGCATGACCGGGCCAGGCAGGCCAGCGGTCGATCCACTCGACAGCTTCATTATTGCCGGGAGTGACTAAAAAGTCGTCGCGGCCGAAAGCCGGGCGGTGTCCGAGGTCGAGAACGAGCTGCCGGTCTTCACTCATAAGTTTTCCGTCATGAGAAGACCACTACTGCGGCGCGGCCTCTGCCGGCGCCGCTTCGCTGCCGGGCGTGCCCAGCGCGCGGCCGGAGGAGGCCGCACCCCGCGCCTGTATGATCCAGACGCCGTTCTGCTGTGCGAGTGCCAGATCATGCTGCGACATGGCCAGCTCCAACTGCCGCTGAGCGCCGGCGTAATACAGCGTCACCTGAGCGCGGTCGCGGGTCATGGCCTGAAGTTCCAGGCGGTCAATAAGCGGCACATCGTCGAGACGATTTTTGACAGTCAGCCATTCCTTGAGGTCGGCCACGGGGACCAACGCCGTAATCTGAGTGGTGCCGCCGAAGGCGACACGGTTGCGGTGTTTCCAGCCGTCCTGTACGGCCGTGGCCGTCGAGGTCGCGGCGGCGATCAGCATTTCGGCCTTGGTTTGGCCGGGCTCGGGCGTTTGGGTGAGCTGCAAGTCTTCCGAGGGCACGTCGCTGCGCAATTCCACCAGCGAAACCTGCAGGCCATCGGGGACGGCGGTCGCCATGGCGATCACCGTGCCGCCGGCGTCGTAGCGGGCAGCCAGCGCATTGAGCGCAGCCAAGTCCTTCGTACTCGCCTGTGCCGCAGTAAGTAGACCGCTGTCCTCGCGGCTGCCGGTGGGTACGATCAACGGCACCAGCCCCAAATCCTGAGGCACTTGCGCCCAGGCCGCACGCCAGGCGTTGGACTCTTCCCAGAGCTGCCAGGGCGCGTCGGCGTTCTCACGCAGGATCGGCACCACCACCAACGGCTTGCTCAAGGTTTCCGTGAAGGGAATATTGGCATTGCGTAACAGGCGCCGGATGAGCGCCGGATCGAAGCGTACCGTCAGGTCGGCCAGATAGCGCACCGCCGAGCTGCGTTCGTTGGCGATGGAAAAATCGCGCACCATGTCGATGATCTGGGTGGCGTTGACCTGGGGCACGCGGTCCATGTCCTCGCGCGCCACGATCCGCGCCACGACCTTGCGGAAGCCGGCGATCCGCCCCTGGGTCAGGCCGCGTTCGCGCGCTTCCGTGACATTGCCGGCGGTGACGTCCACCGTCATGCCATTGGCCACGAACAAGTCCTTACCGGTCACCGGACTGACGGCGGCGCGCGGAGCCGGCGCCGTTTGCGCCGCGAGGGGCCCGGCGGACAGCAAGACAGCAGCCAAAACCGCGGCCTTCAGAGCCTCGGCCAGAACCATTGCAAAGCCCTGTCGATCCAGTATGTTCGCGCTCATATTCGCCTCAAATCCGTGATCCAATTGGCAAGTTACCCACAGCCCGTTTTGTCTCGCAGGTCGCGGTCATGACCCAGCAAAAATCGCGTCCCAACGGTTTAGCCTACAAAGACGCCGGGGTCGACTATTCCAAAATCGATCCACTCAAAATCGACGCCCAGCGGGCGGCCCGGGAAACCGGCGGCAATCTCGCGCGTATGGGCTACCGCGAGATCGAGGCCTCGCGCGGCGAATCGGCCTATGTCGTCGACATGGGCGACATGCTGCTGGCCTCTATTACCGAATGCCTGGGCACCAAAGTGCTGATCGCCGACGCGATGCGCGCCGTCACCGGCAAGACCTATTTCGACAATCTGGCCCAGGACACCCTGGCCATGGCCATCAATGACATCATCACCGTCGGCGCGACACCGGTGTCGGTGCAGGCCTATTGGGCCGCCGGCAGCAGCGCATGGTTCGACGACAAGGCGCGGGCGCATGATCTGGTGCGCGGCTGGAAGGCGGCCTGCGACCGCTGCGGCGTCAGCTGGGGCGGCGGCGAAACGCCGAGCCTGGGCGGCGTGGTCGAAGCCGACACCATCGATTTGGCGGCCTCGTGCATCGGTGTCGTGAAACCCCGCGAGCGCCTGACCCTGCAAGACAAGATGAAGGCGGGCGACGTGATTGTGCTGCTGGCCTCCAGCGGCATCCACGCCAACGGCGTATCGTTGGCGCGCAAACTGGCAACGCAAATTCCGGACGGCTATAGCGCGAAGTTAAGTGACGGACGCCTCTACGGCGACGCGCTCTTGGACGCCACCATCCTCTATTCGCCCGTGACCGAGGCTTTGTTCGCCGGCGGCGTGATGCCCCATTACATCGCCAACATTACCGGCCACGGCTGGCGCAAGGTCATGCGTCATGCGGCCGCGCTCACCTACCGCTTCCACAGCGTGCCGCCGGTGCCGCCGGTGCTGGCCTTCATCCAGCAGCACGCCGGCATGAGCGATGCGGACGCTTACGGCACATTCAACATGGGCGCGGGCTTTGCATTATTCGTAGCACCCGAAGACGCCGCGAAAGCCGTCGCCATCGCCGCTGCGGCGGGCGTGGCCGCCTGGAGCGCGGGCGTGGTGGAAAGCGGGCCGAAGAGCGTGGTGATTGAGCCGCTCAGCATCACCTTCACCGACGCCGACATGCATCTCAGGGCGTAATCCTTCCTTGAGCCGTCTGCGGGCCGACATCCTCCTTCTCATTGTTTCCATCATCTGGGGCACGGCCTTTGTCGCCCAGAAGATCGCCAATGAAGCGATGTCGCCGCTGTGGTTCGTCGGCGTGCGCTTTCTGATCTCGGCGGCCCTTCTCGCTTTGCCGGCTTTCATCGAGCACAAAAAATCATCCGCTCTGATCACGCGCGGGGCCTTGCGAACATCGGTCGCGATCAGTATTTGCCTCGCCATCGGCGCTTGCCTGCAACAATCGGCGCTGGTGACCGCCAGCGCGACCAATGGCGGCTTTCTAACCGCCATCTACGTCGTGCTCGTGCCCTTCACATCGTGGATGCTCACACGCGAGCGCGTCCGGCCCGTCGTTTTCCTGGCCGGCTTGGCGGCGGTGGCGGGCGCTTATCTGCTGGGCGCCCACGGCGCGCTGCAAAGCTGGTCACCCGGCGACGTTCTGCTGATCGTCTCCGATATCGCCTGGGCCTTTGCCATCAGCATGGTGGCGATCTTCCTTAAACGCGCCAGCCGGCCGTTCTTTCTGGCCTTTCTGCAGTTCACAGTAACCGGCGTGGTCGGCGTATTTGCCGCTGTGATGATCGAGGGCCCCTTGCCCGGGGGCCTATCCTCCGCTCTGCCGGCGCTGCTTTACTGCAGCATCATTTCAGGAGGCATCGCCTATACCCTGCAAGTGATCGCGCAAGGACACACGACCGCGCCGGAGGCGGCCTTGATCATGTCTTTGGAAAGCATTTTTGCCGCGATCACGGGCGCGCTGTGGCTCGGCGAACGCCTGACGCCCCTGGCCATGCTGGGATGCGCGCTTATTCTGCTGGGCGTGGTGGCGGCGGAAATCGGTCCCTTAAATTTGATGGGGCGACGCCGCGCCTTATAGCCGGTCGAGATCGATCTCGCGGGCGATGATGCGCTTCAAGGTTTCGGGATAGAGTTCCTGTTCTTTGGCCTGGACGCGCGCGGCGAGCGTCTCGTGCGTATCGCCGGCTTCGACCGCCACGCGGGCTTGCGCCACCACCGGGCCTTGATCGTAGTCGCCGTCGACCAAATGAATTGTCACGCCAGTTTCCTTGTCCCCTGACGTCAGCACGGCGTCGTGGACATGACGGCCGTACATGCCCTGCCCGCCGAATTTCGGCAGCAACGCCGGATGCACGTTGAGGATGCGTTTCTCAAAAGCCCCCAGCGTCTCAGGGCCAAGCTTTCGCATATAGCCCGCAAGGATCACCAGATCGGCGCCGTACTGCGCGAGGGTGGCGGCAATGGCGGCATCGGCGCCAGCGTCGGAGCCAGCGGTCTTGGCGCTGATATGAACGGCGGGAATGCGGTTTTGCTTCGCCCAGGCAACGGCGGCGCTGTCGCCGTTATTGCTGATCAATACCACCGGAGATGCGCGTAAGCGCCCGTCGCGGCACGCCGCGACGATGGCGCGCATACTGCTGCCGTTATGGGACGCGAGAAACGCAAGGGTGGGACGAGCCGGCAGCGAGGCCATGTTCGTCCCCATATTCGTCCCCGGGCGGTTTAGCCGACGATCTCGAGACCCGAGAAGAAGTACGCGATCTCGATGGCGGCGTTCTCGGCGGAATCAGAGCCGTGAGCCGAGTTGGCTTCGATCGATTCCGCGAAGGTTTTGCGGATGGTGCCGTCGGCGGCATTGGCGGGGTTGGTGGCGCCCATGATCTCGCGGTTACGGGCGACGGCGTTCTCGCCTTCCAGAACCTGGGCAACGATGGGGCCCGAGGTCATGAACTTCACGAGGTCGTTGAAGAACGGACGCTCCTTGTGGACCCCATAAAACGTCTCGGCCTGAGCCTTCGTCAGGTGGATGCGCTTCTGGGCGACGATACGCAGGCCGCCGGCTTCCAGCAGAGCATTGATCTTGCCGGTCAGGTTGCGGCGCGTGGCGTCGGGCTTAATGATCGAGAAGGTGCGTTCGAGGGCCATGAGAAACCTAATATCCTTGAGAAGGGTGGGTCTAAACGTGAAGGTGGCCGGTTTATAGACAAGCTACGGCTCGCGCGCAACCGGAACTCTGCCGCCGGCGGCAGTCTGCGAAGGCAAAAATATCAATGACTTAGCATATATCTAGTCGGTCGCATTGGCCGCCGCGCAAAGCGCCTTGCCGCGCGCCGTGGCGGCGGTCGGCAGGAAGGCCAAATCACCCGTCGCGGTCGAGGCTGTGGCTTGGCCGATGAGGTACTTGGCATCCTCGGCGAGCAGGAAGCGGTCCTTCACCGATTGCTGCGCCGCTTTGCTGACAGCGCAGATGTAGCCCTGGCGATCGCCGTAGCGCTCCTCGATGGAGGGACGCGGATCTTCGGCCTTCTCACGCTCGGCCTTGGTCTTAGCGAAGGGGACAAAGCTGCCGTTCAGCGAGCAGATCTGTCCGGCCAGGACACCCGTGTCGGTGATGTTCCAGCCCATATAAGTACCGAGCGGCGCCTGATGCAGGATCGAAGGCACGCCGCCGCGGTCGTTACCGTCGGCGTCCACCGCCGGGATGTAGCTTTGCAGAGCTTGTTTCACGACCGGCGGTTGCTGCGTGATGTAGCCCGAGAGATCGTTGGCGTTGAGGTGCGGGCCGAAGTCATAGTCCAACACCGGATTTGAAATACCGTAGGGCTCAGGCACGCCGGGGATGGCCGGGAACTTGAAAGGTCCGCCCTTTTTATCGGTGGTCAGCAGACCGGACGCGAGGGTGGGATAACGGCTCTCCGGCGGCGCAATGTCTTTCACCGTCCAATCGGTCATGGCCACTAAAAGCGCCCGCATGCTTTCGACTTCGGAATTGGGATTCTCCATCAGCACACAGACTCCGCCTTGGCCTTTCTTGGTCGTGAGATTGAAGCCGCCGGCGCCGCCGGCGTGCATGGTGCCTGGGAAGTAATAACGGCGCACATTGTCCGGCAAAGGAATGTCGCGGCCGTCATCGTTGCTGACAAGGCCAAGCGACATCCGCTGATTCCAGAACTCCGCGCCGCCGAAGGTCTCGAAAATCTTGGGGCAGGTCTTCGTAGCTGAACAGCGCGCGAGCAGCGATGTGGTCGGACGTCCGCGTTTAGCATCGGACGTCGCCGTCCACCACAAAGCGCCTTCATTGCCGGGCGCGAACATGGTCGGCGAGCCGCCGGGGATGGCGAAGCGGAAATTGAGCGGCACAAAGCGCGAAGCAATATGCGAGTTAAGGGAGTCCCACACCATGCGCCCCTGCTCGTCTTCATTGAAGCCGAGATGGACGTAGGATTTGGCATAGTTGCCCGACTGCGAGATTCCTTGCGCCACGACAAAAGGCACTTTTCCGGCGATGGGATTGGCAGTGCCGGATTCATCACGGTCGGCATGGCGGAAGAACGCCACCACATCGCGCATGGCCGCGAAGCCGAGACCAAGCACCAAAGGATCCTTAGCCGGGAACACGAGCGTATAGACCAGCTTCGGATCGAAGGTGCCTTTGGTCAGCTTGGCGCAAAGATTGCCGGGAGATGTCGTCGCATCGGCGGGCGCTTTGCTTTGGCAATTCACCCACGCCCAGTCCGTGCTGGCGATTTGCTTGCGCGTGCCGACCTGCTGGCCGCGAATGTTTTCGGCAAGAGCGCCAGAGAGGGTCGACTGATGGGTATCGAAGCTCGCGGGACTATAGGCAAGCTCGCCGGCGCGGCCGATGTCGACCTTAACCATGTCGCCGCTAGGGCCGTCACCGCCGTACAGAGGCAGACGTGCCATGAATGGCCCGGTGAATGACGAGCCGTCCGGATTTTTGGCGCGCGGCACAGTGATGGTCTCAAGACGCGATCCTGCCACCGACCGGGTGGCTGTCGGGCCCGGCAGAAGATCGCCCTGCCAGCCGCTGGTCAACACGACATAGCCGCGCTTATAGAACAGGGGATCGGAGGTTGCATTCGCCGGATTGCCGCCGATATCGAAGGAATTGAACATGCTGTTGCCGCGATTGGCGATCTCGTAAAACAAGACGCCGCTGGCCTTCGACAAATCCGCGGGCATCAGCAGGGTAAAGGTCGTTATGTACTCGACATTGCCTTTGGCGTTCTTGGGCGCGAGATTGATATCCTGAATGATGGCGTTGTGGCGATCCTTAGGGTCCACTTCGCCGAACGCGCGCCCGCGCAGCGTTTCATAACTGCCCACGGTGCCGAAGGAGCGGCTGTTGAAAGCCGGTGCGCGAGAGTCGATCACGATCTTGGTGACACGCGCTTCCGCCGCGCTCGCCGCCGCGAGTGCAATACCGCCCAAAAGAAATGTGCCGATACGACGCATGAAATCCTCCCCTTGAATTCAGTTGGGGAGTGTACGTCGTCAAAACAGGCGAAGGCTATACCCCCTGCTCTTTCCAGCCGCTGTCGGTCTGTTGCCAGTAATGTAACTCGTGGCCGGCGGCCTTGGCGGCCGACCAGCGCTCCCGGGCCGCGGCCGTCGCCTCGACGCTGTTGCCGTCGAACAGATCCAGGCAGCGTTCGAAATCGGCCATGCGGCTGGACGCCATGCCGTCCGTCAGCACCAGCATGCACGCGCCGTTGGGATTTTCCTCCCGATCCGTGAGCCACACCGGCTGGTCAGCGGCAAAGCCGTCTTTCAGCGTGCCGTGGGGCAACCAGGTATTGGGATCATAGGTCCACAGGAGATTGGCCAAGACTTCGATGCGGTCCTCGGACGCCGCCATGACGACGGCGCGGTGTCCGCCCGCGAGCACCCGCTCAAGAAGCTGCGGCAGGGCCCTCTCTACGGCAGAGGTCTGCAGATGATAGAAATCAACCCGCATCGCAGCGCTAGACTTAGCCCATCTTCACCGCGACGTAACGGATGCTGCCGGCGGACATCACTCGGAGCAGAACCGTCGAGCGTGAACTTTGTTTGGCCTTGCCGACAGCATCGTCGGCGTCGGCGACGCTGCCGACATGGGTCTGCTGCACTTCGTCGATCACGTCGCCGGGTCGGATGCCCTTCAACGCGGAGTCGCTGAGTTCGTCGACTTCGACAACCACGAGGCCGCGCACGCTGTCGGGGATCGCATATTTCTCGCGCGTGGCATCGCTGATCTCCACGACCGTAACGCCGAGCCCCTTGATCAGGGTTTTTTTGACGTCTTCCTTTACCGCGTCGGGCTTTAAGCTGGCCACGACCTTTTCATTTTCATCGCGCAGCTCACCGACTTTGAGCTTGACGGTCTTCTGCTGACCCTTGCGCCAGACGATGACATTCACCGTCTTGTCGATACCGGTTTCGGCCACGACGCGCGGCAGTTCGTTCATCTTGTCGATGGGCTTGCCGTCGAAGGTCAGAATGATGTCGCTGGACTCAATGCCCGACGTGGCCGCCGGACCATTGTCGGTGGCGCGCGACACAAGCGCGCCACGCGCCTTTTCGAGACCAAGGCTGACGGCGATTTCCTCGGTCACGCTTTGAATCTGCACGCCGATCCAGCCGCGGCGTGTGCGGCCGTATTTGCGCAAGTCCTCGAGCACCGGGCGCACAAGATTGGCCGAGGATGCGAAGCCGATGCCGACGCTGCCGCCCGACGGCGAGAAGATCGCCGTGTTCACGCCGATGACCTGGCCTTCCATGTTGAACAGCGGCCCGCCGGAATTGCCGCGGTTGATGGACGCGTCGGTCTGGATGAAGTCGTCATACTGGCCGGCTTTGATGTTGCGCGAGCGCGCCGAAATAATTCCCGTGGTCACGGTGCCCGAAAGCCCGAACGGATTGCCGATGGCCAAAACCCAATCGCCGATACGCGAGCCATTGGAGTTGCCCCAGCCGACGGTCGGCAGGTCTTTTTTGGCCTCGACCTTCAACAACGCGATATCAACCTTCTCGTCGCGGCCAACCACCTTGGCTTCCAGGACGGTGTCGTCTTCTAGAATCACCGAAATCTGATCGGCATCCTGGATGACGTGGTTGTTAGTGACGACATAGCCCGCCTTGTCGATGATGAAGCCGGAACCGAGCGACGTTTGACGCTGGCGCGGCGCGCGGTTGTTAGGCGCAGTACCACGCGGCGGATTTCCTTCCGGAGCGCTGCCCTCGGGCGATTCACCGCCGCGGTTCTGGTCGGGGAAGAATTGGTCCCAGGGGATTTCACCGTCGGCCGTTCTTCTGCGCTCGACCATTTGACTGGTCGAGATGTTGACGACTGCCGGACTGAGCTTTGCGGCAAGGTCAGCGAAGCTGTCCGGTGCGTTGCGCGCGGTGGCGGGCAGAACAAACGCAGCGGCCGTGGCCGCGACGACGAGACTGAGGATGGGTTTCAAGGCAGGTTCTCCCTTGCCGTATTATATTGCAGCGACGCCCTACACCGATTCATGCCGGAAAGCCGGCATGACCGCAAGAACGCGTCTCTTATATATACCTCATATAGATCTCGCGGTGGACTGGCATCCGCACGACTTCCCCGGCTTATTTGCCTTTATTGAAGTACTTAAAGAACTCGGAGTTCGGCGACAGCACCATTGTCGTGCCTTCGCCCATCGACGCTTTGTAAGCCTCCATGGCCCGGAAGAAGCTGTAAAATTCCGCGTCCTTACCCTGCGCGGCATTGAGAATGCGCCTGCTGTCGGCCTGGCCGTTACCGAGCAGCGTCTGGGACTCTTTCTCGGCCTCGGCGATAATGATTGTCCGTTCGCGGTCGGCGTCGGCCTCGATGCGCGACTTCTGCTCCTGACCGCGCCCACGGAAATCCGCGGCTTCGGCCATACGGTCGGAGCGCATGCGATTATAGGTGGCGGCGGTGGTGTCGGCTGTCAACTCGGTGCGCCCGATGCGGACCTCGACCACTTTGATGCCGAATTCCTCTGCGCGCCGGCTAACCGCCTGGGTGATCTCGTGCATCACCTCCTGTCGCTTGCTGCCGAGGACGTCGGCCAAATCGGTACGACCCAGGGCATCACGGACGCTGCCGTTGAGAATGTTGCCGAAACGGTCGCGGAAAGCAGTCTCGGTCAGAACTGTCTGATAGAACTTCAACGGATCGACAATCCTGTAACGCGCGAAAGAGTCGACGTTGATGCGCCGCTGGTCGACCAGCGACATGTCCTGTCCCTGCGGGTCCAGATCAAGAATGCGGGAGTCGTAGTAGTAGACGTCCTGCACGAACGGCACCTTGAAGTGCAGCCCGGGCTCGGCGATTACACTCTTGGGTTCGCCGAATTGCAGGACCAGGGCTTGCTGGGTCTGGTGCACCGTGAACAGCGAGCCGGACAAAACCAGCAAGAACGCGACCACGAACACCAGGCCGGCGATAAGACGTGGACTCATTGGCCACCTCCCTGCGCGGGCGCCGGGGGAGCGGGAGCACGCCTGCCGATCTCAGGCAGCGGCAGATAGGGCACGACGCCCGAGCCCCTACCGTTTTCGTCGATGATGATTTTCTCGGATTTGCTCAACACTTCCTGCATGGTTTCGAGATACATGCGCCGGGTGGTGATGTCCTTATTGGCGACATAGGTCTGATAGAAAGCGGTAAAGCGCGCGGCTTGACCTTCGGCTTCCTTAATCAACTTTTCCTTTTCGGCGGTGGCATTCTGCACCATGCGGGCGGCTTCACCCTTGGCGCGCGGAACGATGTCGTTGCGATAAGCCAAAGCTTCATTGCGCAGACGCTCTTCGTCCTGCTTGGCGCGCTGCACATCGTTGAAAGCGTCGATGACTTCCTTCGGCGGATCGGCTTTTTGAATGCGCAGGTCGAGGATCGTCACGCCAGCGTTATAGCCGTCCATGATGGACTGCAGCAGGTCGCGCGACTGCTGCGCGATCAGATCGCGCTGGTTGGTCATGACGGCTTGTAAGGGATTGCGTCCAACGACTTCGCGCAAAGCGCTTTCGGCTGCCGCTTTCACCGTCAGCTCGGGATCGCGCATGTTGAACAGGAAGTTGCCAGCTTCGCGGATACGCCACTGCACGACGAACTGAATGTCGGCGATGTTCTGATCGCCGGCCAGGATATGGCTCTCTTGGGGAACTTCACGGATATTGGCGCCCGACCCACGGAACCCGACCGTGACCTGATTGGTCTGCGTCACTTTGGGGCGGATCACTTCGCCGATGGGTGTCGGAAACCAATAGTTCAAACCAGGCTGGGTGGTCTTGACGTACTTGCCGAACAGCAGTTCGACACCCTGCTCATCGGGCTGCACGCGGTAAAAGCCGCTGACGCCCCAGAACACCAGGATCACCGCTGCCAATAGCCAAACACTGCGCAAGGACCCGAAGCCGCCCGGCATCATGCGGCGCAGGCGGTCCTGGCCACGACGGAGCATCTCCTCAAGATCCGGCGGAGGATTGCCGCCGCCGCTCCGGTCCCGGCCGCCCCAAGGGTTATTGCCGCCGCCGCCGCTGCCCCATGGGCCGCCGCCACCGCCGCCACCGCTGCCCCAGGGGCCGCCGCCTTGTTGTTTATAAAACAATGGATTAATCCTTCGCCTGTCTTGGCAATGGCACCAACCGGGACCCGGACCCCGGTTTGTTAAAATTGGGTCTATTTGGATTGCCTAATTTGGTTATAGGACAACCGCGCCCGTGTCGCAATGTAGCCTCGAAAGCCCTTTGCCTGCTCCCCGAACGGCTGAACGCAGGGTAGCCGCTCACACCCCCTATGTCGGTGCGCGCATGGTATTTTCAAGTGACGACAGCGCTCTATGCGAAAAGGAAGGCCGTCAATGGCCAATGTAACAGAAGAGCAGGTCGCAGCGGCGCTGAAGGCTGTGGACTCGGGGACTGGTGGCCTGGACATCGTTGCCCGCGGCTGGGTGAAAGATATCCTGATCAAAGGCGGGCCCCAGGGCAATCATGTCACCTTCACCCTGGAAGTTCCGGCGAAGCTGGGGCCCAAACTTGAACCCGTGCGCGCGGCGGCCGAGAAAACCGTCCATGCCCTGCCCGGCGTGCTGTCGGTCACGGCCGTGCTGACGGCCGAAGCCGAAAAGGAAAAGCCGGCCCCAAAAGGCGGGCGCGAGCGCATCGAACTTCCGGGTGTGCGCTACATCGTCGCTGTCGCCTCGGGCAAAGGCGGCGTCGGCAAGTCGACCACCGCCGCTAACCTCGCCGTCGCCTTCGCGCGGCAAGGCCGCAAAGTCGCGATGTTCGACGCCGACATCTTTGGACCATCGATGCCGCGCATGCTGGGTCTCGCCGGCAGGAAACCCGGTTCCGACGGCAAGAGAGTTTTCCCGCTGGAAAATCACGGCGTCAAAGTCATGTCGATCGGCTTCATGATCGCCGAGGACAATCCGATTGTCTGGCGCGGTCCCATGGTGATGGGCGCGTTGGAGCAGATGCTGCGCGACGTCGAATGGGGCGAGCTCGATATCATGGTGGTGGACATGCCGCCCGGCACCGGCGATACGCAGTTGACCATGTCGCAGCGTGTGCCGCTGGCGGGCGCCGTGATCGTCTCCACGCCGCAGGACATTGCGCTCTTGGATGCGCGCAAGGGACTCAACATGTTCCGCAAAGTCGAAGTGCCAATTCTCGGCATCATAGAAAACATGAGTTATTACATCTGCCCGAAGTGCGGCAATCGCGACGACATCTTCGATCACGGCGGCGCGCATCGCACCGCGGATGAACTGGACGCGGAATTTCTAGGTGAGGTGCCTCTCGATCTGAAAATTCGCGTTACGTCTGATTCGGGCACTCCGATCGTCGCGGCGGAGCCCGATGGCCCTCACGCACGCGCATACATGACCATCGCGCAGCGTATTTGGGACAGACTCAACGCTGGGCAGAAAAAAGCGCCGACAATTTCCATGGGCGCGGCGAAAAAATGAAGAGAGTTCTTACAAACCTGTTATTTCGCCGAAAGCGAGGGAACGTTTTCCGATAACTCTGTAGCGCTTCGCGCAATCGCGTATAGTGATGGCGGGAAGGATTTGCTAACGGAGTGCTGGGGGCTATGATTCCTTTCCTGTTGGGGGCGCGATACCTATTCGCACGCCCGCGCCGCGTGCAGGCTGCGCTTACTGTTGCCGCCTTACTATTCATTTCTCCGAACGCTTTCGCACAAAGCACGGACAGAACGGGGCGCCGTTTGCCCGAGCTGTCGTCATACGCATGCGAAAAACTTTCGCCCGCGAATACGGCCAGCACGCGCCACATTGGCCAAGTCATCAAAGGCCGCTACACCGAATGGTACGAGAGCTACGTTCTCAGCAACACCGAGCAGCGGCTCGCGTGCATCAGCATCATAAAGCCGAGATCGCAGCAACTCCGCGCCGAAGAGGTCAAAACATTCCTGACTGATTCCTTTGCCGTCGGCACACTCACGACGGCCGGCGACCGCACGGCTCTCGCCGCGGCCGAGCCTGAAGCTGTCACGCCGGAGAATATTCAGGTGGAACCGCTGAAGGGCGTGCGCGAGTCCGCCCTGTCGAGCGATACAGCCGCAAAAAAATTGAACGACGCCGATCAGCCGCCATTGCCGGCTTCCAAGATATTCGGCCTCGATGCGCCCGCGCCGTCTCAGGACAGCGGCGACCGGCGAGCCGCGCCGGCGGCGTCTTATGCGGCGCCCGCCACCGCCGGGATCGATGATCGCGTCGCGGTCACCTCCACACAGGCCTATCCGTGGAATACGGTGGCCTATCTCACCTCGACCTATCCGAACGGCGGCAACTTCCGCTGCAGCGCTACGCTGGTCAGCCCCTACGTTGTCCTGACGGCGGGCCATTGCGTTCATAATGCAACGCGCGGCGGCTATATCGCCTCGGGCCGCGTTTACCCCGGCCAAAGACAGAACAACTTGGGGGACGGAACCGCGATCCGCCCCTTCCCGTCTAAGGCCGACATCGTATCGGTGCAGACCTCGGCGCAATGGACGCAAATGTCCGGTAGTGAATCCTATCCGGTCACGGACTACCGATACGACTACGGCGCCGTCATGTTCAACACGCCGTTCACCCACACCAGCACGTTCATGCCGGTGCTTTACAGCAACACCGCACAGACGATCACCAACGCGGGCTACCCAGCGATCGTGCAGAACACTTCTGCCTACGGGCTCTATACCGGCAACGGTTCGGAAACCTCCAAGTCCGGGAACTATCGTTCGTCGCACGTGCGCGAGTTCGCGGTCGATGCCTCCGGCGGCAATTCCGGCGGGCCTTTCATCTATGTCGATCCCGCGACCGGCCAGAATTACCTGGTCGGCTCTCTGTCCTACGGCGACGAACTCAACGACCGGTCTGGCGGTCCCTGGTACGATTCCTGGAACCAGTCGCTCATCAGCAGCTGGGTGAGCTGGACTCCCGGCAAGGAAATCATCGCCTCGTCCACGGCCGGCCTGCGCGTGGCGAGCGTTTTCGGATCGGCGCAGCCGGAGATGATGTCGTACTTGCGTTTCTACAACAACGGCTCAGCCGCCGGCACGGTCGACGTCACGCTGTCCGACTATGCGACCGGCTCGCCCTTGGCGACATGGCGCAGCCCCGCGCTTCCGGGACACAGCTCGCGCCAGTTCTCGATCGCCGAGCTTGAAAACAACGCAACGACGATCTTCAACAAGCCGATGGTTTACTCATTATCGGTGCGCCCGACCTTTGCCGGAAGTATGCAAAACATCCTGTGGCGCAAAACCGACGCGACCGTCACCAACTTGAGCACATGCGACGCCCGCGACCCTGACCCCATGACGCTGATCAATGTGCATTCGTCTCTTCTGGATAACGGCTATCCGTCGGCCGTGATCATATACAATACGGCGACGAGCAACGTCAGTCCCACCTTCGGCATATATAGTGCGCAGACGGGGCAACGCCTCGGGACCTATGTCCCGGGCGTGCTCGCGGCTAACTCGCAAACCGTCGTCGTGATGAGCACACTGGAGGCAGCTGCCGGGGTTTCGGCTAGCGGCACCTTTCACTACAACATCAAGGCCGATGTCGCCTTCCAGGGCTTCCTTCAGCATCTCCTGAACAACCAGGCCGCTCATTTGGTCGCGGACATGACGGCAACGTGCTCCATGGCCCCCTAATTCGGCAAGCACGCGGACGCAGCCTGCGAAAAACCCTACATTCTCCGTGGACTCGCCACATCCATGACGCCTAAATGGCTTGCAGCGCGATATCGCCACAGCTTGCAAAATGGCGTATGGTGATTACGGGTAGGATTTGCTGACGGAGAATGCGGAACGCCATGAATCCATGCCTTTCGCGCGCGGCCGCGACATTTTTTCTCGTCTCAGCCGTATGCGGTTCATTCGGCGCCGCCGCACAAAGCACGCCCGCGCCGCATCTTCCCGACCTGTCGCTTTATGACTGCGCCAGTGTGTCTGCCGGCACGGCTGCCTCCACACGCCATATCGGGCAAGTGATCAAGGGCCGCTACAGCGAATGGAATGAATTCTACGTTCTTTCGAACGGAGAACCGCGGCTCGCCTGCGTCGGGCTCATGCGGCCCTCGCCAAAGCAACTGAACCGCACCGAAGCTGCGGCCTTCCTGACGGATGCCTTTGCCGTCGGCGCGTCCTCCACATTGAACCGCGCGCAGGCCGCACCCGAAGCCGCCGTACCCGCGGACCCTGAGCCGCAGAACGTGCAGCCCGAACCGCTCAAGCGCCTGCGCAAGCCGCCCGTGTCCGGTGACGGATCAACCGGCGCCGAAAAGAAATCCGGCACACCCGATCCGTCATCTGATCAACCGCCCGTGCCCGCCACGAAGGACTTCGGCACCGAAGGCGCCGTTGTCGCGCCGTCTAAAGAACGGGCCACGGGGCTTGCGGTCCAGCCCGCCATCGCGCCCGCATCAAAATATGAAATGCCGGCGACGGTCGGCGTCGAGGACCGCGAGCAAATTCCCAATGCGCAGACCTATCCGTGGAACACGATGGCTTATCTCGAGGTGACCTACCCCGCAGGCAACACGTTTCGCTGCAGCGCCACGCTGGTAAGCCCCTATGTCGTTCTGACCGCCGGCCATTGCGTGCACAACAAGACGCGCGGCGGCTACATCACCTCGGCGCGGGTTTATCCCGGCCAGAACCAAACGAGTGACGGCGTCCGCATACGCCCCTACGGCGTTAAGTCCGACCTTCAGCAGGCTCAAACCACCCAGGAATGGACACAAATTTCCGGCGAAGACTCTTATTTGGTCGCGCAGTACCGCTATGACCTGGCGGCTATCGAGTTCAAGACGCCTTTCACGCACACCAGCACTTTCATGCCGGTGATATACAGCAGCACCGGCTCACCGATTACCAATGCCGGTTACCCGGCGGAAGTCGCGGGCCATGACCCCTCGTACGGCCTCTGGGCTGATACCGGCGGCGAAACCAGCGATTCATTTTCCAGTCTGCGGTTTTCTCATGTACGCGAATTCGCGGTCGACGCATCCGCCGGCGATTCCGGCTCCGCCTTTCTGTACGCCGATCCCGCCACCGGCCAGCGATACCTCGTCGGTTCGCTGTCCTACGGTGAGGACCTGGACGATGAGACCGGGGGCCCTTGGTATGATTCCTGGAACCAGGCGCTCATTAGCGGATGGGTGAGCTGGACGCCTTCCGTAGCAGCGGCCGGTTCGGTCAGCGGTTTACGAGTCGCCAGCATCTTCGGCTCGACTCAAGCCAACCTAGTGTCGTACTTGCGCTTCTACAATGCCGGCAATAATACCGGCACCGTCGACGTCACGCTGGCCGACTACACTACGGGTAATGCGCTCGCCACCTGGACAAGCCCCAGCCTGCCCGGCCACAGCTCAAAACAATTTTCGATTGCCGAGGTCGAAAACAACGCCAACACAACCTTTAACAAGTCGCTGGTCTACTCCATATCGGTACGCCCGACCTTCAGCGGCTCTTTTCAGAACATTCTTTGGCGCAAGGTGGATGCCACGATCACCAACTTAAGCACATGCGACGTTCCGGCGACCGACCAGACTGCGCTGATGAATGTGCATACGTCGCTGCTGGCGGGCTACCCGTCGGTCGTCGTCATTCATAATACCAGTACAAATAGCGTCTCGCTGACATTGGGGATCTATCACCAGCAGACCGGTCAGCGTCTCGGCACTTACCCAACCGGACAGATCCCCGCCAACGGACAGCAGCTTCTGACGATTCAGACGATTGAGGCCGGCGCCGGCATCACACCGGCGGCCAGCGGCGCCTATCACTATAACATCAAGTCGGACACTGCCTTCACAGGCTATCTTCAGCATCTTTTGAATAATCAGGCCGCCGGCATGACGACCGATATGACCGAAGCCTGCGCGATGTCGCCGTAGTCGGCTTCCTTAGGCGACTCGGTCCAGAACCACGAAGCTGAAAGCCGGGCCGCCGGGAGCCTCCGGTTCATGGCGTTCGCGCGAAACCTCCCGCCATCCGGCGGCCAGATCGAGGTCCAGGAGTGTATCGCCCGTGAAGGGTTCGTGAATCTCGGTCATATAAATACGGTCGGCGCGGCCAAGGGTTTGGCGATAAATGTCCGCGCCGCCGATGACCATGACCTCATCGGCCCCTGTCCGGTGGGCATCCTCATAGGCCAAAGCAAAAGCCGTAGCCAAATCCTGGGCGACCGCGACGCCCTCGGCGCTCCAGCTTTGATCGCGTGTAACAACAATATTCGTGCGGCGCGGAAGGGGCTTCCCGATCGATTCGAAAGTTTTGCGGCCCATGATCACGGGCTTTCCCACGGTCACGCGCTTGAAAAACTTAAGGTCGGCGGGGATATGCCACGGCAATTTGCCGTCCTTGCCGATCACCCCGTTGTCGGCCCGGGCGACCACCAAGGCCACACGGATCGGCGGGCGCGGGGCATTTTCTGACGCCATAAGGACTATTTCCGTACCATCGGACCGCCGCAAACTCATCGCGGAAAAACCATATTCCCGGGCTATATCAATAAGAAGGGAATTAGACATCCCCGAAAAGTGCGTGTTAGACTTAGCTCATTGCTGGCCCATTGAGGAGTCAGCGCTCGGGATATAACCCCCCGGGTAACAGTTTCAGACCAGGTTCGCAGGGAGGAACATCCATGAACCGTACGACCAAGATTTTCGGCGCTGCTGTGGCTTTGACGATGATGGGAACGGGCGGCGCTTGGGCGGCCGACTGCGGCACCAGACCCCCGGTTCCCGCCCTCGCCGGCACCGACGGCTCCAAGCTGACCGGCAAAGAGATGGAAAAGCTGGCGACCGACTTTGACGAGTTTCAAACCAAATTCGTCACCTTCAGCGATTGCATCAACAAGGAATTCAACGAATCCACGGCGGCCTTCAAAACGGTTATGACCGCCTACCAGGACAAGAATAAGAAGAAGTAAGGACGTCTTCTCCAAAGACTTCTTCTTTAAAGATTGGCGCCGTTCGCAGGATTAGCGAACGGCGCCTTTTCTTTTTTTGGCTCTATGATCTTGAGGCCTAAACCGCCACCTTGGCCGCGATGTGCGGGTGCGGATTGTAATTTTCCACGCTAAAATCAGAGTAAGAAAACCCGAAGATATCGGTGACCGCCGGATTGAGGCGCAAGCTCGGCAGCGGGCGCGTCGCGCGGCTCAACTGGATATGCGCCTGCTCGATATGATTGGAATAGAGGTGCGCATCGCCCAGGGTGTGCACGAATTCGCCGGGTCTGAGGCCCGTGACCTGGGCCACCATCATCGTCAACAGCGCGTAGGACGCTATGTTATAGGGCACGCCGAGGAAGATATCGCCGCTGCGCTGGTAAAGCTGGCAGGACAGCTTGCCCTCGGCCACATAGAACTGGAACAAGGCGTGGCACGGCGGCAGCGCCATTTGATCCAGGTCCGCCGGGTTCCAAGCCGTGACGATATGGCGGCGGCTGTCGGGATTCTTTTTGATCGAGGCGACGACTTGCGCGATCTGGTCGATATGGCGCCCGTCGGGCGCCGGCCATGAACGCCACTGGCGTCCGTAGACCGGCCCGAGATCGCCGTTCTCGTCGGCCCACTCGTCCCAGATCGATACGCCGTTTTCCTTCAGATAGGCGATATTGGTATCGCCCTTCAGAAGCCAGAGCAGTTCGAAAAAAATCGATTTGGTGTGCAGCTTCTTGGTCGTCAGCAGGGGAAAGCCCGACGCCAGATCGAAGCGCATTTGGGGACCAAACACGCTGAGCGTGCCGGTGCCCGTGCGATCGGACTTTTTAACACCTGTCCGTAGAACCTGATCGAGCAAATCAAGATATTGTTGCATAGGTTCCTTATAGCGCTAATCGGGCGAGCCGCCCAAGTACCCCTTAACGCATTGTAGAAATTTCATTTTCACCCGGCGCCCGCGCTCGCACGTAGCCAAACGCCCCTAAGCACCTTATATTGATGACGCCGCGCAAGCGGCTATGGCGCTAAACCTGCTGTGGCATAGGCGTAGCGGACCCGGGGGCAGTACCCGGCGCCTCCACCAAATTTGCCCGGTGCGGGAATGCAAATTCCGGCCGGGCGTTATGGGGGCGAATTAGGCTCGACGTGCGCAATAAAGACAGTAGTTGTTCCCGGCATGATACCACCGTTATCGGGTCATATCTAAAAGTGCCAACGACAACGTTGCACTCGTTGAGGACGTACGCCTCGCCGCCTAACGGCCGCTAGGTAATATACGTCCAAAGCGCGGTTCGGGGGGGGCACCGGGCAACAGAAGCCCCCCCACTTTATTTTGCGGTTGTTTCACCAGCCCTGCCGGGGGCTTGTGTTGCCCGGCCTTTGAACGGCTGCGGGCTTCGCCCGCGGGGCAACAGAAGCCCCCCACTTTCTTCCTGCCAATCGTTCTTAGCGTGCCTAGCACATTTAAATTCGATTGAACCCGGCCTCGGTCCCGGGGAGAATACGCCATTAAGAATTGCATCCCTGAGAATGAAGGCCGCTTAACGGCGCTAGGGCGTTTCGCAGAATGGATATCACGTCACTCAGCTACGAACGCATGGTGGAAGACGCGCTGCGCGGAGTCCTGCGCGAGGCGCTGAAGATCACCGCCGCGCAAGGGCTGCCCGGCGCGCACCACTTTTATATCACCTTCGACACCACCGCCCCCGGCGTTGAGATCGCGGCCAGCCTAAAGGCCCTGCATCCCAATGAAATGACCATCGTGCTGCAGCACCAGTTCTGGGACCTGCAGGTGCACGACGAGCATTTCGAGATCACCCTGAGTTTCAACGGTGTCAGCCAGCGCCTTGTCATTCCTTTTGCCGCCGTCACGGCCTTCGCCGATCCCCACGCCAAGTTCGGCCTGCAGTTCCATGTGGAATTTGAGGAGCGCTCGGGCGCCGATGAGGACGCCGACGCCGAGAACGACGATGCCGGCGACCCGCCCATGAACGATATTCTGCCGGTGGACTCATCGAAGGTGTCCCAGCGCCTCAAAAGCGGCCGCAAGACCATGTCACCCGCAGCGCCCTTGGCCGCGGTCAAGGAAGAGCCCGAGGACGATGCCACGGGTAAGGTGGTCACCTTGGACGCGTTTCGCAAGAAATAGGCCGCCCGGCCGGCCGCACGGTTTTCCTTCATCCAAGCTTTCCTTCATCGTTAAACATATCAACCACGGACGCCGCTCATGTTGGACGCAGCCTTCGCCGAAATCTTCCCCTTGGCCCACGACAACACGCCCTATCGCAAGATCGGCAGTGAGGGTGTGGCGGTGGAAAATTTCCGCGGCCAGGATGTGGTGACGGTCGCGGCCTCGGCCATCACCAAGCTCACCGCCGAAGCCTTCCGCGATCTCTCGCACCTCCTGCGCCCCGGCCACTTGAAGCAGCTGCGCGCGATCATGGACGATCCCGAAGCCTCGCCCAATGACCGCTTCGTGGCGCTCGAGCTGATGAAGAACGCCAATATCTCGGCGGGTTTCGTCCTGCCCATGTGCCAGGACACCGGCACGGCGATCATCATGGGCAAAAAGGGCCAGCAGATCTGGGTGGACGGCGACGAGTCGCAGGCGATCTCAGCGGGTGTTGCGGAAGCCTACAACAAGCTCAACCTGCGCTATTCGCAGATGTCGCCGACCTCGCTGTTCGAGGAAAAAAACACCGGCAATAATCTGCCGGCGCAGATCGACCTTTTTGCCGTGCCGGGCGATACCTACAAGTTCATGTTCATGGCCAAGGGCGGCGGCTCGGCCAACAAGACTTATCTGTTCCAGAAAACCAAAGCCGTGCTCAATCCGGCGGGCCTCAAGAAATTCCTCGAAGAAGAAGTCAAGGCGCTGGGCACTTCCGCCTGCCCGCCCTATCACCTGGCTATCGTCATCGGCGGCCTGTCAGCCGAGATGACCTTGAAGACGGTGAAGCTCGCCTCCTCGCGCTACCTCGATGGCCTTCCCACCAAGGGCGGCACCCATGGCCAGGCCTTCCGCGACATCGCTATGGAGCAGGAAGTTTTGGAGATGACGCGGACCATCGGCATCGGCGCGCAATTCGGCGGCAAATATTTCTGCCATGACGTGCGCGTGATCCGCCTGCCGCGCCACGGCGCCTCAGTGCCCGTGGGCATCGGCGTGTCGTGCTCCGCCGACCGCCAGATTTTGGGCAAGATCAGCCGCGACGGCCTCTATGTCGAACAGCTGGAGCCCAATCCCGCTCAATTCATGCCCGACATTAAAAGCGAGAAGCTTTCCGGCGACGTGGTGAAGATCGATCTCAACCACCCTATGGATGAGATCAGGAAGATTCTTAGCAAATATCCGACCAAGACCCGCGTCTCCCTGACCGGTCCTATGGTCGTGGCGCGCGACATCGCCCACGCCAAACTGAAAGAGCGCATCGACCGCGGCGAAGGCCTGCCCGACTACATCAAGAACATGGCGGTCTATTACGCGGGCCCCGCCAAGACGCCGACGGGCTATGCCTCGGGCGCCTTCGGACCCACGACGGCGGGCCGCATGGATTCCTATGTCGACGAATTCCAGGCCCACGGCGGCTCCATGGTCATGCTGGCCAAAGGCAACCGCTCCAAGGCCGTGACCGAAGCCTGCAAAAAGCACGGCGGATTTTATCTCGGCTCCATCGGGGGTGCTGCGGCCCTCTTGGCCGAGAACTCCATCAAGAAGGTGGAAGTGCTGGAGTATCCAGAGCTTGGCATGGAAGCGGTGTGGAAGATCGAAGTTGAAGACTTCCCGGCGTTCATCGTCGTCGATGACAAGGGCAACGATTTTTTCCAGCAGCTCTAATAAAATATCCGGGGGGATAACTATGGCGAACCAATCGATCGACATCACAACACCGCACGGCACCTGCGACGCATATGTGTCCTATCCCGACGCGGGCGGCCCTTTTCCGGCCGTGCTGTTTTATATGGATGGGATCGGCTTCCGCGACACTGTAAAAAAGATGGCCGACCGCTTGGCGAGCCACGGGTATTACGTGCTGCTCCCAAACATGTTCTACACCTTCGGCCGCGGCCAGCTGATGACCGCGGCAGAGATCTTCAATCCCGACAATCGTCCGCGTATTATGCAAATGATCATGGCGAACACGTCTGAGAAGCTGAAAAGCGACACCCAGATCTTCCTCGATTTCATCGCGGCGCAGAAACAAGTGAAACCCGGCAGCAAGATCGGCGTGACCGGCTATTGCATGGGCGGCGCCATGGTGGTGCGCGCGGCCGCTGTGTTCCCTGATCGCGTGGCGGCGGGCGGGGTATTTCACGGCGGCGCGCTCGCGACGGACGATCCGCAAAGCCCACACAAACTCCTAAGCACCGTGAAAGCCGAACTCTACTTCGGCCACGCCGACAACGATGCGTTTTCAACGGCGGAGCAAATTAAGACGCTGGAGGCTGCATTGAAGGCGGCGAATGTGAAGTTCGAATCCGAACTCTACGCTGGTGCCGCGCACGGCTACACCATGGAAGATTTGCCGGTATACAATAAAGACGCCGCCGAGCGGCATTGGACGAAGTTGCTGGCGTTATTCGAGCGAAACCTAAAGAAGTAGCGTTGCCCAATTTCCTCTGGAACGGTCCGCAAAAATCCGAGCTGACGGTAGCGCTCGCCCACGGCGCCGGTGCGCCCATGGATACGCCGTTCATGAACTTCTTCGCCGAAGGATTGGCGGCGAAGGGATACCGCATCGCACGGTTTGAGTTTCCCTACATGGCGGCGCGGCGCGACAGCGGGAAGCGCAAACCGCCCGACCGTCAGCCGGTGCTAATGGAGACCTGGCGCGTGCTCATCGCCGAGATTGGCGCGGATCAACTCGTTACCGGCGGCAAATCCATGGGCGGGCGCATGGCCAGCTTGATCGCCGATGAAGCCAAGGTGCGGGGCCTCCTGTGTTTGGGCTATCCGTTTTACGGCGCTGGCCGTAAGGACAAGCCCCGGACCGAACATCTTAAGACCCTCAAGACGCCTACTCTTATATGCCAGGGCACGCGCGACCCCATGGGCGACCGCGAATCCGTTTCGGCTCTGACGCTTTCCAAGAAAATCCGCCTGAACTGGGCCGAGGACGGCGACCATGACCTGAAGCCCCGCAAAGCCTCGGGCCGTACCCATGAGCAAAATATGACAGCCGCCCTTGACGCCGCGACCCTGTTCCTTTCAGCTTTAGGCTGAAAGCGAGGCTTCTGATGTCCACCCGCAGCGAAACCGATTCCATGGGCGCGATCGACGTACCCGCCGACCGTTATTGGGGCGCCCAGACCCAGCGCAGCCTGGAGAATTTTAAGATCGGTGGCGAGCGCATGCCCGTAGCACTTGTTCGCGCCTTCGGCGCACAGAAGCGCGCCGCGGCCTTGGCCAACAAGGCGCTGGGCGAATTGCCGGCGGACATTGCCGATGTGATTGCCCAGGCCGCGCAGGAAGTCGCCGACGGCAAGCTCGACGATGAATTTCCGCTGGTGGTCTGGCAGACCGGCTCGGGCACTCAGACCAATATGAACGCCAACGAAGTCATCGCCGGCCGCGCCAATGAAATCCTGACCGGCAAGAAGGGCGGCAAGAAGCCGATCCATCCCAACGACCACGTCAATCGCGGCCAGTCATCGAACGACAGCTTTCCGGCGGTGATGCACATCGCCGCCGCGCTGGAGATCACCAACCGCCTGATGCCCGCCCTGGAAAGATTGCAAGGCAGTCTGGAGAACAAGGCCGAAGCTTTTGCCGGCATCGTCAAAATCGGCCGCACGCATTTGCAGGATGCAACGCCGCTGACGCTGGGCCAGGAATTTTCCGGCTATACCGCGCAAGCCGGCTACAGCATCGATCGCTTGAAAGCCACCCTGCCCCGCCTCTTGCGTCTGGCCCAGGGCGGCACCGCCGTAGGCACGGGCCTCAATGCCAGGAAAGGCTTCGCCGATAAATTCTGCGCCGAGTTGCGCAAGTCGACGGACTTGGCCTTCTGGCCGTCGGTGAACTTTTTCGAATCGCTTGCCACCCACGACACCATGGTCGAAGTGTCCGGCGCGCTCAACACCATCGCCGTGTCGCTGATGAAGATCGCCAACGACATCCGCCTGCTGGCCTCGGGCCCGCGCTCGGGCCTCGGTGAACTCATTCTCCCCGCCAATGAACCGGGCTCATCGATCATGCCGGGAAAGGTCAACCCGACTCAAGCCGAAGCGCTGACCATGGTCTGCGCGCAAGTGATGGGCAATCACACCGCCATCACGGTGGCGGGTTCGCACGGCCATCTGGAACTCAACGTCTTCAAGCCGGTGATTGTTTATAACCTGCTGCAGTCGATCCGGCTCCTCTCCGATGCCATCACCAGTTTCATCGCCCATTGCGTCAATGGACTGAAGCCCGATAAGGCGGCCATCGCGCGCCATGTGGAAAATTCGCTGATGCTGGTGACGGCGCTGGCGCCACACATCGGCTACGACAAATCCGCCGAGATCGCCAAGACCGCCCATGCGGAAGGTTCGACGCTGAAGGACGCGGCGGTGAAGTCGGGCTATGTCACGGCGGCCCAGTTCGACGCCTGGGTGAAACCCGGCGACATGATCGGGCCGCATGATTAAGAAGCGTTCCGTCGATATCGCCGGGCACCGCACCAGCGTATCCATCGAAGCGCCGTTCTGGGATGCGCTGCGCGATATTGCCTCACACCGGAAAACCTCGGTCAACGATCTCATCGCCGCCATCGACGCCAAGCGCGACGGCAATCTTTCCAGCGCCATCCGGGTTTTTGTGCTGCGCGAGTTACAAAAACGAAATTAGCTGGGCGGCAATATATTGATATTGGGAAGATCCAAGGCACCCTTAACGGTTATCGGAATGGTCGTGGGACGCGTCGCGCCGCTGCTGCGTTCAAGCCGCAACCTGCCAGAGAGGTCCACAAGCCAGCGCGGAAGATCAATGGTGCCGGTGAAAGTGCCGCCATAGGAATTGGACGCTACGGTGGCGTCCTCGATTTTGATGCGCCCATCCGCTGCGGAGACGCGCGATTCCAACGTCACCGCGCTTTTTTCTAACCGGCTGGCCGCCGTGACCGCGCCTAAAAGACCTGCGATGACGCCGCTGCCGGTTTCCGTCGCCGTGATCTTGACGTTGCCGGAACCCGACAATCCGGCGACCAGCGCCGCAGGACTCTCGCCTTGCGCGCGAAAACTTCCGGCGAAGTCGGCTTTGCCGGAGGGCTTCAGGCCGGCGACGCCGATCTCACCGCCATTGAGCGCCGCCGCCACGGCCGCGAGATCGCCCCCGAGAAAAGCGATCTCGCCCTGGATGAGCGGCGTCGGCGTTGCTGCCACGCGTACATAAATCTGCCCCGGCGTGCCGAAGACCTTGCCGTTCCAATCAGTGAGCTCAAAAGCATTGTCGGCGACAACAACGCGCGCGGTGAAATCCCGTACCTGCACGCCGCGTAAATTGAACGACGAACCCGACACCTGAATGTTCCCATGCCAACTCTCGAGCAGCCCCCAGTCAAAGGGCTCCATGGACCACGGCGGCGGCTTGACCGTCGGCGCACGGCCGCGCACCGCGACGGGCGCAAACGCCGGCAGCGGGGCCGGTGCCTTGGGCCAGAGCCGATCGACATTCACGCCGATGCTGCCGAGGGTGCCGGTGATTTCAGACTGGCCTTGCGCGCGGCTGATCTGCAAATCGCCGGTGACGGTATTGTCACCGACACGCAGCGCGAGGCTTTCGATTTTGGTGTCGGACTTATCGTGAACCACGCGCGCCGTGAGCTTCACCAGCCCGGGATCGGGCATGTTGATGGGCCACGACAGACCCGCCGCCTTCATGAGGGCGGCGTAACTGGGCTGAGCGGCATCGACGTTGAAGCTCAAGTGCGGCTGCTGATCGAGGGTCAGCGCCTCGCCGTCGGCACGGATCGTCAGACCGGCGGCCTTCAAGGTCGCGCCTACGGTCGCCTGGGCCAAGCTGCCTTTGACCATGCCGGTCAACGACACTGGATTTATGGCCCGCAAGGGCCGCGGCACGACAAAGCCGAAGGCCCGGCCGACGCGCGCGAGATCGGCGGATGAGAGATCGAACTGCACATCGTCGAAACGCGGGGTCACGCCGAAGCCGCCGATGCCGCCGCTGAACCAGGCTGTGGCGCCGCCGACATTCTCGAAAGATGCGCTGCGAATATTGAGTGTGGCATCTTTTAATCCCAGGTCCAGCCCGACCTTGCCATTGCCGATGCCGCCCGCCGTTACGGAGTCGATCTGCAAACGCACATCGGCGTCGAAATCCGCCAAACCGCCGAAGGAGGCAAAGACCGGCGTCACGCCGTAACCGGCGGCGGGCGGAGCACCGGCGGCAGGCGGAGCCGCTGCATCGCGCTTAAATAGCGGCAGATAGGCATCGACGTTGATGGCGTTCACAACCAAGTCCAGGCCCACGGTCGGGCGCGGCGCGCGCGCCCATGACATGCGTCCGGTGATGGTGCTGGTGTCCACGGTGGCGGTCAGGTCGGCCAGGGTGAAATGCGCCGGTGTTCCTTGCAGCGCCGCGCGGAAGGACGCATTGCTGAGACGGCCCGGCAACGCATTTCCGGCTTCGGGATTGAGGCCCAGCCACGCCAGCATGTGGCGCAGATCGCCGGTCTGGGCTTCAATCGCGCCCTCAAACACGCTGCCCTCGTCCACGCGCACAATGCCAAAGGCTTTCATGCGCGTCGCGGCCGGCAGTTCGACGGATGCCTCAGAAATCGTCAGCTCGCCTTGCGCGAGTGAGGCCGTTATGCGGCCATCACGCAGCGCCTGCCCACGATAGGACAGCGCGGGCATGCGAACATCGAAGGTCGCCGCCAAATTCTTGTACGGCGCGAATAACGCGTTGCCCGCTGCGGCTTCTTCGGCGCGGGCGGGTTTGACGAAATTGAACGAACCCGGTGTCTGTGCCTGGGCGAAGCGCCAAGATTCTACCTCGACCGTGCCCGCCTCGATATTGACGTCCAGCTGCGGCGGCGCAGTAGCGCGCCACGTAACCGTGCCCTTGGCCGGGGTGCCGCCGATGTCCAGCGTCAAAGGACCGACCGTGAGGGTTTCGGTCGTTCCCCGGACTTTCGCGGTGAGCAAAAACGGCCGCTGCAGCGCTTGCGGTATCGGCGTATTGGCTTCGACCACACCGAACGCCGACAGAACATCGCTGGAACTGGCGGCGGCGATATTCAAATCACCGCGCATATCCCAGCCGCCGGCGGCATTCGCGAAGGTTCCCGAAAATCTGGCATTGGTGTCGAACTCGGACAGTTTCAGCGTGACCGCAACAGTACGCAATCCGCCGGCTCCAGCACGACCCACCGCCGCATCTACGGTGAATGGCACATTGGCGACGGTCAAGTCTCCGGCCATGGAGACGGGCGCTGTCGGGCGCGCAAGTATGGTCAGATCAACGCTTTGGGCGTTGAACGTGGTGCCGTTGGCAACATCCTGAAACGTCAGTGTGCCGCCGTCGATCAACAGGCGTTCCACATTCAGAGCGACGGGCGGGCCGGTGTTTTGTCGGGCGGCGGCCTGCCCGGCCACGGCCTGGGAATTGAAGTTCAGAAAATCAACCACGCCTTCGCGGCTGCGCGTGATGCGCGCCTCGGGCCGGCGCAAAACCAGTTCGCGGAATTCCAAATCGCCGCGCAACAACGGCAGAAAGGCCAGCCGGGCGCTGAGCCGCTCGGTAGTGATGTAATCGTCGGCGACATCGCCGGCCATACGCACTTCATCGGCGTTGAAGGCGGGGCGCGGCAACAGCACAAAGTCGAGATCGCCATCGATGGATACGGCGCGCCCCGTGACCGCGCTTAAGCGTTCTGCGAACAGCGCGCGATACGCCGTCCAGTCGATCAAGGCAGGCGCCGTCAGGAGGCCGCCGACAAAGACGAGTACAACAGCGCCGGAGATAAGGACTTTGGTCAGCCCAGGGGAACGGACGTCAATCAGAACGCGCCTTCCCCGAGCGCCATGAGCGGCTTGCTGCCGGAGCGCACGACCGCATCCAAGGACGCAATCTGCGGCAGGACGCGCTGCATGAAATAGCGGCCCACGTGCAGCTTGGCGGCGGCGAAGTCGGCATCGCTGTCCTTCTTGGCTAAGGCTGCTTCAATCATCAGCACCCAGGTCCAGGCGAAGGCCGTGAGCCCAAACATGCGCAAGTAGTCGTTGGCGGCGGCGGCGCGGGCATTGGGATCATTCTTGGATTCACCGACCATCCACATAGTCACGGCTTTCAACCGCTCTACGGCGTCCTTCAAGGGCGTGACGAATTCAGAGAGATCGTTGCGCCCGGCGACGCGCTTCAAGGTCGCGTCGACTTCCGAAAGCCAGCCGGTGAACAGGCGGCCATTGTCGAGGCCCAACTTACGGCCCACAAGATCGAGCGCCTGAATCGTATTGGTGCCCTCATAGATTTCGGTGATACGCACATCGCGCACCAGCTGCTCCATGCCGTGCTCGCGGATATAACCGTGGCCGCCGAAGACCTGCAGACAGGCGTTGGCGATTTCCGAACCGTAGCCCGTGCCGCAAGCCTTGACGATGGGTGTCATGAGCCCGGCCATGTCCTCGGCGTGCTGGCGCACGGCGGCATCGGGATGTTTGTGAGAAATATCCACCTGGATGTGCGCCCATACCGCCAACGCGCGCTCGGCTTCGATGATGGCGCGGGAAAACATAAGGCGGTTGCGGATATCAGGATGCACGATGATGGGATCGGCCGGCTTGTCGGGCCGCGCGACACCGTCGGCAGCGCGGCCTTGCAAACGGTCCTTGGCGTAAGCTACCGCGCTTTGATAGGCGACTTCGGCGGTGCTGATGCCCTGACTGCCGACAAACAGGCGTTCCTTATTCATCATCACGAACATGCCGGCGAGACCCTTGTGCGGCGCGCCCACCAGCCAGCCGGTGGCGCCGTCGAAATTCATGACGCAGGTGACCGACGCCTTCATGCCCATCTTGTGTTCGATGGACCCGCAGGCCGCCGCGTTGCGCTTGCCGAGGGAGCCGTCGGCATTGGGCAAGAACTTCGGCACCAGGAACATGGAAATGCCGCGGCTGCCTTCCGGCGCATCGGGAAGACGCGCCAGCACCAAATGTACGTGGTTGTCGGTCATGTCGTGTTCGCCGGCGGAGATAAATATCTTGGTGCCGGTGACGCTGTAGCTGCCGTCGCCGTTGGGCACAGCCTTGGTCCGCAGCAAACCCAAATCCGAACCGGCGTGAGATTCGGTCAGGCACATGGTGCCTTGCCACGCACCGCTGATGAGCTTGGGCAGGTAATAACTTTTCTGCTCCGGCGTTCCCAAAGCGGCGAGTGCCAGGATCGTGCCCTGCGTCAAGCCGGGGTAAAGGCCCAACGACAGATTCGAAGACCCGATCATTTCGCTGACGAGATAGTCGATGGTCTCGGGCAATCCTTGCCCGCCGTATTCGGGGTCCGCCGTCAAGCCGCACCAGCCGCCTTCGGCATATTGCTTGTAGGCTTCCTTAAAGCCCTTTGGCGTCGTGACCTTGCCGTCCTTGAAGGTGCAGCCTTCCTGGTCACTGCTCTGATTGATCGGGAACAGCACACCCTCGCAAAGCTTGGCGCATTCATCGAGGACCGCGTCCATGAGGTCGGCGGTGGCATCGCCGTAGCCGGGCAGCGCTGTCAGCTTGTCCGCCGCACGGAAAACGTCGTGCAGCACAAAGCGCATCTCACGTAGCGGAACGGTATAGACGGCCATGAAATCCCCCGGCACTCGAATGCAGTGTAACGGTGTAGGTTAAGCCATTGCCCAAGGCCGTCAACTCGCGCTGATTGCAACAGAATCAAGGTACCACGTTACCATCTGTCACAAATTCGCACTAAAATAGTCCACATTTTTACTTTAGAAGCATTCATAACTACAAAGCAGAGCGCCCATATCAAGGAACATTATGTTGTTCTCGGCCGACCACGGCTCCTATTTCACGCGCATCAAGGCCTACCCGGTCCTTAGTGAGGCCGAGGAACTGAGCCTTGTGCGCCGCTGGTATGCCGAGGGCGATCGCGCGGCCTTTGAAGCGCTGATCGGCAGCCACCTGCGCCTTGTCCCCAAGATCGCGCAGAAATATGTCGGCTACGGCCTGCCGCTGCCCGATCTCATCGGCGAAGGCAACATTGGCTTGTTGCAATCGGCCGAGCGCTTCCGGCCGGAGAAAGGCTTCCGCTTTTCCACCTACGCCCGCTGGTGGATCAAAGCCGCGATCCTTAGTTACGTTCTGCAGAACTGGTCGCTGTTGAAGATCGGCACCGGCGCCAACAAGTCGCGGCTGTTCTTCAACCTGCGCCGCGCGAAGCGGACGGTACAGCAGGGCGGCGATCGTTCTTTGACCGACGCCGAAGCCGACAAGCTGGCCGCGCACTTCCAGGTGACCACGGACGACATCGTCGCCATGGACCAGCGCATGACCGCGAACGATGTGTCGTTGCATCAGCCGGTGCCGGGCGGCGACGGCCTGACCGTCGGCGATCTGATCGCCGACACATCACCAAACCCGAAAGACATCCTTGCCGCGCGGAACGAACGCGAAAGCCGGGCGGCGATGCTGCGGGAAGCTTTGGGAATGCTTGACCGGCGCGAGAAGGATATCGTCACCAAGCGCTATTTGACCGAACGGCCCGCGACTTTGTCGAAGCTTGCCGCCTTTTATGGCCTAACGGCGGAACGCGTGCGCCAGATCGAGCTCAAGGCCATTGCCAAGCTTGGCGAATACGTCAGGCCGCGCCGCCGCATTCAGCTTTCGACGGCATAAGCCAAAACTTGAAGCGGGAAGATGTTCGCCGGTATATGATGCCGCGAACATTTTTTGGCGGTCTTCGTTTTTTCTTCATGGCACTCACGATCAACGAGCTTCCTTCGCCGAACTTCGGGCCGCGCAAGGCCATCGATGGCCAAACGCGCGTGCGCCACTTGGTTGTTCACTACACCGGCATGACACCCTGCCAGAAAGCGCTGGACCGCCTGCGCGACCCGAAGGCCGAGGTCAGCGCCCACTATGTTTTGGACGAAGACGGCACAATTTTCCGCCTCGTCGCCGAAGACATGCGCGCCTGGCACGCCGGAAAATCGTTCTGGCATGGCGCCTATGACATCAACAGCACATCGGTGGGCATCGAGATCGTCAATCCCGGCCACGAATACGGCTACCGCGCCTTTCCCGATGTCCAGATCGCGGCCTTCGTGGCCTTGGCCGGCGACATCATGCAGCGTCACAGAATCCCCGCTTATAATGTGTTGGGCCATTCTGACGTGGCGCCCGGGCGCAAAACCGATCCCGGCGAACTGTTCCCTTGGCAAGCCTTGTCGACGCAGGGCATCGGCCTGTGGCCCGAGGAGACTGTCACCTTGCCCGGTCATGCGGATATGACCGGGGCGCTGCGCCGGCTTTCGGAGATCGGCTACGCCGTACCCATGACGCCCGAATTGGGCAGCGACATACTGAACGCGGAGTCAGCGGTAACCGATGTGGTCTCGGCCTTTCAGGGTCGCTACCGGCAAAGCCGGGTCGACGGCCAACTGGACAACGAAACCGCCACCCGCATTGCTGCCGTGGCGGTCCGCTTCGCAGCCGCCCGGCCCGCCGCCTAGGTTCCCCCAGCTTGACCTTCACAGGCGGCGCGCTCATTGTGCGCCCGCGCCAGATGGCTGGATGACTGCTCTTTGTTTAGGCAAAGGGAGGAAAGTCCGGGCTCCACGGAAGCAAGGTGCCGGATAACGTCCGGCGGGGGCGACCCCAGGGAAAGTGCCACAGAAAACAAACCGCCAGCTTCTGCTGGTAAGGGTGAAAAGGTGCGGTAAGAGCGCACCGCGCGGCTGGTAACAGCGGCGGCAGGGTAAACCCCACCTGGAGCAAGACCAAATAGGGACGGCCGTTCGAGGGACTTCGGTCCTGTCGAAAGGTGGGTTTCCGCACCGTCGTCCGGGTCGGTCGCGTCGAGGTGCGCAGCGATGCGCATCCCAGAGGAATGGTCATCCAATGAGCTTCGGCTCAGGGACAGAACCCGGCTTATAGGCCATCTGGCGCATATTTTCCGAAGTGACGGCCCCAATATCTTCACCTCGCCACCCTCATGCCGCCTCGCCCGGGCGGTAAATAATCCCTCGTTTCCGTCCTAATTTGAGAAATAAAGTTGCGCATTTTGGCCGCGAGGGCCTTTGGTTAAATGAGAACAAATAAGGAACATAAACCTGTAAACCCAAGTACTTAAGAGCCAATCCCATTGACACCCATAAAATCCCATGAGATACCATTACGGTCCAGCTACAGGTCTCGGAAGTTTTTCCTAAGTCATTGGAATTTCAGGACGAGCGGTACGCGGGCGCAAGGGGAACGGGCTTCGAGGGTGGTCCGGCGATGAAAGCGTTCTTCGGGACGTTCGTGAACAAGGTTGACGCTAAAGGGCGTGTTTCCGTGCCGGCGCCGTTCCGCGCCGTCATTCAGGGACGCGGCCTGCACAGCGTCGCCCTTCATCCGTCGCTGATCGAGCCCTGCTTGGAAGGCGCCGGCTTCGACCGCTTTGAAAATCTTGAATCCGAAATCCCCGACTCATTCGCACCTGTGAAGCGCAATGAAATCGCCGAACTCGTCATGGGCGAACTGCGCGAGCTGCTGCTGGACGGCGACGGCCGCATCGTTCTGCCCGACGAATTCATCGCTAAAGCCAATCTCAAAGACCAGGCCACCTTCATCGGCCAGGGCAAGTTCTTCCAGATCTGGGAACCGGTCGCCATTGCAGCGGCCACTGAAGCCAAGCGCCAGCGCGTGATCGCGGCCTTGAAGCAAAACGGTGGCGCATAATGTGCGCGGCTTTCACCACCGCGACGCCCTCGCCCGCAACACCCGAACATATTCCCGTTCTGTTGGCCGAAGTCATCGAAGCCTTGGCGCCCAAGGCCGACGGCGTTTATCTCGACGGCACGTTTGGCGCGGGCGGTTACACCGCGGCTCTGCTTGAAGCAGCACCTTGCATTGTATGGTCCATCGACCGCGATCCTGAAGCCCTTCAACGGGGCGCGGCCTTGCTTGAGAAGTACCCGGGCCGCGTCAATCTGGTGCAGGGACGCTTTGGCGACATGGCAGAGCTACTGTCGGCGCGCGGCATCACGGGCGTCGACGGCGTCGCGCTCGATCTCGGCGTCAGCTCCATGCAGATCGACGACCGCACGCGCGGCTTTTCGTTCCTGCGCGACGGCCCCCTCGACATGCGCATGGAAAAAAGCGGCCGCAGTGCCGCCGACGTGGTCAACACACTCTCGGAAAAAGAACTCTCCGATATTATTTTCACCTACGGCGAAGAGCGCCATGCCCGCCGTGTCGCCCGCGCGATCGTCGAAGCCCGCCGCGAGCGTCCGTTTTCGCGCACCTTGCGCCTGGCCGACGTCATCCGCGCGGAAGTGCGCCGCTCCCAGGACGGCATCGATCCCGCCACCCGCACCTTCCAGGCCTTGCGTATATATGTGAACGACGAACTGGGCGAACTTGAGCGCGGCCTCTTGGGCGCCGAGAAGCTGTTGCGGCCCGGCGGCATCCTCGCCGTGGTCGCTTTCCATTCGCTGGAAGACCGCATCGTCAAAACCTTTTTGAAGGCGCGGTCGGGTTCGGCCTTGCGCCCCTCGCGCCATACGCCGGCCAGCCTGGGCGCAGCACCCGCCACCGCCACCTTCACACCGCTGTCGCGCCGCCCCGTGGGCCCCAGCGAAACCGAGATCGCGCGCAATCCCCGTGCCCGCTCGGCCCGTTTGCGCGTCGCTCAACGTACGGCCGCGCCCTCCCTGACCGCGTTGGCGGGAGGGTTGGCATGAGGGCATCGTGGTTCCTGTGGGGCGCGTTGGCGATCGGCGTCGGCGTATCGCTGTTCTTGCTTAAATATGAAGTACAAGCTCTGGAGAACGAGTTGATCGCCCGCCAGGAACAGGTGATCCGCGACCGTTCCGCTATCCGCGTGCTGGAAGCCGAGTGGACTTATCTTAACGACCCCGAACGCCTGCGCCGCCTGAGCGCGGAACATCTCGGCTTCGGTCCCGCCACAACTCAAAATGTCGCCGACATCGCGGCGCTGCCCTACCGCGGCGGCGTCGATGCGCCAGCACCAGTCTCGCAGCCGAACGTCGTACCACCCAGAGCCCGCCCCGAAGTCGAAGCGCAGGCACGCCCCGAGATCGCCGAGCCCACGGGCTTTGGACCGGTCTTGTTCGCGCGCTTGCAGCACCTTCTATTCCCGGCTTCGGCCGGCGCCGCGACCTTGCCCCCGCTTCCCTCAAAGAGGGCGCCGCGATGATAAATGTCCGCCCGGCACATCGCCGCTTGTTCCTGTATCCCGGCGAAGAGGTCAAACCCAGCCACGAGCCCAAGCTGCGCTTGCAAGGCACGACGACGCGCACGCTGGAGACCGGCCGCATGCGTCTTTTGATGACCGCCGGCATCTTTGGTATGGCGTTCGCCATGATCGGCCTACGGCTGGTGGACCTGATGGTCCTCAAGGAAGGACCCACCGTCATCGCCAAGCCGCACGGCATCGCGCGTCCCGCGACGGCGCGGGCCGACATCGTGGATCGCAATGGCGTGATCGTTGCCACCAACCTGCCGACGGTCAATCTCTACGCTGACACACATAAAGTCCCCGAAGCCAAGGAAGCCGCCGAAAAGCTGACGGCGACCCTGCCCGATCTTAAATACGACGAGGTGTTCAAGCATCTGACGTCGGGCCAGCGCTTTATTTATCTGCGCCGCAATCTGACGCCGGCGGAACAGATGGCGGTGAACCGGCTTGGCATCCCCGGCCTGTCCTTTGAAGACTCCGAAAGCCGCGTCTACACGCAAAGCTCGCTGTTCGCCCACGTGGTCGGTGTGACCGATCCCGACAACCACGGCGTCGCAGGCGTCGAGAAAACCTTCGATGACGCGCTGGCAACAGGTCAGCAGCCGCTTCAACTCTCGCTTGATGTCCGCATTCAGCATGCGGTACACGAAAGCTTGGCCGCCGCCATCGTGCGCTACCGCGCCGAGGCGGGCACCGCCGTTGTGATGGACGTGCGGAACGGCGAACTCCTCGCCATGGTGTCCCTGCCCGACTACGACCCCAAGTCCATGGGCACAGCATCGAAAGACTCGCGCTTCAATCGCACGACGCTGGGCCTCTATGAAATGGGCTCGACCTTCAAGCTGTTCACAGCCGCCATGGCGCTTGAAAACGGCACAGCCCGGATCGGCAGCCGCTACGATGCCTCGACGCCCATCAAGATCGGCCGCTTCACTATCGGTGACTTTCATGGTCTCAATCGCATGGAGTCGGTTCCGGAAATCCTGATTCACTCGTCCAATATCGGCGCCGCCAAAATGGCGCTGGAAGCCGGCACCGACGCGCAGAAAGCTTTCCTGAAAAAGATCGGCCTACTGTCGCCGTTGCGGCTTGAACTGCCGGAAACCGGCACGCCGCAGTTCCCATCCACGTGGCGCGACATCAACACCATCACCATTGCCTATGGTCACGGCATCTCGGTGACTCCTGTGCATGTGGTCGCGGCGGTCAGTGCATTGGTCAATGGCGGAACATTGTATCCGCCGACCATCATTCGCCGCGCCGCAGGTCAGATGCCGCCGGGCACACAAGTAATCTCGGCCAAGACCTCCGAAGAAATGCGCGCGATGATGCGCCTGATCGTACTCTACGGCTCCGGCAAGCAGGCCGACGCGAAAGGATATTTGGTCGGCGGCAAAACCGGCTCGGCCGAAAAAACCACCGTACATGGCGGCTATTCCGAAAACGCCTTGCGAACGTCATTCGTCGCCACTTTCCCCGTCGATGCGCCGCGTTACGTCGTCCTGGTGCTGCTCGATGAGCCCCACGGCACCAAGGAAACTTTTAACTTCGCCACCGCCGGCTGGAACGCCGCACCCACGGTCGGCACCATCGTCAACAAGATCGGCCCGATGTTGGGCGTGTTTCCCATGGGTCATGCCGACACCTTCCAGCCGTTGACCGGTCTGATGCAGATCTATGGCACGACCGAAACCCACAATGAATATGCCGGCCCCACCGTGGTGAAAACCAGCGCGCCAGCCGCGCCCGTGAACGCTCCGGTGCTGGACGATGAGGAGACCACCAAGGTCTCGGTCACGCGCGAGGCGCCTGCTGTGGCGGCACCCACGAGCAGAGACGGCGGCAAAGACGGCATTGGCGGGCTGATCGATGATATCGACGTGCAGGATCTCGGCGTTTCCGGTGGGGGCACCGGTGCGTCTCAGTGAGCTGCTTGAGGAACTAGGGATGGATCAACGGGCGTTGAAGGACTTGGATATCACCGGGCTGACGGCGGATAGCCGCGCCGTGCGTCCGGGATTCCTGTTCGCCGCCCTGCCCGGTACGGCCGCCGACGGGCGCAGCTATATTCTGGATGCCGTGAAGCGCGGCGCTACCGCCGTGCTGGCGCCGCCGGGAACCGATCTCGCCGCCAACCGCGCCGATGCTGCCGGTAATGTTGTGCGTCTGATCACCGACAGCAATCCCCGCCGGCGCTTCGCGCTGATGGCGGCGCGCTTCTTCGGCGCACAGCCTGAGACCGTCGCCGCTGTCACCGGCACCAACGGCAAAACTTCGGTGGCGCATTTCACCCAGCAGATCTGGACTCAGCTCGGCTTCAAGGCCGGCTATATCGGCACGCTCGGCGCCTTCGGTCCCGGCCTTCACCTCGACGGCAGCCTGACGACGCCCGACGCGGCAAAGCTGCATACGCTGCTGGCCGAGATGGCCGAGCGCGGCATGACTCACCTGGCCATGGAGGCGTCCAGCCACGGCTTGCATCAGTTCCGCGTCGACGGCGTCAAGATCGCCATCGCCGGCTTTACCAACATGACCCGTGACCACTTGGATTATCACGGCTCCATGGCCGCCTACATGGCGGCCAAGCTGCGCCTGTTCTCGGATGTCATGATCGACGGCGGCACCGCGGTGCTGAACGCGGACAGTTCCGAATACGCGGCGTTTGAAGCCGCCTGCAAACTGCGCGGCCACCGCATCCTCGGCTACGGCAAGGCCGGCGCGTCGCTGCATCTCGCCTCATCGAAGATTGAAGGCGCCAGCCAGGTCTTGGACCTCTTCATTCTTGAAAAGCCATATCGTGTGCGCCTGCCCCTGGCCGGCGCCTTCCAAGTCGCCAACGCGCTTTGCGCGTTGGGCCTCGTCCTTGCCGGCGGCGCAGATCCGGCGACGGCGGTTGCAGCGCTGGAACTTCTGCACGGCGTCCCAGGACGTCTTGAGCGCGTCGGCCTTAAGGGCGGCGTACCTATATATGTAGACTACGCCCATACCCCCGATGCGCTTGAGACCGTGCTGCTCGCGCTGCGCCCCCATGCGTCAGGCAAGCTGGCGGTGGTGTTCGGCTGCGGCGGCGACCGCGACAAGGGCAAGCGCCGCCTCATGGGCGAAGTAGCTAACCGCCTCGCCGACGTCATTTATGTCACCGACGATAATCCGCGCACGGAGATCGCCGCCGCCATTCGCGCGGAAGTCCTGCAAGGCTGCCCCGGGGCCAAAGAAATCGGCGACCGCACCGAGGCCATCGCCGCGGCGGTTAAAGCTTTATCCGCCGGCGATGTGCTGCTGGTCGCGGGCAAAGGTCACGAGACCGGCCAGATCGTTGGCAGCAATGTCATTCCCTTCAACGACGCCGACGTAGTCCGGCAGATTCTGGGGGCGCGCGCATGAGTGCCCAGGAAAATAGCCTATGGACGTCGGGCGCGGTGGTCAAAGCCACAAACGGAAGCTGCTCCGGCAGCTGGACCGCCAACGGCGTATCCATCGACAGCCGCAGCGTAAAGACCGGTGATTTATTTGTCGCGCTGAAGGGACCGAACTTTGACGGTCACAGCTATGCGCTTGCCGCCCTGAAGCAAGGGGCCTCTGCTGCCATCGTCCATAGCGAGATCAAGGATTCCGACGAATACCATAATCGTCTGGTAATGGTTAAGGATACGTTTGCGGCGCTGCAGAATCTTGCGAAAGCCGCGCGTGCGCGTTCAAAGGCCAAAATAATCGCCGTCACCGGCAGCGTCGGCAAGACCGGCACCAAGGAAGCGCTCAAGCTGGGCTTGAGCTTCCTCGGCAAAACCCACGCCAGCGAAGGCAATCTCAACAATCACTGGGGCGTGCCCTTGAGCCTCGCGCGCATGCCGGCCGACGCCGCCTTCGGCGTGTTCGAGCTCGGCATGAATCATGCCGGCGAAATCGCGCCGCTGTCCGCAATGGTGCAACCGCACGCTGCAATTATTACAGCGGTTGAAGCTGCGCACCTCGAGTTCTTTAACTCGATAGCCGAGATTGCTGACGAGAAGGCCGCAATTATCGTTGGCCTTCTGCCAGGTGGCACTGTGGTACTACCTCGCGACAACGCTCAATACTCTCGCCTACAATCGTTCGCTAAGAAATTTCACGTCGAAAACATCGTCAGCTTCGGAACTTCCGGCGATTCCGCCGCGCGGCTGGTGTCCTGGTCGCTGACGCCCGACGGCACGCAAGTGGCCGCCGAGTTCGACGGCGAGCGCATCACCTACGACATGATTGTCAGCGGCCGTCACTGGGCCTTGAACAGTGTCGCCGCCATTGCCGCCGTGCGCGCCGTGGGCGCCGACTTCCACAAAGCCGCCGGCGCTTTATCCAAGCTCGATGCGCCGGAAGGCCGTGGCGCGCGCCGCCAAGTGCCCATCGCAGACGGCGGCATCCTCGTCATCGATGAAAGCTACAACGCGAGCCCCGCCGCCGTACGTGTGCTGGCCGAGACCATGGCGCAAATGCATCAGCCCGTCGGCGGAACACTCGGAGCCGAAGGCGGCGGGCGTTTGATTATGGCGCTCGGCGATATGCTGGAGTTGGGCACAAGCGCGCCTGCGCTGCATGCCGGGCTGGCCCCCAGCCTCAAAGCGGCCAAAATCGACATCGTCTTCACGGCCGGCCCTCTGATGGAACATCTGCACAAAGCACTGCCACAAGCGATGCGCGGCGGACATGCCGCCGACTCTCAGGCGCTGATCCCGCTGGTCACGGCTGCAGTGCGCGCCGGCGACGTGGTGGCGGTCAAAGGTTCTCACAGCAGCCACATGGAACGCGTCGTCACGGCGCTGCTGGCGCTGCCAGCAACTCACGGAAAAACAGCGGCGCGCGCCGTCAACGGTCACTAGGAAGCGAAAACATGCTTTATCTGTTGTCCGACCTCTCGAGCCAGTTCAACGCCCTTAACGTCTTCCGCTATCTGACGTTTCGCGCGGGCGGTTCGGTCGTGACCGCCCTGATCGTGGCCTTCGTGTTCGGCCCGGCGATCATCCGCTGGCTGAAGTCAAAACAAGGTTACGGACAGCCGATCCGCACCGACGGGCCGAAGAGTCACCTGATCACCAAGCAGGGCACGCCGACCATGGGCGGGGTGATGATGCTGCTCGGCATCGGTGTCGCGACGTTGCTGTGGGCCGATCTCAGCAACCGGTACGTCTGGATCGCGCTGTTCGTCACCATGAGCTACGGCTTCATCGGTTTCCTGGACGACTACCTCAAAGTCACCAAGCGGACCTCGGGCGGACTCAAAGGGCGGCTCAAGATGGTTGCGGAGATCGCCGTCGCCGGCATCGCCGTCTATTGGATCAGCGCGGTCAGCACACCGGCTCTGGCCGACCGGTTGTCGGTGCCGTTCTTCAAGGACGTGCTGTTCGACCTCGGATTGTTCTACATCCCCGTAGGCATTTTCGTCATGGTGGGCGCCGCCAACTCGGTGAACCTGACCGATGGTCTCGATGGCCTGGCGATCGTGCCGGTGATGATTGCCGCCGGCGTGTTCGTCATCATCGCCTACCTTATCGGCAACCAAGTGTTCGCCAACTACCTGCAAGTAAATTACGTGCCCGGCGCCGGCGAGTTGGCGGTGTTCTGCGGCGCGGTCGTGGGTGCCGGCCTCGGCTTCCTTTGGTTTAACGCGCCGCCGGCCATGGTGTTCATGGGCGACACCGGTTCGCTGGCCATGGGCGGCGCGCTGGGCTCCGTCGCCGTCGTCACCAAACACGAGATCGTGCTCGGCATCGTCGGCGGTCTGTTCGTGCTGGAGACAGTCTCGGTCATCGTCCAGGTGGCGTCTTTCAAACTCACCGGCAAGCGCGTGTTCCGCATGGCGCCTCTGCACCACCACTACGAAGAAAAGGGCTGGGCGGAGTCCACCGTCGTCATCCGCTTCTGGATCATCGCATTCATTCTTGCCGTGGCCGGTCTGGCCACGCTGAAATTGAGGTAGCCGCTTAATGGTTCCGACCCCGCAATATGCCGGCGAGCGAGTTGTCGTGATGGGCCTGGGTAAATCAGGTCTGTCGGCGGCGGCGTCCTTGCGCGCCGGCGGCGCCAGGGTCGAGGTTTGGGACGACAAGGCGGCTTCACTCAGCGATGCCACCTCAAAAGGTTTTGCGGCCTTCGACGGCACGTCCATGAATCTCAAGGATGTGCGCGCCATCATCTGGAGCCCGGGCATACCGCACGGCTACCCGAAAGCTCATGCGCTCTCCGTCAAAGCCCGTACCGAGCACATCTCGCTGATCTGCGACGTCGATCTGCTGCTGCAGGCGCAACCGGACGCCACCGTAGTCGCCATTACCGGCACCAACGGTAAGTCGACGACGACCGCCCTCACCGCCCATCTGTTCCAGCATGCCGGACGTAAAGTCGCCGTCGGCGGCAATCTCGGCATCCCTGCGCTCGACCTCGAGCCCCTGGGCCGCGGCGGCACTTATGTGCTGGAGCTGTCGTCCTATCAGCTCGAATTGGTGCCGCATTTGGCTTGCGAAACCGCCGTGTTGCTGAACATCACTCCCGATCACTTGGATCGGCACGGCGGTATGGATGGCTACATCGCCGCCAAGCGCCGCATTTTCGCGAACCAACGCCCACCGCGCACCGCCATTATTGGCATCGACGACGAACCCAGCGCCATACTCTATGAAGCCTTGCGCGGCGATGGCTTGCATCGTGTCGTGCCGATTTCGGTGAAACGCGCCGTCGCTGGCGGCGTCTATGTCATTGACGGCGTACTGGTCGATGCTACCGGCGACAAGCCCACGCCGATCCTCGACCTGCGCATACTTGCGCGCCTGCCCGGAGCACATAACTGGCAAAATGTCGCAGCGGCGACCGCGGCCGCGCTCTCGCAAGGCATCCCGACCAACGTCATCGTCTCGGGCCTCAAGACATTCCCCGGACTCAAGCACCGCCAGGAACTGGTGACCGTGCTGAAGAATGTTTCGTTCATCAACGACAGCAAAGCCACCAATGCTGACGCCACCGAAAAGGCGCTGCTTTGCTATCAGAACATTTACTGGATCGCCGGCGGCCAGGCGAAGGAAGGCGGTATCGCGCCGCTCGCGTCCCTCTTCCCGCGCATCCGTCATGCCTTCCTGATCGGCGAGGCCGCGAAGGAATTCGCCGGCACGCTCGAGGGCAAGGTTCCCTTCGTGCTCCACAACGATATGCAATCGGCCATCAAGCAGGCCGGCGAACTGGCGCTGGCCGAAGCGCTGCCCGACGCCACCGTGCTGCTGTCGCCGGCCTGCGCCTCCTTCGACATGTTCAAGAACTTCGAGGAACGCGGCGATATTTTCCGCGCAACGGTTTTGGAATTGTGGCCACGCCCATGACAGCAAGAACATTCACGCGCACAGATATCAGCACCGTCGGCCGCTGGTGGTGGACAGTGGATAAGTGGATGTTGACCGCCACGGTTCTTCTGGTGGCTATCGGCATTCTGCTCAATCTGGCCGCGGGTCCGCCGGCAGCGGGCCGCATCGGCGCCGATGCGTTCCACTTCGTGCGCAAGCAGATGGTTTTCCTGCCCATCGCCCTCGCGGTTATGTTCGGCATTTCTCTGCTGGCGCCCGTACAGGTCCGCCGCTTCGCGGCCATTGGCTTCGTCGTCGCCGGCTTTTTAATGCTGATGACTATCTTCATCGGCTCCGATGTCAACGGCGCCAAGCGCTGGTTGACCATCGGCCCCTTATCTCTCGGCCAGCCCTCGGAGTTCATGAAGCCTTTCTTCGCCGTGGTCTCGGCCTGGATGTTCACCGAACATAAGTTGCGCGAGGAGTTCCCCGGCAATTATATCGCGCTCGGCTTGCTGCTGTGTGTCGCAGCCTGCCTGCTCAGCCAGCCCGACGTCGGTATGACATTTGTCGTAACAACGGTGTGGTGCGCGCAATTTTTCATCGCCGGACTGCCGTTCGTATACGTGGTTATGCTGGTCGTGATCGGCATTGCCGGCATCGTCGGCGCTTACTTCGTGCTCCCGCACGTCGCCAGCCGCATCGACCGCTTCCTCGATCCCACCGTTGGCGATAGCTATCAGGTGACGCAGGCCATGCGCGCCTTCCAGCAGGGCGGCCTATTCGGCCGCGGCCCCGGCGAAGGCCGCGTCAAGGAAGCCTTGCCCGACGCCCACACGGATTTCATCTTCGCCGTCGCCGGCGAAGAGTTCGGTGTGCTGCTGTGCCTTCTGATCGTCGCCCTGTTCGCCTTCGTGGTGATCCGCGCACTGACCAAAATGACGCGCGAAGAAAATTTGTTCGTGCTGCTGGCCGTCGGCGGCCTCACCGTGCAGTTCGGCCTGCAGGCCATGATCAACATGGCTTCCAGCCTGCACATGATGCCGACCAAAGGCATGACGCTGCCGTTCATTTCCTACGGCGGATCGTCGCTGCTGGCGCTCGGTGTGGGCATGGGCATGTTGCTGGCGCTTACGCGTCGCCGCCGAGACCCGGAAGGACACGCGCTATGATCTCACCCCGCAATACCGGACGCTTGATTGTGCTCGCCGCCGGCGGCACCGGCGGTCACGTGTTCCCCGCCGAAGCTCTGGCCCAAGAACTGCTGACCCAAGGCCATCGCCTTGCGCTGATCACGGACAAGCGCGGCACAAATTACACCGGCACTCTTGGGCTTATTGATACGCACCATATCAGCGGCCAGGGCATCAGCGGCAAAGGCCTCACCGGTTTGGTGAAGGGCGTGTTCGCTCTCGGCGTGGGCATTTTGCAGGCCCGCAAGCTGCTTGAGGAACTGCGGCCGGCCGCTGTCGTCGGTTTCGGCGGCTACGCTTCGGCGCCGACCGTGCTCGCCGCAGCACAACTGAGTATTCCGACGGTCATTCACGAACAGAACGCGACGCTGGGCCGCGCCAACCGTTTCTTGGTGCGCCGCGTCGACCGCGTCTGCATCTCGCTCGATCTGGCCAAGCCGATCACGACGGCGGCGCAAATCATCCGCACAGGCCTGCCCTTGCGCCCAGCCGTGATCGCCAAGCGCGGCATTCCCTATCATGCGCCGACCGCCGACGGTCCTTTCCGTATTTTGGTGCTGGGTGGAAGCCAGGGCGCCAAAATCTTCAGCGATGTCGTGCCGGCAGCCGTGAAACTGCTGCCCGAGGCCTTGCGCAAGCGCTTAGAAATCTCGCAGCAATGTCGGCCCGAGGAGCTAGACCCGACGCACGCCGCCTATGCCGGCTCTGACGCCCATGTCCAGTTGCGCCACTTCTTTGAAAATGTGCCGGACCTTCTGACCAACGCGCATTTGCTGATTGCCCGCGCCGGGGCGTCCACCGTCGCCGAAGCCAGCATCCTCGGCCGCCCGAGCTTGCTGATTCCGCTGCCGCTCGCCGACAATCACCAAGCCTTCAACGCCGAGGCGCTGTCGCGCATCGGCGGCGCCTGGACCATGCGCCAGGCGCAGTTCACGCCCCAGGCCTTGGCCGAGTTGCTCATCCAGTTCGCGGCCTCGCCGGTGGCGCTCGCCAAAGCGGCGGTCGCTGCCGAAACCCTATGCCTTCCCGATGCCGCGAGCCGCCTGGCTGACGTGGTGACGGCGCTGATCCGCGACGAAAGTGGCGCGCGGATCGCCACGAAATCCTCGGGATCGTCCAAGTCCATTTCGACACACACCATGAAGCGGGGAATCGTCTGATGCAGTCCATGCCGCTCGACATCGGCATCATCCATTTCGTCGGCATCGGCGGTATCGGCATGTCCGGTATCGCGGAGGTCATGCACAATCTCGGCTATCAGGTGCAAGGCAGCGACATCGCCCAGAACGCCAACGTCGACCGCCTACGCGGTCTCGGCATTCGCATCGAGGTGGGCCATCGCGGCGAAAATCTGGGCGACGCTCGAGTCATCGTCATCTCTTCGGCCGTGAAGCCCGACAATCCGGAGGTGCTGGCCGCGCGCAAAGGCATGCTGCCGGTCGTGCGCCGCGCCGAAATGCTAGCCGAGCTGATGCGCCTAAAATGGTCCATCGCCGTCGGCGGCACACACGGCAAGACCACCACGACGTCGCTCGTTGCCAGTGTGCTGGAAGCCGCCGATCTGGACCCGACCGTCATCAACGGTGGCATCATCAACGCCTACGGCACCAATATGCGGCTCGGCGCCGGCGATTGGATGGTGGTCGAGGCTGACGAGTCCGACGGCACTTTTATTCGCCTACCCGCCACGATCGCCATCGTCACCAACATCGATCCCGAGCATATGGATTTCTACGGCGACTTCGCAAAGGTCAAAGCCGCCTTCCGCACGTTCGTGGAATCAATCCCGTTCTACGGCTTTGCAGCCATGTGCATCGATCACCCGGAAGTCCAGTCGCTGCTGCCGCAGCTCACCGACCGCAAAATCATCACTTACGGCCTTAGCCCTGCGGCCATGGTGCGCGGCCTCAACCTCGTGCTGGACGTGAACGGCGTGCGCTTCGATGCCGCCATCTCGGACCGCGTCACCGGCGGCGAACGCATCATCGAGAATGTCCACCTGACCATGTTCGGCCAGCATAACGTGTTGAACTCCCTCGCCGCTGTCGCTGTGGCCGCGGAAATGGGCCTGCCCGACGATGTGATCCGCGAGGGCCTCGCGCGTTTCAAAGGCGTGAAACGCCGCTTCACTAAAGTCGGTGAAGTCGATGGCATCACCGTCATCGACGATTACGGCCATCATCCCGTCGAGATCGCTGCCGTTTTGAAGGCCGCGCGAACGGCCACCACGGGCCGTGTGATCGCCGTGGTGCAGCCGCACCGCTACACCCGCCTGCAATCGCTGTTCGCGGAATTCTGCCAGTGCTTCAACGATGCCGACCATGTTGTCGTCGCCGACGTTTATCCGGCAGGTGAAGCGCCCATCGCTGGTATCGACCGCGACAGCCTCATCAACGGCCTGCACGCCCATGGCCATCCAGCGGTGACGGCGCTGATGTCGCCCAAACACCTGGCCGCCGTCATCGACGACATTGCCAAGCCCGGCGACGTTGTTGTCTGCCTCGGCGCCGGCAACATCACCGCCTGGGCCCACGCCCTGCCCGCCGATTTAGCCGCCATTCGTAAGCCCAAAGGTAACGGCAACGGAAAACGCGCCGGAGGCGCTGCATGATGACGGCGCACCACGCCACGCCGGGTCTGGTCGATCGTCTGCCGCGGGTCCGCGGCAGGTACGACGTGCTGGCCGATCTTGGCAAGATGACGTGGTTCCGCGTCGGCGGTCCGGCGGAGGTGCTGTTCACGCCCGCCGACGCTGAAGACCTTGCGGCATTTCTCAAGGGCCGTCCCGAAGGCGTGCCCGTCACGGTTGTCGGCCTCGGCTCCAACATGCTGGTGCGCGACGGCGGCGTGCGCGGCGTGGTGGTCCATCTCGGCAAAGCCTTCAGCACCATCGCCGTGGACGGCATGACGGTGCGCTGCGGCGCGGCGGCGGTTGACGCCATGGTTGCGACGGCCGCGCGCGATGCCGGCATCGCCGGCCTCGAATTCCTCGCCGGCATCCCCGGCACCGTCGGCGGTTCGCTCCGCATGAATGCCGGCGCCTACGAACGCGAGATTAAGGACATTTTCGCCTCCGCCACGGCGCTGGATGAGCGCGGCGAAATCCGCAAGCTTTCCCCCGCCGATATGGGCTTCACCTATCGGCACACCAACGTGCCCGAGGACTGGATTTTCATCGGCGCCGAGTTCACCGGTGTTGCCGGCGACCGCCATGAGATTACCGCGCGTATCAAAGCCATCCGCAGCGAGCGCGAACAGAGCCAGCCCGTCCAAGCGCGCACCGGCGGATCGACCTTCGCCAACCCGCCGGGCGTCAAAGCCTGGGCTTTGATCGATGCCGCCGGCTGTCGCGGCAAGGTCGTTGGCGGCGCGCAGGTATCGCCCAAGCACACCAACTTCCTGATCAATACCGGCACGGCCACGGCCCACGACCTTGAGAGCCTGGGCGAAAGCGTGCGCAAACGCGTCAAGGAAAACTCCAACATCGATCTGGTCTGGGAAATTCGCCGCGTCGGTTTGGCCAAAGACTCACCCGATGCTCTCACCGGGAGCCGCAAGTCATGACGCGCCCCACATCCATATGCCGCGTTGCCGTGCTCGGCGGCGGTTTCTCGAAGGAGCGCGAGGTCTCGCTGGTCTCGGGCCGCGCCGCCGAACGCGCTCTCAAAGCCAAGGGGCTCGACGTGATCTTCATCGATGTCACGCGCGACATGAGCGCGCTGGTCTCCAGCATCGCCGCCGCTAAGCCCGACGTGGTGTTCAACGCTTTGCACGGCCGCTTCGGCGAGGATGGCTGCATCCAAGGCCTCCTGGACATGATGCAGATCCCCTATACCAACTCCGGCCGCCTCGCTTCGGCCGTGGCCATGGATAAGCCCATGGCGAAACGCATTATGGCCGCCGCCGGCATTCCCGTGGCCGAAGAGCGCGTCGTCACGCGCGCGGAAGCCGAACGGGGCGACGTCATGACGCGGCCCTACGTGCTGAAGCCCGTCAATGAAGGCTCCAGTGTTGGCGTCAAGATCGTGCGCGCCGGCGACAACCGTCCGCCGCTCGACGACCTGGGCCTTAGCCCCGACGATCTCATCATGGCCGAGCGCTTCATTCCGGGCCGCGAAGTCACCGTCGCCGTGATGGGCGATAAGGCGCTGGCCGTCACCGAGATCACCACCGGGCGCGACTTCTATGACTACGAAGCCAAATACGCGACCGGCGGCTCGAAACATATCCTTCCCGCGCCCTTGAGCCGTGCGCTTTACGAGCGCGCCATGGAACTCTCGCTCACCGCGCACCACGCGCTCGGTTGCCGCGGCGTCAGCCGCGCCGATCTACGCCTCGATGGCGACAAATTCATCATGCTCGAGGTCAACACCCAGCCCGGCCTGACGCCGACATCGCTGGTACCCGAACAAGCCGCCCACACGGGCATGCCCTTCAACGATCTCATCCTCTGGATGGTGGAGCGCGCCCAATGCGACGCCTGATGACCCGGAAAGCCCTGATCTGGACAACCGTAGGCCTTCTGGCCGCCGGCGGCGCCGCGGCCGTGAAATTCGCACCGGCGAAAGTCGGGCTCCCCGAAGACTTTGCCAACATGGACGGCACGCTGCTCGATATCAGCGCGGCCCTCGGTATGAAGCTCGACGCCTTGACCGTCGAAGGCCGCAACATGACCACCCGCGAGGATCTGCTGGCGGCGCTGGATGTCGAGCGCGGCGCGCCGATCCTGTCGATCAATGTCGCCGACGCCAAAACCGCCGTCGAAGCGCTGCCGTGGGTGAAAACCGCCAAAATCGAACGCCGCTTGCCCGATGCTGTGCACATTCTGCTCGAAGAACGCACGCCTTATGCGCTGTGGCAGCGCGACGGCCGCTACACCCTGGTCGATCGCGACGGTAAGGCCATTGTTGATGTGCCCGACGCTGATCAGTCACTGCCTTTAATTGTCGGCCCCGACGCGCCGCAACACGCGGCCGCATTATTCGAGGCCCTCGGCGCTGAAACGGCGCTGGCGGGGCGCGTACGCGCCGCCGTCCGCATGGGTGCCCGCCGCTGGAACATCTATCTGGACTCTTTCGAGAGCGGCATCGCTGTGCGCCTGCCCGAAGGCGATGTCGCCGCCGCCTGGACGCGCCTCGCCACGCTTGAGCGCGATCACAAGATTCTCGAACGCGATCTCGATTTCATCGACATGCGGCTCGACGATCGGCTGGTTGTCCGCATTCACAAGGATGCGGCGGCCGAAGCTGCCACATCCGCGACTAAAAAGAAGGCGCCGGCGATCAACGCCGGCCCAAAGCAAAACATCTGAGGACGGAACGCACCCTTGATTGATTTTTCGTGATTGACTTTTTTGGTATTCGGCACAGGAGCATCGTCTGAGATGGCTAAACCAATTCCGCGCAACAGCACCATCGCTGCCCTCGACGTGGGCACGACCAAGGTCGCCTGTTTCATCGCCCACATGGGCACCGGCGAAAGCGACGAGTTCCATATCGCCGGGGTCGGCTATCACCGCTCACGCGGCATGCGCTCGGGTCAGGTCACCAACCTGGACGAAGCCGAAGCCTCGATCCGCGCCGCGGTCGATGCCGCCGAGCAGATGAGCAACAGCCGCATCGACAAGGTTTTCCTGAACATGTCCTGCGGCACGCCGCAGTCGACGCGCGTCGACGTGGAACTGGCCGTGGCCGGCCACCAGATCCGCGACACCGACGTGCGCCGCGTGCTCGATCACGGCAGCGCCCAGTACAACGTCAACGACCGCGAGCTGATCCATTGCATCCCGACCGGCTATTCCATCGACGGCGGCAACGGTATCCTCGATCCGCGTGGCATGTACGGCGACAAACTGGGCGTGAACATTCACCTCGTCACCGCCGCGGTCGGCCCGTCGCGCAATCTCAATACCGTTATCGACCGCTGCGATCTCGATATCGAAGACCGCGTTGTGACGCCCTACGCTTCGGGTCTTGCCTGCCTGGTGGACGACGAGAAAGATTTAGGCGTGACCGTCATCGACATGGGCGGCGGCACGACATCCATCGCCGTGTTCCTGGAAAGCCAGGTGGTCTACGTCGATACCCTGCCCTTGGGCGGCAACCACGTCACCAGCGATATCGCCAAAGGCCTGTCGACGCCAATCGCCAAGGCCGAACGCCTTAAAACCGTTTACGGCAGTGTCATGCAATCGCCGGGCGATGCGCGCGAGCTGCTGAAAGTACCGCTCGTCGGCGAAGACGACGAAGACAGCGCCAACGAAGTGCCCAAGTCCATGCTGGTGCAGATCATCGCCGCGCGCCTTGAGGAAACCTTTGAGCTGGTGCGTAGCCATCTTGAAACATCGGGCTTCGGCAAGACGGCGGGACGCCGCGTTGTGCTCACCGGCGGCGCCAGCCAGCTGGAAGGCGTGCGCGACCTGGCCGAGCTTGTGCTCGACAAACAGGTCCGCCTTGGCCGTCCCAAGATGATCCGCGGCCTGCCGGACTCGCTGTCCGGCCCCGCCTTCGCCACCGCCGTCGGCCTGTTGCGTTACGGCCTGCGCGAACACGTCGCTAAACCCGATCACGCGGCCATGGCGGCCGCCAAGAACAAACGCAACATCGGCCGTATCGGCCAGTGGCTGCGGGAGAACTTCTAAGTGTCGCAATTCCAAAGTTCGCAAGATCTCGCGGCAAATTCCAATGCGAACTTTGGAATTAAAGCGACATTAGAAAATTTAATAATCGCGTGTGATTCAGGATTTGAAGTTCCTCATCTGAGTTTGACCGCAATTGACATGAGGAACTTCAAATCCATCACACGCGTGGGAGGAATATCAAAAAAATTAGAGGCCGAGGGGCCGTCGACCGGTCCACCCGTCCTCAACCGACGACGAAGACGACGACATAGGAAACGAGCCTAAAGACTCAAAAAAAACAGTTTTAACGAGCTTAGTGAAAATCCGGAGAATAAAAATGACCATCAACATCAGTATACCGAAGACCACTATCGAGGCACAGTTAAAGCCCCGCATCACCGTTATCGGTGTCGGCGGCGCCGGCGGCAATGCCGTCAACAACATGATCCAGAGCGGAATGGAGGGCGTCGACTTCCTCGTCGCCAACACCGACGCTCAGGCTCTGGCAGCCTCACGCACCGACCGCCGCATCCAACTGGGCCGCGACACGACCCAAGGACTCGGCGCCGGCGCTCGTCCCGAAGTCGGCCGTGACTCTGCCGAAGAGGCGCTTGAAATGATCGCCCGCGAACTCGACGGTGCGCACATGGCCTTCATCACCGCCGGCATGGGCGGCGGCACCGGGACCGGCGCTGCCCCCGTCATCGCGAAGGTCGCCCGCGACCTCGGCGTGCTGACGGTCGGCGTCGTCACCAAGCCCTTCCACTTCGAAGGCGTGCACCGCATGCGCCTGGCCGAAGCCGGCATCGAAGAGCTGGCGGCGGTTGTCGATACTCTCATCGTCATCCCGAACCAGAATCTTTTCCGGGTCGCCAATGAGAAGACTACCTTCGCCGACGCCTTCAAGATGGCCGACGATGTGCTTCATGGGGGTGTACGCAGCGTCACTGACCTGATGACCATGCCCGGCATGATCAACCTCGACTTCGCCGACGTCCGCACGGTCATGCGTGAGATGGGCCGCGCCATGATGGGCACGGGCGAAGCTTCCGGCGACCGTCGCGCGCTCGACGCCGCCGAAGCCGCCATCGCCAACCCGCTCCTGGAGGAAACCTCCATGCGCGGCGCCAAGGGCGTGCTCATCAACATCACCGGCGGCAACGACATCACCTTGTTCGAGGTCGATGAAGCCGCCAACCGCATCCGTGATGAAGTCGAGTCCGACGCTCACATCATCTTCGGCTCGTGCTTCGATGAAAGTATGGAAGGCAAGATCCGCGTATCGGTCGTCGCCACCGGTATCGAGTCCGAAGCCGGTGTGCAACCGCGCCCAATGAGCACTCGGACCCAAGTGCGCGCGGTCGCCGCTCGTCCTGAAGTACGTACTGCTCCTGCGCCGCGTGCGCCGGTCGCGGCCCCTGTACAGCCTGTCTATACCGCGCCCGCTTACACCGCCCCGGTGCAGCCGACCTTCGGCGGCTTCGGCTTCGGCGGCCCGACCTTGGCGCCTGCGACCGGCACCATGGACCTAGAGGCGGAAGAGAAAGCCCTCCTGGAGATGGCTGCCGCCGTGAAGGCGGAAATCATTCAGGCGCCCGCTCCGGCCCCTGTCGCTGAAGCGGTTCAAGAGGCTCCGGCCCCGATCACGGCGCCTATGGCCTCTCAGGCCGCCGCCGTTGCCGAAGCTGTCGCTCGGGCGCCGATGGCCGCGCCGCCGCGCGTCAATGCTTCGATCTCGCCTTTCACGACCATGGACCGGACCCGGGACACCTTTATCCCCAGCGCCCCCGTGGAACCCCGTTCTGAACCCCGTATGGAGATGATCATGGAAACCAAAGCCCCCGTTGTTGCTGAACCTGTCGCCGCCCCTGCTCCCGCCGCCGCGGCTCCTGCTGCCGCCAAAGCCGATCTGGGCCGCCTCCGCCTGTTCGACCGTTACCGCAGCCTGACCGCCCGCCCGAAGGTCGAGGACGCCGCCCCGGCGCCGCAACCTCACGCCAAGATCGAGCGCCCGCTGGGTGGCATGAACATCTCGGTGGGTCCGCAAGATCGCCCCATGACCTCGCAGACCGAGGACGAGTTGGAAATTCCGGCCTTCCTGCGCCGCCAGGCTAACTAACCTTAAGGCCAACTAACCCTCGTGCTTTAATCTAAAGCTGGGGCCCGCATCGCAAGATGCGGGCCCTTTGCTTTTCAGGGCTGAAGCCCTAAACCCATGTAACGCATTAGACAGCCCAGGAACCTCCCATGACCTATGAAAACATCTTGACCGAGACTCGCGGAAACGTCGGCTTGATCACGTTGAATCGCCCCAAGGCGCTCAATGCGCTGTCCGCCGGCCTGGTGCGCGAGATGGGCGCGGCGCTGGATGCTTATGAAGCCGATGCCAATATCCGTTGCATCGTGGTGACGGGCAGCGAGAAGGCCTTCGCTGCGGGCGCGGACATCAAAGAGATGGTCGGCTTCAACTACATGGATGCCTACCTCGCGGATTTCATCACCGTGGGCTGGGAGCGGGTGACAAAATGCCGCAAGCCAGTGATCGCGGCCGTGGCGGGCTATGCGCTCGGCGGCGGCTGCGAGCTGGCCATGATGTGCGACTTCATCATCGCCGCCGATACGGCAAAATTCGGTCAGCCCGAGATCACGCTGGGCACAATACCGGGCGCCGGCGGCACGCAGCGCCTCACGCGCTTGGTCGGCAAGTCCAAAGCCATGGATATGGTGCTGACAGCGCGCAACATGGATGCCGCCGAAGCCGAGCGTTCGGGCCTGGTGAGTCGCGTCGTGCCAGCGCCGGACTTGATTGAAGAGGCCGTGAAGGCCGCGCAGAAGATCGCCGATCTTTCACTGCCGGTCGTCATGATCGCCAAGGAAGCGGTGAACCGGTCCTATGAAACCACCCTGGCCGAGGGCGTCCACTATGAGCGCCGGGCTTTCCACGCCACCTTCGCCATCGACGACCGCAAGGAAGGCATGACCGCCTTTGTCGAAAAACGGAAGCCGGTCTTCACGCACAGATAGCGCCCGACTCGCGCCCGCAAGGACAGGGTGCGAACCGGGGCGCCCTAAAGGCCCTACGTCAGGGTTGTGGATATCTTGCCCCGATTTTGCCCGACTGCCCGGCTACGTTGACCTTTCCCCGCGTAGCTCAAAGCACGCTGCAAAGCAGCAGAACCGCCAAAATCACCCCCAATTACCCCATGAACAGTCTCCCTCCGGTCGTCAAATGCCTCCTTAAACAGGGGCCAAGCCTCTCGTCCACGAGTAGTGTGGAAACCACCCGCATTCAGCTAAAGCATTCAAAGGCTGGCAAAATATTGTGTTTTATGAATTTTTTCCTTGTCAAAGGAGAACAATTTGTAAAAATGGGCATTGGATACGGTGATCGGGGGTTGCTACCGAACCACGGCTTTGCTTGGGCATTGGGTAATGCCTGAGATGAGGCCTAAGAAAGACCGGTGATAAATGACTTTTGATTCCAGCACCCCCCCAGGCGCCTTTGGCGCGCCCATTGGTAATTCCACGCCCGTAGAATCCCGCAGACCGGTATTTCAGAAGACACTGAAGACATCCATAGGATGTACCGGCGTAGGCCTTCACAGCGGCGTTCGCGTTGCAATGAAGCTCCATCCCGCAGCGCCGAACACAGGTGTGGTGTTCAAGCGCATAGATTTAATCGGCGGCGGCGCCACAATTAAAGCGAGTTGGGACCGCGTTGCGGACTCCCGCATGTGCACTGTCCTCGCCGACGGCAACGGCATCAGCGTCGCCACTGTCGAGCATCTCATGTCGGCCTTCTACGGCATGGAAGTCGACAACGTGATGGTCGAACTCAACGGCCCCGAAGTCCCGGCCATGGACGGCAGCGCCGAGCCTTTCATTTTCCTGATCGAATGCGCCGGCGTCGTGGAGCAAAATGCGCCGCGCCGCGCGCTGCGGATCTTGAAGCCACACTCCCACACCAACGGCAACAAGATGGTCGCCCTTGCCCCCTGGCATGACGGCCTGCGGGTCGATTTCCATATCGACTTCCGTGCCTCGGCCATCGGCCGCCAGGCGTGCTCGTTCACCGTCGATCCCGACACCTTCCGCGACCAGCTCAGCCGCGCCCGTACCTTCGGATTGCTGTCCGACGTCACGGCCCTGCGCGAAGCCGGTCTGGCTCGCGGCGGCAGCCTGACCAATGCCATCGTTGTCGACGGCGACCGCGTGCTGAACGACGAGGGTTTGCGTCACGACAACGAATTCGTGCGCCACAAGGCGCTCGATGCCATCGGCGATCTGTACCTGGCCGGACACCCCATCATCGCCCACTTTACCGGGCGGTGTTCCAGCCACGCCGATACCGCGCGCCTCATGCGCCAGGTTTACGCCGACCGCTCCTGCTGGGAGATGGTCGACGTCTGGCAGGATATGCCGTCGGTGACGCCGTGGATCGAAGCCCCCAGCCGGGTCGCCTTCGCTTAAGCCTTCAGTCTCGGCTAAGACTTAGTAGCTTGAAATCGGCCTGTTTTTCGCCTTCTGCGGTGGCGTGACACGGCCCGTCTGGATGATATACTGCGCGTCCATCGGCCGGGTCTGCCCTGACAGGACCGCCGTCACCCCTGCGCCAGACAAAACCGGCTGAAAAGACACCATGGGCCTGCGCCTGATCCCTTCGACCTTCACCTTGCGCCGTTTGACGGTAGCCGTTTTTGCCGTCTCTGCCATGACCGTGCTTGCGGGCTGCGCGAGGGACAAGGAACTGGCCTACAAAGAAACGCCGATGTACGAGCTTTACAGTCAGGCTGTTCAATATCTTGAGCAGGGCCGCGACGAGGAGGCCGCAAAATATTTCGACGAGGTCGAACGCCAATATCCCTATTCGGTCTGGGCCACGACCGCCAAGCTGATGTCGGCCTACTCCAACTACCACACCAGCCAGTACGACGAAGCCGTCACACGCCTGGATCGCTTCATCGCCGTTCACCCCGGCAACCGGGACATCGCCTACGCCTATTATCTGAAGGGCTTGTGCTACTACGAACAGATCGCCGATGTGCGGCGCGATCAGGAACAGACCCGCAAGGCGCTGGATGCCTTGCAGGACGTGGTGACGCGCTTTCCTTCGACACCCTATGGCCGCGATGCGCGCCTTAAGATCGACCTCACGCGCGACCATCTCGCGGCCAAGGAAATGGATATTGGCCGCTATTACCTGAGCACGCGCCACTACCTCTCGGCCGTCAACCGCTTCAAGGTCGTGATTGATACCTACAGTTCCACGAGCCACGTTCCCGAAGCCCTGCATCGTTTGACCGAGGCCTACACCGCCTTGGGTTTGGTCGACGAGGCGCGCAAGGCTGCCGCCGTGCTGGGCTACAATTTCCCATCCAGCGACTGGTACCGGGATTCCTATGCCCTGGAACAAAGCGTCGATAGGCGGCTGGCGTCGGCGACCCGGCGCAATAACATCGCCCCGGTGCCGCCCAACAGCAGCCCGAAGTCGGCGCAGCCCGGCCCCAACCCGGCCGAGGAGACCGCGAGACTTTCAAAGCCTCCCGCCGTGACCAACGATCCCTTGGGAACCCCCAGTTCGGGCCCGATAAATCCCCTTAAGAAACCTGGGGAACTGTAATCCGGTAGCCTTTCGCGCGCCGGTTTGAGGGTGGCATGCTGACGCATCTTTCCATCCGCGACGTGGTCATCGTCGAAAAGCTGGACGTGGCTTTCGCGCCCGGCCTGTGCGTGCTGACGGGCGAAACCGGAGCCGGAAAATCCATCGTGCTCGATGCTATGGGCCTGGCGCTGGGCGGCCGCGCCGATGCCGCCCTGATTCGCGCCGGGGCCGATAAGCTCACCGTCAGCGCCTCGTTCACATTGCCGCGCAAGCATCCGGCTTTCGTATTGCTGGCCGAGCAGGATATCGCGCTGGAGGACGAAGTCGTGTTGCGGCGCGTAGTGGGCGCGGACGGCCGCAGCCGCGCGTTCATCAACGACCAGCCTGTGAGCGTGGGATTGCTGCGCGATATCGGCGCGCTGTTAGTGGAAGTCCACGGCCAATTCGAGACCCACGGCTTGCTGGATCCCGCCACGCATATCGCGGCGCTGGACGCCTATCGCCGCGTGAAGTCGCGCGACGGCTCTGATGCCGCCTGTGCGACCGCTTGGACGGCCTGGCGCACCGCGGCGGCTGCGCTGAAAGCCGCCCAGGACACGCTATCCGGCGCCCTGGCCGAGGAGGAATTCCTGCGCCATCACGTGAAGGAACTCACCACGCTCGCGCCCAAGATGGGCGAGGAAACAGAGTTGGCCGGGGCGCGCTCGATTTTGCGTCACGGCGAACAGATCATGAAAGCCATGACCGAGGCGCGCGCGGTGATCTCGGAGAATACCGACGTCGAAGCGGCCTTGCGCGGCGCCTTGACCCGCATCAGCCGTGTCGCGGCGCAAGCCGGTGGCCGGCTCGATACATTGTGCCAGGCCCTTGACCGCGCCGCTATCGAAGCCGGAGAAGCCTTGCGCGAGCTGGACCGGGTGTGGGCCGACTTCGATGCCGATCCAGCGGCGCTGGAACGCGCCGAGGAACGCCTGTTTGCCTTGAAAGCCGCTGCGCGCAAACATGGCTGCAGCGTCGATGAACTGGCCGGCGTTTTGGAAACGCTGAAAGCGCGCCTGGCCGCCGTCGATGGCGGCGCCGATAACGTCAAACGCCTCGCCGCGACGGAGCGCGCCGCGCGCATGACCTACGATCAGGCCGCACAGGTCCTGAGCCGGGCACGCCAAGAGGCCGCAGGGATGCTCGATAAACTTGTCGCCAAGGAACTGGCCCCCTTGAAGCTGGACAAGGCCACGTTCCGCACCGTGGTTGCGCCCAAACCTGAATCCGCCTGGAACGAACACGGTCTGGATCGCGTGGCCTTCGAGATTTCCACCAACCCCGGCCTGCCGCCGGGCCCCTTGGACAAGATCGCCTCGGGCGGCGAGTTGGCGCGCTTCATGCTGGCCTTGAAGGTCGTGCTGGCGGGCTCTCAGGAGCGCGCTGCGCTGATCTTTGACGAAGTCGATGCCGGCATCAGTGGCGCGACCGCCAATGCCGTGGGCGAGCGTCTCGCCCGCTTGGCGAAAAACGTGCAAGTCATTGTCGTCACCCATGCGCCGCAAGTGGCCGCGCGCGGCGACAACCATTGGCGCGTCAGCAAAACCAGCCGCGCCGGCCAGACCAGCACCAAGGTCGAGCAGCTCACCCAAGCCGCCCGCCGCGAGGAAATCGCGCGCATGCTGGCCGGCGAGAAAATCACCGACGAAGCGCGCGCCGCGGCGGATAGCCTGTTAAGCGGGCCCCTCTCGTGAGAAATGTGTCGTGAGCTTGCGGAAGATCGCGGTGGCGGACCTGACCGAGAAACAGGCCGCATCGGAGCTCAAGGTTCTGGCGACGGAAATCGCCCTGCATGATGCGGCCTACCACCGCGACGATGCACCCACCATCAGCGATGCCGCCTATGACGCCCTGCGCAAACGCAACGACGCCATTGAGAAGCGGTTCCCCAAGTTAAAGCGCACCGACAGCCCGTCGAAAAATGTCGGCGCCGCGCCCGCCACGGGCTTCAAAAAGGTCCAGCACAGCGTGCCGATGCTGTCGCTCGGCAACGCCTTCAGCGATGAGGACGTGACCGATTTCGTCGACCGTATCCGCCGCTTCCTCGACATGGATGCCGACGAAGTCATCGAGATGACCGCCGAACCCAAGATCGACGGACTTTCGTTCTCGGCGCGCTACGAGAACGGCAAGCTGGCTGTGGCCGCCACACGCGGCGACGGCAGCGAGGGCGAAGATATCACCGCCAATATCCGCACCATCAAGTCCCTGCCCGATTTCCTCATGGGCGATGTGCCCAAGGTCATCGAGATCAGGGGCGAGGTCTATATGACCAAGTCCGACTTCGCGGCGCTGAACGCGGCGCAAGAAGCCAAAGGCGGCAAGGTGTTCGCCAATCCGCGCAATGCCGCCGCCGGATCCCTGCGCCAGCTCGATCCCGCCATCACCGCCGAGCGGCCTTTGAAGGCCTTCACCTACGGCTGGGGCGAAGTGCGGGACATGGAGTGGAAAACCCAATGGGATTTCCTGCAAGCCCTCAAGGCCTGGGGCTTTCCGGTCAATCCGCGCACCAAGGTGGTCAAGTCCGTCGAGGCCATGCTGAAGGAATACAACAAGCTCGGCGAGGACCGCGCGTCCCTGCCCTATGACATCGACGGCATGGTCTACAAGGTCAACCGCATCGACCTGCAAAAGCGCCTGGGCTTTGTGTCGCGCGCGCCGCGCTGGGCCACGGCCCACAAATACTCCGCCGAACGGGCCGAGACGGTTTTGGAGAATATCGAGGTGCAAGTAGGCCGTACCGGAACGCTGACGCCGGTAGCACGGCTAAAGCCCGTGAATGTCGGCGGCGTGGTGGTCAGCAATGCCACCCTCCACAACGAGGACGAAATCGCGCGCAAGGATATCCGCGTCGGCGATACGGTGATCATCCAGCGCGCCGGCGATGTAATTCCGCAGGTGGTGGAAGTGCTCACCGCCAAACGCCCCAAGGACAGCAAGCCCTATAAATTCCCCGCCAAGTGCCCGGCTTGCGGCAGCCACGCCGTGCGCGAGGACGGCGAAGTGGCGCGGCGCTGCACCGGCGGCCTGTTCTGCCCGGCGCAAGCCGTGGAACGGCTGAAGCACTTTGTCTCCCGCAACGCCTTTGACATCGAAGGCTTCGGCGAAAAGAACATCGAAGCTTTTTTCACGGACAAGCTGATCAAAAGCCCGGCGGACCTGTTCACGCTTGAGGCGCGCGGTGGCCGCGACAAACTTGCCGGCCGCGAAGGCTGGGCGGAAAAGTCCATCGACAACCTATTCGCCGCCATCGACCGGCGCCGCATCATCAGCCTGGAGCGGTTCATCTACGCGCTTGGCATCCGTCAGGTGGGTCAGGCCACGGCGCGGCTTTTGGCGCAAGCCTATGGTTCACTCAGTTCCTGGCGCAAAGCCATGATCGCCGCCGAGGACAAAGAGTCCGAGGCCTATCAGGACCTCACCAATATCGAGCAGATCGGCGAGTCCGTGGCCGACGATGTGGTGGAGTTCTTCGCCGAAAAACATAACCGCGACATTCTCGACGCGCTCGCCGATGAACTGGCCATCGAGGATTTCTTGGCTCCCGATACCTCCGCCTCGCCCATCGCCGGCAAGACCGTGGTGTTCACCGGCACCCTGGAAGCCATGAGCCGGGGCGAAGCCAAGGCCCGGGCCCAATCCCTCGGCGCCAAGGTGGCGGGATCGGTGTCCAAGAAGACCGATTTAGTTATTGCCGGCCCCGGCGCGGGCTCAAAACTGAAGGAAGCCGAAGCGCTGGGCGTGAAAGTCGTGACCGAGCAGGAGTATCTGGCGTTGATCGGCGGCACCTAAGTTATTTCATGATGAAACTCCCTCGCGGGGGAGTAAATTTATGAAGACCGCACCCTGAAGGAGGACCGTCATGGCCGCAAAAAAGAAAGCCAAGAAGAAGCTCCCAAAGAAACCCGTGAAGAAGACGGCAAAAAAGCCGGTGAAAAAATCAGTGCGCAAGGCGGCCCGCAAGGTCCCGCCCATACCCAAGGGCTATCACACCGTCGCGCCTCAGCTTTGCTTCCAGGATGCAGCCTTTGCCATGGCGTTCTACGAAAATGCCTTCGGCGCCAAGGAGTGTTTTCGCCTCACCGAGCCCAACGGCAGGATAGGCCATGCCGAAATGAAGATCGGCGATTCCCACATCATGCTGTCCGACGAATATCCGCAAATGGCCGTGCTCAGCGCCAAGACCCTCCACGGCTCGCCGATCCGCCTTCACCTGCTGGTCAAGAATTCCGACGCCTTCATGGCCCACGCCGTCGCCGCCGGCGCTACCATCGTGCGGCCCATGCAGGAGGAGTTCTACGGCTATCGCGCCGGCGTGGTTTTGGACCCCTTCGGCTATACCTGGATGATCATGACCCAGGTGGCCGTGGTCTCGCCCAAAGAGATGCAAAAGCGCATGGTCAAATTGATGGCCGTCCACCGGCCCGAAGGCAGTGTGAGTTAACCCGACAATCCCCTCCGAGCTTGCCATACCTCTAACAACGAGGTATATACCTTGAACTGCAAGGTATGGAGAGTTTATGGCCCCGCGTAAGACCAATCCCGAATTCATGACCGGCGTGCCGGAGCTGTTGATTTTGCGGCTGCTTTCGGACCGCGAGATGTACGGCTACGAACTGGTGCAAGCCATTGAAGCCGCCACCGGCGAGGCCATCAAGGTCGGCGAAGGCGTGGTCTATCCCATCCTGCATGCGCTGGAGGAGCAGGGCTGCCTCACCTCCAAGCGCAAGCCGGTGAACGGCCGCACGCGCGTGTATTACACCGCCACCGCCGCAGGAAAAAAACGCCTCGGCGCGTTGGTCAGTGAATGGCAGCGCATTACCGATGCAGTATCTGGTCTTGTGAAAGGAGCAAAACATGCCCGCGCCTGAACAGTTGATCCGGTTTGACCGGCTGAGAGAACGCCTCTTGCATGCGGGGATAGCATCACGTCACGTGCGTCGAACCTTGACCGAACTGGGCGAACACTTTGACGATGCCGTACGTGACGGGCGTGCTAAAGGCCTAACGGCGGCTGCGGCGGAAATTTCCGCCTGGGAGCGGCTTGGCAACGAAGATGAGATTGTGCAGGGCGTTCTTGATCGGCCTGAATTGCGTTCTCTGCCTGCGCGCTACCCGCGTGCGATCTCCGCCGTAGGGCCTGCTCTGCTGTGGGTTACCGTCACCATTGGCTCCGGTTTTCTGGTGGCGGGCATTTCCACGGCCCTTCAGATGACGGGCACGGGCATAATTCCCGCGCCCCGCACGAGCATCGAACCGCTGTGGCTGCAGAACCTCATGAACACCGTTTTGTTCGTGTACATGCGCATTCTGCCAATCGCGATTGGCGCTTGGATGGCGGCTGTTTTTGCGCGCCTCCATGTACGGTCGTGGGCATTCATCGGCGCGGCACTGGTATCGCTGCTCAGCGCGTTCTCGACCTTTTCCATTGTGTTCCCGCAAGTCATTGGAGAGGGCGGAGAGCTCAATGTCGGATTTGGGGCAAAACTCGAAGAATTGCCGACGGTGTTGATGCTCGCGGCTGTGAATATCGCGCTGATTCTCTCGGCCTACTGGTTAGCTCATCGCCGTCTCAAGACCTAAGCCACCTTCTCCGACACCCATACCCCGAACGCACACACCGCCGCCGTCACGAAGGCGCCCCAAGCCATGTCGACCACAGTGACCGTGACCGACCAGCCTTTGAGCGTCGCCTGGTTGGTAAGGTCGTAGGTGCCGTAGGCCACAAGGCCCAAGAGCGCCCCGGTCCAGGCCGCCGTCAGCACGCCGCCGCCGGCCAGCGCCGGGCGGATCACAAGCGCCGCCATGCCGACGCCGTACAGGAGGTAGAACAACGCCGCCGCGCCCAGCGCGGGCTTTTCCGCCAGCAGGCCGCCGAGCTTGGGACGGTAGAGGAAATTGACGGCCTGGCTGAGCCAGACGAAGTCCACAACCACCAGCAGCAGGAAGCTCGCCAGCGAGGCGATGACAAGGCTCTTGGACATCAGTGACTTCTCCCAACTTATTGCGCGCAGGCGCTCAGCACGGCTTCCGGCGTAACTGCGTCCGGCGTGCCGGCGCCGATATCGATCCAGCGGATCAGGGTGACGGTGCGTACGAACTCGGCCGGCTCGGGGCCAGCGGTTTCAACAGTCTTACCAACGCTCGCGCTGAAGACCACCAGGCACACACGCCCGCTTTGCTCATGCAGCAGCGGCAAGCCAACCCCGACAGCATGAGTCTTGAAAGGGCCGTGGCGCACGTCGCGCCGCACGAAATAGCCGCAAGGCTTGGTGACGGCGCTCCAGGCATTATGCGAGGCTTCGGTCCGGGCCGTGGGATGGAAATTGGAGAGCACATCGTGTCCGGTCAGATCGTGGCCGGCCAAAGACGACAAACCGGTGCCGAATAGACGAAAGCGCATTTCGGTGGGGCCAAGCACATCGACGATAGCGACCGCCGATTGCCGTTTGAAGGGCGGCGCGTCGAGGAAACTCCCCAAGGTCGGCATCAGGCCGGTCTTGGAAATGTTTTTCCAATGTAGAAAAAACTCATCCACACTGCGCGGAATTGCCGAGGCTGTCTGAGGTAACATACCTAACCCTCACGTCGTCGCCGATGGCATGGACAAAAATTATACTAGGCCCTGTGCTATTGTCCATGCGGGTACATAACGATATCAATCCGTTAGCGCTCGAAACCATGCCGCTGCATTTTTGTGCAGTGATGAGAGAGATTCGCGATGACCTGCTTCGTTTATGTGCTCGGCAGTCACGGCAAAGGCGGCCCACGCACGTACGTCGGCTGGACCAACGATCTGGAACGCCGGCTTAAGGCGCACAACAGCGGTGACGGCGCAAAGTCCACACGCGGGCGCCTGTGGCTGTTGTTGTATACCGAGGCATACACAACCAAGGGCGAAGCCATGAGTAGAGAATGGCACCTGAAGCGGGATCGGAAGTTTAGGAAGAAGCTGAGCGAGAGCGTGGGGTTGGTTTAAGCGACCGCCGCCGTGGCCGTTGCCAGCCATGCTTTTGTCTCGGCGTCCACCAGCGGGCTCAAAGTCTCGCGCACACGGGCGTGATAGCCATTGAGCCAGGCTTTTTCGGCAGATGTGAGCAGGCCCGCCTCCACCATATTGAGATCTATCGGCGCCAATGTAATCGTCTCGAATTCCAGCAGCGCTTTTTCCGCGCCGGCGGGCTTGGGCGCCTCGCGCACGGCGACCAGATTCTCGATACGGATGCCGTATTCGCCGGTCTTGTAGTAGCCGGGCTCGTTGGAGATCACCATGCCCGGTTCCAGCGCCACGGCGTTGCCGACTTTGCTGATGCGCTGCGGGCCTTCGTGCACGCCGAGATACGTGCCGACGCCGTGGCCCGTGCCGTGATCGTAGTCGAGGCCTTCCTGCCACAGCGCATGACGCGCGAGCGCGTCCAGTTGGCTGCCCGTGGTGCCTTTGACAAAGCGCGCCATGGCCAGCGCGATGTGGCCCTTCAAGACCAGCGTGAAGCGGTGCTTCTGTTCGGCCGTGGCCTTACCAATCGCAAAGGTGCGCGTCACGTCGGTGGTGCCGTCGAGATATTGGCCGCCGCTATCCAGCAGCATCACCATGTCGGGGTGAATGCGCGCGGCGGTCTTGGGATGGGCGCGGTAATGCACGATGGCGCCGTTGCCGGCGGCGCCGGCGATGGTCGCGAAGCTGGGCCCGCGGAAGGTATTGCTCTCGGCGCGGAACTGCTCCAGCCGCTCGGCGGCGGTGATCTCCGTGAGCTGGCCCTTCGGCGCTTCTTTGGAAAGCCAGGCGAGGAAGCGCGATAGCGCCGCGCCGTCGCGTACATGGGCGTCACGCACACCTTGCAGCTCGGCGGGATGTTTGCGCGCTTTCAAGGCGGTACAGGGATCGGCCATGACCCTGACCTTGCGCCCGGCGGCCAAGCGGTCGTAGGCCCAGCGCGAGCCGGTGTCGCGGTCGAGACCGATGACGGCGACGGATTTATCGAGCGCGGTCAGCTCGTGGTCGAGGCCGTCGTAGGCTGCGAGACGCACATCGGGACCGAGATGCGCTTTGACCTCGGGTGAAATCTTGGCTGGGTCGATGAACAACACCGCTTTGCCATCCGCCAACAGCAGCGCATAGGCATAGGTCAGCGGGCTGTATTCCACATCGCCGCCGCGAATGTTGAACAGCCAGGCAATGGAATCCAACGCCGTAAGGAAGAAGGCGCCGAGCGCCTCACCCTTCAGCACATCGGCGATGAGCCCACGCTTTTCCGCCGACGAACGCCCGGCGAATTTCTCTGGATAGGCCATGACGGCTGCGCGCGGCCGGGCCGGCTGATTGGGCCAGACCTGGTCGATCAGATTGTGCGGCAGCGGCAGCAGCGCCGCGCCGGCCTTCATGGCGGCCTCTTCCAGACGCGCGAGGCCGGCCGGCGTATGCAGGCGCGCATCGAAGCCGATCTTCTGCCCGGCCTTGGCGTGCGCGGCGATCCAGGCCGAAGCCGGTTCGTCGATCATGTGGCGGTATTGGTAGAGCGCGCCGTCGACCTGATCGCGGACCTGCAAGGTATAGCGCCCGTCGACAAAGATCGCGGCTTCGTCGCCCAGCACAATGGCGGTGCCGGCGGAACCGGCAAAGCCCGTCAACCATTTCAGGCGCTCGGCGTAAGGCGCGTTGAACTCGCCCTGATGCTCGTCGCCGTGGGGCACAAGGTAGCCGTCGATCTGCACCTCGCGCATAGCAGCCCGGAGCGCGGAAATGCGGTCGGCGGCGACGGAAGCCGGCGGAGGTATGGTGTCCATGGGATTAAGTTAATGACCCCCGACATCCCGGACAAGGGCGGGCTAGTTCCGTAAAGCCCCTACTTCCGAAGAACTAAAGTCGTCCAGGGTGCCAGGCGGATGCGCCGCACAAGCCTAAGCCCCTGGCGGCGGTAGGCGGAGAGCACCATGGCCTCGTCGCGGCGGACAAAGCCGGCCAGGATGACGTGGCCGCCCGGGGCCAGAAGCCCCGAGAGGTCGGCCGCCATGCGGTTCAGGGGCCGGGCCAGGATATTGGCGGTGATGAACTGGTAGGGCGCATGACGGCGGATGGCGCGGTCGCCGCAGCCGTCGCTCATGACCGCTGGGATCAGCGCGCTGAGACGGTTCTTGGCGGCGTTATAGCGCGTGACCCGCACGGCTTCCGGGTCGATGTCGGCGCATAGCACGCGCAAGCACCGGGTCTTGGCCGCGGCCATGCCGAGGATGCCCGTGCCGCAGCCCATGTCCAGGCCGACGACGCCGCGGCTTCTGACGGGCGGGCGACTGCGGAAGACGCCGTCAAGCGCAAGCAGACAGCCCATGGTGCTGGCATGCTGACCCGATCCAAAAGCGGTAGCGGCGTTGATGGTCAGGCGCACGGCGCCCACGGGAAAGGGCCCTTTGATGTGATCGCCGTGGATGTAGTAGCGCCCGGCGCGCAAGGGCGGAAAGCTGGCGATCGTCTCCGTCAGCCAATCCTTGGCGGGGACCTTGGCAATCACTAGCTCGGGCGCTGCGATGCCCAGCGCGCCGGCGGCCAGGGCGATGCGCCCGGTGAGTTCGTCACGCGGCGGGGCGGCATCGAACATGCCCTCAACCGCCCAAAGAATCGGCTTCTTGCTCTCGTCCCATTCATAAAGGCTGACGACTCCGGCGACATTTTCGAAGGCGCGTTCGAACACTTCCATGTGCTCGGCGGACACAATCACCCGGGCGCTCCACGCGGCGCCGATCTCCTCGCCTCTGGTCATGCGTCATTAAATTTCATGTTAAGGATCGATAAATTATTCTTTTTCATCGTTCTAAAGAGCCATGCAGATGATTCCTGGCTGCGATGTGCAACCAACACGACAGGTGCCGCGTTAAAGGACCATATTACATCGTCATTAGATTGTTCAAAGTCATTGGAATTTATTGGCGACTGCTGTATCCAGCCGTCCGGAAATGAGCCGGTAATCCATCAGTGCTATGAGAACGTAAACGTTCGTAAGAATTGTCCGAGAGGCCTGAATTCCCTCCCCTCAGATTCTCGGATTACAACGGCGGCAGCGCATCCTCCCCCCCCTCCTAACGTGCTGCCGCCGTTTTTATTCAGCAATCAGCGACAGCTGATGTGGTTCTAGCGCTGGCCGGTGTTTTTATATGGTACGTGCCGGGCGCGGCGGCGGCGGTAAACTCCCCCTCAAAGGTTTTGCCGCCGCCGTTTTTTTCGCGCGACAGAGTCAGTCCAATGGCTCGATCTTGCCGCCACCGGCAATTGTTTTGACGATGTGCGGCGTGCCTTTATAGGCAACACGACCTGCGCCGATTACCGTAACTGTCAGGGCCTTGGCTGGGTTCACCAGCGCTTCGCCCGCGCCTATGGTCGAGATCACAGCGGTATCGACGGCAAGATTTTCAAGACTTGCCTTGTTGGCGCCAGTCATAGCGAGCGTGAGGATGTCCGCATGACCTTCCGCGGTCATTTCAGTGGCACCCGTAAGCGAGAACGTAACGTCTCCGCCGTCGAGACCTTTCACACGAACGCGCGCCGCTCCGGCTATCGAGACCCCTGCCAGATGCGACAGTTCGATGCGTACCCGATAGCGCTCGGGGCCACCGAAGCCGAACATCCACCAATGCGTTTCACGTGTGATGTACAGCGTGTCGTCGCGCACCTCGGTCTTGATATCGCTTAAGTCCTGGTCCTCACTGTCCAGCGTCACCGACTGCGGCTTTCCGGCGGCGATCTCGATGTCGCCGGCGTCGGAAAAGGACACCGATTGGAACGGCGCGACATCTCGCCTCGAAGTCTCCGCGCGCGCCTCAAAACAAAGCAAAGCCAGCGTCAGGGCTGGAATGAAATACCGAAGGTTAGTCATGGCGGAACTCCCGACAGGGTGGGCCAATCCACCATAATGCACGCGCCGTGCCAGCGTCTAACCCATTGAAATAGCGCGATTCCGTTTTAGGGAAGTCGCACGAAACGCCAAATGATGCGAATTATCGCGAACTCTGCGGCTTAGGAGCTTGGCTCAACAAAGCTGTCGAGGACCTTCTTGCGGCCGGCCTTGTCGAAGGCGATGGCCAGCTTGGAGCCGTCGATCTCCTCCACTAGGCCGTAGCCGAATTTTTCATGGAAGACGCGGTCGCCGATCTTGAATCCGTGTTCCGACTTGCCGTGGGACTTCACTTGCCATTCATCGGCCTCGACCATGCGCACCGGCTTGCGGAAACCCGCGCCCGAACGCGCGCCGCTTTCCGATAGCCCGCCCCAGCTCCGGCCGGCTCCGCCGCCGCCATAAAGTCCGGCGTCGGCCTCCTGCTCCACTTTGTCCTTGGGCAGCTCGTCGATGAAGCGCGAGGGAATACTCGACTGCCACTGGTTGTAAACGCGCCGGTTGGCGGCGAAGGACACATGCACACGTTTACGCGCCCGCGTCAGCCCGACGTAAGCCAAGCGGCGCTCCTCTTCCAAAGCCTTCTGGCCGTTCTCTTCGAGCGAACGGCGGCTGGGGAAAATGTCTTCCTCCCAGCCCGGCAGGAATATGCTGTCGAACTCCAGGCCTTTGGCCGCGTGAAGCGTCATGAGGGTGACGCTGTCCTGGCCGGCGGCGGCGTCGTTCTCCATCACGAGACTGACGTGATCGAGGAAGCCCGCGAGATTTTCCCACTCCTCCAGCCCGGAGACAAATTCGCGCAAGTTATCGAGACGGCCCGGCGCTTCGGGTGATTTATCCGTCTGCCACATCAGCGTATAGCCCGACTCATCTAGAACCTGCGCCGCCAGGTCCGCCGGACCCAGCGTGTCCTTCAAGCTGCGCCAACGCTCAAAGTCGGCCGCAAGCGCCTTGAGTGCGTTGCGCGCCGCTGGCCTCAGCTCGTCGGTCTCGACCATGCGTAAGGCCGCTTCCACCAGTGGGATGTTCAGCTTGCGCGCCAACTGGTGAACCTTTTGGATCGTCGTTTCGCCGAGGCCGCGCTTGGGCTTGTTGGCAATGCGCTCGAAAGCCAAGTCATCGTCGGGCTGGTGGATCAGGCGCAAGTAGGCAACCGCATCGCGGATTTCCATGCGCTCGTAGAAGCGCGGACCGCCAACGACTTTATAAGGCACGCCGGTGGTGATGAGGCGTTCTTCGAACTCCAGCATCTGAAATCCCGCACGCACCAAAATGGCGATCTCGGGCAACTTGTGACCGCCGCGCTGCAAGGCTTCGATCTCGTCGACCACCCAGCGCGCCTCCTCGGCGCCGTCCCAGACGCCGCGCACTTTCACCGGCAGGCCTGGATCCACGTCGCCGGCATGGCCGGTACGCAGGGTTTTCCCCAGGCGGTCGGCGTTGTGAGCAATGAGATGGGAGGCCGCCGCAAGGATGGTCGGCGTTGAGCGATAGTTGCGCTCCAAGCGGATCACCTTGGCGTCGGGGAAATCCTTCTCGAAGCGCAGGATGTTGCCGACCTCGGCGCCGCGCCAGGAATAGATCGACTGGTCATCGTCGCCGACGCAGCAGAGGTTCCGGTGGGTTTGCGTGAGCAGTCGGAGCCACAGATACTGCGCGACGTTAGCGTCCTGATACTCGTCCACCATGACATAGCGGAACTGTTCCTGATATTGCTTCAGCACATCGGGCTGGTCGTGGAAGATGGTCAGGCAGTGCAGCAGCAGATCGCCGAAGTCGGCGGCGTTCAGCGTCTTTAATCGTTCTTGGTAAGCGCGATACAGCGCCAGCGCCCGGCCGGCGGCATAATCGGTGCCCTGCGCCTGGCCGACTTTATCGGGCGTGAGTCCCCGGTCTTTCCAGCGCTGGATGACGCCCATGAGTCCTTGCGCCGGCCATTTCTTGGAATCGATGTCGTCGGCTTCCATAAGCTGCTTCAGCAGCCGCATCTGATCATCGGCATCGAGGATGGTGAAGTTGGAGCGCAAACCCACGGCTTCACCGTAACGCCGCAGCATCCGCACACCCAGCGCATGGAAGGTGCCGAGCCAGACCGCCTCGGCGGCGGGGCCCACGAGATTGCCGACGCGCTCGCGCATTTCGCGCGCGGCGCGATTGGTGAAGGTGACAGCGAGAATCTGCCAGGGCTTTGCCATACGCTGCGCGAGGATGTAGCCGAGACGCGTGGTCAGCACGCGGGTCTTGCCGGTGCCCGCACCGGACAGCACCAGCACCGGGCCTTCGGTGGCCAGCACGGCTTCCTTCTGCTCGGGATTCAGCTTGTCCAGCCAAACAGGTGGAGGGGGCGGAACCGCAGGCACATGTGGCTGCGCGGGCTCGAAAGGAATGTCGTCGTTGAGTTCGAAAGGGTCGGACATAAAACGTATTCAACTCACAAAGCCCCTCCCCCCTGCGGGGAGGGGTTGGGGTGGGGTGCGTCCAGCGCCGCGCCAAACCCCCACCCGGCTCGCAATGCTCGCCGACTTCTCCGCGAGGGGGAGGTAAATTTAGTTTTTCGGCCGGATGCCCAGGATATGACAAATAGCGTAGGTCAAATCAGCGCGGTTGAGGGTGTAGAAGTGGAAATCCTTCACGCCCTCGCGCACCAAGGTGCGCACCTGTTCGGCGACCGCTGTCGCGGCCACCAGCTTGCGCGTTTCCACGTCGTCCTCAAGCCCTGCGAACAAATCGAACATGCGTTGCGGCACCTTCGAGCCCATCTTGATGCAGGACTTCAGCGTTGCGGTGTTGGTGGCAACGATAATGCCCGGCACCAGCGGCACGCCCAACCCTTTCGTCTGATCGCGGAACTTCAGAAAGACATCGGGATCGAAAAATGATTGCGTAATCGCGCGCGTCGCCCCGGCGCCAACTTTGCGCTTCAGGTTCTCAAGATCGTCTTTGGGGCTTTTCGCCTCGGGGTGGACTTCGGGATAGGCGGCGACGCTGATTTCAAAGTCCGCGACCTTCTTCAAGCCTTCGATCAATTCCGCGGCATAAGGATAACCGCCGGGATGAGGTATGTATTTGTTCATGCCTTCCGGCGGATCGCCCCGCAAAGCCACGATATGCCTGATACCGGAGTCCCAATAATGCTTGGCGACCGCATCAATCTCGGCCCGAGTTGCGCCGACGCAGGTCAAATGAGCCGCCGCCGCCAGGCCCTTTTCCTTCTGAATCCGGGTGACGGTTTCATGGGTGCGCTCGCGCGTGGACCCGCCCGCGCCATAAGTTACCGACACGAAGGATGGATTCAGGGGCGCCAAGCGTTCAATAGACGCCCAGAGCTGCTCGTGCATTTTGTCGGTTTTGGGCGGGAAAAATTCAAAGGAAACCCGAATGTCCGAAGGGACGCTTCCGGCACCTTGAAGATCCGCCGCGCCGCGCTTAGCTAAAGTCTCCACGCCCACACTCTTTCAATCGTTACTGGCAATCGTTACTGGTTTATTACGCCGCCATATGCTACCCACGCTCGGCTCGGGAGGCGGCGTAACGTGATACAAAATAGGGTTATTTCTGCTGCTTTGTAAGGTAGTCGCCCCGTGAGAAAAAGACATAAAACAATAGCCCACTTTATCGGGGCCTGCATGCTTATGGCGTCTTTGAGCGCCTGCGCCACTAAGCCTCCGGCCACTAACGCCATGGCGCTGGCGGCCTATGAAGAAGCCGACGATCCGCTGGAGCCCATGAACCGGGCCATGTTCACGGTCGATGCCAGCCTCGACAAGGTGCTGGTCCGCCCAGTCATCCAGGGCTACCGACTGATCGTGCCCCGGCAGGGCCGCAAGGGCATCTACAACTTCGTCAATAACCTGCGCTCGCCGGTCACGCTCGCCAACGACATCCTGCAGGGCGAATTCACCCGCGCCGGGATCACTTTGGGCCGTGCGGTCGTTAACACCGGTATGGGCTTTTTCGGATTCTTCGACGTCGGCCAGAAGCTGGGCCTGGATAGACACACCGAGGACTTCGGCCAGACGCTGGGCGTCTGGGGCGTCCCGGAAGGCCCGTTTGTCTATGTGCCCTTTCTCGGGCCCTCTTCGGTGCGCGACGGGGCGGGAACGGCCGTGGACGCCTTCCTGATCGATCCCCTCACTTGGTACAGCCGCGGCGACGGCGCTATGGGCTGGGTGCAATGGGCCTATTTCGGCACCACCTATGTCTCGGCCAAGGACGTCTTCATGGACCCGCTAGACGAGTTAAAAAAGTCGTCACTCGACTATTACGCGGCCCTGCGATCCTCTTACCGCCAGATTCGCGCCGCCGAAATCCGCAACGGCGCGCCGCCGCCCCTGGAAGACTTCGAATAGGAGCCAATAAAGCCGCAATCCCGCCCCACCTCAGATCTAGGCTTTGCATAGAAGACCCCAACCCTCATAAGGCTGTTTCATGTTCCTTCGCGCCGCTTCCTCTTTTGTGACTTTGTGTCTTATCGCCGTTCTAGCCTTGGCAAGCCCGGCCCCCGCCTTTGCTCAAGAGGCCAAGAGCGACGCCGCCATCTTCGTCGGCAACTTCTCCCAGCATGGCATCAACGACATCCTGGCCGCGACGATCCCCGATGCCGAGAAAGCGCAGCGCTTCCGCGACATGTTCAAGACGTACTTCGACCTGCCGGGTATCGGCCGCTTTGTCCTAACACGCTATTGGAAGGCCGCCACCCCGGCCGAACAGGAAAAGTTCACGACGCTATTCGAGGACGTCGTGGTTTACACCTGGGCGCGCCGCTTCTCCGAGTACAACGGCCAGACCTTGAAGGTTACAAACCAGCAGCCCGACGGCGCTGATGGCACTCTTGTGAAAACCACCATCTCCGGTAAAGACGCCAACTACAGCTTCGGCGTCGACTGGCGCCTGCGCAAGCGGCCTGAAGGCTTCAAGGTGCTGGACATCGTCATCGAAGGCGTCAGCATGGCGATCACCTATCGCCAGGACTATTCCACGGTCATCGCCCAAACCGGCAGCTTCGCCGGGCTACTGGGCCAGATGGAAAAACAGGCCGCTGACCTCAAAGCGCAGCAGAAAAGCTAGGCTTAAGCGGCGACGCGATCCGGGGGAACGCGGTGTTATAAGTTGGGGGGCCACATGACATCAGAGAGGACGTCCGTCGCATTGCTGGGAATCGGCCTCATGGGCACGCATATGGGTGCGCGCCTGATGGCCGCCGGCTTTCCGCTCACCGTCTGGAACCGCAGCGCCGGTAAGACTGACGCTCTGGCCGCCAAGGGCGCACGCGTCGCCGCTACGCCCGCCGAGGCTGTGCGCGGCGCCGACGTCGTCATCACCATGCTGTTCGACGGCAACGCCGTCACCAAGGTGCTGATCGACAGCGGCGCCATCGCCAATATCAAGTCCGGCGCGCTGTTCATCGACATGAGTTCCATCACGCCCGCCGTGGCCCGCGACCATGCAACCAAGCTGGCGGCGAAGAACGTGGCCTATCTCGATGCGCCGGTCTCGGGCGGTACCAAAGGCGCGGAAGCCGGAACGCTCGCCATCATGGCGGGTGGCGAGCTTGCGACCTTCGAACGCGCGCGTCCCGTCTTTGAAGCCATGGGCCGCCCCACGCTGGTGGGGCCAGTAGGTACGGGGCAAGTCGCCAAGCTCGCCAACCAGGCCATTGTCGCGGTGACAATTGGCGCTGTGGCCGAGGCGTTGCTGCTGGCCGCCAGTGCCGGCGCCGATCCGGCCAAAGTGCGCGAGGCCCTAAGCGGTGGTTTTGCCGACAGCCCGATCATGAAACAGCACGGCCAACGTATGCTGGATCGGACGTGGTTGCCCGGCGCTCAAGTGAAGATGCACGTCAAAGATCTGCGCGCGATTTTGTCGGCTGCGGACTCCGCCGGCCTGGAACTGCCCATCGCCGAAACCGTCGCCGCCCTGTTCGAAGACCTGGCCGCCGCGGGCTACGAGAAATGCGATCACAGCGCGCTGCTGCTGGAGCTGGAACGCCTCAACCCGGGCAAACGCATGGGCGATAAGCCCGATACGTTACCTCCCAAGTGAACGACCCGCCCTGTTGCAACCTCACCATGAAAAGCGCATCTTTAGCCCACCTGAGGCAGGGAGACAGCTTTTGAAAATCTTTTAGACGACGGCGCTTATTGCGACGGCTCTCGCGGTGGCGGTCCCGCTGCAGGCGGCCGAGCGGCAAATCATCACCTACAATGCCGATGGCCAACTGGTGCCGCCGGAGAATTACCGCGAGTGGGTGTTTCTCACTTCAAGCCTCGACCCCAATTACAACGAGCCCGTTCCCGGCGCGCCGCCCAGCGACCATTCCATGCTCGACAACGTCTTTGTCGATCCCGCCGCTTATGAGGTGTTCGTCAAGACCGGTACCTGGCCCGACAAAACGGTCATGGTGAAAGAAAACCGCGACACCGCCTCTGCCGGTTCCATCAGCAAGAGCGGCAAGTACCAGACAGCCGTCGTGAGCTACCGCGAGATCGGCTTGTATTTGATCCGATGCGGCTCGACCGCGTCGGCGCCAAGGCGGCGCTTCTTGTCGGCTTCGTAGTCCTCGAAGTTGCCTTCGAACCACTCCACGTGGCTGTCGCCTTCGAAGGACAGAATGTGGGTGGCGATGCGGTCCAGGAACCAGCGGTCGTGGCTGATGACCACGGCGCAGCCGGCGAATTCCAGCAGCGCCGCTTCCAGCGCGCGCAAGGTATCGACGTCCAAATCGTTCGTCGGTTCGTCGAGCAGCAGCACGTTGGCGCCGGTCTTCAGCATCTTGGCCAAATGCACGCGGTTGCGTTCACCGCCCGAGAGCTGGCCGACGCGCTTTTGCTGGTCGGAGCCCTTGAAGTTGAAGCGGCCCACATAAGCGCGGCTGGGCACGTTGAACTTGCCCAGCTGGATTTCGTCGTTGCCGCCGGAGATTTCCTCCCACACCGTGGCGTCGGCGCGCAGCGTGTCGCGCGACTGGTCGACATAGCCCAGCTTCACGGTATCGCCGATGGTGATGGTGCCTTTGTCGGGCTTGTCCTGGCCGGTGATCATGCGGAACAGCGTCGTCTTGCCGGCGCCGTTGGGGCCGATGACGCCGACGATGCCGCCGGGCGGCAGGCTGAAATCCAAATTCTCGATCAACAGGCGGTCGCCGTAACCTTTCGTAAGTCCGTCGGCCTTGATGACCGTGCCGCCGAGACGCGTGCTGGTCGGGATGATGATCTGCATAGCCTCGGGCGAGGCATCGGCGGCTTCGGCCACCAGGTTTTCGAAGGCCGCGACGCGGGCTTTGCTTTTGGTGCGCCGCGCGGCGGGGGTCTGCCTGATCCACTCCAATTCGCGGTCAATGGTGCGGGCGCGGCTTTCCTCTTCGCGCTCTTCCTGCAACAGACGCTTCTTCTTTTGCTCCAGCCAGGAGGAGTAGTTGCCCTCGTAGGGAATGCCGCGGCCGTGATCGAGTTCGAGAATCCAGCCGGTGACATTGTCGAGGAAGTAGCGGTCGTGGGTGACGGCCACGACGGTGCCTTCGTATTCCTCCAGGAAGCGTTCCAGCCAAGCGACGGATTCCGCGTCTAGATGGTTGGTGGGTTCGTCGAGCAGCAGCATGTCAGGTCGCGACAGCAAGAGGCGGCACAGCGCCACGCGCCGGCGTTCGCCGCCCGAAAGCTTGGTGACCTCAGAGTCCGCCGGCGGACAGCGCAAGGCGTCCATGGCGATCTCGCAGGTCCGCTGCAGATCCCAGCCGTTGGCGGCGTCGATCTCCTCCTGCAGTGCGGCCTGCTCGGCGATAGTGGCGTTCATTTCGTCGTCGGTCAGCTCGGTAGCAAACTTGGCGCTGACTTCCTCGAAGCGGTCCAAGAGCGCTTTGACGCCGGCCACACCATCCATGACGTTCTCGATGACGGTCTTCTTGGCGTCCAGTTCCGGTTCCTGGGCCAGATAGCCGACGCGCGCGCCCTCGGCCGCCCAGGCCTCGCCGTTAAAATCCTTGTCCATGCCGGCCATGATCTTGAGCAAGGTCGACTTGCCCGAGCCGTTGACGCCCAGAACGCCGATCTTGGCGCCCGGCAGGAAGGACAGGAAGATGTTCTTCAAGACCTCGCGCCCACCGGGGTAGGTCTTGTTGAGGCCCTTCATGACGTAGATGTACTGATAGCTGGCCATAGTGTGTTCGAAGTCCTAGTGGTGATTGCCGGTCCGGCGTGATGGGGGCTTTTACCCGATGGCCCGCTTAAGAACAATGCCCAGGACAGTCGGTAAGGGGGCCCCACTGACCCCTCTAAGCGCCTGGACCTAGGCGTTTTGTCACTAGCGGGAAGGCCCGGCTTGAGCCAGATTCCGGCTGTAAGGATCATGCCATGATGTCCCGCGACCCGCGCGAGCCGGCCCTCATCTCCATCGTCGTCCCGGTCTTCAATGAAGAAGCCTCGGTGGACGCCCTGATTCCGCGCCTGTTCGGCCTCCTGGAGCGCGAGGGGCTGGCGGGCGAGGTCATCTGCGTCGACGACGGCAGCCGGGATACAAGCTGGGACAAGCTTATCGCCTGGCGCACGCGCTATCCCGCCCTCACCCTGGTCAGCCTGTCGCGCAACTTCGGCAAAGAGATCGCCATCGCCGCCGGCCTCGATATCGCCGAGGGCAATGCCGTGATCCTCATGGACGGCGATTTGCAGCATCCGCCCGAGGTGATTCCGGAGTTCCTGGCCCAGTGGCGCGCGGGCTACGACATCGCCTACGGCGTGCGCCGCAATCGCGATCACGACGGCGCGGCACGGCGCTGGCTCTCGCGCACCTTCTACCGCCTGTTCAATACGGTCTCCAACACGCCCATTACACCCGACGCCGGCGACTTCCGGCTCATGGACCGCAAGGTCGTCGACGCCATTCGCCGTATGCGCGAGCGCGCGCGCTTCATGAAGGGGATTTATTCCTGGGTCGGCTTCAAAAGCGTGGCCGTGGAGTTCGACGTGACCGAACGCGTCGGCGGCAAAAGCTCGTTCTCGCCCGGCCGCCTGTTCACTTTAGCCTTCGACGGCATCCTGTCGTTCTCGACCGTGCCCTTGCGCATCGCCATGTATGCCGGCGCGAGCATCGCCTTGGCCTCGATTGCCTTGGGCGCCTACTACCTGATCCGCACGCTGATCTACGGCATCGACGTGCCGGGCTTCGCCTCGATCATCGTCTCGACACTCGCGCTGTCGGGCTTCACCATGCTGCAGCTGGGATTGATGGGGCTGTACCTGGGGCGCATCTACGATGAGGTCAAAGCGCGACCCCTATATCTCCTGCGCGAGATCGTCGGCAAGGCCGCAACCGAGTCCGTACACAGCCGCATTAAGGACATGAGCGACGTGGGTTCATGAGTAAGGCGATCGTTCTCTGCGCCGACGACTACGCCTTAAGTATTCCCGTCAGCCGCGCCATCCTTGATCTGGCCGCCAACCGCCGCATCTCGGCGTTGAGCTGCATGACGGCGTCGGCGCTGTGGCCCGTGCATGGGCCGTGGCTCGCGGAGGTGCGGGGCAACGTCGACATCGGCCTGCATATTACGTTGGTCGATGAAAGGCCTTTGACGGCCATGCCCAAGACCGCGCCGGGCGGCAAGCTTCCCGGTATCGCCGCGATGATCCGCAAGAGCTGTCTCGGCCAGCTGGACTTGGCCGAGATTGAGCGCGAAATCCGCGCGCAGTTACGCGCCTTCACGGCGGTGACGGGCGCGTCGCCGCAACATCTCGACGGCCATTTGCATACGCATGTGCTGCCCGGCATTCGCGATGTGGTGTTGAAGATCGCCGGCGAGATTACGCCACGGCCCTGGCTGCGCAATATCTCGGACAGATTCTCGGTGATCCTGAAACGCGGCGTGGCGGTGCCCAAGGCGGCGTTCCTGTCCGCGCTGGGCCAGGGTTTCGCGCGGGCCGACGCACCCATGAATGATGGCTTCAGCGGCGTCTACGGGCTTTCGCCCACCGACGGCGAATACGGCGCGCTGTTCGAACATTTCATCGCGGACACTGCACAGCGCCATCTGATCCTCTGCCACCCCGGGACAGCGGAAGACAATGTCGCCCATGCTGATGGGCGCGCCAGCGAATATGCTTATCTCAAAAGCCCGGCCTTCCTGGCCGCGCTGGCGCGCCGCGATCTGCGCGTGGGCCGCTTCGCTGAAACGCTCTCTTCCAAAGCATTGGCATGACACCAGCTCACATCCTGGCTTGGCCGCGCGCTCTCGCCGGCGGCATATTCGCGGTGCTGGCGCTGGTCGTCCTCACGACCTTTCAGGATTACGGCATCTCCTGGGACGAGCAGCTGCAGAACACATACGGCAATATGCTGCTGGACTACTACACCACCGGATTTCAGGACCGATCGGCATTTTCCTACATCAACCTGTTCCTCTACGGCGGCTTTTTTGACCTTGTGGCAGCCGTCGCCAATACCGTGTCGCCCTTCGGCGTCTACGAAACCCGCCATCTCATCGGCGGCCTCGTGTTCCTCGCGGGACTATACGGCGGCTGGAGGCTGGCCAAACTTCTGGCGGGCGAGCGCGCGGCGCTGGTTGCGCTGATCTGCCTGGCCACCACGCCGCTGCTTTATGGTCATGGCTTCATCAACCCGAAAGACAGCCCCCTCGCCTGGCTCGGCATCTGGACCACCTATTTCGCTTGCCGGATTTTGGGCGCGGAGGGTCTGCCGCCCTGGCGCATCATCGTGGGTTTTGCCGTAAGCCTCGGTCTCGTCATCGGCACGCGTGTTGTCGGCATCGTCTATCTCGACTATTTCGCCGTGGTGCTTGTGGTGGCCGCCATCGCCCGGCATTTCGACGGCGAGTCCTGGGGCGTCACGGCTGAGCGCTTTCGCGCCGGTGCGACGCGGCTTGCCGTGGCCATAGCGCTGGCGACGGCGACCATGGCGCTGGTGTGGCCCTGGTCGGTGCAGCAGCCGCTCAATATTCTCGCCGCCTTCCGCGCCTTCGCGCATTTTGCATTTTATCCGCGCGTGCTTTGGAACGGCGAGCTGATCCCCGCCGACCATATGCCCCAGACCTACCTGCCGGGCCTGCTCGCACTGCAGCTGCCGGAATACGTGCTGCTGGGATTGATCGCCGCGGCGGTGTTCGGCGCCCTAGCATGGCGGCGGCGTATCGTCACGCTGTTCTCCGAGCCGCTGGCGCAGCAATACCTGTACGTGATCTTCACTTTCGCGGCACCCATCGCCGGATATCTGCTGCTGCATCCGACGGTCTACAATGGGCTCAGGCACTTCCTGTTCGCCGTGCCGCCCTTGGTGATCCTGGGCGCTATCGGGCTTTATCGGCTGATCGTTGTGGCCGGACAGAAAAGCCGCGCCGCCGGCGTGGGGCTCAGCGTGCTGCTGGCGCTCGCACTCGCCCGGCAAAGCGTCCTGATGATCGGTCTGCACCCATACGAATATCTCGCCTATAACAGCTTCATCGGCGGGATCGCGGGCGCCGAAGAGCGCTTCGAGCTGGATTACTGGGGCACGTCGCTGGCCGCTTCAGCGCGGGGCTTGGGCGATGTCATCACCAGGGACCCGGCGTTCGGACTCAGCACCGGGGTCAAAGCCAAGGTCTTTGCTTGCGGCGACCGCACCTCGGCGGGATACGCGCTGCCCCCCGGCGCGGAGCTGACCGAAGTGCTAGCCGAGGCGGACTTCTATATGGGCATGACTGGCGTGCACTGCCAGGAGCCCATCGACAAGCCCTATCGCACCGTGGTCGAGGTGAAACGGCTGGGCGTGACGATCGGCTATGTGCGCGATTTGCGGCCCCTCACGCCTTAGCTAGGCCTTAAGCTTTACCAATGCGCGGCGGACGGCGCCGTGAACTTCCGCGACGACATCTACCGCCGCGACATGCCGCTGGCCGAAGCTTTGGGAAACAAGCCGTCCGACGCCGCCCCCACCGTAAAACAGAATTTCGCCCAGAACTAGGCACGAAACCGTTCGCTGCTCGCTTGCTGCCTTCCGGCCCCTCGGATACAGTCGGACCCTTCGCGAAACGCCCCGGGGGTCTGGCATGGGCAAGACGGCGAAAGCCGCAAAAACGAAATCAAAAAGCCCGAAGAGCCTGAGCAAGGCCGAGAAGACGCCGACCAAATGGGGCACTAAGCCCCTGGTCGGGATCATCATGGGAAGCAACTCGGACTGGGACACCATGCGCCATACGGCGGCGGTGCTCTTGGATTTGCGCGTGCCCTTCGAAGCCCGTGTCGTCTCGGCCCATCGCACGCCCAATCGCCTCTATAAATACGCCGCCGAAGCAGAAGACCGCGGCTTCCAGGTGATTGTCGCCGGCGCTGGCGGCGCCGCGCACTTACCGGGCATGACCGCCTCCATGACGATTTTGCCGGTGCTGGGTGTTCCGGTCGAAAGCAAAGCCCTCAAGGGTCTGGACAGCTTGCTGTCGATCGCGCAAATGCCCGGCGGCATTCCGGTCGGCACGCTAGCGATCGGCAAAGCCGGCGCCAAAAACGCCGGACTGCTGGCGGCGGCGATCCTCGCACTCAATGACCCTGCCCTGACCAAACGCTTGGGCAACTGGCGCAGCGCGCAGACGGCCAGTGTCGGCAAAAATCCCGTCGATAAAAAGCCTTCGGCTTAAAGCCCGCACCCTTTTGAGTTCATGATGCATCGTCTTTCGCCCGGCGCGACCATTGGAATCCTCGGCAACGGCCAACTGGGCCGTATGCTGTGCCTGTCGGCGGCGCGCCTTGGTTACCGCACGCATGTTTTCGGACCCGAGGCCGATAGCCCGGCGGAACAGGTGGCGAGTGTTTCCACCGTCGCCGCCTATACCGACGAAGCCTCACTCGCGGCCTTTTCCGCCGCCGTCGACGCCGTGACTTTCGAATTCGAGAATGTGCCGGCGGCCGCGGCGGCTTTTCTCGCCGCCCATACCAGGGTGCGCCCGTCGTGGCGCGCGCTGGAAGTCTGCCAGGACCGCACCAAGGAAAAACAATTCTTCGCCAGCATAAATGCCGCGACGCCGCCGTGGCAGCCGGTGAACGCGCTCGACGACCTGAAGGCCGCCTTGACCAAAATCAATCCCCCGGCGGTCTTAAAGACCGCGCGCCTGGGTTACGACGGCAAAGGTCAGGCAAAGGTTCTGATCGCCGGCGATGCCGACGCCGCCTGGTCGACCGTGACCGGCGGCAAGCCGCCCGCCCCCAACGGCACCTTCGCCGTGCTGGAAGGCTTCGTCGATTTTGCTTGCGAGATTTCAGTGATCGCCGCGCGCGGCCAGGACGGCAAGATCGTCTGCTTCGAGCCGGCGGAGAATGTTCACGCCAACCACATGCTGGCGACCTCGACCGTGCCCGCGCGTATCAACGCCGCGACGGCGGCGGCGGCCACTGACATCGCCACCCGCGCCGCCAAAGCGCTCGACCTTGTGGGCCTCCTGGCCATGGAGATGTTTGTCACTGCTGACGGCAAGCTGCTGTGCAACGAGATGGCGCCCCGGCCGCACAATTCCGGCCACTGGACTCAAGACGCCTGCGGCACCGATCAATTCGAGCAGTTGATCCGGGCGGTAGCCGGCTTGCCCTTGGTGGACCCGGCCCGCCATGCCGATGTGGTCATGCGCAATTTGGTCGGCGCGGACGTGAACAACCTGGACGGCTACCTCGCCGATCCCGCCGCCCATATCCATCTTTACGGCAAGGCCGAGGCCCGCCCAGGCCGCAAGATGGGCCACGTCAATATCCTGCGGCCCAAAAGCAGCTAGATACCCATCCTTCGCCATTTGCGCTAACCTCAGTGCTCAGCCTATGGGGGAGGGCCAATGACGATCTCTGGCGTTGCGCTTTTGGCGCTCTGTACGCTCGTCGGCACCTTGCTCGGCGATTTCCTGGGCATAGCGCTAGATGTCCAAGCAAACGTCGGCGGGGTGGGTCTGGCCATGCTGCTTCTGGTCACCGCGCGGGTCTATCTGCACCGCGCCGGAAGACTGAGCGACGGCGTGAAGCTGGGCGTGGGTTTCTGGGCCGCGCTTTATATTCCCATCGTCGTCGCCATGGCGGCCACGCAAAACGTGGTGGCGGCCGTAGAAGGCGGTCCCATGGTGCTTGTCGCCGGCACACTCACTGTTCTTCTGAACTTCGTGGTGTTCGGCGTCATAAGCCGCTCGGGGCCCCGCCAGGAAACCATGGACGAGATCGAAGCCCGCGAACTTGCCGCGCGCACCGCCGGGATCCCAAAACTATGATCGACATGTTCACCCGCCTCGGCACAGCCGAAGGCCTGATCATCGCCTTTGCGACCATCGGCGTGATCATGTGGGTGTCATACCCTCTGTCGCGCTATTTGAGTTTCGGGCGCATTCACGGCTCCGCCATCGCCATCATGATCGGCCTGGCCTTGGCTTTCGTTGGCGGCACCATGACCGGCGGACAGAGAGGTCTCGCCGACATTCCATTTTTCGCGGGTGTCGGCCTGATGGGCGGCGCCATGCTGCGTGACTTTGCCATCGTCGCCACGGCCTTTGAAGTTGATGTGGCGCACGCGAAGAAAGCCGGGGTCATCGGCGCGGTGGCGCTGGTGATCGGCACCATTCTGCCGTTTATCGTCGGCGTGCTCGCGGGCCTTGCCTTTGGCTATCGGGATGCCGTGTCCCTCACCACACTGGGCGCCGGCGCGGTGACTTACATCGTCGGCCCGGTCACGGGCACCGCCATTGGCGCCTCATCGCCGGTGATCGCGCTTTCGATTGCCATCGGCGTTCTCAAGGCGGTGATCGTGATGATTGTCACGCCTATCGTCGCACCGCTCGTTCGCCTCGACAATCCGCGTGCGGCGATGATCTTCGGCGGCATCACAGGCACCGTCAGCGGCGTCAGCGGCGGTCTTGCCGCAACGGATCGGCGGCTGGTTCCCTATGGCTCTCTGACCGCCACCTTTCATACCGGCTTCGGCTGTCTGGTAGCACCATCAATTCTGTTTTTTATTGTCCGCCTATTCACCCAAGGGGAATAAGTCCATGAAAACAGCAGTCAGCGTTCTGGCAATGGCCGTGCTTCTGACCGCCTGCGGAAAGAACGACGCGCCCAAGGCTGCTGGCGTCATTGATCAGTTCGAAGTTGTCTCGACGACGGATGCCTATGGCGGCGCGACGCCGGCCGGTGCCGCCGGGCCCTATACGGTGATCGCGGGAATTGTCCATGGCAAGCTCAACCCCATGCATCCCGACAACGCCGGCATTGTCGATATCGCCAACGCGCCGGTCGATGCCGATGGTTACGTGGATTACACCACCGACGTTCTGATCCTGCGGCCGAAGACGGCCGCCAATGCGCGCCGCGTGCTGTTTTACGACGTGGTCAACCGCGGCCGAGCAGCTGGTCTGGGGAGCTATATCGGGGGCGGTAATCCGGCCGGCGGCGAGGCGCCCGACGACACCTACCCGTCGCTGCTGCGCCAAGGCTACACCATCGTCTGGAGCGGCTGGCAGTCCGACATCCCGCAAACCGGCGCCGGCGACACCAAGCCTATCGGCACGCGGTTCCCGGTCGCCAAAAACAAGGACGGCACGTCCATCACCGGCCTCGCGCGTGAGGAATTTGTCCAGGACTTCGGCAGCGACGGGGCCACAAGTCCGACCATCGCGCTCACCTATCCGCCCGCGTCAATGACGGATAAATCCGAGGTGGTTTTTACGGCGCGTCAGTCCTGGCTCAATGCGGCGGGCCAAGCCGACTACAGGGCTCCCTCCGTGCCGGTGACGGAATGGTCCTATGTGACCAGCGAAAGCGGCCAAGTGGGCGTACAATTTTCGCCGCCGGCTTCTGTTCCCGGCCCCGGCGGCACGCGCGTGCCCGCCGATGCCGGCACGATCTACGACTTCGTCTATCGCGCCAAGGATCCGGTCGTCGCAGGTATCGGCTTTGCCGCCGTGCGCGATCTGATTACCTTTTTGAAGACGGCTGATGCCGATGCGAAAGGCAAACCCAATCCGCTGGCCGACATGAAGAAGGCGGTCTGCGCCGTCGGCAGCGACTGCCCCGCCAGTCCCAAAACAAACTTCGATGTCGCTATCGGCGAAGGGATTTCGCAATCGGGCCGCTATATGCGCGACTTCCTGTACCTCGGCTTCAACAAGGATTCCGCCGGCGGGAAAGTATTCGACGGCATGATGCCGGTCATCCCCGCCTCGCGGCGCACCTGGGTGAATGAGCGCTTCTCCCAGGCCGGACGCTGGTCGAAGCAACATGAAGATCATTGGATGCCAGGCGATCAATTCCCGTTCACCTATGCGGTGATCACGGACCCCGTCAGCGGGACAACCGACGGCCTGATGAAAAAGTGCGGCGAGAGCAACACCTGTCCGAAGATCATGCAGATCGACGGCAGTTATGAATGGTGGGGCGGCCGCGCTTCCTTGGTTGTAACGGACGGCGCCGGCCACGACCTCACGCTTCCGGAAAACGTGCGCTACTACCTCGTCGCCGGCACGCAGCATGGCGGCGGGGCGGGTATAGGCAGCGGCGTCATGACGCAGCCTAAAGACCGCATATGCCAATTCGCCGGAAGCCCGGTTGCCCTGAGAACAATTCCGCGCGCGCTGGTCCCGGCTCTGGAAAACTGGATCGTAAATGGGACAGCGCCGCCGGCGTCTCAATATCCAACCATCGCATCGGGAAACATGGTTGACCCCACGCCCACGGCGATGGGCTTTCCCAATCTGTCGGCGATCACCGTACCCGATGGAGCCGATGCCACGCCGGTTGCCGTGAGCCTGAACGGCGTTGGTCTGGCGAACCAGATCTATGTCACCAACTATCAAGGCCCCACCCCGGCGGTTGACCTCGGCAAGAGCTACAAGGTGCTCGTGCCCAAGGTCGACGCCAACGGCAACGAGACCTCGGGCATTTTGACGCCGGAAGTGGCCGTCCCCTTGGCGACCTATACCGGGTGGAATGTCCGCACCGCCGGCCACGCTGTCGGTGAAGGTTGTACTTCTAATGGAATGGCGTTGCCTTTTGCCGTCAGCAAATCCGCCAAGGCCGCAACGGACTCGCGGGCGACATTGGCCGACCTTTACAGCGGCCGGGCCGACTATGCGGCGAAGGTAGGCGCCGCCGCTGACGCCCTGGTCAAGGCGGGCCTCTTGTCCGATCTCGATGCCACCCATCTGTATAAGGCCGATGCTGCGAAGGTTTCGCCGGCGTTGATCGCAGCACCTTAACAAAAGAAAAAGAGCGCCGATCCGCGAGGACCGGCGCTCTTTGTATCTATGGCCGTTTAGACTTCTTTATTGGAACGGGCCCGGCGGCGCTTTTGCTTCGCGCCGCGTTTGGCCTTGCGCTTATTGGCGCGGATCTTGGTGCTCGATTTCTTGGTTTTCTTCTGTGCGGCCATGGGGCCCTCCTGAACTGGTAAGGGCCTCCCTATAGCACACTTTATATGTCGTATTCACAGCACATTATTGCGGATGGTTTGACTACGGATGTCGGGGACGGCGTCCCATCATGCGGTCGAATACGCGACGCGGATCAGGCAGACGTTTGAACTTCTCCGCCACGCGGGCCCGCACCTGCGGAAACTGCATGACTTCAGCGATCCTGCGGTCGAGAAAAGCCCACGTGGCCGCGCAATCCTCGGAGCGGTCGTCCAACCAAAACAGCACGGTCGAAGCGTAGACCGCGGCCAAGAGCCCGCGCTTGGTATAAAAATTGAAATCCGTGGAGGTGTCGCCGGCCGCGCGCCAGATCACATCCACGGTATTGTACCAGCCGCGCAAGGAGTTCCCCGCGAAGGACGGCAACGGCGAAAGCGCCAAGGCCCGCCGCACGGCTTCCCGATGGGGCGTCCAGCGTTCCAGCCGGGTTCGCACGGCGGTGGCGATGCGTACACGGATCTTCATGGCCTTGAGATCGAGTGCTGCCAGATCTTCCAGCATGAGGCGGTCGGCCATATCCATGAAGTGCGCGACAGCTTCCTTGACGCCGCCCGGGAACAAGCGCGCCGCGGCAGCGGCGCCAAAGCCGGCGTTCTCGGCCGCCACGGCCAGCGTTTTACGGCTCCAGCCGTCGAAGGGCACATGCGGTAAGGCGGCGCGGATCACGGCATCGCGCTGCGCTGTTTTTTCGGCGGCCGCCTGTTGGAAGGACGTGGTCATCAGCCCTCTTCATCCAGTTCCAGCTCTTCGCCCCTGGCTTCGGCTTCGGCCTGCAGCACATCGGCAAAAGCGAGGGTGGTCATATCGGCCATGCGTTGCGGATAGAGCACGCCGTCCAGATGATCGCATTCGTGCTGCACGACACGGGCGTGGAAGCCGGTGGCCTCGCGTTCAATCTCGGCGCCCATCATGTCGTGGAAACGATACTTGATATTCGTGAAGCGCGGCACCGTGCCGGTGAGCCCCGGCACCGATAGGCAGGCCTCGAAAGCGTCATTGGTGGCGTCGTCGAGCGGTGTAATGACCGGGTTGATCATCACCGTCAGTGGAATTTCGACGCCGCCATTACGTCCCGCGGGCACAAAAAAGATCACGATACGCTGGCCGCGAAAGACCTGCGGCGCGGCCAGACCCACGCCTCTGGCCTCAACCATGGTTTCGATCATGTCGTTGACGAACCCCTTGAGGTCCGAGTCCTTGAAATCCGTCACCTCGGCGGCGCGCTGTTTCAAAACCTCGGCACCCATGCGGGCAATCGGCAAAACGCTCATAGGATCCTCGTGAAGTGCCCCCAAAACCGAGGGGTAGACCTATATATAAGGCGGTTGCCCGGGACGCCATACCGCGGCGCGGCAGGCTGTGGCCGGTATGCATCAGCGGCCCAAAAGAGTGCTATTTCGGGCCTTAAACCCCCGGAATCGGCCTATTACCCCGCTTCCCAAGCCCAATAACCCATGATATACCCCGCCCCTCATTGGCGCTGGCCCCCTTATCGATCTGGGCGGGCTGGGCGCCTTTTATATGTGACAAGCACGAGGAAACCGACCTTTGGTTCAAGTCATCGTCCGCGACAACAACGTCGACCAGGCCTTGAAGGCCCTGAAGAAGAAGATGCAGCGCGAAGGCATCTTCCGTGAGATGAAGCTCCGCAAATCCTACGAGAAGCCCTCCGAGCGCAAGGCCCGCGAAAAGGCCGAAGCCGTTCGCCGCGCCCGTAAGATGGAGCGCAAGCGCCTGGAGCGCGAAGGCTTCTAGCCTCGCCGTCCACGGTTCAGAATTTCAAACGGAGCGGCTTGCTAGTCGCTCCGTTTTGCTGTCTGCAGCCTTTCCGTTAACCGTGCGGAAACTCCCCTCCTTTAGCCTCCAAGGCTTCGTGCCCCGCAAAGAGGGCCTGGAGGGAAGCCACCCGTGACCACCCTGCACATCCGGCCCGCCACGGCCGCCGACTCCGTTGCCGTCGCTGCCCTGGTGCGCGAGGCCTGGCTGGCCGCCAATCAGAACCTCCTGCCCGGCGATACCGTTGCCCAGGTCGCCCAGTCCACCAGTCTCGGGGGCTTCGTCGCCGGCGAGTGGCATAGCGTGCGTGTGGCCGAAATTCAGAGCGAAGGCGGGGGCGAAATCGTCGGCGCCGTGGGTGTGAACCCGGCGGGCGTCATCTGGATGTTATATGTACGCCCGGGCTATCAGGGCTGCGGCGTGGGCTCGGCGCTTTATGACGACGCCATCGGCGCCATGAAGCAGGCCGGCAGCCGCAAAGCGCTTCTGGAAGTCTTGGCCAGCAATGAAAACGCCGTGGCGTTTTACCGCGCCCGCGGCTGGGTGCCGGAAGGCCGCCGCACGGAACACATCCCCGGCTTCCGTTTCACCGCCGTGCGTATGGGCCTAGCGCTGGCTTAAGCCAGCGCACCGAAAAAGTCCGCTCGCCTAAATCTCGACCTGCGTGCCCATCTCGACGACGCGATTGGGCGGCAGTTTGAAGAAATCCATGGCGCTGGTAGCCGAGCGCATCATCCAGGCGAACAGATGCTCGCGCCACAGGGCCATGCCGGGCCGGCGGCTAGGCATGACGGTCTCGCGCCCCAGAAAAAACGACGTTTCCATATCGTTGAACTCGAAATTGAAGCGCGTCGCCAATTTCAGCGCCGCCGGCACGTCGGTTTCATCCAAATAGCCGTAGCGTAAGAGGAAGCGGTAGAAGCGCCGGCCTAGATGCTGGACCTCCAAGCGTTCGTTCTCGGGCACATGGGGGACTTCCTCGGTGATCACGGTCAGGAATACAACGCGCTCATGGACCACGCGGTTGTGTTTGAGGTTGTGCAGCAGCGCATGGGGAATGCCTTCGATCGTCCCGGAGAGAAATACCGAGGTTCCGGCGACGCGGGTGACATTGGGATTGAGCGATCCCAGGAAGGCCTCGATGGGCATGGCGTCCTCGGCGCGGCGCGCAAACAGCAGTTCGCGGCCTTTCTTCCAGGTCGTCAGGAAAATGATAATGGCGATGCCGATGGCCAGCGGGAACCAGCCGCCGTGCAGGATCTTGGAGACATTCGCGCCAAAGAACGCGAGATCCACCACCAACAGAACGAAGGCGATACCGCCCGCGAGCCAGACGTTCCACTTCCACATCATGAACATGACGATGGTCACCAGGATACTGTCGATCAGCATCGTGCCGGTGACGGCGACGCCGTAGGCCGCAGCCAACTGACTGGACGATTGGAATCCCAACACCAGGGCGACGACCGAGACCAACAGCGTCCAGTTCACGAAAGGAATATAGATCTGGCCACTCTCGGACGCCGAGGTATGGACCGTCGCCATGCGTGGCAGGAAGCCCAGCTGCATGGCCTGGCGGCTGATGGAAAAGGCGCCGGTGATTACGGCTTGCGAGGCGATGACGGTTGCCATCGTCGCCAGCACGACCATGGGCAGCGTCGCCCACATCGGCACCATCAGATAAAACGGACTGGAAGCGGCGTCGGGGTTGTCCAGCAATAGCGCACCCTGACCAAGGTAGTTCAGCATCAGGGCCGGCAGCACGAGATAGAACCACGAACGTCGGATGGGGGCTATGCCGAAATGTCCCATGTCGGCATAGAGCGCTTCGCCGCCGGTCAGCACCAGCACCACCGAGGCCAGCGCGAGAAAGGCTTTAACCTTATAGAGAATGAAGAACTGCACCGCGTACCACGGGTTGAGGGCGGCCAGGATGCGCGGCGCTTCGGCGATATTCATGACGCCTATCACTGCGATGGTAACGAACCACACCAACATAACCGGGCCAAACAGGCGTCCGACAATGGTTGAGCCGTGGCTCTGAAAGAAGAACAACGTCACCAAGACGACGAGCGTAATGGGAATGACGTAAACGCCGAGCCCCGGCAGGGCCACTTCCATACCTTCAACGGCGCTCAAGACCGAAATCGCCGGCGTGATCATGCTGTCGCCATAAAACAGCGCACCCGCCGAAATTCCGAGGAATACGACAATCGGCGCGAGCCAAGTCTTCTGAGTGACTTGGCTGACCAGTGCGAGCAGCGCGAGGCTACCGCCCTGGCCCTTGTTGTTAGCCCGCATCATCAGCATGGTGTACTTGAACGAGATGACGATCATCACCGCCCAGAACACCAAGGACAGCACGCCGAAGACGTGCGCCCGGTCCGCCGGCAGCGGATGAGTCCCACTGAACACTTCTTTGATGGCGTAAAGCGGGCTGGTGCCGATGTCGCCGTAGACCACTCCAATGGCACCGACCATAAGGGTCAGCAGCGACGAGCGCGGTTGCGGCGCCCCGTTGTGCGGGGCGGCAGCGGAGGTAAGTTCTTGAGTCATTGCCTCTCGTAAAACGTGACGGCGGCGGCGATGCGGGAGGTCCGGAGCCTCCCCATAAGCCCCTCATTTAGGCGCATCCGTGTACCACCCTTACCCCAAGCTTGCAAAGCTGGGCCTGAGCTTCCTATTAGCTTGATATTAGGTCCTCGACTTCTCTTTCAACCCATTGGTAAACAACAAGTTTATTCCACTCCGTGCGCCAACGGATGGTCTTTTCAGCATAGATTTTGGACAGCGGCAAAGCCCGGTTTGGCCGGGCGACCATGTCCCAGACGTCGCCGAGCCCAAAAGGCGCATAGACGTCGACAAACTCCTCACCGGAGCGTTTCAGACCGATAGCCTGGGCCGAACACGGAAAACGCAGCACACCCTCGCCGGCGGTCGTCAGCGGCGGGTAGGCAATACCGAACTTTTCCGGATACCACAGGTGCACGCGGGCTTGATTGCGCAGCTGAATATTCACCGGCAAATCGGCGAACAGCTTGGCCGCGTCGCGGATAACCTCATCCTCGGCATCCCAGGAAATGTCTTCGGAGAAATAGCAGACGTCATAGTCGGTGATGCCTTTGTCGGCCGGGCGTCCGCTGCGCAAGTTCCAGACGGTCTGAAAGAGACACCCCGACACCAGCCACCAATCACGCAGGCCCAGGTCCGGCATGCGCTTCAAGATCTCGGCATTATTGCGGTTGAGCATGCACAGTTCGGCGACACGCACCGCCAGGCGTTCGGCGGGCGTATCAAGCGCGTCATCTTCGTCGGGGGCCTCGAACAGCGCCAAGGACGTCGGCGCCGGCTTGCGGCGGCGCTTCGCCAGCTTGGGCTTTGGAAACAACCGCAGACGATGATTTCGCCCGTCGGGCAGAAAGATGTGCGCCATAAAGGGAAGGCCTCGATCCTGAGAGCGGCTCCCGCGAGCCCCAGCATAGCAAAATTCCGGCCCCAGGTGCCGGCAATTCGCTATACACTCTCTGTCGTTCTAGGGGGCCGCCGTTCTAGGGGAGACCTGCCATGCTAAGGACCCTCATAGCCACGCTTCTGCTGAGCGCTGCGACAGCGCACGCCGCCGCCGAGCGCGTTCCCACCGGCCAGCTGCCCGACGATGTCATCCCCAATCATTACGCGCTCGACCTGACGGTGATCCCCGAGCAATTGACCTTCACCGGCAAGGTTGCGATCGACGTGCAGCTCAAGGCTCCGACCGCCACCTTGTGGATGCACGGCCGCGATTTAACGGTCAGCCGCGTCGAAGTCGTCGACAGCGACGGGACAACGTTCCCTGCGACCTGGACGGAAATGCCGAAAAGCGACGGCGTTGTGAAGCTTTCGCTGGCGAAGGCGGTAAAGGGCCCGAACGCCCGCATCGCCGTCAGCTATACCGCGCCCTTCAACAAACAGCTCGAAGGCCTGTACCGCTCAGTGGACGCGGGCGAAGCTTATGTCTTCAGCCAGATGGAGGCGATCTCGGCGCGGTTCGCCTATCCAAGCTTCGACGATCCGCGTTTCAAAACGCCCTACGACATCGCGCTAACGGTCCGCGGAAACCACGCCGCCATCTCCAACGCGCCCGTCACCAAGACCGAGCCCTTGGCCGGTGGCATGAAGCGCGTGCAGTTTGCCACCACCAAGCCCCTGCCGACCTATCTGATCGCCATCGCCGTCGGCCCCTTTGACGTGGTGGAGTGGGAGCCCATTGCAAAAACGCCCCTGCGCGACCGCGTCATCCCCTTGCGCGGCATCGCCACCAAAGGCAAAGGCGAGCGCATGAAGTACGCGCTGGCCAACACCTCGGGCCTTTTGCGGACCCTCGAAGATTATTTCGGCATCCCCTACCCCTTCGAAAAATTGGACATCATCGCCGCCACCGACTTCTCCGCCGGAGCCATGGAGAATGCCGGCGCCATCGTCTACCGCGAGACCCTGCTGCTGATGGATGACAATGCGTCGCTGGCGCAAAAGCGGCGCTACGCGGATGTGCATACCCACGAGCTGGCGCATCAATGGGTGGGCGATCTGGTGACGCCGGTGTGGTGGAACGATATCTGGCTCAACGAAGCCTTCGCCACCTGGATGGCCAATAAGGCGACAACGACGTGGGACCCCAACGGCGAACGCGACCGGCAGACGTTGCGCGGCGCGCTCGGCGCCATGTCGGCCGACAGCAAGACCAATGCCCGGCGTATCGCCCAACCCATCGAGACCAACGACGACATCGACAACGCCTTCGATTCCATTACCTATGAAAAGGGCGGCGGTGTGCTGGCGATGTTCGAGCAGTATTACGGCACCGAAGCCTTCCGCAAAGGTGTGAGGCTGCATCTCGAACGCCATGCCTTCGGCAGCGCCACGGCGCGGGACTTCCTGCAGTCCGTGGCCGACGCCAATAACGACACCAAGGGCGTTGCCGCTTTCGAGACCTTTCTCAACCAGCCGGGCGTGCCGTTGGTCACGGCGGAGCTGAGATGTACGCGCGAAGGCGCCAGCGTCGCGGTCAAGCAAAGGCGCTATCTGCCGCAGCCGGACAAAGCCAAATTCGCGCTCACGCCGACCTGGAAAATCCCCTTGTGCATTTCCTACGGCAGCCCGGGCGCCAAGTCCTCACACGCCGAGGTCTGCAGCCTGCTTGAAGAGGGAGCCGGCAACGTCAATCTCAATACCAACGTTTGCCCGTCTTGGATCATGCCCAACGCCCAGGGCGCGGGATATTACCGCTTCGCTTTGGATAAGAAGGGCTGGACCGCTCTGGCCGAGGCCGCCGATACGCTGACCGACAAGGAAGTCCTGGCCGCACTCGACAGCCTCGAGGCCAGCTTTAGTGCCGGCGACATGGATGCAGGCGACTACCTCGATTACGTCAAGGCGCTGGCGGCGCGCAACGGCGGCGAAATGGCCTGGGACACGGCGGGCGCGGTGGCGTCGCAACTGGTCTGGGTCAAGGAAGTGTTGGCATCGACGAAGACTCAAGCCGCAGCCCAGAAGCTCATCACCGACCTTTACGGTCCGCTCTACGCCAAGATCGGCCTCGATCCCACATCGGCCGCCGACCAGCGCAACCCGCTGCAGACGACCTTGCTGCGCGGCCCCGTGGTCAGGATGGTGGCCGTGGAAGGACGCGCGCAAGCAGCGCGCGCGGAGCTAGCCAAGCGCGGTGCGGCCTACGTGGCCGGCGGCAAGATCCACCCCGAGGCGGTTGATGCGAACATCGCCGATCAGGCTCTCAATGTCGCGGTTCAAGACCTGGGCGCGCCTGTCATCGACGCTGTCTTTGCGGTGCTCAAGATCGAGCGCGACGGCACCGTGCGCTCACGCATGTTGAGCGCGCTTCTGCTCTCGACCGATCCCGCCGTTGCCGCCCGCGTCCGTGACTTGGCATTCTCGCAGGATCTGCGTGTCAATGAAGTTCCCAATATCGTCTACGCCAGCATGGGCGAGCGCGCCAACCGCCCGGCCGCCTGGACCTGGTTCAAGTCCAACTACGAGGCCATCAAGGCGCGCATGCCGACCTTTAATCAAGGCGGCCTCGCAGGCATCGGCGGACGGTTCTGCGCACCGGCCGAACGCGACGACTACAAGGCGTTCTTTGAGCCTAAAATTGACAAGCTTATGGGCGCGCCGCGGGTTTTCGCGGGAACGCTTGAGGATATCGATCACTGTATTGCCCTGGTGGAGAAGCAACGTCCAAAGGCCGACGCATATTTCGCCAAACAGTAATTAGAGCAAGACCGGAACATTTCGGCGATTGTAACGTTGTTTTTGGTGGCTCATCATTTGCCTATGAGCCGGGGACGTCATTTTGCAGTATAGCGACCCCAAGCACAGCGACCGCCACAATGCCTCTTTGTCGCACAATGGCCGATACCGCTTGCTTGTCGACGCAGTCACTGACTATGCCATCCGCATGCTCGATCCCGACGGTATCGTGACGAGCCGGAACGCGGGCGCCGACTCCTCGCACCTAAATCCTCCACCTGCCCCTCTGTTTTTAGAAAGCTTTCCTATTTCTCTACTTTTTCCATCGGAATTAAGTGAAATAGCGTGACGCAGCCGGGCGCGAGGTGAGGCCCTTAACCGTTCGCACATGGAGGCCCTCATGCTTCACACAGGTGACAAAAGATTTATCGCAACAATCCGGGTCCTGTCTCGTTGGGAACTCGCCAGCAGATCTTGCCGATGTAACGGCTGAGATGTCACGGGAAGCGCGCGCCGATTTCTCCCGAAATCCCTCCCCGCGCCGCGTCCCGTGACACTTTCATTTGCAGGTCAGAAACATCGAGATCCGGAGTACGTCATGACTGAAGGTTTGGGTTACGTTATCGAATTGGGCGGCGATGCTGCCGGGCTGGTCGTTAAAGAAGGCAAGCAGTTCAGATTTTACGCGGCACAGAAAAACTTCTCTGGGCTTGAGCGGAAGCTCTATCGCTCGCCGCGCGAGGCCGAAGATGCATGCAGACGTATCGCCTGGCCGGGCCGCGCGCCACAGCCCCAGAAAATCCCGAAGACCACCCAGGACAACAGTTACATATCTACCGCCCCGCGCGCCTTCGGCAGCGCGTCGCGGCATCATAGGCTTAACGGTCTGTCCAAGGCCGGCGCACGCGCATGACGCCGGCCCACCTCGCACCCCGGCCCAACAAGGGCCGGGGTGTTTTTTAAGCGGCCCTGGGTTGGCACGGCCCGCCCGATCGCCTAAGATTGCTCTAGCGCAATCGGGGCGACGGGGAGAGATGCCATGAACGTTACAAAAATGAGCGTAAGGCTGGCTGCTGTGGCCGGCCTCGCGTTATGGACAGCGGCGCTTCATCCCGCGACGGCCACGGAAGCGCCCGCCGACCGCGGTGAATATGTCGCGCGCGCCGGCAACTGCGTTGCCTGCCATTCCATTGCCGACGCGCCGCCGTTCTCGGGCGGCCTGAAGATGGCCACGCCGCTCGGCGCCATCTACACCACCAACATCACGCCCGACGCCAAAACCGGCATCGGCGGATACACCTATGAGGACTTCGACCGCGCGGTCCGGCTGGGGATCGCCAAAGACGGCCACCGGCTCTATCCGGCGATGCCTTACCCCTCCTACGCCAAGATGAACGAGGAGGACATGCAAGCGCTCTATGGATTCTTCATGAAGACCGTGAAGGCCGCCGAGGTCGCCAACAAACCCAGCGAAATCCCGTCACCTTTGAACATGCGCTGGCCCTTGGCCATCTGGAATTTTGTCTTCGCCGACGACGAGCGCTATACGCCCAAGGCTGAGCACGACGCGGCCTGGAATCGCGGCGCCTATCTGGTCCAGGGCTTGGGCCATTGCGGTGCCTGCCATTCGCCGCGCGGCCTCGCCTTCAACGAGAAGGGCTACACCGAGCAGGACGGCCAGTTCCTGCTGGGTGCGCCCCTGGACAATTGGTCTGCCAGCAACTTACGCCAGGACATCAACACCGGCCTTGGCAAATGGAGCCAGGAGGATCTCGTCACCTACCTGAAGACCGGACATAACCGCTACGGCACGGCCTTCGGCACCATGACCGAGGTCATCAACAATTCCACCCAGTACATGACCGACGACGATGTCGGCGCCATCGCGACCTACCTACGCGCCATTCCGGGCGGACGGGAGAAAGACGCCAACGCTTTCGCCTATGATGCCTCCACCGCCAAGGATCTGCTGGCCCGCGAATTCGCCAAGCCCGGCGCCCTGGTCTATGCGCAAAGTTGCATGACCTGCCATCTTGCCGACGGCGCCGGCCACGCGCCCTATCTGCCGCCTCTGGCGGGTAATCCGGTCACGGTCGATCCGAGCCCGGCCTCGCTCATCAACATCGTGCTGAACGGTACCCAGCGGATCGTCGTCGACGGCATGCCCGATGCTTACAAAATGCCGCAATACCGCGTGCTGCTGTCGGATCAGGAAATCGCCGATGCCGTGACCTTCATCCGTTCGGGCTGGGGCAACAAAGCCGCCCCGGTCACGGCGAAGGAAGTTGCGGACATGCGCAAGCTGACCGATCCCGCCAGCGACCAGATCAATATCCTGAGAATGAAGTGACGGCCTAAGCCGCCGGCTCAATCAATCGCGCGCGCGGACGCCCACCAGCACCGGCTTCTCGCGGTAGAGGGCCGGGAAAAGACGCTTTAAGTCCGCGATCTTCGGCAGATCGTTGTAGACGATATAAGGCTCCCTGGGATTGAGCGTCAGGTAATCCTGGTGATAGTCCTCGGCCGGATAGAAGGACTTGTCCGGCTCGATCTTGGTGACAATAGCGCCGGGGAACACGCGGGCCTGACCCAGCTGTGAGATATAGGCCTTGGCTACGCTGGCCTGCTCGGCATTGAGCGGGAAAATCGCCGAACGGTACTGGGTGCCGTGGTCAGGTCCCTGATAGTTCAGCTGGGTTGGATTGTGGGCGACCGAGAAGAACACCTGCAGCAGTTTGCCGTAGGTGATCTTGCTGGGATCGTAGGTGACCTGCACAGATTCCGCATGGCCGGTATTGCCGCCGCCCACGGCCCCGTACTCCGCCGTGGACTTCGCACCGCCGGCATAGCCCGACACGGCCTTGGTCACGCCCGTCATGTGCTGAAACACGCCCTGCACGCCCCAGAAGCAACCGCCCGCAAACACCGCTACGGCCGAGGTGGCTTTGCCGGGCGCCTCATCAACCGCGGGCGCGGGAATAACAACAGCGGGCTCGGCGGCCTTTGGCACGGAGAGCCAGGCGACGGACAACACCGGGAGCGCCATGGCGGCGTAAAGGAACGAGCGGCGCGTGCGCGAGGAACCAGTTGATATGGACATGTCGATTTCTCCGATTTCAGCCGAAGGTGAAAGCATACGCCTCTACCCCTGGAGTCAGGAACTGAATCTCAAAGGTATGGTCGCCGACCGGGCCGTCAAGCCGAATGAGTTGGTAAAGCCGCTCCTCGGTTACAACGCCCTTGCCGTCGGCGTCTGTATCCATGCCGTGGCTGGCGCCGGGCGCCATGCCATCGATTGTAACGCGGAAGGGCACCGGCTTGCCGGCGGCCCCTGGTCCCAGCACCAAATGCAAGTCGCGGGCGTGAAAGCGGTAAACGATACTACCGTCGTTTTTGTTAAGAGCGGCATGCTCGGCCCTAATCGTCCAGTCGCCTTTTAAGCCCCACTCATTGAGGCGCGGGCCACCGTCGGCATAGATATGGGCGGCATCCTTCACCGCGCCGCCCGGGGAGACGAAATTCTCCGCCCGGCCATAGCCGACGTAGGTCTCGGGCGAAGCGACGTCGGCCTTGGCCGAGGCCGCTTCCACACCTTGAGCCGTCACCGCAACCAAGTCGCCCGCGGCAGCGGCCTTGCCGGCTTCAGCGAGCAACTGCTGAATGACGCGCTCGGAACCCTCGTAATCGCCCTCGCCGAAATGGTGATGACGGATGCGGCCTTCGGCATCGATGAAATAATGCGCCGGCCAATATTGATTTTTGAAGGCGCGCCAGATCGCGTAGTCGTTGTCGACCGCCACGGGATAGCCGATCTTGAGGTCGGCGATGGCCTTCTTGACGTTGTTGACATTCTTCTCGAAGGCGAATTCGGGCGAATGCACGCCGATCACAACAAGGCCCCGGTCCTTGTACTTCTCGGCCCAGGCGCGCACATAAGGAATCGCGCGCAGACAGTTGATGCAGGAGTAGGTCCAGAAATCGACCAAGACCACCTTACCCTTGAGACCTGCGGCCGTCAGCGGCGGCGAATTCAGCCATGTGACCGCGCCGTCGAGCGCGGGCATATTGCCTTCCACAGCCAGGGCCTCGGGCGCGGCCGTCGCGGCGCCGCCCTTCATCATCATGGCGCCGCCCGACATCATGGCGTTGTTGCCGGACATCATCGCATTGTTGCCCGACATCATCGCGTTATTGCCGGACATCATGGCGTTGTTACCCGACATCATGGCGTCGCCCGACATCAGGACCGAGGACGGCTCTTTGGCCCGCGGGTGGAACTTATCGAGCAGGCCCTGTTCCAGGCTGGCGGTGCTGGCCAGCGAAAGCCGCGTCAGGTAGCCGGTATCGAGCCCCAGCGCCACCGCGGCCACCGCACCGAGCACGGCGACGCCAAGTCCCCGCCGCACCCACTCCCCGGCTCCCAGCGAGCGTTTCATGGCCGCGAAGACCCGCCCGCCGATCAAGAGCGCCAAAGCCAATGAGGTGGCAGCCCCGGCGGCATAGGCGCCCAGCAGTAAGGACGTCTGCACGTTAGCGCCCTGCAAGGCTGCGCCCGTCAGGATCAGGCCCAGAACCGGCCCGGCGCAGGGCGCCCACAACAAGCCGGTCGCCACACCCAGCAACAGCGAGGGCAGAACCGTCGCCCCATTGGCGGCATCGGCGCGGTCGGCGGACTCCGACAGGCGCGAACCCAAAGCCACCAGCGGCCGGGTCACACGGTCGGCGATGGCCGGAAATAGAAGCATGAGGCCGAAGCCGGCCAGCAGCACCAGCGCCGCCCAGCGGCCGTACTGATTGGCGGTCACGGCCCATCCGCCGCCGACGGCAGCCAAGGTAGCCACACCGGCGAAGGTCAAAGCCATGCCGACGAGGATCGGCAAGCCGCTGCGGACAAAGGGGCGGTCGGCGCGCGCGAAAACAAACGGCAGGACCGGCAGAATGCAGGGACTGACAATCGTCAGGACGCCGCCAAGATAAGCTAGCACGAACAGGAGCATCCTACACCTTTCAGGTATCGGTCAGGCGCGGCTGCGGCGGGCGATTACGCCGCCGGCTTGAACTTTAGGGCGACGCCGTTCATGCAATAACGCAGACCGGTCGGCTTGGGACCGTCGTCGAAGACATGGCCGAGGTGGCCGCCGCAGCGGCTGCAGTGTACCGCGATCCGCACCATGCCGAGGGTCGTGTCTTTTTCCTCGCCTACGGCCTTGGCGAGCGGCGCGTAGAAGCTGGGCCAGCCGGTGCCGCTTTCGAATTTGGTGCTTGAGGAAAAGAGATCGAGGTCGCAACCCGCACATGTAAAGGTGCCCCGCCGATGTTCTTCCATCAGCGGGCTGGTGCCGGGGCGTTCGGTCGCGCTTTGGCGCAGAACCGCGAATTGATCGGGCGACAGGAGCTTGCGCCACTCGGCTTCCGTGTGCGTGACCGCGAAGGCTTCAGCGGCGGAGGCCCATCGGGGAAGTCCGGCCGCGACGGCCAGGGCGGTGAGGCTGCTGCCCAAAAGAAGACGTCTCGTCAGCATGGTCTGATATCTCCCGAGTTCGGATGCCACCTAACTATAGCGAAAATGTGGCAGGAATATATCGGCGAAATATGCCGCCCAATACCTGAACAGCGGGCACGTGAACCCTGCCACCCTTGCGCGATTGGCGGGGATACCAACGTGTTACAAACCCCCGACTATTTCCTCGGTCATTTTCTTGGCATCGCCGAACAGCATCATGGTGTTGTCGCGGTAGAACAGCTCATTGTCGACGCCGGCATAACCGGCCGCCATGGAGCGTTTCACGAACAACACGGTCTTGGCCTTTTCGACGTCGAGGATCGGCATGCCATAGATCGGGCTGGTGGGATCGGTCTTGGCGACGGGGTTGGTGACGTCGTTGGCGCCGATGACATAGACCGCGTCGGCGGTGGAGAATTCGTGGTTGATCTCCTCCAACTCGAAGACTTCGTCATAGGGCACATTGGCTTCAGCAAGCAGCACGTTCATATGGCCGGGCATGCGCCCCGCCACCGGGTGAATAGCGTACTTAACCTCGACGCCTTCCTTCTTCAGTTTATCGGCCATTTCGCGCAAGGCATGCTGCGCCTGAGCCACGGCCATGCCGTAGCCGGGCACGATGATGACCTTGCTGGCATTCTTCATGATGAAGGCCGCATCGTCGGCGGAGCCCGACTTATGGGGCCGCGCTTCCTTCTTGGCGCCGCCCGCCGCCGCGGCCGTATCGCCGCCGAAGCCGCCGAGGATGACGTTGAAGATCGAACGGTTCATGCCCTTGCACATGATGTAGGACAGAATCGCGCCCGAGGAGCCCACCAGTGCGCCGACGATGATCAGCAGGCTGTTGTGCAAGGTGAAGCCGATACCCGCCGCCGCCCAGCCGGAATAGCTGTTGAGCATCGAGACCACCACCGGCATGTCGGCGCCGCCGATGGGCAGGATCAGAAGGAAGCCCAAGAGAAAGCTGATTCCCATGACGGCATAGAACAGCATGTGATCTTCGTTGCCGCAGAACATCACGATCAGCACGACAATGCCGATGCCCAGCAGCGCATTTAGGAAGTGCTGCCCCTTGAACACTAAGGGATTGCCGCTCACCAAGCCTTGCAGCTTGGCGAAGGCCACGACCGAGCCCGAGAACGTGATGGCGCCGATCGCAAGACCCAGCGACATTTCCACTAGGCTGCCAACTTCGATGTTGCCGACGGTGCCGATGTCGTAGTTCTCCGGCGCCAGCATGGCGCCGGTCGCAACCAACACCGCCGCCATACCGACGAGGCTGTGAAACGCGGCCACGAGCTGCGGCAAAGCCGTCATCTCGATTTTCTTGGCGATGACGTAGCCGACAACGCCGCCGATCAAGAGACCGCCGAAAATCCAGGTGTAGTCCTGAACGACCGGCGAGGTCAGCGTCGTGGCAACGGCGATGGCCATGCCGAGCACGCCCATCTGATTGCCGCGCCGGGCGGTTTCGGGACTGGAAAGGCCGCGCAGCGTCAGGATGAAGAAGACGCCGGCGACGATATAGGCAAGAAGGGTTGCACCAATGATGGTCATGCTACTTCGCCTTCTTCTTGAACATCGAGAGCATGCGCTGGGTGACCAGGAAGCCGCCGAAGATGTTCACGGAGGCCAGCATCACGGCGAAGAAGCCCAGAATCTTGGAAAGGCTTGATTCCATCGGTCCCGCCGCCAGGATGGCGCCGACGATGATCACCGACGACACCGCGTTGGTGACCGCCATCAACGGCGAATGCAGCGCGGGTGTGACGCTCCACACGACGTAGAAGCCGACGAAAACCGCCAGAACGAAAACCGTCAGCAGATACCAGAAATCGTTGGGACCGTGAGCAGCCATGCCCGCGACATCAGCAACCTGTTCCATGACTTATCCCCTAACCCGCGAGATTTGGATGAACGACCGCGCCGTCCTTGGTAACCAGCGTGCCTTTGACCAACTCGTCGTCCCAGTTGATCTTGAGATTGCCGGTGCCCTTCTCGAGCATCGGCGTGACAAAGTTCAGGATGTTCTTGGCGAACAGCGCGCTGGCATCGCGCCCCAAGCGCGAGGCCATGTTGGTGTGACCCAGAATGGTGACGCCGTTGGCCGTGACGGTGGCTTGGTCCTTCACGGTGCCGTCGACGTTGCCGCCGGCTTCGGCGGCGAGATCGACGATCACCGAGCCGTTCTTCATGCCCGCGACCATCGCCGCCGTCACCAGTTTCGGCGCGGGGCGGCCGGGGATGAGCGCGGTCGTGATGACGATATCGGATTTCAAGACTTCGGCATGGACGGCCTCGGCCTGCTTCTTCTTGAAGTCTTCGTCCATTTCCTTGGCGTAGCCGCCGGCGGTTTGGGCCGCCTTCATCTTTTCCTCGTCGACGACGATAAACTTACCGCCGAGGGATTCGACCTGCTCCTTGGTGGCATAGCGCACATCGGTGGCGTACACGACGGCGCCCATGCGTTTGGCGGTGGCGATGGCCTGCAGCCCGGCAACGCCGGCGCCGAACACCAGCACGCGCGCCGGAGCGATGGTGCCGGCGGCGGTCATCATCATCGGCATGGCCTTGCCGAAGGTCGCGGCCGCATCGACCACGGCCTTGTAGCCGGCCAGGTTTGACTGGGACGACAGAATATCCATGGCTTGGGCGCGGCTGATGCGCGGCATAAGCTCCAAAGCGAAACAGGTGACGCCTTGCTTGGCCAGGGCTTGCATCAAGGGCTTTTCGGTAAGCGCATACAGGTGCGCCATCAGGACCGAGCCCGCCTTGAGGTAGCTCACCTCGTCGAGGCCTTCGGCCGCCGTCATGGGCTTTTGAATTTTGAACACCATGTCGGCGTTGCCTGCCGCCGCGGCGGCCGACGGCGCGATGGCTGCGCCGGCGTCCTGAAAGACGCTGTCGGCGAAGGACGACCCTGCGCCTGCCCCGGTTTCAACCGTGACCTTGGCGCCGAGTGCTATGAATTTTTTCACAGTGTCAGGTGAGGCCGCGACGCGGGATTCACCTGCGCGACGCTCCTTCAGAACAGCGATCTGCATCGATACGTCCCCTATTTAACCCGCCATACTTGACTCGGGGGACCAGAATGACGGCAAGGGATCCAGGCGCCCCCCAACGCTGCTGGTCTCATCATTAGCGGCCACATTCTTAGCCTTAAAATATCTCCCGCCATAGATGAAAAATTGGCGTCAGCGGGGGCTTAGCCGATTCACCGCAGTGCGAAAGGAACTTCTGCCCCGAGTCGAGCGTCATACTTCATACATATGCGGGCAAATCCACTACAATACGACAATGCTGGTAGCCCCAGGAGCGAGAGGCCGATGCAAATATTATTACGCCACTTAAAGGGCTTCGGCGTTGAGCGAAAAGGCGCGGTACTGGCCGCGCTTTTGCTGTTTGCGGGCCCCGCCGCCGCCGCGATTGCCAGCCCGCCCGTTCAATCAGAGCGCCTGACCTACAGCATCATGGTCGGCGGCTTGCATCTCGGCGACGCCTTGATCGCCCTCAATCAAACCGAATCCGGATATACCACCGCCATGAAGGTGACAGCGCGCGGCGTCGCCAAGATGGTGAAGAATTTCAGCTCGGACATGAAAGGCGAAGGCCGCTTCGCCCCCACGGCGGCGAACAGCGACGGCCCCACACTGCAGCCCGCGGTGTACCAACGCCAATGGGCCACCGATGAGATCGCCGCCGCCATGACTATGACGTTCGACCCCGCCACCGGCCTCGCGAAAACCGAGGAGCGTTTCTTCCATCCGGCGACTTCGGCGCCGATCGCACGCGAAGACCTGCCCTGGAATGATCGCCGCGAGCGCCAAAAAGACGTGCCCGCGGACATGCGGACCAACGTGCTGGACCCCATGGCGGCATTCATCGCGGCGCGCGGGCAATTGATGGCGCTGGTCATGAGCCAGGGCGTCGCCCCCAGCCGCCCGAAAAATTTCCGCGTGCCGATTTTCGACGGCCGCCGGCGCTACAACATTGTCGGCCGCGCCGACGCTGCGCGCAGCGTGACCATCAACGGCACCGAGCGCCAGGTGGTGCCAGTGGTGGCGAAGCTTGAACCCGTCTTCGGTTTCGGAAAGAAGTCCGAGGACCGGATGAAGGAGTCCGAGGGAAAGTTCCTATTCAGCAACGATGCGCGCTTTATCCCGGTGCAGCTGGTGATCAGTAACGAATTGCTGAGCGCCGTCATGAGCCTTGACGCCGACTGTAGCCTTAACTCCGACCCTTGCGATACATTCGGCCAAGAAAAGTCCGAGTAAAAAAGCCGAGTGAACGGGCCGCATCTGCATGGGGATCTCCGCCAAAGCCGCGCTCATAAATTTGGCGGTCTATAGCGCGCTGATTTTGCCGGTGGGAGTCGCCGCCCAGGAGGCGGAATCCACCGTCCCGCCCCTTATTCCGCAAAATGAATTGGTTATCCCGGACGTAGAGTCTCTTGTCGAACGATGCATGGCGCGTGTACCAAAGACTCTGGGCATTGAGATCGGGGGAACACTTACAACGCGGTCAGTCAAATGGGGGCTGGTCTGGCGCGCGGACTTCACCCTAGCCAACACCGCCGGCATCAAGGGCATCAGCCGCATAGTCTGCCGGGACGCGCAGGACGATAGTCCGCTTAACGTCGCCTTTGTCACCGGACAGCCGGTTCGGCCGTTGCCGCCGAGATAATTGTACCAGGTACGAATTAATTCAAGGTACGAATTAATTCACGAATTAATTCAGCCCAGCTTTCTTCAGCGCGGCGCTTTGCGCCTTCGCCAAGGCATGCACATCAAAGCCCGCGATGGTGTCGTGGAACAGGCGGTGCCAGTTCACTTGCGCGCGCAAGTGCATGAACACCGAACCCAGGCCAATGGCGGCACGGTCCATGAGCACGAATTCGCGCGGCGGTTTGACGCCGCCCAAGCGCCGCAATTCCTTGTGAACCTGGGCGACGGTCTCACGGCCCTGGGCGGCGGCATTGGTTTCCTCGATCAGGCGCGGGCGGTCTTCCATCAGCGGCGCGTAAACAAAGGCCGCCCAGATGTTCAGCGTGTCGATCATCTCGTTGCTGAGATTGGCAAAGCCCCAGGTCTCGTAAGCCGAGACCGCCAAGGCGCGGTCGCCTTTCTGAAGCGCCCGGAAGAGGTCAATCACGCCCTTCACGAAGGTTGGATCGAACACGCGGATGGCGCCGAAATCCATCAGATTGATGGTGGTGTCGGCGCGCACGGTGTAATTGCCCAAATGCGGGTCGCCGTGAATGACGCCATATTTGTAGAACGGCACATACCAGGCGCGGAACATGTTCACGGCGATGGCATCGCGGGTCTTTTGATCGGCGCGGGAAGCGACGTCCTTGATGCCGTCGCCTTCGAGCCAGGTCATGCTGAGCAGACGTTTGGTTGAAAGCTCGGCCAAGACGTCCGGGACGTGGACACCGCTTTCTTTCGCCAGCATGTGCCGGTACAGCGCGAGATTGCGAGCTTCGTTCTGGTAGTCGAGCTCTTCCTTGAGGCGCGCGGCGATCTCGGCGTGGATGTCGCTCGGGTCGATAGCCGGGTCCATGCGGCGGTAAGCCGCGAAAACCATCTTCAGCTGGCGCAAGTCGGCGTCCACCACGGAATCCATATCCGGATACTGCAGCTTGCAAGCCAGCGCCCGCCCATCGAGGGCCACGGCCTTGTGCACTTGCCCGAGCGACGCGGCGCGCGCGGCCTCGCGTGGAAACGATTTGAACTTGTCCTTCCAGCCCTCGCCCAGCTCAGCGGTCATGCGGCGATTGACGAAAGGCCAGCCCATATGAGGCGCGTTGGCCTGCAGCTGGGACAGCTCTTGCGCGTATTCCGGCGGCAAGGCTTCGGGGATGGTGGAAAGGATCTGCGCGACCTTCATCAGCGGGCCCTTGAGGCCGCCAAGCGCGATCTTCAGTCCTTCGGCATTGCGCGCCGGGTCGCTTTTAACACCCAGCACCCGCTCGCCCGCAACGCGCGCGGCGAAACCGCCGATGGCCGTACCGACCTGAGCGTATCGTTTAACGCGTCCGGTGAGGGTGTTTTCGTCATTTTTGGGGGGCATTAGCTAAGTTGCGAACAACTGGCCGATATCGTTGAAGGCCTTGAACTCCAGCGCGTTGCCCGACGGGTCATAGAGAAACATGGTGGCCTGCTCGCCCGCCTCGCCCTTGAAGCGGATGTGCGGCGGAATCACGAACTTGATGCCGTTGCTCTCCAGGCGCTCGGCCAAGGCAGTCCATTCATCCATGTCGAGGACCACGCCGAAGTGCGGCACCGGCACGTCATGACCATCGACCGGATTGTGATGAACGCTGGGTTTTAGATTCGGATTGAGGTGGCAGACGAACTGATGGCCGTACAGATTGAAATCGACCCATTCCGTGGCGCTGCGTCCTTCGGGACATCCGAGAATACCACCGTAGAACTTCCGCGCGGCGGCGATGTCGTGTACCGGTACCGCAAGATGAAAAGGTGTGAGCGGCATTAGCTGGTCCTTTCCAGTTCGTCGATAAAACCTTCAATCGTTTTCATGCCCCGCCGCCAGAAGCCAGGATCGGTCGCATCGAGGCCGAAGGGCGCCAACAGTTCCTTGTGACGCAGCTTGCCGCCGGCGGCCAGCATATCGAGATATTTGGCCTCGAAATTCGGCACCGCCTTGGTGGCATAGACATTGTAGAGCGCGTTCACCAGGCAGTCACCGAAGGCATAAGCATAAACGTAGAACGGCACATGCAGGAAGTGGCTGATGTAAGCCCAATAGTATTTGTACTCGTCGTCGTAGCGGAAGGCCGGGCCCAGGCTTGCTTTCTGCACGCCCAGCCAAATCTCGCAGATCTGCTCCTGGGACAGCTCGCCCGCCTTGCGGGCATCGTGAACCTGGCGCTCGAAGTCGTGGAAAGCGATCTGACGCACGACAGTGTTCAGCATATCCTCGACCTTGCCGGCCAGCAGGGCGCGGCGCTGGACCGGATCTTTTTCTTTCGCCAGCAGCGCCTGGAAGGTCAGCATCTCGCCGAAGACCGAAGCGGTTTCCGCCAGCGTCAGCGGCGTGCCGGAAATCAACGTGCCTTGCGGCGCGGCCAATACCTGATGCACGCCGTGGCCCAGCTCGTGGGCCAGGGTTTGCACGTCGCGCGCACTGCCGAGATAGTTGAGCAGAATGTAAGGATGCACCGACGGCACGGTCGAATGGGAGAACGCACCCGAGGCTTTGCCCGGTCTCGCCGGCGCATCGATCCAATTTTTCGCGAAAAAATCATCGACGATGGACACGAGTTTGGGCGAGAAGCCGGCATAGGCGCCGCGCACCGTCTCTTGCGCTACTGTCCAAGGGATATCGCGGTGGTCCGCCGTCGGCAGCGGCGCATTGCGGTCCCAATACTCGAGCTTATCCTTACCCAACCATTTTGCCTTCAAGACATAATAGCGGTGCGCGGTATCGGCGAAGGCGCCCTTCACGGCCGAGACCAGCGCATCCACAACCTCGTCCTCCACCAGATTGGCGAGATTGCGCGAGGACACGGGGCGCGCAAACTTGCGCCAGTCGTCTTCAACCACTTTGTCCTTGGCCAACGTGTTGGTGATCAGTGTGAACAGCGTCGCCTCGCCGCCCAGCGCCGCACCTATGGCTTTGGCGGCTAACTTACGCCGCTCAGGGTTGGGATCGGACAGGCGGTTGAGCGCCGCCGTCAAGGTCAGCGCTTCGCCATCGATCGTGCAGCGCATGGACGCGAGCGTTTCATCAAACAAGCGCACCCAAGCCGTGCGGCCGGTGGTGGATTTGTCGAGGAACAGGCGTTCCAGATCATCGCTCAACTCGTGCGCGCGCATCACGCGCAGATCGCGCACCCAAGGCGCATAGCGGGCGGCCGTTGGGTGTTTCATTTTCGCTGCAAGATCGGCGTCTTCCAGGCGGTTGATCTCGAGTGTGAAAAACAACAGCTTGCCGCCCAGCACCGTCAGGCGCTCAACCGTGTCTTGATAAAACCGTCCGCGCTCCGGGCTGGAGACATCGCCCGATTGGTAAAGCTGGGCATAGCTCCCGATCTTGCCCTGCATTTCGCTGATGGCCTCATATTCAGCGATGGCCGCGCCGAAGGCGGCGCTGTCCATGGCCGCGACCTTGCCGCGATGAGCCTCAAAAGCGGCCGCGCGCTGTTCGACCGCGGCGAAGTCGCGCGCGAGGTCGGCGCCGTCGGGGGCGCTGTAGAGGTCGCCCAGATTCCACTCCGGCAGAGGCCCTAGATTCGCAGACCCGCCAGACCCGCTCATGGCGGGCTCGTCTTTCCGCACCCGCGAAGATGCATCTGTCACATTTGCGAAATGGGTCATGAAGGGCGCCTCCTGTAAGCCCATATAGGCGGGAACCGGGGCCCTCGCCAACAGCAAATCTGCCATGGAAGGAACCCATGGCCTGCTTACCGCTGGACAGCGCCCGATATAAACCTGAAGAATATCTTCAGTTTAGAAATGCCCGCATCAGGGAGGCGCGGCGTGGCGGACAGTGCGCAGGCCATTGCTACCGTGGCTATCGATACCGCGACCGTAAACAGCCTGCCGGGCATGTTTTTTGCCCAGGCCAAGCGGCTGGGCGAACGCCCCTTCCTGTGGGCCAAGGTAGACGGCGTTTACCGTCCGCACGGCTGGAATGCCGTCGCCGAACGCGTCGCCGCCGCCTCCCACGGCCTGAAAGCCGCCGGGGTCAAGGCCGGGGATCGGGTCATGCTGGTCTCCGAAAACCGTCCCGAGTGGCTGATCGCCGATCTGGCCATCATGAGCATCGGCGCGATTTCCGTGCCGGCCTACACCACCAACACCGCCGTCAACCATCTGCACATCATCAATGACTCGGGTTGCCAGGTGGTCATTGTCTCGACACCGCAGCTGGCCCGCCCGGTCATTGCCGCCGCCGCCGAGTCCGACCGCAAGCTGGTGCTTTACGTCATGGATGAGCCGGAAAAAACCATGCCGTCGGGTACGGAGGTGCGCGCTTGGTCGGACCTGCTGGCGGACGGCGCCGACAAGGCATCGCCACCGCCCGATGTCGTTCCCATTAAGCGTGGCGATGTTTGTTGCCTGATCTATACCTCGGGCACCGGCGGCCTGCCGCGCGGTGTGATGCTCACCCACGGCAACATCCTGTGCAACTGCATGGGTGCCTTGGAGGTCTTGCGGCCGTTGGGCATCGGCGATGAAGTGTTTCTATCGTTCCTGCCCCTCTCCCACGCCTACGAACACTCGGGCGGGCAATTCTTCCCCATCTCGCTCGGCGCGCAGATTTACTATGCCGAGCGCGTGGAAACGCTCTCCACCAACCTCGGCGAAGCGCATCCCACTATCATGACAGCCGTGCCGCGGCTTTACGAAAGCATGCGCGCGCGTATTCTCCAGGGCTTAAAGACGCAGTCGGCCCTCAAACGCAGTCTGTTCCATCTGGCGCTAGAGTTGGGCCAGAAGCGTTATGAGACACCCGACGCCATGACGTTTTGGGACAAGACCCGCGACAAGATTTGCGACGCGCTGGTGCGCACCAAGGTCGCCAAACGTTTCGGCGGGCGATTGAAGGCGATGATTTCCGGCGGTGCGCCGCTGAACTATGACGTCGGCGTGTTTTTTATCGCGCTTGGCGTGCGCCTGTTGCAAGGCTACGGCCAGACCGAAGCCGGCCCGGTCATCAGCGCCAATCTGGCCTACAAGATCAAACTGAACACCGTCGGCCCGCCGCTAAAAGGCGTCGAGGTGAAGATCGCCGACGACGGCGAGATCCTGGTGCGCGGCGAGTTGGTGATGAAGGGCTACTGGAACGATCCCGACGGCACCATCGCCACCATCGACGGCGACGGCTGGCTGCACACCGGCGACATCGGACGCCTCGACGCCGACAACTACATCGAGATCACCGACCGCAAGAAGGACATCATCGTTAATTCGGGCGGTGACAATGTCTCGCCGCAGCGCATCCAGGGCGTGCTGTGCCTGGACGAAGCCATCGGCCAGACCATGGCCTACGGCGACAAGCGGCCCTACATCACCGCGCTGATCGTGCCCGACGCTGACTTCGCCGCCGCCTGGGCAAAAGAACATAATATCTCGGGCGATCTGGGCGCGCTGTCCCACAACGCGGAGTTCAAGGCGGTTATTGGAAAGGCCGTCGAGAACGCCAACAAACAGCTCAGCGCCATTGAAAAAGTGCGCAAGTTCACGTTAGCGGCGCAAGCCTTCACGGTCGAGAACGGCCAGATGACGCCGACCCTGAAAGTGCGCCGTCATGCGATCTTGCGGGAATACGGGGACGCGCTCGAAGCGCTGTATTGACGCGCGGCGTCTAGTGCTTAAACGGCGCCCGCTCGAAGGCCAGCGCGTACTGCGGCACCGGCCGCGAATGGCGGCGGCTCACGCAGCGCCGCGCGCTACGCATCGCGCGTACGGCGCGCGCGGGTGAACCTGCAGCCTGAGAAAAAGTGATGTCGCGCGGCGGCGGAAGGCCGCCTTCATTTGAATCGCGCGCGCGCCGCGCGCGCGTTGGGCCGGGCCGGCGCGACGTAAAAGTGAAAAACCTCAAAAGACGTCCTACATACCAATCGCGTCGATATAAACCTGCAGCAGCGCTTCCTGCTCCTGACGCTCGGCATCTTCCAGGCGGCGCAAGGCGATCACCTTACGCATGATCTTGACGTCGAAGCCACTGGATTTCGCTTCGGAATACACTTCGCGGATATCGGCCCCGGTGGCCTTCTTTTCCTCTTCCAGCCGCTCGATGCGCTGGATGAAGCTTTTCAGCCGCGTCGCCGAAACGCCCTTGTCTGCCGCGCCGTCGGGCATGGTGTGTCTCCTGAAAGATCGATATGAAAACGTAGATCAGGAGCGGACCATAGCAGTGCGCCGGGCGCGGACAAGCTGTGGATAACGGGGATACCGGGGATAGAACGGGCGCCCTATTCCACTCTGCCTATTCCACCACGGCGATCTTGGCGTGCAAGGACTTGCCGTCGTCGTAGGCTTTTTCCTGCGCCGCGGTTGCGGGCTTCTGGAATTTCGCCTTCCAGGCCGCAAGCGGCATGCCATAGACCGCTTCCTGAGCCTCTTCGGCGGTCATGGGCGCACCGTAGTGTTCCGCCGCCGCCTTGTACCACTTGTAGAGGCAATTGCGGCAAAACCCGGCCAGGTTCATCAGATCGATATTCTGCACGTCGCTGCGCTTTTGCAGATGCTGCACCAGGCCGCGAAAGGCGGCGGCCTCGGCTTTAATGCGGGTCAGTTCATCCATGGGATGCTCCAGACTATTTGTGACCGTGCGCCGGCGTGTCCGATTGCTCTTCGACCTGGCGACGCAGGGTGCGCGGAACTCTGTCCTTGAACTGAAGATAGATCGTGTTGGCGTCCTTTACTTTGATCGCCATGGGCTCGCCCAAGGCGCCGGTGGGCGTCAGCATATAGACGTCTTCACTGTACTTGCTGGCCGAGATTTGGATGGTTGTCGCCGGGCCGTTACTGTCACCATTCTTGTTCACGGCCATGAACGACACCGTATAAGGCGAGATCATCGTGACCATGGCGGTGCCGTCGGGCATCCGGTCGACCCAGTTGCCTATAAAGGGGAATTCCAGCTGCTGGGCGGAGGCCGCGTGCCCAAAGGCCAACATCAAAATCCCGGCAAAGGCGGCAACAAACCTGGCGATATTCATAAGTCCTCCTGTGGCCCTAGTGTCGCGAGTGGGCCGAACCGACTATATAGAAGGATCGGCGGCTCTTCACGACCCGAAATGTGGCGAAAATTCCTCATGACTCCCAAACTCGCCGAGACCGATCCGGAAGGCCTGACGCTGGCTCCCATCGCCCCGGCGCCGACCGGGCGCGGCGTCATCGCGCGTCACGCCTTTACGTTCCTGCTTTTGGGGCTGCTGTTCACGGCGTTCTCGCCGATCTTTGTGCGGCTTTCGGAAATTGGGCCCGTCGCCACGGCCGCTTACCGCCTCGCCCTGCCGCTGCCGCTCTTCTTCGCGGTCTTGTGGCTGCGTCCCCAAGACCGCATCGCGACGACATCAGCCGACAGCCGCCACGACGTGTGGCTGGTGTTGCTAAGCGGCGTGTTCTTCGCCGGCGATCTTCTGTTCTGGAACTCGTCGGTGATGCTAACCACCGTCGCCAACGCCAGCCTCTTGGCCAATATCACGCCGGTCTATGTGGTGCTGGGCAGCTGGCTCTTGTTCAAGGACCGGCCGGGTCCTTTGTTCCTGGTCGGCATGGTGGTGGCTCTGGGCGGGTCGGCGGTCATGATGATGGAAAGCCAAGGCGTGGCCGGGCGTTCAATCGCGGGTGATGTTTCAGCCATGGTCGCATCGGCATTCTATGCCGGTTACGTGCTGACGCTGTCGCGCGTGCGCAAACGCGTTTCCATCGTCGCGACCATGGGCATCGGTGGCGCCGTGGCCGCGGCGATCCTGGCGCTCATCGCTGTGTTCGCCGAAGACCAACTTCTTCCCCACACGCTGAACGGCTGGATGTTGATGGCCGCGATGGCGCTATTCGCCCAGGTCATGGGGCAGCTGTTCATCGCCCTGTCGCTGGCCTATGTGCCGCCCGGCCTGGTGGCGACCATGTTCTTAGGCCAGCCGGCGATCCCCGCCCTCACCGCTTGGGCACTGTTCAACGAAAGCATCACTATTTATCAAGTCGTCGGTGGCGTGGCGCTATTGGCGGGCCTGGAAATCTCGCGGCGCGGCGCGGTCAAGGCATAACGCCGGCAACACCCTCGCCTAATGCTCTAACCCCGTGTAATGTTTGGCCATGACCGACTTGACCCCTCTGCACCGTGGCCGCCGCGCCAAAATCATCGCAACACTTGGTCCCGCCAGCCGGGATCCGGAGACCATCGCGGCTTTGTATGAGGCCGGCGCCGACGTTTTCCGGCTGAACTTCAGCCACGGCAGCCATGCCGACCACGCCGGTTCGGTCGCCGCCATTCGCGCGCTGGAAGAGCAAACCGGGCGGCCCATCACTATCCTCATGGACCTGCAAGGCCCCAAGCTGCGGGTGGGCCAATTCCAAGGCGGCAGCGTCGTCTTGAAACCCGGCGCCAACTTCCGCCTCGATCTCAACGCCGAACTGGGCTCCGAAGCCCGCGTCTGCCTACCGCATCCGGAGATTTTCGCGGCCTTGCGCCCCGGCGCCAGCCTCCTCGTGAACGATGGACATTTGCGCTTGAAGGTCAAAACCTGCGGCAAGGATTTCGCTGAAACCGAAGTGATTGTCGCCGGGGTGATCTCGGACCGCAAGGGCGTCAACGTGCCCGACGTCACCCTGCCCATCCCGGCGCTCACGCCAAAGGACAAGATCGATCTGGAATTCGGCCTTTCGCAGGGCGTGGACTGGGTCGGCTTGTCTTTCGTGCAGCGGCCGGAAGACGTGGCTGAAGTGCGCGCCGCCGTGAAAGGCCGCGCCGGCATTCTCTCGAAGCTCGAGAAGCCCTCGGCCCTCGATCAGCTGGACGCCATCGTCGAGCTTTCGGATTCGGTCATGGTGGCGCGCGGCGACCTCGGCGTCGAAATGCCGCTCGAGCAAGTGCCGGTTCTGCAAAAGCGCATCGTCCGCGCCTGCCGCAAGCGCGGTAAGCCGGTGGTCGTCGCCACCCAGATGCTGGAGAGCATGATCAAGTCGCCGGTGCCGACTCGCGCCGAAACCTCGGACGTCGCCACGGCGATTTACGACGGCGTCGATGCCGTCATGCTGTCGGCCGAAACCGCCGCCGGTATGTTCCCGGTGCGCGCGGTTGCGACCATGCACCGCATCATCGGTCACGTCGAAGGCGACGAGCACTATTTGAACCTCATGCGCGCCGGTCATTTTGAGACCGAGCATTCTTCACCCGCCGCCATCACCGCCGCCGCCGGACAAATCGCCCATACGCTGAAGGCCGCCGCCATCGTCACCTTCACGTCGTCGGGCTCGACGACTTTGCGCGCGGCCCAGGAACGGCCCGAAGTGCCGATCCTCTGCATCACCCCCAGCCTCAGTGCCGGACGGCGCTTGGGATTGGTGTGGGGCGTGCATGCCCTGGTGGGCGATTTCATTCATTCGGTGGACGACATCGGCGACGTGGCCGTCAAAGGCGCGCAGCGCTGCGGCATCGGCAAAGATGGTCAGGCGCTCGTGATCACCGCCGGCATGCCCTTCGGCAAAGTCGGATCCACCAACATGGTGCGCGTGGTCTGGATCGGCGGAGAGACTAAAGCAAGCTGAGCCCAAATAAAAAACCGCGGGACGTACTTGCCCGCGGCTTTGAGTTCCTCCCGTACACAGGAGCTGAGATTACGGCTCAGCCCTGACGCGCCTTAAAGCGCGGATTTTTCTTATTGATGAGATACACCCGGCCTTTGCGGCGGACGATCTGGCAGTTCTTGTCACGCAGCTTGGCGGACTTAAGGGAATTACGCACTTTCATAGCCGGTATCCTTAGGTGGCGCGCCGGTCTTGAAGGGCGCGGTCGAAAACGGAGGCCGTTCTATACTCAATCGCCCCTGGGCACGCAACCCAAGAAGCATCAGCCCTTGGGTAGGGCCAGCATAACGGCCGGGAAAATAACATTAAGTCATTGTTATATAATATTTATTTTGATATTTTCCATGTCCCCAAAACAGCCGATTGAGTTGCCGCAATTTTAAGTTATGACTGTCGTCGACGTCATCTGGCAGGGAGCCCTCTATGAAGTATCGTTGTTTTGTCGCTGCGCTAGCCTTGGCAGGCGCGGCTTTTTCGTTTGTCCAATCCGGCCCGGCCCTCGCTGCCGACGCACCGGCCGCAAAGGGAGCCCCTGCCGTGACACCTGCCGCCCCAGCAAACCCCGCCCTCGCGGCGGAAGCCACTTATCTCGCCGCCAATCTCAAGAAGCCCGGCTGGAAGGCCACCGCGAGCGGCCTCCAGTACCGCGTCGTGAAAGCCACCAAGGAAGGCCCGAAGGCCGCGCCCGGCACCGTTGTAACGGTCCACTACGAAGGCACCTTCGTCGACGGCAAGAAATTCGACAGCTCCTACGAGCGCCAGGAGCCGGCGACCTTCGAGTTGGCGAATGTCATCCCCGGCTGGCAGGAAGGCGTGCCGATGATGCGCGAAGGCGAGACCTGGGAATTCGTGATCCCGTCCAACCTCGCTTACGGTCCCGATACGCGGGGGCCCATCCCCGGCGGTTCCACCCTGAACTTCAAAGTTCGTCTGCTGTGGGTCGCGACCCCGGCGCCGGAACCCAAGCCGGCTCCGGCGGCGGCAAAACCGGCGGCGGCGAAACCGGCAGCGCCCGCCGCGAAACAGTAACGTTCTCCTGCGTCATCCTCGGGCAAGCCCGAGGGTGACGTAAAAGCTTTTAAGCCCCAAGCCCCAGCTTCTCGCGCACGCGGCGGCGTGCGGCGCCGCGCGCGAAGTCGGAGACATACAGAAGCCCCGCGACCTTTCTGATCATGGCGTCTTCATGGGCGTCGAGCACGCCGTCGGCATAGACAACCTCCCAGAGCATCTCGACCACTTCGATACGCTGGTCCTCGTCCATATCCTTGATGAGCTTACGGACGAAGCCAAAGAGTTCCAGAGACTCGCTTTTGGCGGCTTCCGATAGATTTAGCAGTTCAGCGGTCGCCTCCGGCGAAAGATCAAACCGCACGGCGAGCAGGCGCTCGATGGCCGCGCGTTCAGCGGCCTCAAACACATCGTCGCGCAAGGCGGCTTCCACCAGCAACGCGCCGACGGCCACTTGCAGGTCATTCGGCTTGGACGTTGAGCCTTTTGAAACAACAGGCTCGCCGCGTAGCGCGGCCCGTAAGCGATTGAGCATCGTAAAATTCCAATAGTTAGATCACCGGCACGTCGTAATATTTCTGGCGGTTGACGACAATCGTCGCGCTGTTGTGTCCGGTCAACACAACACTGGTTCCTTCGAGATCCGTGAGCGGCTCATGACCGAAGGTGATCTTCAGCACCAAGGCGCCCGGAACGTGGTGACCACCGGCATCGAGAACGGCGGGTTTGCCCTCGATATATTGCACGCGATAATCAACCGTCATGTCAGTGTACCTTTCTATGCCAGCCAATAGCGGAACAAGGCCGTTGTGGCTTCGGGCCTCTCCAGGGATACGAGATGTCCGCAGTCCTCCACCAGCACCAATTTGCTGTTGGGCAGGTGCCCGGCCATTTCTTCCTGAACCTGAGGCGGACATAAGACATCCTGGCGGCCGGCCAGCACCAAAGTCGGCACGCGAATGGCTTCCAGGTCGCCGCGGCCGTCCTTCCGGCCCATAATGGCTTCCTGCTGGCGTTTGAAGGCCTGTTGCCCCACCCGCTCGGCCATCTCCATGACCACGCCGGCCACGCTCGGGTCGTTCATGCGCGAGGGGTGAATGAGGTTCGGCAGCAGCCGCGGCGTTACCCCTTTAAAGGTGCCCATTTCGGCCAGCTTGATCAGGTCGCGCCGGGTTTTGCGCTGCTCCTCGGTATCGGCGCGGGCATTGGTGTCCAAAAGGGCCAGGCGTTCGACCCGCTCCGGGGCTTGGCGCATGATCTCCTGGGCAACATAGCCGCCCAAGGAAAGTCCGGCCAAAGCGAAGGTCGTAGGCGCCGTGGCCAGGACGCGCTCAGCCATGGCGGTAATGGAGTTATCCTGGGTCAAATCGGCAACCAGAACCTCGCACTGATCCTTTAAGTGCTCGGTTTGGTGGTGCCATAGGGCGCCATCACAGAGGAGACCCGGCACAAGAACCAGACGATGGGAGCGAGCCATGACTTAAAACCTCTTTGTCCCGGTAAACACTGCCGAATCTAGGGAAATCGGGGCATTTAAGGGCAGTTTACAGGGCTTCGGGCGTTGACACCCGCAAACTAACACCTATTATGCCGCGCCGTGAACCTGTCGCGCCGCGCTGCCCGCCATTCTGGCGGAACACTTATGCAGCCCAACATGTCCCGCGACGGAGATTTTCCGACCCCATGGAATTTGCAGACCTCGGCTTATCGCCGGATACATTAAAAGCCGTTACAGACGCCGGATACCTGACGCCGACCCCCATTCAGGCCCAGGCGATCCCTGTCGTGCTCATGGGCCGCGACGTTTTGGGCGTGGCCCAGACCGGCACCGGCAAGACCGCCGCCTTCACTGTGCCGATGATCGATATTCTCGCCGACGGGCGTTCCAAGGCGCGCATGCCGCGCTCGCTGATCATCGCGCCGACCCGCGAACTGGCCGCGCAGATTTCCGAAAGCTTCGTCAAATACGGCAAATACCATCCCCTCTCCATGGCGCTTCTGATCGGCGGCGAGTCCTTCACCGACCAGGAGAAAGCGCTCGACCGCGGCGTCGATGTGCTGATCGCCACGCCGGGCCGGCTGCTCGACCTTTACGAGCGCGGGCGCATTCTTTTGAACGACGTCAAAATTCTTGTGATCGACGAAGCCGACCGCATGCTGGACATGGGCTTCATTCCCGATGTGGAACGCATCGTCGGCCTGTTGCCGAAAATCCGCCAGACGCTGTTCTTCTCGGCCACCATGGACACCGCCATCCGCCGCCTCGCCGATCAGTTCCTGATGAACCCCAAAGAGATCGCCGTGACACCCTCGGCATCGGCGGCGGTCACCGTCGAGCAAGGTTTGGTCACTGTACGGAGCCTCGATAAACGCGAGGCCCTGCGCCGCATTTTGCGCGCCAAGAACGTCCACAACGCCTTCATCTTCTGCAACCGCAAGAAGGATGTCGACATCCTTTTCAAATCGCTGGAGAAGCACGGCTTTTCCGCTGTCGCCCTGCATGGCGATATGCCGCAGTCCAAGCGCAACGACATGCTGGCCAAGTTCAAGGCCAACGAAGCTGAGCTGCTGGTGTGCTCCGATGTTGCCGCGCGCGGCCTGGATATTTCCGACGTCAGCCATGTCATCAATTTCGACGTGCCGGTCAATGCCGAGGACTACATTCACCGCATCGGCCGCACGGGTCGCGCCGGAAAAACCGGCCACGCCTATACTCTCGCCACACCGGGCGATGCCCGCCTGCTCGGCGCGGTCGAGAAGATGTTGAAGCATCCTATTCCGCCGCTGACCGTTCCCGAATTGGCCGATATGATCGTCTCTGCGGATTCCGTCGATGAAAGCGATGCCGGCCGTGGTCGCGGACGGGGTCGCCCGCCGCGCGGCGGCAAAGAGGCTGGCCGTGGTCGCGGACGCGAGCGCCCGCCGCGCAAGAGCGCGCCTGTCGTCGCCGAACAGCCTGTTCAAGCTGTCGCCCAAGAAGCCTTCGCCGAAGAAGCCGCCGCGCCGATTTTTGTCGCTGCGGAAGCAATCGTCGCCGAACTTCAGGAAACCGCGCCGGAACCAGCTGTCGCCGAGCCTGTAAGCGATATCCTTCGTGAAGAACGCGCCCCGCGCGAACGCAAAGATCGTCCCCGTAAGGACAAAGACCGCGCCCGCGCCGACCGGCATAGCGATGCCCGCGGCGCCGAGGACCGGGCCCGCAAGACGCGACGTAATCCGCATGGCATCGCCGAAATGGACATCGCCGACAATGTCGTCGCCTTCGGCGGCTTCACTCCGGCCTTTCTGCTGGTGGACCCTTACGGCGGCAAAGGCGCGCCGCCGCCGATGACGATCGAAGAAGATTCCGACGAAGACCACAACGACGCCGGCGACAATGTCCACGAGACCGCCTCGGTCACGGACGCTCCGACGCCCGACGTCCAGCCCGCCCCTGAGCAAAGCCAGGCGGAACACGGCTAATTAGCGCCGGTTAGTTTAAGGCCGGTTTTTCCTCTTCTTCCAACGACTGCGGATCGATATTCACCGGGCCAGCCTGATGATGCACCATGGCCCAGATACTGCCGGCCCGCACAAAGATGTTCGTGGCCGTAAGGAACTCATCCCGGCTTTTGCCGTCGCTGATCTGTTCGATGCAGGTAACGACAGCGCAGTCGCCGTAGATCACGGCGCGTTCCTGTCGGCAACTGATGCGCGGCGCGGAAGGATTTGAAAGAATCGAGCGCCAACTGGCCAGCACCTCGGCGCGGCCGACCAACGGCTGCCAGCCGGGATGGGTACAGCTGATGGATTTGTCCTTGGCCCACACGTGTTCCATGGCTCCGGCATCACGGCCCGCAAAGGCGGCATAGAACGCGCCGTTGGCGAACAGCACCGCATTTTGCTCAGACATGGCAACGCCCGGTAACGGAATGAAGCGCGGTGTAACGACTGGTCACGGTCACAAAATCCCTGTATCCAGATTCACGCGAGGATAATCTATTCCATAGAGGTTCACATGGCCACGATCGATGCCCTTAGAGGTCCGACGCTCATGCCGGCTTCAGGCAAGGCGGCCACATCTTTGGTCGTGCTGCTGCATGGCTACGGCTCCAACGGCGATGACTTGATCGGGCTAGCGCCGTTCTTCGCGCGCGTCTTGCCGAACACAGCCTTCTATTCGCCCAATGCACCGCACCTCCTGGAAGGCGGCTTCATGGGCGGTTATCAGTGGTTCGGGCTCGCCGGCTACGACCCAGCCGCCATGATGCGCGATCCCAAATACCTGGCCGACGCCTTCCGGGCCTTGCGGCCCGGCACGGCGGCGGCGGCGGTTTTGGATAATTATCTCGACCAGGTCCTCGCGCACCACGGCCTGGAGGCCGGGCGTCTTGCGCTCCTGGGCTTCTCGCAAGGCACCATGATGGCCCTGCACGTGGGCTTGCGGCGGGAAAAACAGATCGGCGGCATTCTGGGATATTCGGGTGCTCTGACCGGGTCCGATCATCTGGCGGCGGAGATCAAATCAAAGCCGCCGGTGGCGCTGGTGCATGGCGACGCTGATCCCGTGGTGCCCTTCGGAGCCATGGCCGAGGCCGAGCATGCCTTGACAAGCGTCGGCGTTAAATACGAAAGCCATCGCGTGCGCGGCCTGCAGCACGGCATCGACGGCGAGGCTGCCGAGTTCGGCGCCGCGTTCCTGAAAAGAACAATCGGCTAGTTTAGGTCTTCGGCTTCGGCGTCATCGTCGTTGGCGGTCTTGGCGACTTTCTCACGATCCAACTTGCGGAAGGCGCCGGGGTCGTGATGCCGCCGCGCTGCCGCGCGCGCCTGCTCTTTTTTCTTTTCCTGGTTCCGCATCTGGATCAGCACGGCGAGAATCGCCGCGCCAAGCAAGATCCAGGGGATAGCCAGCGAGATCGACATCTCCTGATACATCTCGGCGCGCACCGATGACCGGCAGGTGGGAAGGTTTTGGGCGCAGGCCTCGCGGGCCCGTCGCTCGGCGGCCGGAAAAAAGAACGAAGGTGACCTGACCGATTTTCTGTACCAGTCGTAATGTTAGTTTACTGCATGATAGCGGTCTGATCGAGTGGCGTTGGAATCGGGCTATATGCCACCGGCGCCGGTGGTCTATAGCCGAGCGCCGAATGGGGTCTCTTCGTGTTGTAATACT